>DATLQU010000055.1:0-8669 GCA_035535015.1 Acidimicrobiales bacterium | reverse complement strand
TCACCCGGGTCGAAGAGGGTGATCTCCATCGTCTTTCCGTCATAGGCCGAGTCCACGTCGGCCAGGTAGAACGTCCCCGTGTTCGATCCGTTCTTGGCGTAGACGGAGAGGAAGTTGTGGCCCTGGATGACGGGGCAGTTGTTGGCGTCCGGGTTGCTCCATCCCGGGTTGGCGATGGTCGAACACCGTTGGAACGCTCCGAACGCACCGACGTTCACCTCCAGGCCGTAGCCGTTGGTGCCCTGGCTGTTGGCTTCGCCCGCTTGTGTCGCCACCTGGAGTTGGTAGGTCCCGTTGGCGGCGCCCGCCGGGATGGTGCCGATGGGTACCCACTTGCCGCACGAGGCCGCGTCGTTGGTGCCGAAAGTGGCCGTGCTCAGGAGGTCGGCGGCTGACGGCGGGTCGAGGGGTGTCGGGTTGTAGTAGAGGGCGAAGCTGGTGGTGATGCTGGTGTTGGCCTGACCAAGGCTGTTGTCCGGCGTCTCGCCGCCACCGGCAGCGCACGCAGCAGGGTTGTAGCTGGGGTCGTAAGCGGACACCGTCATCTCGGTGGTCAGGGTGCCCTCCGACTGGACCGGCGTCTCGATGTCGTAGAGATAGCCCGACGGGTCGTACTCGAAGTTGGTGGTGGCGTAGGGGGTCTGTGGCTCGGGGATCGCCGCGCACTCGTACGACTGGCCCGTGAAGGTGGCGTCGAAGCCGCTCAGGAGCTCGTCGCCGTTCTCCTTCGAGGTGCAGTAGCCGTTGACGGCCATCCAGATGTTGGTGGGAGAGCCCACACCCAGGGAAAGGTCACCGGTGCCGATGGAGTTCTCGGGACTGCCCAGGGCGATCGCCGCCGGGGGAGCGGCCTTGACGGTGACGCACTCGGCCGGGGGGGAATGGTCGTCGGAGACCGAGGCGTAGAAGGCGTCGCCCGAGTAGGTGGCGGAGAAGCAGTAGACGCCGGTGGTAGGCGGGGTGAACTCGACGCTGGTGGCCACCGTGGCCGTGTTCGAGAGGAGAGAGAGGACGACGGGCGATCCCACGGCAGCGGTGGAGGTGCAGACCGTCGAGGTCTCCGGCCCGCAGACGGCAAAGGAGATGGTGCCCGACGGAGCGACGGCCCCGTCCACTGCGGTCAGGGTGGCTGTGTCGGTGGTCGAGGTGCCGAGGACGATGGTGGGGTTCGGCACCGTGGTGGTGATCGTCGGGGTGGCGAGGACGGGGGTGACAGTGAAGCACTCGTCGGCCGGCGAGCCGTCGGAACCGGACGGGTAGGCGGTGTCGCCCGAGTAGGTGGCCACGAAGCAGTAGGTGCCGGTGGTCGGCGGGGTGATGGCCGGGCTCGGGGCTGTGGCCGACCAGACGCCCCCGGGGATCGCGGTGGCGCCGGCCAGGGCGACGGGGGCACCGAGGGACGTCCCCGTCGCCGCCGTGCAGGAGGTAGCGCCGGGGCCGCAGACGGAGAAGGAGACGGTGCCGGTGGGGGCGGGGCCGCGGCCGGTGACCGTGGCCGTGTCGGAGTCGGGGGCACCGAGGACGATGGAGGAGTGGATGGGGGCCGATCCGACGACCGAGCAGACGACGGTGGCGGCGGGGACGAGGAATGCCGGGGCGGCGCTGGCATCGCCCATGGAGACGCGACCTTGGTAGTCGGCCGCCCTCTTGTCGAAGCGGGCCTTGTAGACGTCCCCGGCGGCGGGGCCCGAGGTCCAGGTCATCTTGAGGGCGTTGCGGTTGTAGGTGCCGGCATCGCCCGAGGCGTCGGAGGAGGAGAAGGTGTGACCGGTGGAGAAGAGCTCGGGCTGACAGACGGCGCCGGGCAACTCGAGGGTCCAGCTGGTGCCGGAGTGGACCCGGGTCCGGCCCGAGGCCGCCCGGACCGACACCGACCGGACCGACGCTGAGCGGGGCGGGCGGTGGGCCCCGGGCGAGGTGGCGGCCGAGGCCGCCATGGGCGCGACGGCGGTCGTGCCCGTGAGTAGGGCAAGTACCGACGTCAGAACCGCCGTTCGACGCACTCTGGCCCCCCCGGACCTGACCGGGCCGCCGGCAATACTCCCCGGTTCTCGCCCCGAATCCCCACCGGAATCTTACAGAGAGTGTCGCCATTGCCACAAGGAAGGATCTGACCAACGCTCGGTCAACGGACGATCCACGAGATGACTGAGTAACGTGCGGCGGTTATGGGAGTTCCCGAGAAATTCGCCGCCATCGCCTCCAAGGTGAACAACTGGGGCCGCTGGGGTGACGACGATCAGCTGGGGACGCTCAACCTGATCACCGACGAGGTGCGCAAGCGGGCGGCGCGGTGCGTGACCACGGGCCAGGCCTTTCCTCTCGGGTTGGCCATGTCCGAGGCCGAGGGGGTCCAGAAGGGAATCGTGCCCGGGAGGTTCAACCCGATCCGGACGATGTCCTACCTGAACGTGGCGCTCTCCGGCGACCCGGAGTGGATCTGCTCCAACGAGGACGTCGTGACCATGCCCCTGCAGTGCGCCACCCACTGGGACGGGCTGGCCCACGTGAGCTACCGGGGGAAGATCTACAACGGCTTTCCCCAGTCGTCGGTGACCTCGGCCGGGGCCAGCAAGTGCGGGATCCACCTGGTGGACTCCCTGGTGGGCCGCGGCGTTCTGCTCGACGTGGCCCGGGCCAAAGGCAGCGACGTCCTCGACGGCGGCTACGCCATCCAGCCGGCCGACCTCGACGCCGCCTGTGAGCTCGGCGGGGTCAGGATCGAGCCGGGCGACATCGTGCTAGTGCGGACGGGGCAGATGGAGCGGCTGAAGCTGCCCGGCCGGTTTCCGGCCGGCGGGGCGACGGAGCCTCTGGCCAACATGCTCAACTTCAACGACGTGCTCACCTACATGGGCTTCGCGCCGGGGCTCTCCATGATGACGGCGGAGTGGTTCCACACCCGGGACGTGGCCGCCGTGGCCACCGACACCCTGGCGCTCGAGGTGCTGCCCTGTGAGGACCCCGAGATCTACCTGCCCGTGCATCTGCTGCACCTGGTGGAGATGGGGATGACCCAGGGCCAGAACTGGCTGCTCGACCCGCTAGCCGCCGACTGCGCCGAGGACGGCGTCTACAGCTTCTTGTTGGACGCCACCCCGTTGCCTTTGACCAACGCCCTCGGCTCGCCGGTCAATCCCGTCGCCATCAAGTAGCCATCAGGTCGTCAGGCAATGGACGACCTGCTCCCCCGTCAGGGTTGGAGCCGCTCCATCGTCCAGGAGTCCCCGGACCGCGTGTAGCGGACGCGGTCGTGCAAACGGTCGTCGCGGCTCTGCCAGAACTCGTAGCTCTCGGCCCGAAGCCGGAAACCGCCCCAGGACTCGGGCCGCGGCACGGGGCCGCCTTCGTAGGTGGCCGTCAGCGCGGCCACCTTCTCGTCGAGAGCGGCACGGCTCTCGATCGGTTGGCTCTGCTCCGAGGCGTGGGCGCCGATCTGGCCCCCCCGGGGCCGGGTGGCGAAGTACCGGTCCGACTCCTGCGCACTCACCTTCTCGACGGTCCCGACGATCCGGACCTGGCGACCGAGAGGGTCCCAGTGAAAGAGCAGCGCGGCCACCGGGTTGACGGTCAGGTCGCGGGCCTTCGGGCTCTGGTAATGGGTGTGGAAGACGAAGCCGTCTCCGTCCCATCGCTTCATCAGGACCATCCGCAGCGACGGACGGCCGTCGGGAGAGGCGGTGGCCAGGGCCATGGCCTCGGGTAGCCGGACCACCTCCGACGCCTTCTCGAACCAGGCGCCGAATTGGGCCAGCGGGTCACTCGCCATGGCGCTCTCCGTGAGCGGCTCGCAGTGGGACTCGTTCACCGGCCCCGCCGTCCGGTCGGCGGTCGGCTCACCCGGCGCCGGGCCCGGCCGGCCCGGGCCGGCCGGTGACGGCCCAGTGCAGGACCCGGGCCTGGGAGTCCACCATGGCCGTGGTCCGGATCCCCCAGAACTCGAAGCCGTACTGATGGGCGGCCACGTGGGCCAGCATCGAGATCAGGGTCCCGGCCACGGCCATGGGATCGGACCCGGCCGGGCTGGCGATGGCCCCGCCGGCGCCGATCACCCGGGCCAGGGTCACGGTCACGGCGTTCAGGGCCCGGACCCGGAGCCCCTGGAAGCGCAGGTCACCCTCTTCGGTGGCCAGCTCGACCACCCGGAAGACCGACCGGTTCGTCTCCCAGTAGTCCATGAAGCCCGTCACCACGGCGCAGGCGGTCGCCCAACTCTCATCCTCGCCCCAATGGCCATCGACCAGTTCGGCCAGGAGAGAGGCGCCCTCCATCAGCTCTTCGGCCAGCACCAAGATGGCCTGCTCGACGTTCTCGAAGTACTGGTAGAAGGTGGCGGGCGACGTCCCCGCCTGCCGGGCGATGTCGATCACCTTGATCGACCGCCACGGCGTCTGGGTGAGCAGTTCGGACGTGCACTCGAGAAGCCGCTGCCGGGTGGCGCGACCCCGCCGACCGGGGACCCGTCCGTCGGTGGTGGCGAGGGTGCCGGAGTCGCGTGGCATGCCCGCCGAAGGTTAGTGCCGGGCCTGACGGACGGTCAGTTCTGCCTTCCCCCGGCCGGGCTCCTGCGGGCTTCCGTCCCTGGCAGCGCCCCGAGTAGGGTGAACGGCCGTGCAAGAAAGCACCCTTCCGCGTTCCCTGACTCGCGCTCAGGAAGCGCGCAGGCAGCGCGTGGTGGACGCGGCCATGGAGCTCGGACTCGAAGGCGGCTATGAGGCGGTCCAGATGCGCGACGTGGCCGCCCGGGCCCACGTGGCCATGGGCACCGTCTACCGCTACTTCACCTCGAAGGACCATCTCCTGGCCGCCGCCCTCGTCCATTGGGTGGAGCAGCTCGACCAGCGCCTGGCCCAGATGCCCCCCCGGGGAAGAAACGCCTCCGAGAGGGTGCTCGACGTCCTCGAACGGGCCCTGCGGGCCATGGCCCGCCAACCCCAGCTCGTCTCCGCCGTCTTCATGTCCCTGGCCTCGCCCGACCGTGCCGCCATCGAGTGCCAGCAGCAGATGGGGGCGCTCATGGACGGGATCATCTCCCGGGCCATCGGTGAGCCCCAGCCTCCCGACCATGCCGAACGGACCCGGATCATCGGCCACGTCTGGTACTCGGCCCTGGTGGGCTGGGTGAACGGATGGTCGGACATGAACCGGGTCCGCGACGAGCTGGCCGTGGCCGTCCGGCTGCTTCTCCCCGAGGAGATCCTCCCCCTGGTGGCCAACGAGGCCTGAGTCCCGGTCGGTCGGGCCCGACCGGCTCCGAGGCTGGGCCGGCCTTGTGGCCGGGGTCCTCGTCTGGTCCAATGCTCGAGAAGGCGACGGCGCCGGCGGCGGCGTCGACGCCGAAGCAGAGGGCGTTGCTGGAGGGGAGCGATCATGCGCGCTGCGGTCTGGTATGAAGCCGGGTCCGAGGTCGTCGAGTACCACGACGACGTCGAGGTCGACGACCCGGGGCCGGGTGAGGTGTTGGTCCGGATCCACGCCGCCGGTGTCTGTCACTCGGACCTCTCGGCCATGAACGGCACCCTGCCCCAGCCGGCGCCGGCCGTCCTCGGTCACGAGGGCGCCGGCGAAGTGATCGCCGTGGGCGAGGGTGCGACCGACATCGCCGTCGGTGACCACGTCATCATCGCCTGGACTCCCCCCTGCGGGAGCTGCAAGGCCTGTCTTCGTGGGGAAGCCAACCTCTGCCTGACGATCATGTTCTCCATCGCCGGTTCCACCCACTTCTCGCGCGCCGGCCGGCCCCTCTTCGGCATGGTGGGCACCGGCACCTTCGCCGAAGAGCTGGTCGTCCCCCGCCAGGCCGTGGTGAAGATGGCCGAGGACGTCCCCTACGAGATCGGCGCCCTGATCGGCTGCGGGGTCACCACCGGGGTGGGCGCGGCGCTGAACACGGCCAAGGTGCAGCCGGGCTCGAACGTGGTCGTCTTCGGCGCCGGGGGTGTCGGCGTGGCCGCCATCCAGGGGGCCCGGATCGCCGGCGCCGCGGAGATCGTGGCCGTCGACACCATCGACTCCAAGCTCGAAGACGCCAAGCGCTTCGGCGCCACCCGCGGCGTCACGCCCGACCAGCTGGCCGACGCCTCGGCCGAGATCACCGGGGGCGAGGGATTCGACTACTCCTTCGAGTGCATCGGCATCCCCCTCACCGTCCGGGCCGCCTATGACGCCGTCCGACGCGGCGGCACGGCCGTCATCGTGGGCGCCGGCAAGATGGACGCCATGGTCGAGTTCAACTGTTTCGAGTTGTTCTTCCAGGAGAAGAAGCTGCTCGGCTCGTTCTGGGGATCGGCCGACGTCCGGGTCGAGTTCGACCGGCTCATCCGCCTCTGGAGAGCGGGACGGCTCGACCTCGAGGGCATGATCACCAACCGGATGGACATCTCGAAGGCCCAGGACGCCTTCGACGCCATGAAGCGCGGCGAGACCATCCGCCAGATCCTGACCTTCTGAGCGTGGCGGGGTCAGGTCACGTCTGACCGCAGCGTGGTCAGCGTTCCCACCACGGACAGCACCACCCCGTAGACCACGAGCATCACGGCCCCTCCCCACCAGGGAAGCAGTCGGGTCGTCTCGCCGAAGGTCGTCCGGCCGGCGTTCTCCAGAGCGGTGGCCGACTGGCCCGGCAGGTACTGGCCGATCGACGGCCAGATGGCACCGATGATGGTCTCCACCACCAGGGTGAAGCCCAGACCGACGACGATGCCGACGACCTGGTTCTTGAGCAAGGCCCCCAGTCCGAGCCCGTAGAGGGCGAAGAGCCCCGTCCCGAGGATCACGCCCGGGGCCATCCGCGACCAGTCGTGCCACAGGGTGTGGGTGGTGGCGACGAAGTACAGGCCGTGCTGGGCCCGGCACATGGCCTGCGACATCCCCTGCTGCACGCCGACCAGCGACAGCGAGGTCAGACACGACTGGACCTTCACGGCCACAAGGACGAAGCCGAGCACCAGGCCCATCAGCATCGTCAGCACCCCCAGCGCCACGCCGCCACCGAAGGCCGTGGTCAACTTGGCCACCACCACCCGGCCCCGACGGGGCTCGGCCAAGAAGGTCGGGGTCACCGTCTTGTGTCGGTACTCGCCGGTGATGATCAGGACCCCGAGCACGAGGGCCAGCAGCCGGGCGTTGTCGAGGACCGAGAAGACGTTCACGAACCACTGGGAGGAACCGTGGGGGACGATCCCGGCCGTCCCGCCGTGTCGTCCGCCGGGAGCGAAGGCGATGGCGAAACCGAAGCCGAGGTCGATCACCACCAGGACCCCGAAGAGCACGTACGTCGACCAGACCGTCCAGAGCTTTCGGATCTCGGCTCGCACCAACCGGCTCATCGCAGCTCACCGGTGTCGCCGCCCGCCGGTGCCGCCGGCGCGGGCGGAGAGGGAGGGGGAGCAGGGGGAGGGTCAACCGGAGCCGGGCGACCGGCCACCGGAGCGGGGCGAACGGCGGGGACGCGCCCGTCGCCGCCCATCAGGTCGGCACCATGAGCCAGATGCATCCCCTCGCCGCCGGTGAGCTCGAAGAACAAGGACTCGAGTGATTCGGTCGTCGACGTCATCTCGTGGACCTCGATCCGGTTCTCCACGAGGATCGGGCCGACGATCTCCGGCTGGGTTCCCTCGCACACGACGTAGCCGTCCTGGACAGTGCCGGGAAGGTGGGCGGCGTGGAGGGCCTCCACCAACCGGTCGGCGTCGGGCGTCTTCACCCGGACGGCCCGCTTGGTTCCCGACAGCAGATCGGTCAGCTTGCCCTGGGCGGCGAGGCGGCCCCCGGCCAGGACGACCACGTCGTCCACCGTCAGCTGGGCCTCGGAGAGCAGGTGCGACGAGACGATGACGATCCGCCCCTCGCCGTTGCCCGGGTCTTGCGCCGCGTAACCCTTCAGGAAGTCACGCAGCCAGGCGATCCCTTGCGGATCGAGGCCGTTGGCCGGTTCGTCGAGGACGAGGATGTCGGGCTGCCCGAGCAGGGCCCGGGCCAGTTCGAGGCGCTGGCGCATGCCCATCGAGAAGCCGCCCACCTTCCGGTTGGCCACACCGTCGAGGCCGACGAGCTCCAGACACTCGTCGACTCGGCGGAAGGGGATCCCGGCCACGGTGGCCACCAGCTTCAGGTGATTGGCCGCTGTCCGGGCCGGGTGGAAGCCGGACGCCTCCAGGACGGCACCGACCCGCGTCGTCGGGTTGGCCAGATGCCGGTAGTCCTGGCCGTCGACCAGGACCGATCCCGACGTCGGGCTGACGAGGCCCAGGAGCATCCGCAGGGTCGTGGTCTTCCCGGCCCCGTTCGGTCCGAGGAATCCAGTCACCCCACCGGGTAGGGCGTCGAAATCGAGGTGGTCGACGGCGAGGACGTCGCCGGCGAAGCGCTTGGTCAGACCCCTCGCCTGTATGGTCGGCATCTCCGGTACGGCCTCCGTGGGGTGGGTGGATGTCCGACTTGGGCCGGGCGCCGCGTGACCCTACTTCCCTGGCTTACCGGCTCATCGTCGGCCGGACGGACCAGGCCATGCCGGGAACGGTCATGAGCCGGGAACGGCCTGAGTCGGGAACGGTCATGGAAGATCACCCTGCGTGCCGGTGGCTCCGTTACGCCTATAGGCGCAACGGCGGGGCGCCGATACCCTGACGATGGAGCGACCGGGCGAGCGGCGGGGGAGCGCCGTCGCC
>DATLQU010000054.1:0-33642 GCA_035535015.1 Acidimicrobiales bacterium | reverse complement strand
ATGTTCACGATGAAGAGCGGGACCCGGCTACGGCTCTCCAACTTCCGGTCGGTGTGGGACGCCGCCTGTGACAGGGCAGGCCTTCCCGACTGGGCCACTCCGTACGTGCTCCGACACACCGCTGCGTCTCTGATGGCCCAGCGTGGCGTACCGGTGACGACTGCGGCTGCCGTGCTCGGTCACGACCCTTCGATCTACCTGTCCACCTACGCCCACCTGTACCCGGGCGATTTGAGGGCTGCTGCTGCCGCCATGGATGACGCTCGATCAGACGCTCGTTCAGGCAAGCGCAACGTCGCCGCTTTCAAGAGTCACGCGGGGATTGCGCGGGGACGGACAACTGCCGGCGGAGCGACCCGAATCAGATAGGGCTCTGACCTGGGCTTTGTGGTCGGGCTGGCGGGATTTGAACCCGCGACCTCTTGACCCCCAGTCAAGCACGCTAACCAAGCTGCGCCACAGCCCGTATCTGTTCTGAACTGCTGTTCTACATCTCGACCGGCTAAATGTCGAACCGCCGGAGCGGAGATCGGCAGACGCGTGCCCAACATGCCGACCTCGCAAGCTAGCGC
Organism: Acidimicrobiales bacterium; assembly: GCA_035535015.1. Taxonomy (GTDB): domain Bacteria; phylum Actinomycetota; class Acidimicrobiia; order Acidimicrobiales; family UBA8190; genus Palsa-661. Next base: position 33,070 of record DATLQU010000054.1, on the reverse strand, counting down.
TAGTCATCAAAGACAGCCATTGCGCACCGTGGGCGAAGGACAATCACGCCAACCCCATGGCGGCCTGGATGTCTATCTCCCCGATCGCCGGTTGTCTGTCATCGGCGCCCCACGATGAGGCACGCCGCCGGGGTCGCGCACCACCTTCCAGGACCCTGGTCCTGGCCCGGTACTTCCGCCGGCGCCGTGATCCGCGTTGACCCTTCGACGGCACCCGGCGGCCGAATGGGCGAGCGAGCGGATAGATCCGGCCGGTCCGCCTCCAACACCAGTGGTCGGTGGGGGTTCGTCCCAACTGGGAAGCGCAGAAGCGGGAAGGGGGTTCTTCAGCGCGGCTCGCTCGTCTCTACCGACAGCGCGCCGCGCGGGCATGCCACGACGGCTCGCCGGGCCCGGCGCACCAGCGGTGCCGAGTCAAGGTCGGCGGGGTCGATGACAGGGAAACCCCACTCGTCAAGCTCGGCCCGTTCGGCGAACAGCACCGTGCAGATGCCGTGCCCCCGGCAGCGGGTGAAATCCACCACCAATCGCATCGTCACCGCCACTCCTCACTGCTCCTCGGCACCGGGAAGGTCACGCCATTACGCGCGCCTGCACAGGGCCCGTGGCGGAGGTGGTAGCGCACGTCGCCGGCGAAGGTCTCCAGCGCCGACTCGAGCAGGCGGACGGCTCCGTCGGGATGGGAGCATGCCCCGCGGCCGGCGATCGACGCCGTGCGGTGATAGAGGCGGCGAACCGCCGATCGCGATACCCGGGTCGTGGCCAGCGCCGTTGCCTGCGCCGCCAGGTCGGGCAGCCCGAAGGCGCAGGGCCCGCACTGCCCGGAGCTCTCGGTAGCCAGGTAGGTGAGGAGCCTGGCCGTCTCCACCAACCCGCATCCATCCGGGGAGAGCACGCCCACCAGGCCGCAGCCGAGCGGTACTCCGGCGCGGCACAGTTCGTCGTGAGCCAGCGGCAACTCCCACACCCGGGCCATGTCGGCCCAGGCACCCGCATAGCCGCCCATGAGGACGGCCGCGCCGGGTACGGGTCCGATCTCCGCGATCGTCGCGTGGCCGGACCGGCTGCAGGACACCAGCAGGCGACCGATCGTCGTCGCGCCCCAGACTTCGAGGACCGTGCCCGGACGTTCCACGTCGCCGGCCAGCGTCACCAGCACCGACCCTGGCGAGCCAGGGGTCCCTGCGGCGCGGAACCAGTCCGGCCCGAACCTTGCGATGAGCGCCACATGGGCCAGCGTCTCTGCGTTCTGCACCAGGGTGGGGCACCCGTGTACGCCGGACACGGCGGCCCGGGGTCCCGGCCGCGGCTGGGCCGGGCGGCCCTCGAGGAAGGCCACGACAGCGCTCGACTCGCCGGCGACGAAGCGGTCCGGTCCCACCGACAGGTGCACCGGAACGCGGTCGAGCCTCGCTGCCGTCCGCTCGGCGATGGCCGCGCTGAGCGCGCCATAGCCGGCGGGGTCGCCCCGGTGTAGCTGCACGACGATCTCGTCGGCTGACAGCGCCTCGGCCGCCAGGGCGGCGCCGTCCAGGACGAGGTGCGGACGGAGATGGACGAGAACCCGGTCCTTGTGGCTCGCCGGCTCACTCTCCGACGCGTTCACCACGACAAGACGGGGGCCCGGGGCGCGAGCCGCCGCCTCCATCTTCTCGGCCATGGGGAATCCCGCCCCGCCGCGCCCGCCGAGGCCGCTGTCGTGCACGGCGTCGACGAGGCCGGCGCCGCGCCGAGGCGGGGGGACGATTCCCAGGCGGTCGAGATGCTGCGCCAGGGTCTCCGTGCCGTCGTACGCCGGCCGGCCGGCGAGCAGCCGGGCGCCGGGATGACCCACGCCGCCGAACGTGTCACCCGGGCCAGGCCGGCGCTCGTCGAGACGATCGACGACGACGCTGGTGGTCACGAGGATGCACCGGGGCGAGCCGGCGCAACAGGCACGACGTCGCCAGGCGGACCGCCGCGGGCCTCGGGTGCACGAGCGGTCAGCCGCGTCGCCGTCAGGAAGAGGACGGCCAGCCCGGTCAGGGCGTACACGGCCCGCAGGGCCGGGGTGTCGCTGCCCGCCAGGACACCGTGGAACCAGGCCAGGGCGAAGACGGCGGCGGCGAAGCGGTGGACGGCGAGCCAGCGATGGCGGATCAGGAACCGGCCGGCCAGCGCGGCGCTGGCCCCGGCCGCCAGGCCCAGGTAGAGAGCCACCGTGCCTAGGGCCACCGCCGTCGGGCGGTACCCGGACGTGCCGGGGACGAGGGCGCCGGTGAACCCCACGTGCGCGTATCGGTCGACCACCATGGCGAGGACGTGGCCGGCGACCAGTACCAGGGTTCCGGCGGCCAGCACGGCGTGGACGCGCAGCTGCACGGCGGGGTGCAGGATCGATCGCCGGAACCGCCACGGGTGGCTGAACCAGGTACCCAGCAAAACCAGGGCCGTAAGGGCCAGATAGCCGGCCAGTCCCAGACCTCGCCCCACGATCCACGGCAGCATGCGAGAGTGCCGGCTCGGCGATGACGCGTAGATGAGCAAGAAGCCTCCCAGGAAGGCAGAGAACAGCACGCCGGCGGATGAGCGCGGCCGAGGCCGGTCGGTAGACCGCTCGTTCGTGCCACTCACTGGCCCACTCACTGGCCCACTCATTGGGGACCCCAGCACACCAGGCGGGCCATGGCGGCGGTCACGGTGACGGTGTCGGTGTCGTCGATCCACAAGGCGGCCTGGTCACCGGCTGCCGCCTGGATGTCGGCGGCGCCGGCGAGGAAGAGAGCCTTGGCCCACACCTCGGCCGTGGCCGGGTCGGGCGCCACGACCGTCACCGCCCGGAGCCCGGCACCGCCGGGTTGGCCGGAGTCGGGGTCGACCAGGTGGTGCACCGGCCGGCCCCCCACGCACCAGTTGCGGAGCCGGATCGACGAGGTCGCGCACGCCTGGTCGCGCAGCTCGAGAACCGCCCGGGGACTCTGCCCGCCGAAGGGGTCCTCCACCGCCACCAGCCACGGGCCGCCGCCGGGGGCGCGGCCGGAGCAGTAGCAGTCCCCTCCCCCCTCGACCAGATGGTCCGGGGCCCGCAGACGCAGGACCTCGCTGGCCCAGCGGACGGCGAGCCCCTTGCCGATCCCGCCCAGGTCGACGGGCAGCGGTCCGAGGACGACCTCCTTGGTCTCGGCCCGGAACTGCGGGGTCCACTCCGGCAACGGCGGCCGTCGCGGGGCTGAGCGGTCGTCGAGATGCAGGTCCCCGTCGGCGAAGGGCAGCGATCGGTCGTAGCCGAGCTCGAGCAGGTCCCCGAGCACGCGAGGATCGAAACGCCCGTCCGTCAACCGGTAGGCCCGGGCGGCCTCACGCAACGCCTCGAAGCAGACGTGCGGAAGACGATGAGCCTCGGTTGGCCGGGCATTGGCCCGCATGAGTGGGCTCTGCGGATCGAAGCGGGTGCAGGCCTGCTCCACAGTCCTGAAGACGCGCAATGCGACAGCCACGAGGTCCTCCAGCGCGTCGAGCGCCTCGTCCCCCCGGCACACCTGCATGGTCACGTCGGTGGCCATGGCCCGCACGTGGCCCACCACCTCGGTGCCGCGGATCTCGGTGGAGAGCAACTCAGGGAACGGCGCTGGAGGCGCCCGTTGTGGCGTGCACGGCCGGCGGAGCCACGGAAATGGGCGCCGGGATCGCAGGAAGGGGTGGAAGCGCCGCCATCGCACTCGACGACGTCCCCGGAATTGGTTCGGAAGCGATGGCCGCGATCTGGCCCTGCTGGGCGGCCAGGGTCGACTCGAGCCGGTGCAACGTCGTCGCCGCCGCGCTCAGCTGTGCCGCCAGCTTCGAGGAGGCTGAGGCCGGGGACGCCGCCACGTCGGCAGCTCCCGTCCGGGGCGCCACCCAGGCCAGCGCGCCGACGCCGCCGATGGCCACGGCGGCGGAAACAGCGAACGGCGTGGCCCGGCGGCGCCTCGCGCGCCGCCGCTTGGCTCGCTCGAGCGCTTCGCAACGGAGATCAGTCATCGCCACCCCCACCGTCCCCGCCCGAGGACCGAGGGGGAGCCGGGGCCACGCTCGCCTGGGCCCTGAGCTGAGTCGCCTCTTGGCTGACAGTGGCTTCATCGGCTGACAGCTGCTGCTCTCGCTGCGCCAGGGCCGACTCGCGCGCGGCGAGAGCCTGATCGGCGCTTGTGATCTTGCCCTGCTCGGCGGCGGCCGCATCGGTGAGTTGCTGTCGCACCGTGGTTATCTGCGATGACAGCGCCGACTCCTTCGCCACGAGCTGCTGGAGTTCGGCATCGACCGAGCTGGTCGAGCTTCGAACGCCCGAGGTGGCCGCACGAGACGCCGTCGTGACCACAACCCCCGAGGCACTCGACAGCGCGACGCCACCACCCGCCGCGAACGCTCCGACCGATGCGGCGACAATCCACAGACGGCGAATCCTCATACTTGCTCCTTCCGTTCTCGATTCCCCCACCCGTGGCGGCGTCCCGTTCCGCCGCCGCCGCCGTTCTTGCTCGGCTCGGTGATCACGGTCTCGGCCGGCTCGGTGATCTTCATATCGGTACTGCTCATGCCCGTGGTCATCGGCAGGATCGCGTTGGCCGGCGAAGGGATCGATGCAGGTCGCGGCGTGTTGACCGTCAGGGGGGTCGCCAGGGTGGGGTCGCCGTTTCCCGAGGGCGTGTTCGACGAGCCCAAGATGGCAGCGCTCGTCACCAGGCCGGGAGCGCTCGTCGCCAGGGCGGGAGCGGGCGAGGACGATGGCGCCGCGTCGAGGGCGCCCAGCGTTGCCCCGCCCATCGTCGCTCCAGTGGTTACGGTGACCACAGCCATCTTTACGGTGGACAGCCCTCCCGGCATGTGCGCTCCCTTGACAAAGGTGTCGATCGGGACTCCGCCTCGCGGGGTCTCACTGGGACTATCGCCGACGGCGCTCTCGCGTCACAGCCTTGTACACGAATCTCTCGTCAAGCCTGTCGTCAAAGTGGAGAGTTCCTGATCGAGTTGCCCAGGATTGTGCCCCTATAGGGCATCTACCTATCGGAGCCGGAGGAGGTGCCGTCGCCGCCGGAGCTGGACTTCCTGCCGTCACCGCCGGTGGTCGTCGACGGCGGAGGAGGGCTCTCGGCGCCCTCGGCCGGCACCGTGGTGCTCGCCTCGGGCGGTTCCGTGGTGCTCGCCTCGGGCGGCACGGAGGTGCTCGCCTCGGGCGGTTCCGTGGTGCTCGCCTCGGGCGGCCCGGTGGGGCTCGACTCGATGGGCGCCTGGCCCGGAGGCGGATTGGCCGCCAAGAAGGCGTCAGCCTTGGCCAGAAGGGTGATGCCCTCGGGATCGACCTTCAAGCGATCGGCCGGGTCGAGGGCCGACAAGCGTTGCCGGAGGGCGGCGGCTTCGACGACGACCTCCATCCGATCGCCTGCCTGGAGCGCGTGGCGAAGGGCTGTCTCTGCTCCTTGTGCCGTCACAAGGGCCGGTGACGACACGGGCAGGCCCATGTCGTACGCCGCCGTGCGCAGGGGTCCGGGCAGGGTGTCGGCGGCAACCCCCCCACCGATCGCGCCCAGGGCAGCGACGAACACGGCGCCGGCGGCCACCAGTCCCGGCGGGAACCGCAAGGCGCGCCAGGCGATGGCACGCCTCGGCCTCGGATCGGCTCGTCCGGCCTCGAGCGCCTGACGGAAGCGAGCCGTCTCCATCGGGCCCGGAGAGAGATCAGGGGGGACGAGCGCGTCCCGCAGCGCGTCGAGGAGCTCGTCGTCGGAGCGCGTCATATCAGCCCCTCGGGGTCCTGGTCGTGCTCGAGCTGTGCCCGGAGACGCCGCACGGCTCGGTACTGTGCGTTGCGGACCGCCCCCTCGCGCATGCCGAGGACCCGACCGGCGTCCTCGGCACTCAGGCCGCCGAGCACCCGGAGCTCGAGCACCTCCTGATCACGCGGCGACAGTCGGCCGAACGCCTGTCTGACCTCGCCTTGCTCCTCGGCCGAGACGATGTTGTCTGCGACCTCCCCCCATTCGGTCGAGAGGGTGGGGATACGGCGCAGTGCCCGGATTCCCCGGTAGGACCGCCGCTGCATGTCGAGCACGACGTGGCGCAGGATGCCGAACACCCAGGCTTCGGGTTTGGCCGGAAGCGAAGGAAGGCGATCGGGCCGGGAGAGGGCGCGGGCTATCGTCTCCGACACGGCGTCCCGTGCCTCCTCAGCGGGCAGCCTCCGGCGTGCATAGGTGACCATGGCCGGATACATCGCTCTGTAGAGCTCCTCCCACACGACCGAGTCACCGGATCGCAGGCGTTCCCCGCGCTCGGAATCGTCGGTCTCTTCCCTCACCCCACCTCCTTATCGCCCGAGACGGCCCCGTGTCACACCATGGCGATCCCCGCTCGGGTGGACCCGTCACCACCACCTCTCTCTCCTCGTCTCGTGCCGCCGCCCAGGGGGGCACCCTGCATAAATCCGACAGCCCCTCCGAGGGGAATCCCCGTCACGGTCCACCCAACGCCCGGTGAGACGAACGCCCGAGCACGTGCCCTCCTGGCCAACCCGGCGGCGAAGCGTCAGGCGTGGTGGACCAGCCAGCCGATCCCCTGGTACGTCCGCCATCCCAGGTAGATCACGGTGGCGGCGATCAGGAATTTGAAATGCCACGGCACGGGACGCCGCTGCTCGAGAGGCTCATCACACGACGGGCAGCCCCCGTCGTCGGTGAGCTCGTCCTGCTCCACCATCCGATGACACGACTCGCACCAGGGCATCTCCGGCCTCAGCCCCGCAGCCGCACCCGGATCTTGATGGGTGTCGGTCCCAGACCGAACTCCTCGCGGAGCTTGCGCTCCACGTAGCGGAGATAGGGCGCACTCAGCCGACGGGTGGCGAAGAGGGTGAAAGTCGGCGGGTCGATCGCCCCCTGTACGGCGTAGCGGATCCGCGACCCCGGCGGCGGGTGGGCGACCTGGATGGCCCGCATGGCCCGGTTCAACTCCCCCGTCGGGATCCGCCGGTGATAGGCCTCCACGGCATTGCGTAGGGCCGGGAAGATCCGGTGGACGCCCATGGCCGTCTTGGCGCTGATCTTCACCACCGGTGACTCGCCCAGGAAGGCCAGCCGGTCGTCCACGTCGGCCAGGATCATGGGCCGGTCCTCGGTGCTCACCAGCTCCCACTTGTTCAGGATCACCACCACCGGACTCCCCGACGCCCCGATCCGCTCGGCCAGCCTCTGGTCCTGATGGGTGACCCCCTCGGTGGCATCGATCACCAGAAGAACGACGTCGGCCAGGTCGAGCGCGGCCAGGGCCCGGACCATGGCGAAGTACTCGGTCCCGTCCTCGGTCCGCGATTTCCGCCTCATCCCGGCCGTGTCCACGAAACGAATGGGCCCGTCGGGCGTCTCGAGCACGGTGTCGATGGCATCGCGCGTCGTCCCCGGCAGGTCGTGGACGATCGAGCGTTCCTCGCCCAGCAGCCGGTTGAACAGCGTCGACTTCCCGACGTTCGGCCGGCCCACCAGCGCCACCCGGGGACACTCGACCCCGTCGTCGATGCCGACCACGATGTCGTCGATCTCCCCGTCATAGCCGTCGCCATCGCCCCGGCTGCCGTCGGCCTCCCGAGCACCGGGGCTCGGGGCCGGCGTGGCGTCGACTCCGGGAATCTCGAGCCGTCCGAAGCGGCTCACGATCTCGTCGAGCAGGTCCCCCGTCCCGCGCCCGTGCAGCGCGCTCACCATCCACGGGTCACCGAAGCCGAGGGAGACGAACTCCCAGGCATCGGTCTCGCGTCGTTCGTTGTCGACCTTGTTGGCGATCAGCATCACCTCGCCCACCCGTCGTCGCAGCAGCCGGGCGATGTCCTCGTCCTCGGTGGTGATCCCCACCGTCACGTCCACCACCTGGATCACGATGTCGGCCGTGGCCACCGCCCGTTCGGCCTGCCTGGTCACCTTCACGTCGAGCTCGTCGCCGCCACCGAGCCAGCCCCCGGTGTCGACGACCACGAACGCCTGACCGTTCCATTCGGCCTCGAGCTCGAGCCGGTCCCGGGTCACCCCGGGCTTCTCCTCGACCACGGCGGCCCGTCGGCCCACGATCCGGTTCACCAGAGTCGACTTCCCCACGTTCGGCCGCCCGGCCACCACGATCACCGGCAGCCTCCCGGTCTTCCCGGTGGCCGCCGCCGCGTGACGCCCGGTCCTTCCCCGGGACTCACCGGCCACGGCGGAGGTGTTCTGCACGGGTGAGAGCGGGCTCATCGGCTCTGCCCCAGAGCCACCGGTACCGCCGCCGGTGACCGGGGGCGGTCATCGCCGACGCCGCCGAAGGGTCCGTCGAGAGCCCGGCGAAGCGAGAGGCCGTCGGCGGCCACCACCTCGACGGGCCGGGGCAGCTCCCCCACCGTCATCCCGTCGAGGAACCGTCCCTCGGACAGACAGACGTCGGGCAGCAGATACCGCTCTCCCACCGGCTCGGCGGCCAGAGCCCGGGCCACGTCGACGCCGGTCAGCAGACCGGTCACGGCGATGTTCCCCCCGAAGAAGCGGTTGGCCACGGGCAGCAACCGAACGGACGGCCGCCCCGTGCCGCCGTTCGCCCGATCGGCCAGCAGCGGCCCGAGCACCATGGCCCCGTATTCTCCGGTGATCACCGTCACCGGTGCCCCCCCGCCCGCCGGTCCGGCCGGCGTCGTCGGCGGACCCAGCCGCGCCGCCCGGTACCCCTCGGCCGGCGCCCCGTCCACCCAGGCGAAGAACCCCGGCTGCACCCCGAAGGCGGCGCTGCCGTCCCCGGCGAAGGCGCAGCCGAAGGCCCGGGCCATCCCGATCCCGTTCTCGTGCTGGGGGAAGCCGTCATAGCGCTCGCTGCCGGGAAACGGCCGCCCGCCGATCAGGTAGTACTCGTCGGCCACGTAGAACAGCCGTCGTCCGAGAGCCCCGAGGGCCAGCTCCTGCCACTGCTCCACCGTCTCGATCACCCCGTTCGCCTCGGCCCGGCTGTGCGCCCTCATGGCCGTCTCCGTGGTGTAGTCGCTCACCCCCAAGGGCACGCAGGCCACGGTGGCGAGCTCGGGGTACTCGTCCATCACCCCGGCCAGCGTCGTCTCGAGCGCCGCACCGTCGTTCACCCCGGGGCAGACCACCACCTGACCGTGCACCGCGATCCCGCCGTCGAGCAGCGCCCGCAGCCAGCGCAGGCTGGTGGCCCCGCGCGGATTGCGCAGCATCTTCGACCGCAGGGCCGGATCGGTGCTGTGGATGGAGACGAACAGCGGGGACAGCCCTTCGGCGAGCACCCGCTCGAGGTCGAGCTCGGTGAACCGGGTCAGCGTGGTGAAGTTCCCGTAGAGGAACGACAGCCGGTAGTCGTCGTCCTTCAGGTACAGGCTCCGGCGCATCCCCTTCGGCAATTGGTAGATGAAACAGAACTCGCAGTGGTTGTCGCACGTCCGCACCCGGTCGAACAGAGCCGAGGACACCTCGAGACCGAGGGCCTCCCCCGCCTCTTTCTCCACCGTCACCGACAGATCCTCGTGACCGCGGCGGACCTCCAATCGGGGCTGGGCCTCGTCGACCAGCAGCCGGTACTCGATCACGTCCTTGGGCACCCGACCGTCGATGGCCAACAGCTCGTCACCCACCCGCAGGCCGGCTCGCTCCGCCGGTGATCCGGCCGCCACCGAGACCACCCGGGGCGCCGACATCCCCCCAGGCTACCGGGCTTCTCCCCAGCTCCCGGCCGGTAATCTGGCCCCGTGCCTGTCCAGCGCGTCCTTCTGGCGTCCCCGAGGGGCTTCTGTGCCGGGGTGGAGAAGGCCATCAAGGCACTGGCCTGGATGGTCAGGGTCTTCGAACCACCCGTCTACTGCTACCACGAGATCGTCCACAACCGTCACGTCGTCGAGCAGTTCCGCGCCCAGGGGGTCGTCTTCGTCGACGAGGTCGACGAGGTCCCGCCCGGCGCACCGCTCATGCTCTCGGCCCACGGCTCGGCCCCCGAGGTGGTGGCCGACGCCCGCCGTCACCACCGGGTGGTGGTGGACGCCGTCTGCCCCCTCGTCACCAAGGTCCACCACGAGCTCAAGGTCCGCGCCCGCAAGGGCTACACCGTTCTCTATGTCGGCCACCGGGGCCACGAGGAGGCGGTGGGCACCATGGCCGTCGCCCCCACCGCCGTCCGTCTCGTCCAGACCGAGGCCGACGTGGACGACGTCGCCGTGGCCCCTTCCACCCCGGTGGCCCTGCTGGCCCAGACCACCCTCAGCCACGACGAGTGGTCGGGCATCATGGCCCGGGCCAAGCTTCGCTTCCCCGATCTCTGGATGCCCGGCCGCTCCGATCTCTGCTTCGCCACCACCAACCGTCAGGCGGCGCTCAAGGCCATCGCCGGTCGCGCCGACGTCGTCGTCGTCATCGGCTCGGACAATTCCTCCAACACCCGCGCTCTCGAGAAGGTGGCCCGCGCCTCGGGCTGTCCCCGGGTGCTCCGTGTCAATTCGGCCGACGAACTGCCCGACGACCTCTCGGGCATCGTCGGAGTCACGGCCGGCGCCTCGGCCCCCGACGAACTGGTCGACGCCGTGGTCGCCCGTCTGGCCCCCCTCGACGGCATGGAGGAGATCAGCGTCACCGACGAGGACGAGTACTTCCCCCCTCCCCCCGAGATGCGCGACCTCCTCGTCGCCCTCGGCGGAGCCCTGGCCCTCGGTCTCGGCGCCCCGGCCTCGCCGGCCCGGCTGGCCCCGGGGACCGACACCTCCCCCGACCCCACCGCCGACCCCACCGCCGACCTGGGCACCCTGGCCCGGGACCGACACGTCTCGGCCGCCGACGTCCTCGCCCGTCTGGCGGGGTGACGACCACTCCCGGGGACCCGGTTTCCCGGGTCGGGTCCCCGGCTCTGCGGCTGAGCAGTCCGGCCGGCCGCTGGGTGGTCACCGTCACCGTCCTCGGCTCCGCCATCGCCGCCATCGACTCCACCGTGGTCGGTATCGCCCTCCCCGCCATCGGTCGCGACTTCTCCCTCTCGGTGGCGAGCCTCCAGTGGGTGGTCAGCGCCTATCTGTTGACCCTGGCCGGACTCCTCCTGGTCGGTGGGGCCCTCGGTGACCGCTACGGGCGCCGCCGCATCTTCCTCATCGGCGTCGTCTGTTTCGCCCTCACCTCACTGCTCTGCGCCGTCGCCCCCGATGCCGCCGTCCTCATCGGCGGCCGCGCCCTCCAGGGGGTGGGGGCCGCCCTCCTCACCCCCGGATCGCTGGCCATCCTGCGCGCCTCCTTCGTCCCCGACGACCAGGGCCGTGCCGTCGGGGCCTGGTCCGGTCTCGGCGGCGTGGCCACGGCCGTCGGACCCTTCCTCGGCGGATTTCTCATCAGCGCCGTCTCCTGGCGCTTCATCTTCGTCATCAACCTCCCCATCGCTCTCCTCGTCGTCGTCATGGCCCGCCGCCACGTCCCCGAGACGACCGACCCCGATGCCACCGGCCGCGTCGACCTTCCCGGTGCCGTCCTCGTCTCCGCCGCTCTCGTCGGCCTCACGGCCGGCATCATCGAGGCGCCGAGCCACGGCTGGGCGTCACCCCCGGTCCTGGCCGCCCTCGTCGGCGGCCTGGCGCTCCTCGGGGCCTTCCTCGTCCTCGAGGGCCGCACCCGGCATCCGCTTCTTCCCCTGGCGCTCTTCCGTTCCACCCAGTTCAGCGCCACCAACGCCGTCACCTTCCTGGTCTACGGCGCCCTCGGCGGGGCCCTGTTCCTGCTGCCCATCGAGCTCGAGCAGGTCTCGCACTACTCCCCCCTCGAAGCCGGCACCTCGCTTCTCCCCCTCACCCTCATCATGTTGGCCTTCTCGTCGCCTTCGGGGGCCCTGGCCACCCGCATCGGCCCCCGCCTGCAGATGGCCTTCGGGCCCGTCCTCGTCGGCGCCGGCATGGTCCTTCTCCGCCTGGTCGGCGGGTCCGGGAACTACCTGACCGAGGTCCTCCCCGCCATCCTCGTCCTGGGCGCCGGACTGGCCCTCACCGTGGCGCCTCTCACCACCACGGCGCTCACCTCGGCGCCGGCCGATCACGCCGGCATCGCCTCGGCGGTCAACAACGACCTGGCCCGCACGGGCGGACTGGTGGCCGTCGCCGTGCTCCCCGTGGCCGCGGGACTCACCGGGGCCAGCTATCTGCATCCGGCGGTCTTCCTGGCCGGCTTCCGCACGGCCGTCGCCGTGGCCGGGCTGGTGGCGGCGGCCGGTGGACTGCTCTCGGCCGCCTTCATCAGGAATCCCCCCCGGCTCCCGTCGTCTCCGGGGGCCACCGCCGCGGCCACCACCTACTGCGCCCTGGAGGCCCCGCCCCTGGCCACGGCGGCGGCCGGCACGACGCCGGCGCCGAGAGGCGCGAGAATGAGCCCATGAGCACCAAGACCTCCTCCACCAGCACCTTCCGCAGCATGGACGAGTCGACGGCCGAGCAGTGGGCGGTCATCGGCGCCGAGACCTTCGAGCACCAGGGCCGCGTGGCCGACCAGGTTCTCGGCATGCTGGAGGGCCTGCGGGCCATCACCGACGGCTTCGCCGTCGACCAGTTGACCCACTCGCTCCAGACGGCCACCCGGGCCGAGGAGTCCGGTGCCGACCCCGAGATGGTCCTCGCCTCTCTGTGCCACGACATCGGGAAGTACGTCTCGGTGCCGAATCATCCGCGCATCGCGGCGGAGATCCTCCGGCCCTACGTCCGCGACGAGGTCGTCCAGGTCATCTTGGCCCACCAGGACTTCCAGGGCCGGCACTACTACCACCACTTCGGCGGCGACCCCGACGCCCGGGAGCAGTACCGCGACCAGCCCTGGTTCTCCTTGGCCGCCACCTTCGCCGACGAGTTCGACCAGAACAGCTTCGACCCCGACTACCCGACCAAGCCCCTGTCGCACTTCGAGCCCCTCGTGCGCCAGGTCTTCGCCCAGCCCCGCACCATCATCTGATGGACAGCGCGGTCATCTGATGGACAGCGCGGTCCTGGCCTCCTTCACGCGCGCCCACGCCCGGGAGAAGAGGCGCCACGACGACATCCGCCGTCTCGTCATGGAGCTCGGCCGCAGCGACTTCCGCCGCCGCCACCCCGACGCCCGCTTCGGCCCCGTCCTCGTCCTCATCGCCTCCTACCTGGAGGCCGACAACATCGGCGCCGTCCTGAAGGCCGTTCCCCCCGAAGTCGACGGACTGGCCGTCTCCACCCTGGTGGTGGTGGACGGCGGTGACGACGGCACCGAGGACATCGTGGCCGAGCACGGGGCCTACTGCTGTGTCCTGCCCGTCAACATGGGCCAGGGTGTGGCCCTGAAACTGGGGTACGACCTGGCCGACGCCTACGGCTCGCGTTACGTCGTCACCGTGGACGCCGACGGACAGAACGACCCGTCCGAAGTGCCCGACCTGCTGGCCCCCGTCCTGGCCGACGAAGCCGACTTCGTCATCGCCAGTCGCCGGCTCGGCACCGACCACACCAGTGACGGCGTCCGCCGCGCCGGGGTGGTCTTCTTCTCCTGGGTCGTGAACACATTGGCCGGCCAACATCTCACCGATACCTCGAACGGCTTCCGGGCCCTCAAGATCGACGTCCTGCGTGACGTCACCCTCGAGCAGGACCAGTACCAGACGTCGGAGCTCATCATCAGCGCGGCGGCGCGCGGATGGCGGCTGGGCGAACGCCCCACCGTGTGGCATCCCCGGGCCTCGGGTGAGTCGAAGAAGGGTGCCAACGTCTTCTTCGCCCTGCAGTACGCCCGCGTCGTTCTGCGGACCTGGTTGCGCGAGCGGCGCTGACCCCGCCGCCCCCGGTACTCGGTGGCCGGGCCCGACAGAGAATGAGCCGCGCCCTGCGGCGACCGGCCGGCCGGCTGTTCGTCGTCTTCGCCATCGTCTCGGCCGCCCTCTACGGGCTGCCCGCCGCCTTCGGCGCCACCTGGCTGGTGGGCGACAACCTCATCCAGAACTTCCCCCTGCGCGTCCTGGTGGGCACCGACCTCCGCCACGGGCACCTCCCCCTGTGGGATCCCTACCTCTGGAGCGGCGCCCCCCTGCTGGCCGGATTCAACGCCGGCGCCGCCTACCCCACCACCGTTCTCTTCTCCGTCCTCCCCGGGGCGCTCGCCTGGGTCCTCAACCAGATGGCGGTGGAGCTAGTGGCGGCGCTCGGCGTGGTGGCGCTGCTGCGCGTCCTCGGCCGGACCTGGTTGGCCGCCGGACTGGCCGCCGGGGCCTTCGCCTTCGGTGGCTTCATGACGGCCCAGAGCGTCCACCTCGACCTCGTCCAGGCCGCGGCCTGGTTGCCCTGGGCCTTCGTGGCTCTCGACCGCCTGGCCCACCGACCCGACGGCCGCTCGGCCGCCCCCTGGGTGGCTCTGCTCGGCGCCTCTCTCGGACTCATGACGCTCTCGGGCGCCGTCGAGCCCATCTTCGACGGGGGCATCGTCCTCGCCCTCTACGGCGCCTGGCTGGCCTGGTGCACCCCCGGCCGGCGCCGGCTCCACATCCTCCTCGGCTCGGCCTCGGGGCTGGCCATCGGTCTCGTCGTGGCCGGGGCCCAGCTCATCCCCGGGGCCGCCTTCCAGGCGCAGTCGCAGCGCGCCATGCACTCCTTCACCTATTTCTCGTCGGGCTCCATGAACAAGTCGCTCACCGTCCTCGGCCTCGACCCGCTCATCCTCGGCGGCGCCCACTCGTTTCCCCTCGGCTTCCTCGGCACCTTCAACCTGCCCGAAATATCGAGCTACATCGGCATCCTCCCCGTCATGGGCCTCATCGGACTCCTGGCCCGCCGCCACCGCCGCGCCCCCGAGGCCGGCCAGTGGTGGATCTGGTACGCCATCCTGATCGTCGGCCTGTTTCTGGCCTGGGGCGGCTTCACCCCCGTGGCCCACCTCGTCTACGACATCCCCCTCTTCAACCGCCAACGCCTCCTCAACCGCAATCTCCTCGAGGTGGACCTGGCCCTGGCCGTCATCTTCGCCGCCTGGATCGACCGCATGTTCACCCCGGCCATCGCCGCGGCCCCGGCGGACGGTGGCGCGTCGGCAGACGGTGGCGCGTCGGCGGCCGGTGGGGCGTCGGCGGGCCGGTGGAGCTCCGACGTCGTGCTGCCGCTTCTGCCCGTGCTGGGCGTCATCGGCCTGCAGGTGACCCTGATCGTCGGGGGCCCCTGGTTCCCCCATCTCCTGCACGTGCCGGCGTCGGTGACCCGCTCGAGCCTGTGGCCGCTCATCGGGCTGCTCACCATCCCGAGCGCCATCGCCGTCGGCGCCGGGCTTCTGGTGGTGCGCCGCGCCCGCTGGGGACGCCGCCTACCGGCGCTCCTCGTCGCCCTGGTGGTGCTGGACCTGGCCGTGTTCAACCTGGGCATCCAGTCCACCCCCGATCCCACCGACGCCGCCTCCTCCCAGAGCACCACGGCGGCGCGATTGGCGGCGTTGCTCTCGGCCCAGGGAAACGGCGCCGCCGGGGGTCTGCACCGCATCGGCATGTTCGATCCGGACCGCTTCTATCCCGTCGAAGCCAACCGGCTGGGCCAGCCCGACCTCACCCTCCTGCGTTCCCTGGACAGCGTCCAGGGCTACGGGGCCGTGGTCGACGAGCATTACGACGCCGAGACGGGGACCCACCTGCAACTGAACCTCACCCCGGCGGCGCTGTCGGGCGAGACCTTCGCCCAACTCGACCTGGGCCTGCTCGTGAGCGTCCCCGAGTACTTCATCCATCTGGTGGGCCGCCCGCCCGGTTACACGGGCACCATCTTGAACGGAGCCCTGCCGCTGCCCCCGGTCCGGCCCGACCCGTCGGCCCCGGCCGACCGGTCACCACCGCCTCCCACCCCGTCGGGTGACTTCGTCTTCGTGGCACCGCCGTCACCGACGGCCATGCTGGGCGCCGGCGTCCCCCGGACCCAGTACTTCGGCACCGTCCTCTCCGTCACCGCCGTCACCGTCCCCCTGGCCTCGTCGGCCGAGACGGGGGCGCTGCGCATCGGCCTGCTCTCGGCCGACGGTCGCCGGACGACCTGGTTGGCCGGGCCCATCGCTCCCGCCGGGAAGACGGAGATCACCTTCCCCACCGCCGCCCGTCGGGCCAGCGGCATCGTCCTGCGCGCCACCACGACCCCGGTGGCGGTCGGTGATGCCATCGTCCGCACGGCCGGTCAGGGCACCTACCGGGTCGACGGATCGCTCCGCGACATCGTGGCGCCCCCGCGCTGGCGCTACCTCGGCCACGACGGGGACTTCAGTGTCTTCGCCCAGCCCTCGGCCCGGGGCCGCGCCTGGGTCAGCGGCGACGCGTCGGCCACGGCGCGGGTGGTGGCTGACACCCCGTGGGGCGACGAGACCATCCGCGTCACCACCGCCCACCGCGCCACCCTGGTCCGTTCGGTGCAATTCGCCACCGGTTGGCAGGCCACCGTCACCAACGCCGTCCCGGGGACGGCGGCGGCGTCGCACAATGCCGCCGTTCTCCGTCACGGACTGGTCCAGGCGGTCACCGTCCCGGCCGGAGTCCACCTGATCCACTTCACCTACCGCCCGGCCCGGGCCTACCAGGGCCTGGCGGTGAGCGCCCTGGGAGTCACCGCCGTCATCCTGCTCGCCCTGTGGCCGAAGGTCCGGCGCCCACGGCGGCGCCGCGTCACTCCCTGACGACGGCCCGCTGGGCCAGCCCCGCCGGTTCAGGTCCGACCGTGGCGGCACCGGCGGGGGTCGATCGGGCGAGCTCGGCCACCAGCTCGTAGGAACGGACGCGATCGTCGTAGCCGTGGATCATGGCGGTGATCATCAGCTCGTCGGCCTGCGTCTCGCGCCCGAGCGCCTCCAGTGCGGCCCGTACCGTCTCGGGGCTGCCCACGATCTGCCCGGTGCTGCGGCCGTCGAGGATCAGTTGCTCCGACGCCGAGTAGTCGCGGGCCGCCGCCTCTTCGGGCGTGGGCAGGCGCCCCGGCCGGCCCGACCGCAGCCGGACGAAGGCCAGACGTGACGGGCCGGCCAACCACTGGGCCCGCTCGTCGGTCTCGGCGCAGATCACCGACACCGCCACCATGGCGTGCGGGGCGGCCAAGGTGGACGACGGGCGGAAGTGCGACCGGTACAGCGCCAGCGCCGGCAGGGTGTTGTCGGCGCTGAAGTGGTGGGCGAAGGAGAAGGGGACGCCCAGCATCCCGGCCAGCTGGGCGCTGAAGCCGCTGGAGCCGAGCAGCCACAACTCGGGTCTCTGGCCGTACCCGGGGACGGCGGTGATGGCCCGGAAAGGATGGCTGTCGGGGAAGCCGCCGTCGAAGAAGGCCAGGAGCTCACCGAGCTGCTGGGGGAAGTCGTCGGCGGCCAGGGCTTCGGCCGTCCGGCGCAGGGCCACGGCGGTCACCTGATCCGTCCCCGGAGCGCGTCCGAGACCGAGATCGATCCGTCCGGGGTGCAGAGCCTCCAACGTGCCGAACTGTTCGGCCACCATCAGCGGCGCGTGGTTGGGCAGCATGATCCCCCCCGACCCCACCCGGATCGAGGTCGTCGCCTGGGCGATATGGCCCATCAGGACGGCGGTGGCGGAACTGGCGATGCCCGGCATGTTGTGGTGCTCGGCCACCCAGAAGCGGCGGTAGCCGAGCCGGTCGGCCACCCGGGCCAGGGCGATGGACTCCCGCAGGGCCCGACCCACATCGGAGCCGTCGCCCACCACGGCCAGATCGAGCACCGACAGCGCAACACCGCCGCCGTCACCCGCGTCGCCGGTCATGTCCCCGACCAGCGCCAGTTCACCCATCCATCACCCCAACCGGCCGGGCCGCCGGGTTATTCCGCCACCGGCTGTCAATGGTGTCCACCGGAGGCGAGGAGCAGGAGGTCGAGAAGAGCGAACCCGGTGGTGGCCATCATGATGACCCGGACGACCCATGCCCTGACCCGCTTGTCATTGATCACCTTCTTGGTGCCGACACCGGTCGTCTTGCGGGCCACCGACCTGTACGGTGTGACCACCCGCACCCGGTGGCCGTTTCCTCCCGTCCTCCTCGGCCCCGGAGTTGTGATCAGACCGTTCATGGCGCGTCGTCACCGAGCAGTGCCCCCCCGGCCGTCGCCATCGTCGTCGCCGTCGCCGTCGCCGTCGCCGTCGCCGTCGTAGCCGTCTCCCGGTGCTGGGACCCGGGGTCGAGAGCGCAGGGATCGTCGTCGTTCGACCGACCGAGCAGTCGCCGCAGCTCGCGTCCGAGGACGAGGACGACGAGCACGAGCACCATCAACCACGACACCGTCCCGATAGGGCGACCGCGCAGCAGTTGCACGGCCGTCACGGCCAGAACGACGAGCACGGGCACGTAAGGGGCGATCAGAGAGAGCACGGACTCCTCGGTCTCCGAGACCTCGGGTGCCGGTGCCGTCATGGCCCACAGCGCGCCCAGAGCGATCAGGAGATAGCCGGCCACCCACCCGGTGTCGAGGAAGCTCCCCCCGTTGTACCCATTGACCTCCGTCAGATACGAGAAGGCACTGTCGGAGACGGCGAAGGCCACGATTCCAGTCATGACCAACCCCAGCCGGACCCGACCGGTGGGGCCGGCGCGCGCGATCAAGATGATCACCAGCGACACCATGACCACGTCACTCGTCGGATAGGCCAGCGAGATCATCTGTTTGAACGGACCCCCCTGATGCGACCGGTAGAGAGGCCCGAGGATGGTGGCCCAACTGGCGAACAGCAGGGACGTGGCGATGATCAGACCGTCGAGCACGGCCTGCACCCGGGCGCCGGTCCGATGACGGCCCATGAAATAGTGCAAGAGGCCGGCGAAGGCCAAAGGCACGGCGGCCAGAAAGCCGACGTCGGCCAGGGACGGAAACGGCACGGAGACGTGTCGGACGAGGGCGTAGTGGCACCACACGAGCTCCCCCGCGCCCCAGGAGAAGCTCGAGGCGGCCAGGAGCGCCCATGTGACCCGGCCCGGGGTGCGGCGGATCGCCGCGGTACCGCACACGACGGTGGCGCACCAGGCGGCGACCAGCTGACCGATGTCGTCGACCTGGAGGGTCCGGCCGTCCCCACCGACGCCGAAGACGACCCACAGGAGGAACACGAGGGTCATCAGCGCGGCGGCGACGGCTCCGACGAGAAAGGCGCCCGGGTGGTGTCCCGGTGCCCTGGCGGCCGAATCCGTCAATGCCATTGTTCTGTATCGACGGCCTCACACGCCATCCCTAGGGCCGAAGGTCCCTTCTTCGGATTTTCGGGACTATCCGGAATCGCCCCCCTGCCACGATCGCCACAGGGCGTCGTAGGCACCGGACTCGGCCAGGAGCTGGTCGTGACTGCCGAACTCGGTGATCCGGCCATCCTCGACCACGGCGATCACGTCGGCATCGTTGGCCGTGTGCAGCCGGTGGGAGACGGCGATCACCGTCCGCCCTGCGAGCAACCGGCCCAGCGACCGTTCCAGATGACGGGCCGCTGCGGGCTGGAGTAGCGAAGTGGCCTCGTCGAGCACCAGGGTGTGGGGATCGGCCAGCACCAACCGGGCGATGGCGATCTGTTGCGCCAGACCCGGCGCCAGCACCTGGCCGGCGGAGCCGATCCGGGTGTCGAGCCCCTCGGGCATGGCCCGCACGGCGGCACCGGCATCGACGGCGTCGAGGGCGGCCAGCAGCTCGTCGTCGCCGGCGTCGGGCACCACCAGACGAAGGTTGTCGCGGATCGAGGCGGCGAAGAGGTGGTGCTCCTGGGTCACCAGGGCGATCTCCCGGCGTAGGCGCGCCGGCGCCATCAGATGGACGTCGACCCCGCCCACGGTGGCCCGCCCCGTTCGGGGGCCGAAGACGCCGGCCAGCAGAAGCGCCAGGGTGCTCTTCCCCGCGCCGCTCGGGCCCACCACCGCCACCCGGGCCCCGGGTGCCGTCTCCAGGTCGACGCCGCGCAGCACATCGTCATCACCGCGGTAGGCGAAGTGGAGATCCCGGGCCACCACCTGCTCCCCCACCGGCTCGACGTCCGTCGTAGGCGCCGGGTCCACCTCCTGGACGCCGAGGACACGCGACAACGACGCCGAGGCCACCTGGACTTCGTCCATCCACGCCAGCAGGGTGTCGACCGGATTGATCAACTGCTGCGCGTACAGTGCGGCGGCGGTCACCGCCCCCACCGAGAGGTGGCCGTCGATATGCAGCAGGCCGCCGAGGAGAATGGTCAGCACCAGGGGGATCACGTAGCTGATCTCACTGGCGCCGAAGAACACCGTCCGTAGCCCGAGCGTCCTTCGCTCCCAGCCGATCCACGTCCGGATGTCGTCCTCGGTCCGCATGACGCGCGTCGGTCCGAGACGGAAGGCCTCGATGGTGCGGCCCGCCGCCACACTCTCCTGGATGTCTCCGTTCACCCGGGCGTAGGCGGCCATCTCCCCCTGGTAGGCGGCGCGGGCCCGGCGCAGGTACCAACGTGTGCCCACGGCCACGATGGGGATGCTCGGTACCAGCGCCAGCCCGAGCACGGGGGCCGTCCACAAGAGGGCAGCCACGGCCAGAACGGCGGTGACGCTCGCCACCAGGAGTTGCGGCAGCCCCGTGCGCACCGAGTAGGACAGGTCGTCCACGTCGGTCGACGCCCGGGTGAGAAGGTCGCCCGACCCGGCCCGCTCGACCACCCCCAGGGGGAGGTCGAGGACCCGTGTGACCAGTTGCTCGCGTAGCCGGGCCAGGATGCTCTCGCCCAGCACGGCGCCCAGTCCCCGGCTGGCCCCGGTGAGCACGGTCTGGACCACCAGGGCGGCGGCGAAGACGACCACGGCCTCCCCGATCCGGGCGTGGCCGCCCGGGCGCGTCGTGGTGTTGATCACGCTCTCGAGCACCTTGGGTCCGACCAGTCCGGCGGCACTGGCCGTTGCCTGCAGGGCGAGCACCACGGCGATGGGCCGTCGGTGCTCGCGCAGCAGCCGGCGCAGGTGTCGCCACGTGGCCCGCCCCGTCGCCACCGGCAGGATGGTCGATGCGGTGCCGGAAGTCGATGCGGTGCCGGAAGCCGCTGCCGGGGCGGTCGGGGGGATCGTCATACCGCACCCCGGGTCACCAGCCGGCGGTAGCGCGGCTCGTCGCCCAGCAACCGGCCGTGGCTGCCCGTGGCCTGGACGGTACCGTCCAGGAAGACCACGACATCGGCCTGCTCGAGCAGGAAGGGACTGGTGGAGAAGAGAACCGTGGTCCGCCCCTGGCGCACCCGTCGGAGCCGGCCGGCGATCTCGGCTTCGGTGTGGGCGTCCACCGCGCTGGTCGGTTCGTCCAGGACGAGCACCTCGGGGTCGGCCCGCAGCGCGGCGGCCAGCACGATGCGCTGGCGCTGACCGCCGGACAGGCTGCGCCCGCGTTCGGGAATCACGGTGCCGAGCCCGTCGGCCAGGCCGGCCACGATGTCGGCGGCCCCGGCGGCGTCGAGGGCTTCGGCCACCGACGGCCGACGATCGCCGTCGGCGCGTCGGCGGTACTGCGGCATGTCGACGGCGTCGGCCAGGGTCCCGGACAGCAACTGGGGTTCCCGGTCGATCACGAGAACCCGACCGCGCACCACGTCGAGGGCCAATCGGCCGAGGGCCGTGCCGGCCAGGGTCACGCCGGCCAGGGTCACGTCGGCGCCCGGCGTGTCGAGGTAGCGACCGAGCCGGGCTCCCAACGCGCTCGCCTCCTCGGGATCGGTGGCCGCCACCACCGTCAGCAGGCCGGGCTCCACCACCACTCCGGTCAGGGGGTCACTGAGCGGCCCCGTGGGCGGATCGGCCGCCGGCGCCGCCGGGCGCGCCAGGTCCGGAGCCCGGCGCAGGACGGTGAGGACCCTCTCGGCGGCCACGGTGGCGGCCGACCATCGGGTGGCCGCTTCGATCAGCGTCTGGACGGGCAGGACGAGGAAGGCGGCGTAGGCGTAAAAGGCCACCAACCGGCCGGCCGAGATGCTGTGGGCCTGGACCAGGCGGGCGCCGATGAAGGTCACGACCACCAAGATGGCGCCGGGGACGAAGACCTGCAGGGCATCGAGCAGGGACTGGGTGAGCGCCGTGCGGACGGTGGCGGCGCGCACCTTCTGTGACGTCGCCGCGTACCTGTGTCCGAAGACCTCTTCGCCACCGAGGCCGCGCAGCACCCGCAGGCCGACGACGATGTCGGCGGCCACCGACGAGGCGGCGGACCGGGCCGTCCTCTCGGCGTTCTGGCGCCGTTCGAGAGGCCGCATGATGGGCGCGATCAACAGCGCGGCGACCGGGGCCCCCACCACCAGCACCAGGCCGAGGCGCAGCGACGACGAGAAGAGCAGTCCGGCCACGATGAGATACGAGACCACGGCGCCCGTGGCCCGGGCGCTCACGTCGAGGAGGCGGCCGATCCGCTGGACGTCGGTGGTCCCGATGCTCGCCACCTCCCCGGCGTCCACGTGACGGGTCAGGTCATGGCCGAGATCGCTCGCCTTCTCGGCCACCAGCTGCTGCACCCGGACCGCGGCGGTCAGGAAGTTGGTGACGGCCCGACGGTGGCGCAACACGCCGGCCACGGCCTGGACGGCACCGAGACCGAGGACCACGGCGGACCACGTCCACAATTCGGCCCGGTCGCCGCGCCCGACGGCGTCGATGGCGGCACCGAGGGCGGCGGGGATCAGGCCCTGGGCCCCCATCCAGACGGCGCCGAAGACACCGCCGCCGATGACGGTGGCGAGCTGCCGGCGCGCCAGCCAGAAGAGGAAGCGCACCGGCGACCGGGTGTCGGCCACACCGGGATCGGTGAGAGGGAGTCGTCTGAGCAAAGCCGGCCAGCTTACGTTGCCCCGATGACTGATCGCTTGCTGTTTCGCGGTGGCACCGTCGTCTCCATGGACGATCGTCTCGGCCCCCTCCCCACCGGTGACGTCCTGGTCGAGAACGAACACATCGCCGCCGTGGCCGCCGCACTGGGCCCGGTCGACGCCGAGGTCATCGACACCGCGGGCATGATCGTGGCCCCGGGCCTGGTCGACACCCACCGCCACACCTGGCAGACCCAGCTGCGCGGCCTGTGCGCCGACTGGACCCTCACCGACGACTTCAGCGGCATCCGCCTGACCGCCTCACCGTGCTACCAGCCCGACGACGTCGAGCTCGGCACCCGGGCCGGGGCCCTCGAAGCCCTCGACGCCGGTGTCACCACCATTC
This sequence comes from Acidimicrobiales bacterium, assembly GCA_035535015.1. Lineage (GTDB taxonomy): Bacteria > Actinomycetota > Acidimicrobiia > Acidimicrobiales > UBA8190 > Palsa-661. Next base: position 9,918 of record DATLQU010000054.1, on the reverse strand, counting down.
TCGACGTCTCGCACTGTAGGAACACCCCCGACCATGCCGACGGGGCAGTGGAGGGCCTCCTCCGCTCGGGCATCCGGGCCGTCCACTGCGACGGATTCTTCGAATCGGTCCCCTTGGCCTCCCGCTTCGGCGACCATGCGGCGCGCCGACGGGACTTCGCCCGCCTGGCGAGGTCGGCCGCCTTCGGCGACCGCTCGGACCCGACCAGGTCCATGTGCACGCCAACACCCTGGGCCAAGAGCACCGGCAGGCCCTGGCGTCAGCCGGGGCCAAGGTCTCGACCTCGCCCGAGACGGAACTGTCCATGGGCATGGGCCGGCTGGCCATCGCCTCGTGCCGGGCCCACAGGATCGCCCCCACCCTGAGCTGCGACATCGTCTCGCTCAACTCCGGTGATCTGTTCACCCAGATGCGGCTGGCCCTGGCCTATCTCCGCCAGGCCGAGAACGACCCCGTCAACCAGAGCGGGGCCATGCCCGAACGCCTCGGTTGGCGCGCCGCCGACGCCCTGCGCTGGGTGGCCGGCAACGGCGCCGAGGCTGCCACCACCACCGTTGTTCACGGCGCAGGAGATCGAGGACTTCGCCGCCGTCAATTTCGCCCGGCACTCCTGAGGGCCTCGTCGTAGAGGGCCTGCAGCTCGTCGCGCAGTCGCTCGGTGAGGGCATGGACCTGGGTGCGCGGCACCCGGCCGCGCTCCGAGCGCGCCGGCGCGGCCAGGGCCTGGCCCACCACCACGTGGATCTTCACCGGATGCACCATCTTGGCGCCCTTGGGCATGGCCTCGGCCGATCCGCCGATGCCGATGGGCACGATGGGCGCGCCGGTGCGCGCCGCCAGGAAGGCGGCGCCCTCGTGCAGCTCCTCCACCTCCGGACCGGACCGCCGGGTCCCCTCGGGGAACAGGATCAGGGCCTCCCCGCGTTCGAGGACGTCTTGGGCCCGGTCGAGAGCCAGCCGGTCGGCGCCCTGGCGGTGCACGGGGAAGGCGCCGATCGATTCGAGGAAGCCGCCGAAGCGCGGCGACTTCCACAGACTGTCCTTGGCCATGTAGAAGAGCTTGCGCCGCGTCACCTCGGAGACCACCAGGAAGTCGATGTTGCTCCGGTGCACGGGGGCCAGGATCACCGCTCCCGTGGCCGGCACGCTGTCGGCCCCGTCCACCTCCACCCGGAAGTAGGCGCGGTTCACCACGTGGCACAGCCCCCGCAGCCCGCGGTAGGCGACGGGCGGCAGCCCCAGCATGAAGTGGCGCGCCGGCACGGCGGCCACAACGTCGGTCACGGGTCTTACAGGCATGCCAGAACCTCCCGGAGCACAGCATCGGCGGACTTGCCCGTCGAGTCGATGACCACGGCGTCGTCGGCCACGTCTTCGGGCTTGATCAATGGGGAGTCGGATCGGGTGGAGTCGAGATGGTCGCGGCGCTCGAGATCGGAGGCGATCTCGGCCACGCTACGCCCGTCGTCGCGTTCGGTGGCCCGGCGCCGGGCCCGTTCGCCCGTCCGCGCCGTCAGGTAGATCTTCAGATCGGCGTCGGGCAGCACCACCGTGCCGATGTCACGTCCCTCGACCACACCGGCGCCGCGTTCGGCCACCCACCGGCGCTGGCGCTGCACCAGGGTGGCCCGTACCTCCGGGTTGGCGGCCACCGCCGACACGGCCCGGTCGACTCTGGCGCTGCGGATCTCTCCGGTCACGTCGGTCCCGTCCACCGTCACCCGGTCCCCCACCTCGATGGCCAGACGCCGGGCCATCTCCCCCACGGAGCCGGTGTCGTCCACGTCGAGGCCCCGGGCCAGCGCCTGCCAGGCCACCGCCCGGTACATGGCCCCGGTGTCGAGCCGGGCCAGTCCCAGGTGGTCGGCCACGGCCTGGGCCAGGGTGGACTTCCCGGCCCCGGCGGGGCCGTCGATGGCAATGACCTTGGTCACGAACCACCGTCCGGTCCGGACCCGGCCGGTCCGGACCCGGCCAGTTCGGACAGGTGGTCGCCGAAGCGCGGGTAACTGGTGGCCACCGACGCGAACCCCGAGATGGTGGAGGGTTCGCCGCCGTGGGCGGCGGCGCCGGCCACGGCGCCGGCCATGGCCATCCGGTGGTCCTCGCCGGCGTCGAAGATCCCCGGCACCAGCGCCGGCTGACCGTGGACGACGAGATCGTCACCGTCCACCTCGGCCGACCCTCCGAAGGCGCCCACCAGCCGCACCACCGCCTCCAGCCGGTCGGACTCCTTCACCCGCAGCTCACCCACATCGGAGAACACCGTCGTCCCCTCGGCGCAGGCGGCGGCCACGGCCAGCACCGGGACCTCGTCCAGACCGGTGATCTCGGTGGCCTCCACCGCCGTGGCCCGAAGCGGCCCGTACCGGGCGCGGACGGTGGCGGTGGCGGCCAGGTCGGCCGGGCCGCTCTGCACCACTTCTTCGATGTCGCCGCCCATCCGCCGCAGCACATCGAGAAAGCCCCGCCGCCCGGCGCCCACGTAGACACGTTCCATCCGGATGTCACTGCCGGGAACGATGCAGCCGGCCACCACCCAGAAGGCGGCCTGTGAGGGGTCGGCGGGCACGTCGACGGCGAACGGCCGCAGGGCACTGCGCCTCACCCGCACGACATGGGTGCCCTCGTCGTCCTCCACCCGCACGTCGGCCCCGCAGAGCGCCAACATCTCCTCGGTGTGCAACCGGGTGGGAACACCCTCGCGCACGACGGTCTCCCCGTCGGCGTTCAGTCCGGCCAGCAACACACACGACTTCACCTGGGCGCTGGCCATGGGGGGGCTGTAGTCGATCCCGTGCAATCCCCCACCCCGGACGGTCAGCGGCGGCAGGCACCGTTCCCCGGTGCCGTGCACCTCGGCCCCCATCAACCGCAGCGGAACGGCCACCCGGTCCATCGGCCGTTGCCCGAGCGAGGCGTCGCCGCTCATCACCACGGTCATCTCCCAGCCCGCCACCAGTCCGGCCAGCAGCCGGATGGTCGTTCCCGAGTTGCCCATGTCGAGCGGCCCGGCCGGGGCCCGTATCACGGCGGGCCCGCCGCTGATCAGCGACCCGTCGATCGTCGCCCCCAGGGCGCTCACGGCGGCCGCCGTCCGCGCCACGTCCTCGCCGTCCGACAGCCCCCGCACCTCTGACGTCCCCTCGGCCACGGCGGCCAGAAGAAGCGCCCGGTGCGAGATCGACTTGTCCCCGGGCACGGCCACCGTGCCCGTCAGCGGTCGGCCCCCCGGAACTACGAGCACCTGCTCGGTCATCTCAGGCCCACGGTCACTGGAGGGCACACGGTCACTGGAGGGCCCACGGTCACTGGAGGGCACACGGTCACTGGAGGGCACACGGTCACTGGAGGGCACACGGTCACTGGAGGCTGTGGGCCGTGGCCCGGTAGGCACGTTCGTGCAGGGCGGTCAGCAACCGCTCGGACCCGTCGGCGTCGACCACCAGCACCAGCACGCCCCGGTCGCCCTCGGCGCTGTGGGCGATCTCGAGGTCGGCGATGTTCACCCCGAGATCCCCGGCCAGTGTGGTGATCTCCGACAGCACGCCGGGACGGTCGGGGACGGGCACCCGGATCTCGGTCAGCCGTTCGGGCCGCACGGCACGCGTGGGCAGCGACCGCCGCGCCGTCGCCGCGTGCTCGAGCACCTCGAGCAGCCCGGCCCGGTCCCCCTCGGCCACCCGGTCGCGCATGGCCGAGAGATCGGCCAACAACATGTCGAAGGCCTCGACGATGGCCGGCGCATTGTCGGCACACACGTCGGGCCAGATGGCCGGCTGCCCGGCGGCGATCCGGGTCATGTCGCGGAACCCTCCGGCGGCCAGCCGCAACAGCGCGGCGTGCTTCTCGGCCTTCCGGTCGGCCAGGTTCATCAAGGTGGCCGCGGTCAGATGCGGCACGTGGGAGACCACGGCCACCAGTGCGTCGTGCTGCTCGGGCGAGAGGGCCACCACCTCGGCCCCGAGCGACACCACCACGGCCTGAAGCCGCGAATACGAACCGGGGTCGGTCCCCGCCGTCGGCGTCAGCACCCAGGTGGCCCCTACGAACAGATCGGCATCGGCCCCGTCCAGCCCCACCTGCTCGGAACCGGCCATGGGATGGCCCCCCACGAAACGGGGATCGCCGACGGCGGCCATCACCGGTCCCTTCACCCCGGCCACGTCGGTCACCACCGCATCGGCCCGCAGCCCGGCCTGGCCGAACACGGTGGCCACCGTCCGGGCCACCGCCTCCACCGGGGTGGCCACGAACGTCACCTGGGCGTCGGGGTCGTTGCCCACGACGTCGACGGCGCCGGCCCGCCGCGCCTGCTCGGCCCGAGCCTGATCGGCATCCTGTCCGGTCACATGCCAGCCCCGGGCCCGCAGGGCGAGCCCGATGGATCCGCCGATCAGCCCGGTGCCCACCACGGCGGCGCGATGGGGCGTGGTCGGGGAGGCCATGGCCCCCGCATGCTACCGACCGCCGCGCCCGCTCCCGCCTGTCCGGCCCCTCTTACCAGGGCCGTCGCGCTTTGCGTCGCCCTTGCGGTCGCCCTTGGCGTGGCCTTTGGTGTGGCGTTTGACGTCGCCCTTGCGGTCGCGCCTGGCGTCGCCCTTGGCGGGCCGGGCGCCGGGGCCCGGGCGGGGTCCGGCCGACGACGCCAGGTCCCGGACCTCGGTCAGGCTCAACGGCCGCCACTGCCCCGGGCCGAGGTCGCTTTCGCAAAGCGTCCCGATCCGCGTCCGCACCAACCGCCGGACGGGATGGCCCACCGCCTCGGCCATCCGCCGGATCTGCCGGTTCCGGCCCTCGTGGATCACGATCCGCAGCACCCCGGGGCCGACCACACCTACCGTGGCCGGCGCCGTCATCCCGTCCTCGAGCTCCACCCCCTGCCGCAATGTCCGCAGGGCTCCGGCCGAGGGAACGCCTTCCACCTCGGCCAGGTACTCCTTCTCCACCCCGAACGACGGATGGGTCAGCCTCTGGGCCAGGTCGCCGTCGTTGGTCATGATCAGTAACCCCTCGCTGTCGGCGTCGAGCCGTCCCACCGGGAAGACCCGCGGCTCGTTCGGCACCAACGACACCACCGTGGGCCGGCCGTGGGGATCGTCGGCCGTGGTGAGCACCCCGACCGGTTTGTTCAGCACGTAGTGCACGAGCCCCGGCAACAGCGGCAGGGCCACCCCGTCGAGCTCCACCCGGTCCCGGGTGGGGTCGACCCGCTGCCCGAGGATGGCCCGCTCCCCGTTCACCACCACCCGGCCGTCGGCGATCAGTTCCTCGCAGGCCCGCCGGCTGCCGAGCCCCACCCGGGCCAGCACCTTCTGTAGTCGCGGCGCGGCGCCGTCGGGCTCGACGGTCTCGTTGTCGGCGGGGTTGCCCTCAGGCATCGGCGCCCGGACGCAGGCGCTCCTCGAGTTCCTCCATGGCGTCGGGCCCGGGCAGCAGGTCCTCCACCGGCGGGAGCTGATCGAGTGAGGCCAGTCCGAGTTTCTCCAGAAACGCCGGCGTGGTGCCGTAGAGGGCGGGTTGGCCGGGGCCCTGGGCGTGGCCCACGGCGGCGATATACCCCCGCTGTTCGAGCAGCCGCACCACCCCGTCCACGTTCACCCCGCGCAGCGCGGCGATCTGGCCCCGCGACACCGGTTGCCGGTAGGCGATGATGGCCAGCGACTCGAGCGCGGCCGACGAGAGGCGCGACGACACCCCTTCCAGGGCGAAGCGCTCGACGAACGGCGCCATCTCGGGATGGGTCTGGTAGCGGTAGCCACCGGCCACATGGGCCAGGACGAAGCCACGCCCCTCGGCCGCATAGCCCTCGGCCAGCTCGGCGCAGGCGGCCTCGACCCGTTCGACGGGCAGCTCGAGCAGCTCGGCCAGCAGCGTGGCCGGGATCGGCTCCACGGCCGAGAGCACGACGGCCTCGATGGCCCGATGTTCCTCAGGAAGCACCATGGGAGTTAACGGGGCTGTCCGGACTCAGCCGTCGTACTCCTCGACCCCGTCTCCCGCCCCGACGGCCGACAGGGCGTGGGCGGGTGCGGTCCAGGTGACGGCCAGGTCTCCGAAGGTCTCGCCCTGGTCGAGGGCGATCCACCCCCGCTTGCACAGCTCCAGCAGGGCCAGGAAGCGCACGATCACCTGCATCCGTGTCGTGCAGTGGGCCGTCAGGGTCCGGAAGCTGACGGTGCCGGCGCCGGGGAGCCGGCCCTCGAGCTCGTTCACGGCCTCTGACACCGTGACGGCTTCCACCGTCACGTGCGACAGGTCGAGGATCAGCTCGGGTCGGGGCGTCGATCCGATCAGGAAGGCGGCGGCCAGCCGTTCGGGTGTGATCCCGGCCAGCAGGTCGGGGGCCATCTCCCGGAATCCCTCGTCCAGTCCGGCCGACCGGGGCAACGAGCGGGCCGCCTGTTCGATCAGCACGGCGAAGGCGTCGGAGGCCGCCGCGTAGGCCTGCAGTTCGAGCAGCCGGGCGAGCAGCCGGTCGCGCTCCTCGAATCCCGACAGCTCTTCGTCGTCGTCCACCTCGTCGGGCCCCGGAAGCAGCTTCCGGCTCTTCAGCTCCACCAGGATGGCGGCGATCACCAGGAACTCGGTGGTCACCTGCAGGTCGAGGGTTTCGAGGGTGGCCAATTCGGCCAGGAAGCCGTCCACGATCTCGGCCAGCGGGATCTCGTAGATGTCGAGTTTGTGCTCGGAGATCAATTGCAGCAGCACGTCACAGGGACCCTCGAACACAGGTGTGGAGACCAGCGCGACCACCTGGCCGACGATACCGGTTCCCCGGGCCGATGCCGTGCATGGCCGCTGAGCAGGATGGCGCTCCCCTGACACCATGGCGCTCCGTTGACCAGCCCGGCGCTCCGTTGACCAGCGCGGCGCTCGGCGGCGCCGGTGTCCGGCGTCACCAGGGCTCTCCCGTACCATGGCCAGCCATGGCCAGGATCCTGTCAGGGGTGCAACCGAGCGGCGACGTCCACCTCGGCAATTACCTGGGGGCGCTCCGCCACTGGGTGGCACTCCAGCACGACAACGACGCCTTCTACTGCGTCGTCGATCTCCATGCCCTCGCCCAGGAGCACGACACCGCCCTGTTGGCCCCGCGCACCCTGGAGGCGGCCACCCATCTCCTGGCCGCCGGTCTCGACCCGTCGGCCTGTGCGCTCTTCGCCCAGAGCCACGTCCCCGAGCACCCCCGCCTGGCCTGGCTCCTCGAGTGCACGGCCACCGTCGGGGAGCTGCGCCGGATGACTCAGTTCAAGGACAAAGGCGGCGAATCCGAGTCCGTCCGCGTCGGCCTCTTCACCTATCCCGTCCTCCAGGCGGCCGACATCCTGCTCTACGACGCCGAGCGCGTCCCCGTGGGCGACGACCAACGTCAGCACCTCGAACTCACCCGGGACCTGGCCATCCGCTTCAACCACCACCACGGCGACACCTTCGTCGTCCCGGAGGCCGCCGTCCCCCCCGTGGCCGCCCGGGTCATGGACCTCCAGGAACCCACCCGCAAGATGTCGAAGTCGGTCAGTTCCCCCCTCGGCACCATCCTCGTCCTCGACCGGCCCCAGGAGATCGACCGCAAGATCCGCAAGGCCGTCACCGACACCGAGACCTCGGTCCGCTACGACCCGGTGTCGAAGCCCGGCGTCTCGAACCTGCTCGAGCTCCTGGCCGCCGCCTCCGGCGGGGACCCGGCCGTCCTGGCCGACGGCTATACCAGCTACGGCCCGCTGAAGGCCGACGTGGCCGAGGCGCTCATCGCCCTCCTCAGCCCCGTCCGCCAGCGCTACGAGGAGTTCACCGCCGATCCCGGTTACGTGACCAGCGTTCTGGCCGAGGGCGCCGCGAAGGCCCATGCCGTGGCCGCCGCCACCCTCGACCGGGCCATGCGAGCCGCCGGTCTCCTGCCGCCGGCCTGAAGTTCAGACGTCGGCCACGCCGCCAAACGGTTCCATGCCGGACAGTTCAGATTCCGGACAGTTCAGATTCCGGACAGTTCAGAGTCCGGACAGTTCAGAGTCCGGACAGTTCAAATTCCGGACGGTTCAAATTCCGAGCAGTCGACCCCATTCATTGAGCGCCGGGTCGAAGACGTGGGACAGCGCACTCGGGAACAACAGCACCACGCCCAGAGGGATGAACATGGTGAAAGGCCGGATCCGGTAGTACACCGGCAAGGCACTGGCCGGCAGCAGACGCTCGAGGACGGCCGATCCGTCGAGCGGGGGCAGCGGGATCAGGTTGAAGGCGGCCAGGATGACGTTGATGTAACCGGCCACGAAGATGAACTGTGCCCACGTGGGACCGGGAAGGCCCCCGGGGTTGAACGTGATCTTGTCGGCGAACGGCACCAGGAAGCGGTAGGCCAAACCGAAGAGGATGGCCAGCACGATGTTCACGGCCGGCCCCACGAGCGAGACGGCCACCCCTTCGTTTCTCGGATGGCGCAGCCGCGACACGTTCACGGGAACGGGCTTGGCCCATCCGATGATGCCGAAGGAGGAGAGCGAGAGCAGCACCGGCAAGATGATCGTCCCGAACGGGTCGATGTGGGAGATCGGGTTCAAGGTGAGACGACCCGCCCTCTTGGCCGTGTCGTCGCCGAAGGCCAGGGCCACCGCCCCGTGCGACACCTCGTGCAGGATGACCGACGGGATCAGGGCACAGAAGGCCAGGATGGAGAAGGTGCTGATGTGGTGGGTGCGCACCAGCACCACCACCAGGGCCAGGCCGGCGATGACCCAGGCCACGGTGCGCGGGTTCGGACCCTGGCCTCGTGGTGTTCCCTGTGGGGCGGGGCCCCAGGGGTTGCTCACAGACTCAGTGCTTCGCCATGCAGTTGATGCAGTACCGCGCCGCCGGCTTGGCTTCCAGGCGGAGCGGGTCGATGGGCAGGCCGCAGTCCTCGCAGACCCCGTAGCCACCGCCGTCCGACAACTTCTCGAGGGCCCGCTCGACGCCGGACAGGGTCTCCCGGAGCTGTCCGGCCAGGGCCTCGACTTCGCTGCGTTCGGCGGTCACCTGGCTGGAGTCGGCGAAATTCGAGTCGTAGGTCAGGCTGTCACCACCGATGCCGAGCTCCTCGAGCTTGGCCTGGAGGTCCCGCTGCTCCTCCACCAGCAGGGCGCGGTAATCGACCGTCGACGCATCGTTGGGCACGGCACAACGATACTGCCTGGGTTAGCGCCCGGAGCGCGGGTGTGCCTGCTCGTAGGCCTGGCGGAGATGGCCGAGCGACACCCGGGTGTAGATCTGGGTGGTGGCGATCGAGACGTGGCCGAGCAGCTCCTGGACCACCCGGATGTCGGCGCCGTGCTCGAGCAGATGGGTCGCGCACGAGTGCCTGAGCACGTGCGGCGACACCCGATCTGCGAGCCCGACTCTCGCGGCGGCTCCGTGCACGATCGCCCAGATCGCCTGGCGCGATAGGCGCCTCCCCCGTACCGAGATGAAGATCGCCTCCTCGTCTGCTCTCCGTGCCCAGCGCTTCGGCGCCATCGCCGGCCGCCCGCCGGGCTCGAACCAGCTCGCCAGCGCACGCACCGCGAAGCTGCCGATCGGCACGATCCGCTCCTTCGAACCCTTCCCGTACACGACGGCCACTGCGCGCCCGAGGTCGACGTCGCCGAAGCTCAGGCCCGAGAGCTCCGAGATGCGCATGCCGGTCGCGTAGAGGGTCTCGAGGACCGCTCTGTCGCGGCGCGCCCTCGCGTCGTCGCCGAGGACCGCGCCGAGCACCTCCATGATCTCGTGCTCCTCGAGAGCCTTCGGTATGGCGCGAGGGATCCCCGGGGTCGCGACGCCTTCGGTCGGGTCCGCCGTCGCCCCTCGTTCGTCGACGCAGAACCGGTGGAACCCGCGGATGGCCGCTAGCGCGCGGGCGATCGTGGCGGGGCGGCGCCCGAGCCCGTGAAGCGCGGCGAC
>DATLQU010000053.1:0-39541 GCA_035535015.1 Acidimicrobiales bacterium | reverse complement strand
CATCGCCATCATCATCTGCTGGGTGGCCGGGGGCCTTCTCACCTCCATCCTCGACCGCTACAGCCGGGAGGTCCGGCGCACCCAGGCCTTGAAGCTCCTGGCCGCCGCCCGCCGGCCCCCGCCGGGAACCGAACCCGGGGCGGCGGCATGATCCTGCTCACGCGCTTCCACAGCGGCGAGCGTTTTGCGGTGAACCCCGACCTCATCGAGCGCATCGAAGAGACGCCCGACACGGTCATCACCTTGACCAACGGAGCCAAGCACGTCGTCCAGGAGTGCATCGACGAGATCACACAGGAGATGCAGGTGTTCAAGGCCACGACACTGGCCCTCGCCACTCGCATCGCCGGTGATCCGGAGCTGGGCACCACGTCCCGCCTGCGGATCGTCTATGGGATGGGCGGTGCCGACACCAACCCGTCAGCGTCCCCGCCGCCGCCCGGTGACCCAGAGACGACCGATCCGTCTTGACCGCACGCCGAGCACACCTCCCCAGCGCACGGCTTCCCCGGTAGGGGGTCTCCCACGGTGGATCTCGACCAGAGCAAGCAGGCCACGCTCGACGCCACTTTGGCGACGTACACCGAAGAGTTACGCGCCGACGGCGATGAGGAGTCCGCCGTCACCCTGGCCTACACCCACAGCCTGCACCGCATGTGGCGAATGGCGTTGCGGATGTTGCCGGTGGCCGCCGGTACTTCGATCCTCGATGTGGGCAGCGGCCTGGGAATCCTCGCCTTCGAACTGGCCGCCAACATCGGTCTCGAGGTCCAGGGGGTCGACATCGATGCGCGGTTCGTGAAGCATTCGATCGAGCTCTACGACCGGCTCTCGGCCCTGCGGTTCTTCGACCCCGGGACCGAGGTCCGGTTCAGCGAAGGCGACATCCGTGACCTGCACTTCGGCGGTGACCTGTTCGACCTGGCCTTCATCCGCGAGCTACTGCAGTTCCTGGCCGATCCCGTCCAGGCCCTCGGCGAGCTCTACCGGGTGGTGAAACCCGGTGGGTTTGCCTGCGTCAGTGACACCGACGACCAATTGCACATCACCTGGCCCGAGCATTCCCCTGCTCTGGCCCGCCTCGTCGGAGCCGTCTCGGACATCCAGTATTCCCGCGGGGGCGATCGACAGTGTGGGCGGAAGTTGTCCACCTATCTCCGTCAGGTCGGCTTCGAGATCGCCTCCGTGGTGGTCCTGCCCGAGGCTCAGCACCGCGTCGTCGGCCGATTCGACGGCGAACGCGCCTTGGTGATCGAACAGCTCCATGCAGCGCGCGAGCGGATTGTCGACACCCACACGATGACGGCGGAGGCTTTCGATGCCGATCTGGCTCAGGTAGAGGCAGAGGATCCCCACGACGAGTTCCGTATGAACGCCCGGATCATCGTCCTCGCCCAGAAGCCCGAAGACTGATCGGTGTCTCGCTAGAGGAGAAGAGGTCCTCGCTCCGGGGGCGTCTGCGTTTGACGGCCCAGACCGCCACCAGGCCCACGATGGTGGGATCTCGCGGACAGGGGTCTCGTCGAGAGGGTTCTCTTTCCAAGCCAGGCACCCATCTTTTCAGGTGGACGCTGACAAGGCGGCGAACATCGGGGGTCAGCCGACGTGACGTTCGTGATCCTCCCAGTAATGTCGTCGCAGTTCTCGCTTCAAGGGTTTGAATGCGCCCGACAGGGGCAGCGGACCCTCATGGAATTCGACTGACTTCGGAACCTTGAACGAGCTGAGGTGGGCCCGGGCGTGCTCGATCAACTGTTCCCCCGTGGCCTTCATGTCCTCTTTGAGCACGACGATGGCGTGCACCGCCTCACCCCAGGCGTCACTGGGGATGCCGATGACGGCCACGTCCCGAACGGCAGGATGGCTGGCCAGGGCGTCTTCCACCTCCATCGAATAGACGTTCTCCCCCCCGGTCACGATCATGTCGTTCAGCCGGTCGGTGAGGTGAAGGAGGCCCGTGTCGTCGAGATAGCCCACATCCCCCGTGCGGTACCAGCCGGCGCGCATGACCTTGGCCGTCTCTTCGGGTTTGCCCCAGTAGCCGCGCATGAGATTGCCGCCCCGGGCGTTCACCTCCCCGGCATCGCCCCGGGCCAGCTCGTTCCCCAGGGAGTCGGTGATGCGAAGCTCGACACCGACGACCGGGCCGCCGGCCGAGCTCAACGCATCGCCGTCGGCTCTGTGGTCGTCGGGCCCGAGGAAGGTCAACACCGAGGCGGCTTCGGTCATGCCGTAGCCCTGGTAGAAGTCGAGGTCCGGCAACATCTCCAACCAACGTCGGAGGACGACGGCGGATATAGGGGATGCTCCGTAGACGAGCTGCCGCAGACTCCGCAGGCGTCGGGGCGAGAAGTGCTCGTTCTGCTCGAGCATGGACATCATCACCGGCACCATCATGGTGGTATCGATCTGCTGGCTTTCGATGGTATCGAGAACCAGCTCCGGGTCGAATAGCGGTATCGACACCGAGGTTCCCCCGCTGACGGGGATCCCGACGACGCCGGCCACGACCGCGGCATGGAACATCGGCGACTGAAAGAGAAAGCGTCGGCTCGCCGGTAGTCCGATCTCGAGGCCGACGTGATAGACGTTCAGGACTTCGGCGCGCTGGTCGAGCAACGCCCCCTTCGGCAGGCCCGTCGTCCCTCCGGTGTACATGAGCACGGCGGGATCGTCCTCCTCCGGCTCGGAGGGCATGACGGGCTCTCCGGCGGCGATCAGGTCCTCGTAGTCGATGGTGTCGTCGATGTGACCGGTTGCGTTTGCGTCCGAGGCGCCACCGATCACCACCAGCTTCCCGATCTTGGCTCCCTCTTCGTCACGGGCTCTGTGGATGACGGTGGCGAAGACGGGATCGGTGAATATGACGGTGGTCTCGGAGTCGTGCAGGACGTAAGCGAGCTCAGCGGGGCTGAAGCGGATGTTGAGCGGGTTGATGATGCCCGCACCAAACAACGCGGCGTGGTACAACTCGATGAATTCGTGGCCGTTCATGGCCAAGACGGCAAATCGGTCCAGGGGGGCCAGGCCCAGCTGATTCCGCAAGGCGTGGGTGAGCCGCTTCACTCGATCGAGGTGGGCGGCGAATGTTCCCGAATAGCGAATGCCGGCACGGGTCACATCGACGAACCCGACCTTGTCGGCGAACCGCGCCACCTGGGGGAGCAGCAGACGCGGATAGACGAGTTCCTTCATCGTGTGTGCGCTCCTTCGGATCTCGCCGCTGAGGACAGTGACTTCTTTCCCTGTACTCGACACGGCCCCTTGGGCTTCTCGGGATCGGCGCCCACTCGCTCGTCACCGGCGGTCGCCGCGGCCACCAATTCGACGAACGAGGCGCGAATGCCGTCGGCCAGGACCCCGACGTCCGGGCATCTGTCGCCGTCGGCCAAGAGACCCACCGACAGCTGCCCGTCGTAGGTAAAGGCAGCCACACCCACACTCAGATTGCCGGCCAGCGGGACGATCGGAAATGCCTCGAGCATCCGCGCTCCCATGCAATACAACGGCACCGAGGGGCCGGGGACGTTCGTGATGACGAGGTTGACGAAGGGTTGGTGGTGCACCAGGCGGGCGGCGCCGGCCAGTGCCGAGCGGGGCCAGCCGTCGATCAACCGCGTGATGTATTCGCCGGCGAGGGCCTGTCGATGTTCCTTGCACCGGTTCATCCCCCGGGTCACGGACATCAGACGATCCAAGGGAGATGCCATGCCCACAGGAAGGCGGACGAGCATGGCCGACACCTTGTTGCCCAGGCGATGGTCCTCGTGGGAGTCGAGCCCGACGGGGATCAGGGCCTGTAGGGTCACGCCGTCGACGGGTTCACCGCGACCGGTGAGCTGTGCCCGTAGACCGCCGGCCACCGCCGCCAGAAGCACATCGTTGACCGTCACCCCGAATCGGCTCTCGACCCGTCTGACCTGATCGAGCGGCTGACGGATGAGCGCCACACGCCGGCTCTGTCCCACGGGCCCGTTGATCGACGACCGCGGAGCCACACTGCGCGCCGTGGCCAGGGTCCGCAGAGCAACGGCAAGGTCTGTCGCCTTCCGAGCACTACGCGCCGGGTGCTCGATGGCGGCCCACGCAGAACGCCCCGCGTGAACCGAGCGCAGGCCACGGTGGGCGATGTCGCTCACCACGACGGTGGCTTCCCGGGGTTCAGGGCGGGGACACCAGGACGAAGCGGGGCTGACCGGCGGCGGCACATCACGCTCGAAGTCGAGCAGCACGGTGGCCAACTCGACACTGGCCAGGCCGTCGGCCAGGGCGTGATGGACCTTCTCGACCAGGGCGACCCGCCCTCCTGTCAGCCCCTCGACGATCCACAGCTCCCAGAGTGGATGCGCCCGGTCGATCGGCACCGACAGCAATGCGGCGCTCAACTCCGTCAGCTGGGCTTCGGTACCGGGCACCGGGAGAGCGACGTGGCGTACGTGGCGGTTGACGTCGAAGTCGACGTCATCGACCCAGACAGGCATCGCCTGTCCGAAACGGGGAAACCGCACCCGTCGGCGGAGCTTGGGCACCAGATCAAGGCGGTGTCCGATCTCCCGGCGTAAGGCATCGATGCGGACGGCACCCCTGCCGTCCTTGAACGGCGCGCCCTCGAAAATGGCGATCGAAGCGGCGTGCATGGGCGTCCGGGGCGATTCGAGAAAGAGGAACAGCGCGTCGAGCCCGGTCAGGGGTTCTGACGCCGTCATGCCTCGGCCACCTGACGTGAATCCGGTGCCAAGTGGACCACCTCGTCAAGGCCCTCCTGGAGACAGCTCCGCATGAGCGCGGCGTCGGGAATGGCGGCGGTGTCTATGGTGACACCCACACACGATCGGCCGGCCGGTGTCAGCAGGGCCACGTTCAGAGCGGCCCCCGATGCCGGCGCGAATCCGAAGAGCTGCTCGACGTGCGCTCCGACCAGATAGGTCTCGAACGGGGGACCGGGCACGTTGGTGACGACGAAGTCGTCTCCCTTGAGCATCGAGCCCCACAGGGCCGATGACAGTGGAGCCGGCAGGAGATCGAGGGCGCCGGCCAAGACGTTACTCATTCCCAGACCCGGGGCGTGCTTCCAGGACCCGGCGATTTCGTGCACCCGGCGGAGGAGTTCGACCGGATCGGCGAGAACGGGAAGAGCGAAACGTGCCGGGACAAAATGGTTCCCGCCGACGGCGTCCGAGTCGCCACGCACGTTCACGGGCATGAGGACGCGCAGTTGCTCCACTTCGATCCCGTGTTCCAGGTGATAGCGCCGCAGTCCTCCGAGGACCCCGGTCAGAAGGACATCGTTCAGGGTTCCGCCAGTGACTGCGGCGGCCTGACGCAACAGGTCGGTAGAGAGATCGAGCACTTCGAAGCGCCGTCCCAGGCTCCTCGCCGTCATCAGCGGAGAAAAGGGCCGCCGCGCCGGCGCCAAGAGGCGGCCGACCGACTCGGCCATGGCCCGCGTCCGGTTGATCTGGGCCACCGGATTGGCGGCGGCATGCCGAGTGGCATCGAGTACCCGACGCCACGCCGGCACCAGCTCGGCGAAGCCCTTGCGCAGCTTCGTCCCCATCCCGCCGTTCCCGGGCCCGCTCCCGTCATTCGGCGAACTGTCGCCGATGCTGGTGGCGTCGGAGGTCCTGTTTCCGTGACGAGGGACTCGATGGCGATCGAGAAGATGAAGGATGACGGCAATGCCGCCCACGCCGTCGGCCACGGCGTGGTGGAGCTTGACCACGAGGGCCGCCCGGCCGCCTTCGACACCTTCAACCACGACCGCCTCCCACAACGGCAATTCGGGGTCGAAGGCCGTCGTCCCCATGACCTGGGCCAGATCGAGAACGGTCCGGAAGGTGGCCGGAGGGGGGGCGACCATACGCCGGAGGTGAACGTCGAGGTCGAAGCCCTCGTCCTCCACCCACACCGGTCGGCCCCATCCGAGGGGCGAGGCGGGTTGCACCCTCGATCGGAAGCGCGGCACGAGTTGCGTCAGTGCCCGCACCCGCTCCTGCACGTCCTCCCAGGGGGGGGACCGATCGAGCATCAGAACAGCCACGACGGCGGTCCGGAGCACGGGATCACGGGCGATGGTCCACAAGAGAGTGTCGTTGGCACTCATCGTTCCGTTCATTCGCGTCGGTGTACTGGTCATGGACTGCTCCCTCGCTCTTCTCCGAGTGTGCGACGGCCCCGGGGAACCCGGTAGTGCCGAATGACCCGAAGCTCCAGCCCACATGGCACGCCCGGCGGCGGCCACCGCAGGACGGCAACGGTGGGTGGGCGGTCGGTCGGCGGCGGGCCGTGGGCCTTCGGTGTTCTGGTAGTGAGTGGTCGGCGTTGCCCGCGTCAGGGCTTACCGAGCGTCACCGGCGCGTCGGCCGGGTGGTCCGGGGCCACGGAACGGTTCAGGGCCCGAGCCATTTCGGCCGCCACTTTGCGCTCATGGTCTTCGAGGTCCCGCCTGGCCGCCTTCGGGCTCCAGCGTCCCTTCATGGTGAACACGAGCAACCCGAACACCACCTGCCCTCCCAGGCAGACCCACCACCAGCGCTTCCACTCGTTGGGGGACTCCTTCTGCGCAGGGACGAGCTTCTTTTCCGCCAGGAGCAGGGTGGCGAGGTTCCGGGAGTGGGTCCCCACCTTG
Source organism: Acidimicrobiales bacterium (assembly GCA_035535015.1). Lineage (GTDB taxonomy): Bacteria > Actinomycetota > Acidimicrobiia > Acidimicrobiales > UBA8190 > Palsa-661. The sequence goes on along the minus strand of DATLQU010000053.1, from coordinate 32,913 downwards.
GCCGCGATCTCGCTGTTGCTCACCGGTTGGCCCTTTTCGATGGCGACAGCCAGGGGGTTGTAGGCCAGGAGCCCCTGCACCTGCGGGTTGGAAAGCCCACCGGCGGCATTGACCGCCTGCAACAGATTGTGGGAGCTGTCACAGGCGGCGATAACGCTGGCCAGCGTGGCCGGCCCGGGCTGGTTGGTGGCCCGCAAGGCGGTGATCACATCGGTGGGAGCGTTACGCGTCGCACACGCCGTGGTGGAGGGGGCATAGGGCACGGCCGCCTGAATGGCCTGCAATGTGGTGGCGGCGCCCTGGTTGTCCACGAGTGTCGTGGAGGTGGTGATCACCCGTGGCAGCACGAGGAACGACGCGGCGACGACAAGGCGCAGGATCCAACCCCAGACCGCCAGCCCGGTGGCCGACAAGGCGGGGTTATGGGCTTCGAGCTGCTCGGTGTAGTTGGCCATCCACGGCGAGTAGGCGCAGCCGATGGCCACGGCAAGAAGGACAACAACGAGAACGTTCGAGTAGTAGCCGGTGTGCGGGTGATCGACCTGCATGATGAGAAACACCGTCATCACGATGGTGGCCGCCGCTCCGAGGAGCATGAAGGGTTTGCGGACGTGGAGCCGGTCGGAGAGCACTCCGAAGACCACCAACGCTCCCGAGAGGACAGCGGCGTACCAGACATTGATGCCGTTGGCGTCGGGTGTCGACCGCCCGAAGACAACCACCCAGTAGAGGGTGAGCACGCTGACCGAGGCGAAGTAGAAGAGCAGGAGCAGCGAGATCGCCACCGACGACGAGATCAGGTCGAGTCGCATCATCGAGCGGAGCGGGTGCTCGGTGGCCTTCTCGACGTCGATTCCCCGGGCCCGCGCTTCGAGCAGAACGCGTTCACGTTCCGACACCATGATCTGGTCCCGTAGTTGCGGAGAGAGCTCGCGAAGGAAGAAGAAGGCGATGACCACCACGGCGAGGCAGGCCAGGCCCGAGATGATGAACTGGTCCTGCCACGGGTGGAGGTGGGTCAGTGTGTGGGTGGCCACCAGGCTTGCCGCCAGGCTTCCCATCGTCGGTCCGAGGGCCCAGAAACCCATGGCGGCGCCCCGCCCCATCTGAGGTGAGAAGTCACGGATCAGCGCGGGGGTGGACACCAGGATGATTCCCTCCACGAAGCCGATCACGCAGTAGGCCAGGGCGAAATCGAACCGGGAGTGGATGTGCGGGACGGCCAGCAGTTGGACCAACCCCACGACGAGGGTGCCGTAGATCGTCAGGTTGGCCCGGCCGATCTTGTCCGACAATCCTCCGATGAAGGCCGTGAAGGCGCCGATGGCGTTCGAGACGACCAGCAGGTAGAGGAAGTACTGGAAGGACATGTGGTAGTAGGGCAGCATCAACGGCGTGACGGCCCCCTCTACGTAGTAGAGGTAATAGAGCATGATCGTGATGAGGACCACGATCCCCAGGTACGCCGTGCGGCGCACGCCCGTCGGGTACCGGTGGAGTTGACGTCCCCACAGCGCCTCGAACATCTTCCCGTGGGTCACATTCCTGGCGGGAGCAGTGAGATCGGTCATCGGAATCTCCTCCGTCCAGCCGGGATCGGTCGTACGGGCTGAACTGTCGGAGTGGTCCGGCCCTGTCTCTGTCTTCCACCCCAGCGGATTCGGTCCTCGCTTCGATGGTAAAGACAGCAGGAGAGCCGGGAACAGGGTCGAACGTCCCAACCTGGCTGGCTGGCGTGGTCGGCCCGGGAGCCGGACGGGCCGAAGGCGTGGCGCGAACGCCGTCGCCGGCAGCCGGCGGGTGCCGGAGCAGTCCACCACTTGCGGGACGCCATTGCTCAGAATGGAGAGATGGCCAACCGCCCCCACTCATCGCTCCGGATCGCCGTTGGACTCGCTCTGACCGGCTGCGCCTTTGTAGTGGCCGGTCGGCGCACCCACGCCGGGCCGCTGCCCTCGCACGCACCGGTGAGCGGCCCACCCGAATCCCCGACCACAGTGGTCGACGCCGCCGGTACCGTGGCCGAGCCTCCGGCGCCCCTCGCCCCCGAGCCGCCGGGGGCCACGGTGGAGAGCGAGCCTACGCCGGTGAGGCGGGACGGGTCCACGCCGAGCGACCAGGCCGTGGCCTTCGACGCCGTGATGGCCCGGATCACGACCCTGATCGATGCCGCCTCGCGCTCCGGGCTCCCGACGCAGGCCCCGACACACCCACCCACAACGATGCCGAGCGATACGGGAACGAGGGCGCCGACGCAGCGGTCCCCGGCGGAAACGTCGGTGGGCGTCGCCACCCTCGTGAGGCCCGAAGCCGGGGCCGAAGGAGCCGACGACCTCGAGGACGTGGGGCAATCCGAAGCCAACGCGACGACGGAGGTGCGGTGGAAGGATGATCTGACCGACCGGCCGGAGGATGAGGTCACCGAGGAGATTGCATCCGAGGCTGCACTGTTCCTGGCCGAGAACGCCCCGACCGCCAAAGACTGGCCCGGTGCCGCGGCCGCCGCTGTCCCCCGGCCGCCGGCGACGGTGGTCCCGGTATCGATAGCGGAGGCGGTCGCGGCTCTGCGGCGCACGGGTCTCGATGACGAGTTCGCCGCTCCGGTGGTCGCTGGATTGCACGAGGGCTCCGACCTCGAGACCCTGCTGCTTCAGGCGTTCAGCACCCTGGCGCCTCCGCCGCCTCCCCCCCGGAGAGCCGGGAGCCTGCTGGTGGTGGTGGGCGCCGGCGACGAGGCCCGACGCGTGGCTGCCACGGTGGCCGGCGAGACGGGGATCGACCTCCGTGGCGTTGCCTTCGCCTCCCCCGACGCCCACTCCCTGGCCTCGGCAGGCAGCGGGCGGCTCCTGCGGACAGCCGTCGAGGCGGCCGAGCACAGCCCGAGTTGGCGGCGGGGTGGGCCGGCCTTGGTGGTCGTCGACGCACCGGTGACGGGCGGAGAGCGTTCCTGGGCCGACCATCTGATCGGCGCCCTTCGGCCCACCGCCGTCTGGGGCGTGGTCGATTCCACCTGCAAGGCCGAGGACATCGCCACGTGGGCCTCGGAGCTCGGCGGCATGGATGCCCTGGCCCTCGAGAACCTGGCCGGCAGCGTGAGCCCCTGCACGGCATTGGCGGTGGGTGTCCCCGTCGCCCGGCTCGACGGTCGATCGGCCACGGCGCAATGCTGGGCGGCGACGATCGTGGCCGCCGTCAACTCAGCCGACCTTTCCGATCTCCCGCAGCCAGGCGGTGGTGCGCTGTAGACCTTCGTCGAGGCTGATGGGGTCATAGCCCAGCCTCTTGTAGGTCTTCGATTCGGTCAGGTCCCGCCGGGGCGTGGGAACCGCCGCCAGTTTGAAGGCGATGGCCACCAGCGTCGGTCCGAAAACCCGGGCCAACTCGGGGTCCTCGGAGGGGGAGATGTCCTCGACGCGGTGATCGAGACCGGCCAGGGCGCAGATCCGGTTACAGGCCTCGGCGGTGCTCACGACATCCTCGGGACGGCCGTCGAGCATGTAGCGCTCTCCCGCCACACCCCTATCGAGGGCCAGGATGCAGCCGCGGGCGATGTCGTCGGCGAAGACCCAGCTGACGGGAAAGGTCAGGTACTGGGTGATCCGCCGGCGCAGGGCGGACAGGAGCACCCGGTTGAAGCTGGTCCGGCCGAGGGCATTGCTGGCCACCGGTGAGGGGCCGAAGATGGCCCCCGGGTGGGTGGTGAGCACATCCTGACCGGCGGCGGCACGGGCCATGGCGTCCTGGAAGGCCGCCATCTTGGTGATGGTGTACGGATCGGAGCTCGGCTCCTTCATCACGGGGGCGTCCTCGCGGTCGAGGCCGCCGGCGGTATCGAAAAAGGTGCCCGTGCTGACGGCCACCACCCGGCGCAGGCCCAGGGCCTCGGCGGCGTCGAGGACGTGCTTTGTCCCCTGTACGTTCACCGCTTCGAAGTCGGGCAGGTTCTGGCTGGCGCCGCCAAGCAGGGCGGCACAGTGGATGGCGGCGTCCGTACCGGTGGCGGCTCGCAGGACATCACCGGCGGCGGTGATGTCGCCGGTGATGACTTCGACCCCGAGGTCGGCCAGGGGTGCCGAGTCGGCCGCCGGGCGGGCCAGGGCGCGAACGGTATCGCCCCGCTCCAGAAGAAGCCTGCAGATGTTGGCGCCCGCCAAGCCGGTGGCACCGGTGACGAAGATCCTCTCGCTCATGCGGGCGCCTGTTCGGCGACGTCGGCATAGGCGCTGTCGACCTGTGAGGGGTCGTAGGCGATGACCGGGGGGCTCGTCCCGAAGACGTCGAGGGTGTGGATGAAGCGGTGCAGGCCCATGGCGTTTGCGCAGGTGAAGCCCAGCTCGACGATCTGGGCCGCCGTGAAGACCTTGCCCAGTTCCCGGTAGACCTCGTCCCCGATGGCGTGATGGTCGGCCGAGAGAAGGTCGAGGAACTCGACGGCCAGACGCTCCTGCTCCGTCAGTTTTCCATGACCGGGGGCGACCAGGCAGGCGACGTCCTCGTCGGTGATCGAGTCGTGTTTGCGCGACTGCATGCACGGCTGGCATTCGCCCAGTTGGGCACTGCGGATACGGATCAACTCGATGATCCGGGCGCCGAGGAGGCTCTTTCTCCCCATGGCGCCCCGGGCCATGTTGGTCATGATGATCTGCGCCGTCTTGTAGGCGAAGATCTGCAACGGGACAGGCGTGGCGTAGGTACCGTCGGCCACTCCCTCTTCGATGATCCGGCGAGGCTCGTCGGCGAGCTCGTCCAACGGGATCGGTTCTATCCTGGGCATGGCCGTTACCTTGCTCTCGGGAGCCGCCGGTGACGCGTCTCGCAGCGTTCTGTTGAAGTTATCTAGGCTGACGATTCTATGTCCATGGATCCGACATCGGTCCTGCTGACCGACAGGGTCGCCGTGGTGACTGGCGGTGGAGCGGGGATCGGTCGGGGAATCGCACGCGGCCTTGCCGCCTTCGGCGCCAAGGTGGCCATCTGGGAGCGCGACCCCGACAGCACGGCCGCCGCTGCTGCTGAGGTGGATGGACTCGGCATCGTGACCGACGTCCGGGAATCGGCACAGGTGGACGCGGCGCTGGCCCGCACGGCGACGGAGCTCGGACCGGTGAGCATCCTTGTCAATAACGCCGGTGGCGTCTTCCTGTCCCCGCTTCTCGAGACGTCGGAGAACGGCTGGGACGCGCTCTACCGGGCCAACTTCAAGCACGTGATCCTGTGCACCCAACGGGTAGCCCGGATGATGGTGGAGAACGCAACGGGGGGCAGCATCATCAGCGTGACCTCGATCGAGGGGGTCCGGGCCGCTCCCGGCTACGCGGCCTATGCCGCGGCCAAGGCCGGGGTGATCAACTTCACTAAGACGGCGGCCCTGGAGCTCGCCCCCCACGGCATCCGGGTGAATGCCCTCGCCCCCGATATCACCCTGACTGAAGGCATGGCCTCGGTGGCGCCGCCGGGGGCCGAGGAACGTTTCGGCTTCACCGTGCCCATGGGACGCGCCGGCCACGTTGACGAGATGGCGGGGGCGGCGGTCTTCTTGGCCGGCGCGATGTCGAGCTATGTGACAGGCCAGACCATCCATGTCGACGGAGGGACCCAGGCGTCGAGTGGCTGGTACCACCGTCCGAGCGACGGCTCCTACATCCTCGGTCCGTCCTGAGACCCGCAGTCGGTGGAAGCGACGTCCTACTGCTCGTCGCGCCCGGCCGATCCGACGTGGGCCGACATGCCGCCGTCGATGGCGATCATCTGCCCGGTGATGTAGCGGGATTCGTCGGAGGCCAGGAAGACGACCAGGTGGGCCACGTCCTCGGGTTCGCCGGCATAGGGCGTCAGGGTGGCACGGCCCAGGCCATCCAGCATGCGTTCGGTCAGGTGGGCCCGGACGGCATCGGTGATGATCAGACCGGGGACGATCGTGTTCACCCGGATACCTTGCTTTCCGTGGCCGGTGGCCACGTACATGGTGAGGGTGTTGACCCCCGCCTTGGAAACGCCGTAGGCGGTGCGTGTCCGGTCCCCCTTGAGCGATGCCCCTGAAGACATGTTGACGATCGAGCCACCGCCGTTCTTGACCATCTCGGGGATGGCGTGCTTGCAAGTGAGCATCTGACTGCGGAGATTGGTGGCCATGGTCCTCTCCCACACCTCCACCGACAACTCCGTCACCTTCGTGTCGCGCGAGAGGAAATCGGAGTCGGTAAGCGCAGCGTTGTTGTGCAGGACGTCGAGCCGGCCGTAGTGGGTGAGGGTGGCCTTGACGGCGGCGACCACGTCGGCCTCCTCCGACAGGTCGGCCTGGACACCCACGGCAGCTGCGCCGGAGGCCAGGATGGACTGCGCCACGTGGGCGGCTCTCTCCCCGTCGATGTCGACGACAGCGACGGACGCTCCCTCCCTGGCCAAGGCGCGCGCCGTGGCGGACCCGATGCCGCCACCGCCTCCGGTCACGATGGCTACCTTGCCGTCGACGCGTCCCATGGCCATCAGCGTGCTTCAGCGAGCAGGGGGGTGCCAATCGACAACAACAAGGCCGGTCGGGGTCTCGCGGCAAGACGCAATCCGGTGCCGAGACAACTGATCGAGCGTGGCGCTGCGATCAGTCGAAGCTGGGTTTGCGGTCCCGGGTGCGCTTGAGCTCGAAGAAGCCGTCGGTCCCGGTGACGGCCAGGACGCCGTCCCACAGACGCCCGGCCGCTTCACGGCGCGGGATGGGGGTGACGACCGGACCGAAGAAGGCGACGCCGTCGACACTGATGACCGGGGTTCCGACGTCGAGGCCGACCTGGTCCATCGCCTTCTGGTGCGACGCCTTGATGGTCTCGTCGAATTCGGTACGGGTGGCGGCTTCGAGAAGCGAGGCGGGAAGTCCCACCTCGGACAGTGCCTCGGCCAGGCCGGTGGCGGAACGGTCCTGTCCGACGTGGAAGCGGGTGCCGATGGCGGTGTAGAGCGGCAAGACGATCTCGTCGCCCCGTTCGGCCTGGGCGGCGGCCACCAACCGGACCGGGCCCCACGCCTGTTCCATCCGTTCGAGGTACTCCTTGGTCAGGCCTTCACCCTTGTGCTGGACCAGGTTCAGGTAGGCCAGGGACATGACGTGCCAGTGGGTGGTGACGGGCCGGACCTCCTCGACTTCGAGCATCCAACGGGAGGTGATCCAAGCCCAGGGGCAGAGGGGATCGAACCAGAAGTCGGCACGGGTGCATGAATCGGCCATACCGGCGTAAACAGCAGAGAATCCCCATTCATGCCCCGGCGCAGCCACCTTGTTGATCGGCGCCGGAGCGGGCGTGCGACGACGAAGAGGCCCATTGCGGCCGTTGAGCCTGTAGGTAGCGCTCCTTCTACTCCGAGATGATGGCGGGGCTGGTGAAGGCGGCCGAAGAGAGCGCCCTCGCCCCCGTAGGGAGGGGTCGATCCGGACAGCGGGACGGGACCGCGGCACCGGATCCGGCTACCATGTCGAACATATGTTCGACATGGTAGGGGCCTGGGACGAGGGTCTCGACGACGCCCAGCTGAGCGCGGCCACCCACGGCGACGGGCCGTTGGTGGTGGTGGCCGGGGCGGGGACGGGCAAGACACGGGCCCTGACGGCGCGGGTGGCGTGGCTGCTCGAGCGGGGAGTGGCGGCCGAACGGATCCTGCTGCTGACCTTCACCCGTCGGGCCGCCGACGACATGCTCGCCCGGGCCACCGCCCTGATCGGCGCCGAGCCGGGGACGCGGCGACCGCGCGGGGGCACCTTCCATGCTGTGGCCCACCGCTACGTCGCGGCCTACGCCGCATCGCTCGGGCTGCCCGATTCGTTCACCGTCCTCGACCCGGGGGAGGCCGCCGACCTGATGGACCTGCTGCGAGGGCAGCACGCCTTGGTGGGGACCGACGTGCGGATGCCGCGATCGGCCACTCTGGTGGAGGCCTACTCGCGGTGCATCAATACGCAACGACCGCTGCGAGAGGTTCTGGCCGTCGACTACCCGTGGTGCGAGCCACACCTGGAAGCCATGGCCGATCTGTTCCGGGCGTTCACCGCCAGAAAGCGCTCCGCCGCCCTGGTCGACTTCGACGATCTGCTGCTCTACTGGCGGGCCCTGCTCGGTCATGCGGAGCTGGGACCGGAGCTGGCCGGTTTGTTCGACCACGTACTGGTGGACGAGTACCAGGATGTGAACAGCCTGCAGGTCGACATCGTGCGGTCCCTGCGACCCGAAGGCCGGGGGCTGACTGTGGTCGGTGACGACGCCCAGGCCATCTACGGATTCCGAGGGGCCGACGCCCGGCATCTGCACGAGATGACCGAACGGTGGGCGGACACCACCGTGGTCCGGCTGGAACACAACTTCCGCTCCCGGCAACCGGTACTCGATCTGGCCAACGCCGTGCGACCGGTCGAGAACGGCCAGCAGCTCGAGCTCTACAGTGACCGACCCCCGGGAGCACGGCCGCGGCTTGCGCGTTGCCACGATACCCCGGCCGAGGCGCGGGCCATCGCCGACGGGGTGCTCGAGGCGCACGCGCGGGGGGTGGCGCTGCGCCAGCAGGCCATCCTCGTCCGGGCCGCCCACCACAGTGACCTGGTGGAGATCGAGCTGTCGGTCCGACGGATCCCCTTCCGGAAGTACGGGGGGCTGCGCTTCCTGGAGGCGGCCCACGTGAAGGACTTCGTGACCGCGGCGCGGCTACTCGATAATCCACACGACGAGATCGCCTGGTTCCGTCTTCTGCGGCTGCATCAGGGGATCGGTCCGGCCCGGGCGCGAGCGCTGGTGGCCCAGCTCCGACCGGGATCCGACAACGTGCTGGCCCATTGGCCCGATGCTGTGGCCGCGGCGCCGGCGGCGACCCGGACGGCGCTGTCAGGGACTTTCGACGGTCTGGTGGCGGCCCGGACCCGGAGCACGGCCGGTGAGCGGGCCGAAGCCGTCCTCGGCGTACTCCGACCGCTGGTGACGGCGCGATACCCCGACGCGGCGGCCCGGCTGGAGGATCTCGGCCGACTCGTGGACAGCGCCGCCGGCATCGACGATCTGCGGGGGTGGCTGGCCGAATTGACGCTCGACCCACCGCGGTCGACCGGAGATCTGGCCGGACCGCCCCATCTCGACGAGGACTATGTGGTCATTTCGACCATCCACTCGGCCAAGGGCCTCGAATGGTCGATCGTCCATCTGCCCCACGTGATCGACGGGGCCTTTCCCTCCGACATGGCCCTGAAGTCGCCGGCCGGCCTGGCCGAGGAGCGTCGGCTGTTCTACGTGGGGGTCACCCGGGCACGCGACGAGCTCACCTTGTACGCGCCTCTGCGGATGCCCCACCACCGACACGGACGCGACGATCGGCACAGCTTCGCCCCGGCCAGTCGCTTCTTCGACGCCGCGGCGATGGCGACGCTCGAGATCGAGGAGTTGACCCCTGTCCGGGAGCGGGTGCCGGCGGGACCGGCCACGCCGGTGGAGGTCGACCTCGCTCCCCTGTGGCGTTGAACGAGACGTGGTCGTGATCAGGTTCGCCGCCCATCATCTTCAGCATCGGTAGCGCACCGGTCCGGATGAAGCGGTAGAGGAGAGCGGCCGCCAATAGCAGCGCAGCGATGTTCAGCATGGACGTGTAATTCCACTGCACCGCCATCTCCGTGACCCTGGCGTGGCTCGTGGTGGGGACGAGACCTAGCCCCCCGAAGAGGAACTCGACGGCGTAGCCGGCCAGGACCATGGTGACGTAGAAGGTGGCCAGGATGAACAGCATCATCCGAGTGTCGTAGTACTTCCGGTAGATCACCAGGATGGGCACGATGATGAGATCGGCGAAGATGAACGAGACCACCCCGCCGAAGCTCATACCTCCGTTCCAGAGCACCCCGGCCAACGGAACGTTGCCGACGGAGCGAACGAAGTTGAGCAGGCTGACGACCGGTCCGATGAGCGTCCCCAGATCTTCGACAGAAGCGGATGGTGGACGGCGAAGAGGTGGCGCCAGAAGGAGTCGGGCACCCAGGCGGCGCCGGCGATGAGGAGGCCTATGACGATGACCCTGACGACCGCTGCCCACTCCATGACGAAGATGTGTGAGACCGAGGTGAGCGCCCGCCGGGAACGGAGGCGGAGCCACAGACTTCCCTCTTCCTGGATCGTCATGTCCATGGCGGCGTGACCCTCCATAGAGCCGGAGAGTCCCTTGTCTGCCTGGGTCTTGGCCGCCTCGAGTAGCCGGCGGCGGAGGAACAGTCGGAACAGGACCGCCAACAGGACGATCATGACGGGGCCACCGACGAACTCGGCCAGGGTGAACTGCCAGCCGATGAGGAGGGCCAGGATGACGCCCAGTTCGACCACCAGGTGGGTCGAGGCGATCTCGAAGGTCATGGCCGCCGTGAAACTCGCCCCTTTGCGGACAAGCGACCGGGCCAGGGCGACCGCGGCGTAGGAACACGATGAGGACGCCACCCCGAATCCGGCGGCCAGGACCAGGGTGCGGGGGCGGTCGTCCCCGAGCAACCGGACGATGGTGGAGCGCCTGACGACGGCCTGGACGACAGCGGAGAGGGCGAAGCCGAAGACGAGGGCCCACAGGATCTCCCGGGTCATCGAGCCGCTGATGGTGAGGGCATGACCGACGGCTCGAAGGGCGCGTACCTAGGCCGGCTGACCGAAGAGAGAGCGGACGGTGCCGGCGGCCTCGGCCGGAGCGCGGACGTCGAGGGCGATGCCGCGGGCGTCGACGGTGATGGTGAACGAGAAGAACGGACAACACTTCTGTTCCGCCACCGTCAGCCGAGCCAGCTGGTCGACAACGCCGGTGCTGTCGAATTCCCATCGCAGGGCCCCGTCGGCGGTGGCCGAACGGGTCCTGGCGCGGTTCAGAACGTTCTGCCAGTCCGCCAGTCGATCGGGGATCTCCGACGATCCGAGGCTGCAGGCCACCGGGGGGACGTCGGTGAGACACGCACAGTCGTCGGCGCAGGGACCGTCCACGGGCGGGCCGCCGAGCTGGGCCGCAGCGTCGCGCAATTGCGTGGAGAAGGCGGCCAGCTCGTTCATCTGGCGCCCCGTCTCCCGGATCTTGTCGGTCACGAGAGAGTGGAAGGAGCGCTGGAGCGGACCGCACTTCTCCGTGTCCCAGGTGGCCAGGAGGTCGGTGATCTCCTGGAGCGAGCACCCCAGCCGCTTGGCCCGGGAGATGAATGCCAGCCGTCCCAACGACGAGTCGTCATAGATCCGGTAGCCGGATGCCGACCGGGTCGTCGGGACGAGCAGCCCGATGCCCTCGTAATAGCGCAGCGCCGAGGGGCTGAAGCCGCTGCGCTCGGAGATCTCACCGATCGTGTAGGTGGTCACGGCGTTATCGTAATCCTTCGATCCGGCTCGAAGGTCAAGAGCCAGCGACCGAGCCCTGGCCGAAGGTGCTCGCCCTGCGGCCATGGGTTCCGGGAGGATCTCCGAAGTTGATGACCTTCGGCTCTAGCCGTGGCCATGGCGAGCGATCGATGATGGAGGCGATGACTGACACGATTCCGGCGAGCCCAGCGCCTCCCGTTCCGTCAGCCACGTCGAGGCGAATTCCCTGGCGATCGGCAGCGATCGGACTGGTGGTCGTGCTCCTCGTGGTTGTCGGCTTTGTCGTCTTCGGCTCCGACAACTCACCTTCCACGAACGCCACCGCAGACGTCCAGCTCGCCTCCATCCGGCAAACCTGTCAGCTGTGGTCTGGGGGAGGTGCGCCGAGTCTCGGTACCACGTCGGCCCGCAGCGCCTGCACCGAAATGGCCGACTGGATGAGCGGGCAACTCGGAAGCGGGCGAATGACCGGTCCGGGAATGTGGGGCAGCGCGGCGACGATGGGAGCGAGCTGCCAAGACTGGATCGACACCGACTCGCGCGCCGCAGTTGCCGGGTCTTCTTCGTCGGCGTGGTGCAGCGAAATGGTCAGCTGGATGCAGCATCACATCGGCAACTGGAACCACTGGATGATGAGCGGGAGCATGATGGACCAGTGAGGAGGCCACGGCCAAGCGAAACCTCGCGTTACGCGCCGTGTTTGGGCTTCTTGGTCACATGATGATGGGGGTGGGCCTTTCCCCGATGATGGGCCGACGGCTTGGTCGGAGTCGTCGTGGGTACGCTCACGATCCCCGATGGGACCGGAGGCGGCGTGATGGCGGAAACGCCTCCGAGATGCGGCCTGGCGATCGTGGTGGTCGGCACCGACGATGGGCCTTGCGACCTCGCCGGCGTGGGAGCCGGGGGCGGTACCCGGTGTCGATGGTGGAAGCGGTGCACGGCACTGACCGCCGGGGCCCGCTGCGCTTCCCAGGGACCGGCGCGACCCACGAACAGAAGTCCCAGGGGAACGCCGAGGGCCACGCTGGCCACGAGCGCCCATCGACGGGCGCCAGCTCTTCTCACGTCCCGGCGCGTCCGGCTCACCCAGTCCCGTGGCGCGACGCGGGTCGTCTCGAGGAGGTGGCCGAGCACATGGATGGTCATGGCTCCGAACCAGAGGACGAAACTGGCCTTGTGGAGAAAGAGCGTCGATTGGCGGAGACTCCGCGGCTCTACCAACAGGGCGATGCCGGTGGCCAGGACGATGACGGTGAAGGCCACCACGAAGGGACCGAGCAGGCGGAGCACCACCGGGGGCGGACCCTTGCGGCGATAGGCCGGTGACCCCCGGTAGTAGCGGACGAACCGGTAGGAAGTGCTCCCGATCTTCAGAAGCACCGGAGGCACCAGGAGCATCCCGATGAAGATGTGGGGCGAGAGCAGGCTTCTGACGCTCAGGATGGTGATGCCCTCGGCGGCCAGAAGGACGAGCAGCACGACAGCCGTCGATGCCGTCAGCCGGGCGTTGGATTCGACGTCCTCTTCCGGGCGGCGGGACCCGTCGACCTCGTCCACCCTGCCGGTACGGGTGACCCGGTCCGTCAGTCCCATCGGGACGACATTAGGACTCCGTTCCTGACGACTCCATGACAGCCCCAGCCCCTCGCCCTGGCATGCGGATCCTCGGTCGAAAGGACGAACCACCACTTGATGTGGCATTCTTCCTGGTCGGGGCCGTGTGCGAGGCGACCATGCGCGCAGAAGCGCCGTCCGGGGACCGGCGATGGCGGCATAGAGGGTGGTGTCAGTGGGGAGCGAGTGGACGCAGCGACCACCGGCACCTTTCGTTCATGGGTGTCGTCCTTCGTGCCGAGAGGTCCTGACCGGCGCCGGGACCGGTGAGGTCCGATGACTGCTGGCCGAGCGGTGAGGCGATGGGCCCCGACCGTCGTTCTCCTGGCCCTGGCCACGACGGGCTGCGGTACCGGTTCACCGACGCCGGCGGGTCCCGCCGTGATCGTGTCCGGTCAGGTCCCCCGATCGGCCGTGCTGGTGGGTGGGGGAACGGGCGGCCCGGGAGGAGCGACCGGCATCACCATCCCCCTGGCCAAGCAAGACCCCACCACGGCGCTCTTCACTGCCATCGGCGTCTTCCAGTCGTGCCTGAAAGGTTTGGGAGTCACCTTCGCCGGAGCCCCCAGCCCGAACGACCCGAACTCGCCTACTAATAACCCGTCCTACCTCAAGAGCCTGACCACCTGCGCCGCCCAGAGCAACATCGTCCAGGCTCTCAAATCCGAGCAGACGGCCCAGGACGACCTGACGCCCAAGCAGGTGGCCAACGAGAACAAGATCTATCTGAAGTGGCGGACCTGCATGATCGCCCGCGGGTGGGGGGTCCCCCCGCCCAAGCCCGATGCCAAGGGGGCGCTCTTCTCGTTCGGTTCAGCCGGCAGCGGTGGTCCGTCGCTGACTCCACCTCAGGGTCAGAGTCTGCTGTCGAGCCCCGACATCCAGGCGTGTATTTCTCTGGCCCAGAAGGGCAAGACCTGATGGCGTTTCGGGAGGATTGACGGTGTCGCGCAGGAAGAAGATCGTCGGCCTGGTGGCCTTGGCCGTGGTGGTGGTCGGTGCCGTGGTGGCCGCCACCCAACTCGGTGGGGGCAGTTCCACCAAGAGCAACGAGGTGATCATCCTCAACTCGGTGCAGCGCCGGACGCTTCAGTCCACGGTGGCGCTGACGGGGACGCTCGCCCGCAAGGAGCTGCGCGACGTGACGGCGGCCACGCAGGGTCTGGTCAGCTCGGTGTACTCCACCGACGACTCGACGACCCAGGCGGGTCAGGCCATGTTCGCCTTGAACGGTCGCGACGCCATCGCCGAAACGGGCACGGTGCCGTTCTTCCGGTCACTCGCCCCCGGTGACGAGGGCGCCGACGTCGTGCAGCTCAAGCAGATCCTGCTGGCCGCCGGAGACGATCCCGGCCCCATGACCGACCTCTTCACCCCGCAGACGCAGTTCGCCTTGGCCCAGTGGCAGGCCCAACACGATTATCCCAACGCCACCCCGGCCAGCCCGCAATCGGTGACGGTGGCACTCCAGCAGGGAACCGGCTACAAGCTCGGGGATCAGGTGTCGGCCGGGCTCATCATCGGTCCGCCGGCGCCGACCGCCGCTGCGGCGTCGACCCCCGCCGGCGCCGCCTCCCTGACAGCGCTTCGGTCCCACATCGGCCCGTTGATCACCCCCGCGCTCACCATCCAATCCGAGAACGCCGTGGTCTCGCAGGGCACGCCCGCCACCTTCGTCATCAGTGCGTCGGTGGCATCGGGCAGCGACATCACCGTGAACCTCACCCCGGGCGGGACGGCCAACAACCAGGACATCGTGACACCACCCACGTCGGTGGTCCTGCCCGCCAACCAGACCTCCACCACAGTGTCGGTGCAGACCCGGGTCAACACGGTGGTCGAGCAGGACCCGACCGTGACCATGACCATCAACCTCGATCCGAGTTACTCGGTCGGAAGCCCCGCCATCGCCACCACGACGATCAGGAACACCAACGTCCCGGCGTTGCAGATCTCGGGGGGCACGACCGTCTCGCCCGGCGCCGCCAGCACCCTGACGATCACCGCCAACCAGGCCCCCTTCCAGGACACCCAGGTGGTGCTGTCTCTGTCGGGAAGCGCCGTGGCCGGAACCGACTATCAACCGGTGAACCCGGTGCTGACCCTGGCCGCCGGGAGCACGACGGCGAGCGTGACCATCGACACTCTGAATACCAAAGTGATCCAGCCCGACAGATTCCTCCTGGCATCGATTTCCCCGTCGTCGTCGTACACGGTGGGGGTGCAGGGCTCCACCGTGATCACCATCAGCGGCAGCGGGGCCGTTCCCACCGTCACCCTGAGTTCGGCCACGACGTACCTGCAGAAGGGCGCTCCCTATGACGTGACCATCAGCCTGAACGAGGCCCTGAGCACGTCGTTGACCATCGGCCTGACCTACGGCGGGAGCGCCACCCAGGGCGCCGACTACACCCTGCCCGGAGGAGTCGTCACCGTGCCCGCCGGCCAGACCTCGCTGCAGCTGGCCATCCCCACCGTGACCGACAACGTGGTCGAGTCGGACAGGACCCTCACCGTCGCCCTGGCTGCCAGCGCGTCCTACGTGATCGGGAAACAGAACAGCGTGGCGGTGACGCTGACGTCTTCGGTCCTTCCCCTGCTCACCATTTCTGTGAACACCGCCAGCCTGGCTCAGGGTGGTGCCGCATCGTTCCTTATCACCGCCAGCCAGCCGGTGGTGAAGACCACGTCGGTGAACTTCTCGGTGCAGGGCACGGCCCAGCCCGGTCAGGACTACCAGCCCCTGGTCGGTGCGGCGCTGCTGCAGGCGGGCCAGTCCCAGGTGACGGTGGTGCTGCAGTCGCTGCGATCGGATGTGACCTTCGAACCGACGGACATGATCGTCGGCCAGTGGCCGACCAATGTCGGGCAGGTGTTCGTGAAGGCCGGCGCCCCGGCCACGCCGGGCGAGGCCATCCTCTCGCTCACCGAGCCCGACTTGACCGTCAGCCTTCAGGCATCAGCCGCCAACCGGACCTTGTTGAAGGTGGGCCAGTCCTGCACGGTGCAGATCTCGGGGGCCGACACCACGGCGTCGGGCACCATCACCGAGCTCGATACCGCCCCCACCGACATCGCCGCCACCACGCCCGGCGGGTCCTCCAGCCAGGTGTACGAGGGCCGGGTCGAGGTCTCCGGCTTGAGTGGCGCCGACGGCTCGGCGGTCTCGATCACCGTCGTCGATCAGGAGGTCCAAGACGCCCTGACCGTGCCCATCGCCGCCGTCAAACAGAACGGCGTGGGCGCCGATACGGTCCGGGTGATCAACCGCAAGAGCCGCAAGATCACTGAAGTGAGGGTGACAACCGGCCTCACCGATGGCTCGTACATTCAGGTGAAGAACGGGGTGCGCCTCGGACAGACAGTGGTTGTCGAAGTGAATCAGCCGCAGTGAGCACCTACGATCCGGGCTGGGCAACCGATCCCGGCGCGTCTATCGATCCGACGGGAAGACTCCCCGTCACCGACTCGATCGCCGTTCAGCCGTTGCTCGAGTTGGAGGGTGTCTCGCGCGTCTATGGAGAGGAGGTGGAGATCTACGCGCTGTCCGACGTGTCGCTCAGGATCATGCCGGGCGAGTTCATGTCCATAGTCGGACCGTCCGGTTCGGGCAAGTCGACCATGCTGGGTCTGCTCGGCGTTCTCGATCTTCCGACTTCGGGAACCGTCCGCATCGCCGGGCAGGACGTCAGTGCCCTCGACGACCCGAGGCGATCGAAGCTCCGTGGTGATTCCATCGGATTCGTCTTCCAGCAGTTCCACCTCATCCCCCATCTGAGTGCGCTCGGCAACGTCGAGACGGCTCTGCTCTACCGGGACATCCGACCCCGCGACCGTCGCCAGCGGGCCTACGACGCGCTCGAACGGCTCGGACTGGCGGCCCGTGCCGATCACCGGCCCGTCCAGCTCTCCGGAGGGGAACAGCAACGGGTGGCCCTGGCCCGGGCCATCGTGACGGAACCGCTCATGATCCTGGCCGACGAGCCCACCGGTGCGCTCGACTCGGCCAATGCCGCCCACGTGCTCGAGATCTTTTCGGGTCTGGGCACGCCCGAGCGGGCCGTGGTCATGGTCACCCACGACCTGACGGTGGCCGACACGGCGTTGCGGAAGGTCTCCATGCGCGACGGACGGATCGTGGCCGACGAGCGCCGGGTGGCATGAGCCAGACACGCGATCTCATCGGGGTCGCCTGGAGCGGCCTTACGGCCCGCAAGGTCCGCACCCTGCTCATCCTGCTCGGCCCCGTCATCGGCGTGGCCTCCATGGTGGGAGCCGTGGGCCTGACCGAAAGTGCCAAGGGCGCGCTGCAGGTGCAACTGGCCAAGCTGGGGACCAATCTGATCATCGCCCAGGCCGGGGGGACCTTCGGATCCCAGAACCCCACCCTTCCGAGCGATGCCGTGCGTCGGGTGGACGCCGTGTCCTCGGTGACGAGCGCGGCGGCCACCACCAACCTGTCCGGTGTCATCTCGATTCCGGTGCAGGGAGCGGCCACCTACTACGAAGCCTTCCCCGTTCCGGTGCGGGCGGCCGACGTCAACCTGCCGGCGGTGCTCCAGGTGCGGTTGATCGACGGGCGCTGGCTGGACGCGGCCGACAGTCAGCTCCACCTACGGTCGGTCGTGCTCGGCAGTGGCATCGCCAAACAGTACGGATACCTTCCCGGTGAAACGCGCACCATCCGACTGAACAACACCAATTTCGGCGTGGTCGGCGTCCTCGGGTCGGTGCCGCTCGATCCCACACTGAACAACGCCGCCTTTGTCACCCAGTGGGCGGCGAAGCACGTCTTCAGCACCAACGGTAAGCCCAACGAGCTCTACATCCGCACCCGCAACGGCACCACCCAGGCCACCGCCGGTGCCATCCCCACAGCCATCAACCTGGGCGGACCCGACCAGGTGTCGACCCAGGTGCCCAGCAACGTGCTGGCCGCTCAGGCCCAGGCCAACAAGACCCTGCAGAAAGTGGCTCTCTTCGCCGGGTTGCTCGTCCTGACAGTGGGTGGCCTGGGCATCGCCAACGTCATGTCGATCTCGGTCATCCAGCGGTCGTCGGAAATCGGCATCCGGCGCGCCGTCGGCCACAGCCGATCGAAGATCGGCGCCCAGTTCCTGCTCGAATCGCTGTTCGTCGGGGTACTGGGAGGAGCACTGGGTGCCCTCATAGGCATCGGCGTGGTGTACCTGGTGTCGTCCCTGGAACACTGGGTGGTCGAAATCGGATACGGCCAGATACCGATCTGGATGGGACTGGCCCTCCTGGTGTCCGTCATCGCCGGGCTCTACCCGTCGATCAAGGCCGCCCGTCTGGAACCACTCGAGACGTTGCGGCTGGGCTGAGAACCCTGTCGGCGTCACGTTGAGATGACCACCGACGCGGACGTCGACATGCGTTTTTGTTGCCACGCCGTCTTCTTTCCGGCGCTTTCCGACGTCGGACACGTCGCTCAATGACTGAACGTCGTGGCCCCATCGCCGATCCATTCCCAGAGCGGGACGGTCCCACCCAACCGGGCATGGCCCGCCAGTGCGGACTCGTCCAGCCGCCTGGCGTTGAAGCAGATCGGGCAGACGAGCAGTTCACCGCCGGCGGCCTCGATACGCTTCATGAGGTCGGGGATCGCCGGATATCCCTCGCATGCCACCCCGGTGGCGAAATGGTCGGTGGCCAGGCGCACCGCCTCCTTGGTCAGGAACATCAGAGTGCTCCGACCACTCTCGGCGGCACCGACGGCTACCAGCAGGGCGACCGTCACCTTCCCCGCGTCCTCCATGCCCGTCGTCAGGCTGACGACGGCCCGGCTCACGAGACCAACTCGGCGGTCGCCGGATCGATGATGGCCCGGACCTCGTAGATGGCGTCGACAGGAAAGCCGCCACAGCGGGCGTGCTCCCGGATGATGTCCTCCCCGGCCGCCAGGTAGACACAGGTGATCTTGTCGTCGCTGACGTAGCTGGGCATCCACTGGACGTCCGGTCCAGCGCACAGCCGGCGTCGAGGCCGCCGTCGAGATGGTCCATTCGAGAAGTGGGACCCACTTCGACCCGGACATCGCCGCCGTGGTGCAGCGTGATCCCGAGCCGCTATTCGACGGCATCGACGACGACACCGTTGATGAGATCCTCGACGCCGAGCCGATCGAGCGCCGACCGCTTACCGATGAGCAGCTGGACCTGGTGTTGGAGGCGATCGGGGATTTCTGCGACCTGCGCTGTCCGTATTTCGCCGGCCACGCCCGAGGCACCGCCGACCTCGTTACCGCCGCCGCTGACCTTCTGCAGATGCCGGCGGCCGAGGCGACGCTCGCCCGACGAGCCGCGCCGATCCACGATGTGGGGCGCTTCGGCGTTCCGGGGCCGGTTTGGGACAAGGCCGGGCCCCTGACCTCGAGCGATCGGGAGCGTATGCGGATGCATGTCTATTACGTGGAGAGAATCTTCAGCCGGCCCGAGCCGCTCCGACGGATAGGGCTTCTCGCGGCGACACACCACGAACGCACGGATGGTTCCGGTTACCACCGCGCGGTGGGCGCGACCATGCTCTCGACCCAAGCCCGGGTCCTGGCGGCCGCCGATGCCTACCACGCCATGACCCAGGTGCATCCACATCGTGACGCCATGACCGAGAGCGACGTCCTACGCCAATTGCGTGCCGGTGTCGCCGAGGGGAGGTTGGATTCGGCGGCCACCGACGCCGTCGTGTCGGCGGCCGGACATGCGCCGAGCCGCTCCCGTGGTGGTGGACCGGCAGGACTCACCACCCGGGAGAGCGAGGTCCTCGCTCTGATCGCCCAGGGCCTGGCCAATAAGGGCATCGCCCGGCAGCTGCGGATCAGTCCGAAAACCGTGAGCAATCACATCGAACACATCTACACGAAACTCAACGTGTCGAATCGTGCCGGAGCGGCCATGCACGCCATGCACCATGGGCTCGCAGGGTCGACCTCAGCACGCAGATGAGCGGGACGGGACGCTGATCCGAAAGAACGTCACGACGGACCTGACGGGAACGGCGTGCCAGGCGCCGCGTCGGCAGCGCCGCCCGAGTACCCGAATGTGGCGTCCAGCCTCGGGGAACGGGGCTTGGCAGAAGCGCTCGGGGATCACCCCGGCTCAGGTCGGGTCGCGGCGGACCGGTCGCACCACCACGACGGGGCACGGGGCATGCCGAACGCAGTGCTCGCTCACAGAGCCAAGAACCATACCGGCGAGCGCCCCCCGGCCGCGACTGCCCACCACGAGTAGGTCGGCGTCCTGCGCGGCCTTGATCAGCACTTCGGCGGCGCGGCCCATGACCACGCCGGTCTGGACATCGACCAGTCGGTGTCGGAGACGGACGGCGGCGACGACCTCCTCGAGGTCCCGGCGCGCCTCTTGCACCGACTCGCTTTCGTGCAGGATCGGAGGCACGATCCCGAACGGAGTGGGCTCCTCGGCGAAGGCCCAGGCGGTGACGACGCTCAAACGGGCCCCTGTCAGCTCCGCCTGGCGGGCGGCCCATTCCAGAGCTTCCCGGGACGGCTCCGAGCCATCCACACCCACGACGATCTTCTCGTACCCCTGCTCCATCACGGCCTATCCCTTCTCATGGCTCGGTTCCCATCTCTCGAATGTTGCCTGCTTCGGCGAAGACGGCCCCCGGCTGCGCCCAAGCAGGCCCCGACGGCGCCAGAGGGTCAGGGCACCGATGCCGACGGCCACGGCACCGAGGGTGGCCAAAGCGACCCGAGCCGGCGGGAATTCCAAGGAGAACACCCGGCGCATGAGCGGGAAGGCGAACAGAAGGACCAGCCCACCGGCCATGGCCGTCACGAGCCCGATCCGCCACGCATCGAGCGGCTGGGCGATCAGGACGAGCACCCAGAGCCCGAAGATGAACAGGACCAACATCGCCGCCGTGCGCGCCTGGACCACAGATGTCCCCGGAACGACCCGGGCGACGGCGTAGGCAACGAAGGTCGACACCCCCGCGGCCAGGCCCGCGGGGGCGGTGAAGGCGAGCACCCTGTGGGTGAACCCGGCGGATGAGCGGGGTGCGCCCGGCGCCAGGGCCAGGAAGAAGCCGGGAATACCGATCGTCAAGGTACTCACGATGGTGAGATGGCGCGGGAAGAACGGAAAGGGGACGGCGCTGATGGCCACGACGACGGCCAGGAGTGCGGCATAGACGGTCTTCGTAACGAAGAGATTGGCCACCCGTTCGATATTGGCGATCACCCGCCTGCCCTCACCCAGTATGTGGGGGACGGCGGCAAACGAACTGTCGAGAAGCACGACGCGGGCGACCGACCGGCTCGACTGGCTGCCCGATCCCATGGCGATGCCCAGATCGGCCTCCTTGAGAGCCTGGACGTCGTTGACCCCGTCACCGACCATGGCCACCACGTGCCCGCCGGCCTGAAGCGCCCGCACCGCGGCAACCTTCTGCTCCGGTCGCACCCGACCGAAGACGTTGGTCTGCTCCAGGACGGCGCCCAACGAAGGGACGTCTTCGCCCAGGGCCGACGCATCGCAGGCGTCACCGAGTGACGGGATACCGACTCGGGCGGCAATCGAGGAGACCGTC
Organism: Acidimicrobiales bacterium; assembly: GCA_035535015.1. Lineage (GTDB taxonomy): Bacteria > Actinomycetota > Acidimicrobiia > Acidimicrobiales > UBA8190 > Palsa-661. Next base: position 11,386 of record DATLQU010000053.1, on the reverse strand, counting down.
TCGGGCGCATCGCCGGAGAGCACTTTGACCGTGATGCCCTGGTCGAGCAGGTACCGGATGGTGTCCACGGCATCGGCTCGGAGATGTTCGGCCAAGACGAGAAGCGCCACCGGGGCGAGAGCAGTCGGCAGCTGTGTGCCTTCAAGGGCGTCGGCCGTGACAGCCAGGAGAAGCACCCGGCGTCCGGCCGCCTGATGACGAACCAACGACGACTGGGCGTCGGCCGGCAGGACCGTCGCCATCATCTCCGGGGCTCCGAGAACCCAGGTACCACGGCCGGCAAAATTCACCGCGCTCCATTTGCGGATCGAGGAAAAGGGCACCCGGGTCGTCACTGTCCAGCCGTCGGAAGGTGGGCCGGCGGCAGCCAGAGCCCGCATGGTGGCATTGGGGGCGGGATCGGACCCGGCCATCGCACCGACGACCTCTTCGACGGTCTGGCGCTCCCGGTCGGCGAGGAGGTCGATCGAATCGAGTTGCATCCCGGGCTCGGTGAGCGTGCCCGTCTTATCCAGACACAGCACGTCCACCCTCGCCAGTCCCTCGATGGCGGCCAATTCCTGGACGAGGACCCGTCGACCCGCCAGACGCAGGGCACCAGTGGCGAAGGCGATCGAGGTGAGCAGGACCAAGCCTTCGGGCACCATGGCGGCGACGCCGGCGACCGAGCCTCGCAGGGCGTCGTCCAGCGTCTGATGGCTGCGCAGGAGTTGGCTGACCACCAGGGCACCACCGACGGGCACCATGACCCACGTGACCATCCGCAGGATCTGGTTCGTCCCCCGCTGGAGTTCGGAGTGGATCAACCGGAAGTGTCGGGCCCGGGCTTCGAGACCGGTGGCGTACGCCGCCTCCCCCACTCCGGTGGCGATGATCCTCCCTGTCCCGGCCACCACGAAACTCCCGGAGAGAACCGGGTCTCCGCTCCTCTTGGTCACAGGCTCCGCCTCCCCGCTGAGCAGGGACTCGTCGACCTCGAGGCCGTCGGAAGTCTGCACCTCGCCGTCGACGGGAATCTGATCACCGGGTCGCAATTCCACGACGTCGTCGACCACGACATGATCGGGTGGCAGGTCGGTGACCTGGCCGCCGCGGACGATGTGCGCCTCGGGGGCGGTGAGGATGGCGAGGCGGTCCAAGGTGCGCTTCGCCCGCAGCTCCTGGAGAATGCCGATGGCCGTGTTGGCCACCAGCACGATACCGAAGAGGCCGTCCTGGAACGGCCCGACGATGGCGACCACCACGAAGAGCGAGCCCAGGATGGCGTTGAAACGGGTGAAGACGTTGGCCCGGAGGATCTGTGCCAACGTTCGGCCCGATGTCTGGGGTGCGGCATTGACCTGACCGGCGAGGATTCTCGCCTCGACCTCCTCAGGGCCGAGGCCGTCTGTCATACCGTCTCTATCGGTTCGCACGATGGTTCCAGGGGCATGAGACAACGACCTGCCGCTCGACACATTCGGCAGTGACACCACCGTCGCTATCGTCCCGCGGTCTGTGAGCGTCTGACCCTACCGTGATGGAGGCACGGATTCGGGTACGGATCACCAACGTTCACCAGCCGCGACAGACCCCTCCGGTGCCCATGGCCTCGGATTTGGCACTCCCTCACTCCCTGAGTCTGGCCCCTCCTGTTCCCGCTCGGCTAGGGCCAAAGGACCTCGTCGAGGAGACAAATTGACCTCTGGCCCTAACGCCGAAGGCTCCAGAGAAGCACCATGGAGCGGTGGGATCGCACCAACCTCCTGATCGCCAGTGGTGGCTGGTGGAACACCTCGCTTCCGTTCTGCTCGCCAGCACCGTCCTCGGCTTGGCCGCCGGCGGGGTACTCCAGATCGTCGGCGAGGGCTCGACGGGAAACGGTGCGTGGATCGCAGCCGGTGTTGTCGGGATCCTCTATGCGCTGTGGTCGGTGCTCGATAGCCTCCGCCGGGGTCGCCTCGGTGTCGATGTGATCGCGCTCTTGGCTCTGCTGGGCACATTGCTGGTCGGCGAGTACCTGGCCGGCGCCGTCATCAGCGTCATGGTGACCAGCGGTCGATCCCTCGAAGCCTGGGCCGCGGGCCGCTCCAGCCGTGACCTGCGCGCCCTTCTGGAACGGGCGCCGAGGATCGCCCATCGCTACCAGGACGAGACCTTGGACACAGTCGACCTCGAAGTCATCATCCCCGGCGACCTGTTGCTCGTGGCTTCCGGAGAACTGGTTCCCGTCGATGGCACCGTCGTCACCGCTGCGGTCCTCGACGAGTCGTCTATGACCGGAGAGTCCCTCCCCGTCGAACGTCAGGTCGGAGAACCGGTACGAAGCGGAGTGGTGAACGCCGGAGGTCCGTTTGATCTGCGAGCGACCACCCGGGCGGCGGACAGCACCTACGCCGGCATCGTTCGTCTGGTGTCCCAGGCCGGATCATCGCCCGCCCCCTTCGTTCGCCTGGCCGATCGCTATGCGTTGTGGTTCCTGGTCGTCAGCGCGCTGGCGGCGGCGGCGGCCTGGAGCATGGGGGGCGCCGGTCGAGCGGTCGCCGTGCTCGTGGTGGCGACACCTTGTCCCCTCATCCTGGCCGCTCCGGTGGCGTTCGTCTCAGGGCTCTCACGAGCAGCGCGGCGAGGTGTCGTCATCAAAGGAGGTGGGGTCCTCGAACGTTTGGCTCAGTGCACAACTCTGCTCCTCGACAAGACGGGCACCCTCACGACGGGCCGTCCCGCCTTGACAGGAATTGTCACCTCCGGCGTATTCGCGACCGATGACATCCTCTCCATGGCCGCTTCGTTGGACCAGGTGTCCCCCCATGTCCTGGCCAGCGCTGTGGTACGTGCGGCCGTCGGGCGAAACTGCAGCCTGGTCCTGCCCGCCGATGTCGAAGAGGTCGCTGGACGCGGGATCCGGGGGGTCATCGGCGCCCACCGCGTTGCCCTGGGCAGCGCCGAGTGGATCGCACTCACGGGGACACCGGCGTGGGCGAAGGCGGCTCGGCGCCGGGCGCAACTCGACGGCGCCCTTACGGTGTTCGTCGGTATTGACGACCAGCCGGCAGGGGTGCTGGTGTTTGACGACCCCCTTCGCTCCGATGCGGCGAGGACCATCCGCGCTCTCAGGCAAGGCGGCATAAAGCGGATCGTCATGGTGACCGGCGACCGAGCCGACGTCGCCGATACAGTCGGCGCCGTCCTCGGAATCGACGAAGTACTCGCCGAACGGTCCCCCGAGGAGAAACTCGAGGTTGTGCGCGCCGAGCGCCTTCATGCACCGACTGTCATGGTGGGAGATGGCATCAACGACGCTCCCGCCCTCGTATTGGCCGATGTCGGTGTGGCCATGGGAGCTCGGGGTGCCACCGTGTCCTCCGACGCCGCCGATGTCGTTCTCAGTGTGGATCACCTGGATCGCATCGGAGAGGCAAGGACCATCGCCCAGCGGACGCTCCGGATCGCCGGCGAGAGTGTCCTTGCCGGCATGGCGATGTCCCTCGTCGCCATGGGGGCGGCCGGGATCGGCCTCCTCCCCGCCGTGTGGGGAGCAATTCTGCAGGAGGGCATCGACGTGGCCGTGATCTTGAACGCCCTTCGTGCTCTCAGTAGTGGCCGGACTGGTCTGCACATGGCCGATGCTGACGCGGCCCTGACCAAGCGCTTCCAGGACGAGCACCTGGCCATCCGAGCCGATATCGACCAAGTGCGTTCGGCGGCGGACTCCCTCGACGTCGTGGATCCGACGGAGTCGATGGTCCTTGTCCGTCGGGTACACAAACTCCTGGTGGAAGAGGTCGGTCCCCATGAGGAAGCCGAACAAGTGGTCCTCTATCCGGCACTTGATCGAATCCTCGGTGGGAACGAACCCACCGCTCCGATGAGTAGGGCTCACGTGGAGATCGCCCACCAGATCAAGCGCTTGGGGCAAGTCCTCGACGACATCGGATCCGACGGGCCTGACCGAGAGGATATCGCTGAGCTGCGTCAGCTTCTCTATGGCCTGCATGCGATTCTCCGATTGCATACCGATCAGGAAGACGAGAGTTATCTGTCCTTCGCCGACAGCAACGATTCCGTTACCGACCACGCCACCATGGCGGCAGGGTCCAAGTAACAGATGGGATCAGACCACCGCCGCCGCTCTGGGACTGAGACCACGTCGTCCGGCAAGATCAGTCACGAAGACTGGCCACCTCCGACGGTCGACAGGTACTGCCCGAGGGGCGTGTCCGGCTGAACCTGGTAGCCGACAGAATTCTTGGCGGAGATCGGAGTGAGGATCCCGACGATGTAGCGGGCGTAGAGATCCGCCTCACCCGGATTGGTTCCGTGGGCGTCGCGCCCAACGACCGGGCGGCTCTGAACTCAGATGCCCGGGGCCGGTGGGTCGATCGTGAAGGTCGTCGAGTAGGTTGGGTCGGTCCCCGCCAGCACGTCGGCGATCACCGTGACGGGCCCGGCCGCACAGGCCGCGGCGAGGAGGGTGAAGGTGGCATGGCCGTCATTGTCGATGGTGGCGGAGGCGGCCGAACCGGTGAACTCCCCTTGATCGGTCACCCAGAGGGCCCCTCCCCGGCAACGATTGCCGATGCCGGAGACGACCTCTACCGTCTGCTCGGCGTAGACCGGGTCGGTCGCCACCGAGAGCACGGCGTAGACGTCGGAGCCGCCGGTCTCGAGAACGGGGTTGGGGGAGACCGTGACGTTGGCGGGAGGTGGCGAGCCGCCGGAGCCCCCTCCTCCGGTCGTCCGGCAGCCGGCGAGGGTGCTCTTCGGATGGTGGGCGCACCACTTGGCCGAGCCCCGCGGATTCTTGGCCGAGGCGGCGCTCGACAGGCTCACCACCAGGATCAAGACGATGGCCACCAGGACCAGCGGCCTCGAGCTTGTTCGCATAGGACCACGGTAGAGCCCCGGGCACAAGAGGGCGACGTCGATATTGATGAAGGCCGGGCAAGATCAACCCCCTGACAAATCACCCCGTTCGGTGCTCCGGGCCGTCATCGCCGGCCGGGCACTCCTCAAGCTGTGTCGCTGTCTGGTCGAGAGTCCTGCAGGAGCCAGGAGGTGCGTATGTCCTTGGGCGAGCCGCGGGCCATCGAAGATCTTCCCCAAGCCGGCGACCCTTTCGGGTCCCCACTGGACGTCGGCGGGCAGATAATCGTGCGCAACCGATTCCTCGGAGATTGGGTCGGCGGCTTCCGGGTGGCCGAGGTGCTACCCGATGGCTACCGCATTCAGCGCTTCTCGGACGGGTTGATCTTTCCCGACGTCTTCCCGCCCGATGACGTTCGCCCGGAGCGTCGCCGGGGGATACGCGGGTCGCATCTTGATCGTCGTGGCGAGCCTCCCTGGCCCGCTGCTCCCGACGGGTTCGACCTCCAAGAACAGTGGCAGTTGGTGCCGACAGAGGTCGAAGACGATTAGTGAAGGCCTCCTGACCCTCGATGATCAGGGACTACCGTCTTCTCTGACACCGGGGAGGACGAGGATGATCGAGTCAGTGGTCGGCAAATGGCACGCCTACCTGCGGGGCCAACTTCCGGGGGGGCTCGACGAACTTCTCGATGACGACGTCGTCTTCTACTCACCCATCGTCTACACGCCCCAGCGGGGGAAGGCGATCACCACCCTCTACCTGCAGGCGGCAGGCATGACCCTTCCGGGCGATCAAACACCGTCGACGTCCGCTGATGATTGTGCGCCGAAGGGCGGCTTCCGGTACACGAAGGAGATCCTGGCCGGAGACACCGCCGTGCTCGAATTCGAGACCACGATCGAAGGGAAGTATGTCAATGGTGTCGACATCATCCGGGGCAACGACGCTGGGTGCATCGTCGAGTTCCGGGTAATGATCCGGCCCCTCCAGGCAGTGAACCTCGTGCATCGCCAGATGGCGGCGACCCTTGAACGGATGAAGCCGACCGACTGAGGACTCACTCACCGGCTCTCGACTCGACACTCCCATCAACAGGGCCAAACTACCGGTCCGGGCAACCACGGCAGAGAATGGCCCTTCGGCCCTGGCGTGCCGCTGTCGCCCGTGGTCTGGTGATTCCGTGACCCAATTGACTCGTCCGGCGGCAGTACCGCGCGGAGGACGTTGTGAACACCGATGGGCTGCACTCGTTGTGGTGTGTGCCTCGGCCCTGATTATCAATATCGACAACACCATCCTGAACGTGGCTCTGCCCACCCTCGTACGGAATCTGCACGCCACTTCGAGCGAACTGCAATGGATCGTCGACTCCTACGCCATGGTATTCGCCGGGCTGCTGTTCGTCGGCGGCAGCGCGGCCGATCGTTTCGGGCGCAAGCGGTTCTTCCTTATCGGGCTGACGATATTCGCGGCCGGGTCGGTCGGCGCCGCGCTCTCGGACTCCGTGAATTGGCTGATCGGCTGTCGAGCCATCATGGGCGCAGGCGCCGCTTTCATTATCCCCACGTCGCTCTCGATCATCAATGACATCTTCCGGGAGCCGAGCGAGCGGGCCCGGGCCATCGGGACGTGGGCGGGAACCATCGGTCTCGGCATCGCCATCGGCCCGATCGCCGGTGGCTTGTTGTTGTCGAGGTTCTGGTGGGGTTCGATCTTCCTCGTCAACGTGCCCATCGTGGCCGCCGGGTTCATCGGGGCCATCGCCTGGGTGCCCGACTCGAAGAACCAAGACGCCGGACGGCCCGATCCCTTCGGGGCACTGCTGTCCATCGCCGGCCTGGCCCTGCTGTTGTGGGCGATCATCGAGGGTCCCACTAAGGGTTGGACCTCGGGGATCGTGGTCGCCGTCGAGTTGGCCAGCGTGGTGGTCCTCGGTACCTTCTTCGCCTGGGAGGCCCATAGCAACCACCCCATGCTGAATCTCGGATTCTTCCGCGATCGCCGGTTCTCCCTCGCGCTGGCGGCGGAGTGCCTCGGAGTGTTCGGACTCGTGGGGGCGCTATTCGTTCAGACGCAGTTCCTGCAGTTCGACCTGGGCTATTCGCCCTTGCCGGCGGGTCTGCGCATCCTCCCGATTGCCGCCATGATCGTGATGAGCGCCACCACGTCGCCGATCCTCGCTCGACGAATCGGGGTCAAGTTCACCGTGGCCGCTGCTCTGGGCGCGATCGCTTCCGGCTTGTGGCAGATTTCAACGATCTCGACGACCTCCACGACGTACGGCGACGTGGTCCCGGGTTTGCTTCTGATCGGTTTGGGGGCCGGCCTCCTGCTGCCAACGGCGACGAACTCGGTCATCGGCTCGGTTCCTCTAGGCGAAGCCGGGATCGGTTCGGCGACCAACACGGTCGCCCTTCAGGTCGGTGGCGCACTCGGTGTTGCCGTGCTCGGCAGTGTGATGTTGACCCGCTACCAGAACCATATGGGTACCGTTCTGGCGGGCAGGCACCTTCCAACGACAGCTTCGCAGGCCATTAACGGGTCACTGGGAGGGGCCCTCGCAGTGGCAAAGAGCGTCGGCGGCTCAACCGGCGTGTTGCTCGCTCAGAGCGCCCGCGCCGCATTCATGAGTGGAAACGCGGTATCGCTGGCCGTCGGAGCCTCCGTCGCGCTTGGCGGTGTCTTCATCGTGCTCGTCGCTCTCCCATCGAAGACAACGAGCGGCGCAGCAGATCCCGAAGCGGATTTATAGCGCCGGTCCGAGGACTCCTCTCCGTAACCGGAGTTCTAGATGTCGTAGTAGAGCATGGACGACATAGACACAGACGCGAGACGGTGAGAGACGGTGTTCCACGGCGATGACCTGCAGTTTCGGCACACCGATGGCGGGAGGGCCGACGAGCGAGCGCCATGAATGTGGGATGAATGTGGGATGGTTGTCCTGACAAGTAAGAACTGGCGGGGTGATGTAGTCCGCTATTCGCGAACGGATATTGCCGCGCAAGCGGCGCGTCAAGCACCGAGGAGAACAGCCGGGACGACGGCAATGCCGTCGGAACGGCGATAGGCGTGGGCGCCGGCCGTAATCACAGCGGCATCGAGAAGATCCTCCCCTAGCTGTTCGCCAAGCCACAGGAGATGACGCACGTCGGCCTGCTCCGGAACACCATCGAGCTTCACCTCCAGCGCGACCACGCGTTGGTCACGACGCTGGACGATGAGGTCGATTTCGTGGTCCCCATCTCGGGTCCGCAAGTGGTGAACGGTTGCCTCGTTCGCCTGGGCGTAGACCTGCACGCTCAGCGTCACGAGCGACTCGAACAGCGCGCCGAGCAGTGACCCGTCGCGGGGGATAACGGGGCCGGCACTCCGACCCTGCAACAGGGCGCCAGCGTCGACACCGAGGAGGTGGGCGGCCAGAGCGGGGTCGGCGAGGTGATGCTTCGGGGCCTGGGTCAATCGTCGCAGGTGGTTCCGGTTCGGTGTCCATCCGGGGACAGGGTCGAGCATCCACAATTGAGAGAGGACGTCTCGGTAGGCGGTCGTGGTGGTCTTCGCGGGCTTGGCGGTCTCTCCTGCCGTAGCGGCGTCGAGGAGCGAGTTGTAACTCGTGGTCGTCGCCGTGGCGGCTGCATAAGCAGACAACCAGGCCTGCAACGTGGCGGGTCGGCGTACCCGCAGTCCCTGTTCGGGGAAGTCGCGTTCGACCACCCGGGCCAGGTAGCTGGCAATCTGTGCTCGCCGTGCCCGCTCCCCTAGTGGCCGGATTCCCGGAAACCCGGACGCCAGGATCTCCTCGACATAGTCGCGTACCACCATGTCGCTGTGGCCGACGATCACCGGCCGTTCGCCACTGAGCATTGCGCCCAGTCCCACCTCCGGTTCGGCCAGGCCCCGCTCAGCCAGGCTGAGGGGGCGCATCCGGAGTCGGACGATGCGTCCGGCACCCGAGTGCGCCGGTTCCGAGGTGGGTTCGGCGCTGCCTGTCAGGAGGAACCGTCCTGCCGGAGCTCCGGCGTCGACGCGGCGGCGGACGAAGTCCCATAGGGGTGGGTGGCGCTGCCATTCATCGATGAGAACCGTGCCGTCGGCGGCGTCGACCATGGAGGTATCGGCGATCAAGACCTCGCGTTGACCGGGGTCGTCCAGCTCGAAGACGGTATCGGCCCGCCTGGATGCCGTAGCCGTCTTGCCCACACCCCGGGCTCCCTCGAGAGCCAGGGCCGGGAGATCTCCCATCAGGGCGTCGAGTTCCTCGTCGGCGATGCGGCGTCGGTACTCCACTTATCGAACTGTAGCACGTTTCGGCATTTCTACACTACCGTTTGCCGGACCTTTACACTACCGTTTGCCGTCACACTACACTCCCGGCTGTCCGGCCGGCGGTCTCATGTCCAGTTACGGCGTTCTTCACGCTTTACGCGAATTCCTGCTCGCCGACTAGTGTCCCGGAAGGTTGAAGCGCCGTGAAAACGGGATCATGCGCTGGCGTTGATGGCGGCACAGTAGGCGGCCAGGCGTTCGAGGATCTGTTCGGCCGTCTTGGTCCACACGAACGGACGCGGGTTCTCGTTCCAGGCGGCGGCCCAGTCCAAGATGTCGGTGGCCAGTTCTTTGACGTTGCGGTGAGCCGAACGCTTCACCTTCTTGGTGGTGAGCGCGGAGAACCACCGTTCGACGAGGTTCATCCACGACCCATACGTCGGGGTGAAGTGGAAGTGGAACCGGCGGTGGCGCAGCAACCAGCGGTGGACCTGGGGGGTCTTGTGGGTCTGGAGGTTGTCGAGGATCACATGCACGTCGAGCTCGGCGGGGACTTCGCGGTTCACCTTGTTCAGAAAGGCAATGAAGTCAGCGCTGGTGTGGGATTTGCGGATGTCGGAGATCACCGTCCCGGTGGCCACGTTGAGGGCGGCGAAGAGATCGCAGGTGCCGTTGCGCTCGTAGTCGTGGGTGGCCCGGGCCGGGGTGGTGGGCAGCATGGGCAGGGTCGGGGCCGTGCGGTTGAGCGCTTGGATCTGGGGTTTCTCGTCGATGGCGAACACGGCGGCGGCGACCGGCGGCCTCATGTAGAACGCCACCAGGTCGCGGATCTTCTCCACCAGGTCCGGGTCGGGCGACACCTTGAAACTGTCGGCCCGCCACGGCTTGAGTCCGAACGCCCGCCAGATCTCTCCCACCGTGGTGTGGCTGATCCCGTGCTTGGCCGCCAGGCTGCGCGTCGACCAGTGCGTGGCGTCGGGCGGTGCGCTCTCGAGCGTCTCGACCACGACCGCTTCGATCACCTCGTCAGCGATCGTGCGGGCCGCTCCGGGACGGGGGGCGTCGACGAGGCCGTCGAGGCGATCGGTGGCGAAGCGGTGGCGAAGCGGTGGCGCCACTTGCCCACCGTCACCGGATTGCAGCCCAAGTCGGCCGCGATCTCGGCGTGGGTGACTCCCCCCGCGGCGCATGCCAGCACGATCTTGGATCGCAATGCCAACGCCTGCGACGACGAATGCCGGCGCGCCCAGCGCTCGAGCGTGGCGCGTTCCTCGGCGCTTAGGTTGATCTCGACGGTGGGGCGTCCTCGACGGGCCATGGCGTTCCTCCGATATTGGCGTACAACACCGGACCAATGCGGCCCAACCGTGAAACTTCCCGTTCAACCAATACTTATTGGCGCTTCAACCTTCCGGCACGCTAGGGTGACCGCCCTTACCTGGTCGGGACGCCCTGGACTCATAGCCATTTCCGCATACCCATGCGGTCGATTCCGAGCACCGCCCCATCGGGTGGTCAGATCTCGGAAGACCGCAACTATCAAGACTGCCACCGTTCGGAAGACCGCAACGAACTAGCTGTGGTCTCCTCTGGCGGCCTTCAGATTGGGCCCAGGGTGCCGATACCTTTTCCATGGTGGTTGGTGCGCAGGAAGGTAAGCCTTCGCACGATCGCGCTTGCGCGCCCACCACGGCTTCTCTGCCGGCGACCATCCGGGAGTCCTTCTATGGCGCCACACTGGATGCTTCTGGAGACGGGTACACCGCATTGCGGGCCGTCAGAGAGGGCGGCACGATCATCGACTGGGTCGTCGTTGACGCGAACGAGCTGGTACGCGACCGATGGAGGTGGGTTGTCGGTGACGTAATCGGTGTGCTCCTGAGCGTCCTCGATGCCGCGGCCAACAACTCACGTTTTCACGAGCTGTATTGTGCTGCTTTGGCCACCGGGCAACGTCAAGAGGAAGATCTCGAGCTCTCACTTCCCGGAGCCAAAGGCGGATGGCGCCGGATCGTTGTCATCCCGGTCGAGGATGACATGGTCACAGTCGTCACTCGTGACGTCACCCGCGAGCGCTACTTCGAGTCAGCGCTCGAACAGGCCCGACACGCGTTCCAGGCGATCGCCACAGGATACGAGCGTCGCGCCAGCACGAATGGGGTCCCGGAAAGCGAGCTCCGTCTTCTCAGTCGGTCGGCGAGCCTCTTGTTCCTCGGGGCGGGGGCGATCGCTATCGCCAACAGCTATCTCGCGACCCTCTCCGGAGCAAATATC
>DATLQU010000052.1:0-18099 GCA_035535015.1 Acidimicrobiales bacterium | reverse complement strand
TCACCCGGGTCGAAGAGGGTGATCTCCATCGTCTTTCCGTCATAGGCCGAGTCCACGTCGGCCAGGTAGAACGTCCCCGTGTTCGATCCGTTCTTGGCGTAGACGGAGAGGAAGTTGTGGCCCTGGATGACGGGGCAGTTGGCGTTGTACCACGGCTGGGAGGTGATGGTCGAGCACCTCGAGAAGGCGCCGAACGGACCGACGTTCACCTCCAGGCCGTAGCCGTTGGTGCCCTGGCTGTTGGCTTCGCCCGCTTGTGTCGCCACCTGGAGTTGGTAGGTCCCGTTGGCGGCGCCGGCCGGGATGGTGCCGATGGGTACCCACTTGCCGCACGAGGCCATGTCGTTGGTGCCGAAGGTGATGGTGCTTAGCTCGTTTGCTGCCGTGGGCGGATTGAGCGGCGTCGGGTTGTAGTAGAGGGTATAAGTGGTGTGGATGCTCGGATTGGCTTGGTTGATGTTGTTGTCGGGTGTCTCGCCGCCGCCCCCCCCGCCACAACCGATGGGGTTGAAACTCGGGTCGTAGGCTGACACGGTGAGCTCCGTGGTGAGGGTGCCCTGCGTCTGGTCCGGGGTCTCGATGTCGTAGAGATAACCGGACGGGTTGTACTCGAAGTTGGTGGTGGCGTGGGGAGTGGCCGGATCGGCCGGGTTGGCCGGACAGTCGTAGGTCGACCCGTTGTAGGTGGCGTCGTACTTGCTCAGGAGCTGGTCACCGTTCTCCTTGGACGTGCAGTAGCCGTTGACCGCCGCCCAGATATTTGACGGAGGGCCCACCCCGAGCGAGAGGTCGCCGGTGCCGAACGAGTTCTCGGCGCTGCCCAGGGGTACCGGCGGCTGGTAGCGGGCGATCGATGTTCTCGTCTCGGAGATCTTGTCGAAGCCGAACACTTTGGCGAAGAAGGCCGGGACATTGGTGTCCTTGATCGTGACCTGAAGCTCGTGCAGCTCGCCGGGGACGGGGGAGACCACCACCCCGGAGCCGGAGAACCCATTACTGGCGGCCACGCTGGTGGCCACCGATGTCGCCTCGTTGGGGTTGCCCGGCATGTAGACCACGCCGGCCAGGGCGGCCGAGTCGGCCGCCCGTTGGATCCGGTCGGCGTGGAGGTACCAGTAGCCGAGGTCGACGACCAGGGCGGCGATGCCCAGCAGAGCCACGATGGAGATGGCGAAGAAGACCAGGGTGAACCCGCCTTGGTCCGGACATTCGTCGCTGCCGGAGTACCGGAGGTTCCCGGCGGCGAATCGCATCCCCGTCATCCGAACGACTGCGGTTCGAGACGGATGATGTCCGTCTCGTGCAGGTCGACCGATCCGAAGAAGCCGGTGATCTTGGTGTGATGGGCGGTGATGTAGATGCCGAGGAAGTCGGGACCGGTGCCGCCATTTGACGACTCGGCCACCTGGCGGCTGCTCGGAGGCCAAAGCGCGTCCCAACAAGACGACGAGCACGCGCCGGCGAAATGCTGTCCCGTCTCGGCTCCGGTCACGATATCCTGCCAGTCCGAAGCGCTGTAGTAGTTGCAGAGAGCGTTGACGCTGGCCGAGAGGCATTGGGCGGGCACGGCGCTCAGAGGAACGCCGGCGACAGCGCTGTTGGCGTCGAAGATGACCACCGACTGGACCTGGGCGTTCAGGGCCTTCGATTCCGCCGCCATGGTGCTCAGGATCTCGTAGTCGGCACTGGGCGACGAGCCGTTGCCGATCACGGCGCCGGTCCTGGCCCCGGTCTGGACCATGGTCGACAGAGTGAGGCTGTCTTTGAAGATGAAGCCGAATTCGATCATGCCGAAGAGAAGGAGCATGAAGACGGGAAAGACGAAGGCCGCTTCGACGAGGACGGCGCCCGTCTCGGACCGGTCGGTGCCGAGCCGGGACCGGATACGGCCACGCCAACCGACAGTCGCCCGTGAGCGTGCTCTCGACATAGCCGCCATCTCGCTTCCTCACCTCTCGACGCGGTCGCACCCGATTTCCTGGGCACGCGGGGTGGCGCGTTCCTAGTCCCACTGCCCCAGTCCCAGTATCAGGACCCCACCCGGCGGCGGGCAATAGGTCTATCGACACATATGCGGGTGGGCCTTTAGGGCGGCCACGTGGGGACAATTCTCTGGTAGGCCCTGCGACTCATTTGGCTCCGTAGTCATTGTCAACGGCCGCCTCGTCACGCACACTTGGCCTAGCCATCGACCGTGGTGGGATCGATCGACGCCGAAGAACACGCTTCAATCCTGCTTCGGCGCCGGGCACAAAGAGGGGGCATTGATGACACCCAAGCGGACAATCGTGGTTGCCATCGCGGTGGTCGTGGGGGTGGCTGCGTCGGTGTTGAGCTACGTCTTTCTCAACAACGCCCAGCAGCGGGCCTATCACAACGCAAAGCTGGTTCAGGCCTACGTCGTCGTGAAGGAGGTTCCGCGCACCCTGAACGGGACCGACGCCATCAACGGCGGCTACATCCAGACCAAGAAGATCCCTCAGGAGTTCCGACCGAGCTCCGCCATCACCAAGCTCTCCGCCATCCAGGGTAAGGAAGCCGTGGCTCCCTTCTCGGTGGGTCAGGTCCTCGTCTCCTCGATGTTCGCCAGCACGTCGACCACGGCCAACAGCTTCTCGGACAGGATTCCCGCCGGCGACGTGGCCGTCACGGCCTCCGTCGACCAGATCCACGGCGTGGCCGACTTTCCGGTGGCTGGCGACAAGGTCGACCTTCTGGTCAACGTGAACGGCGCCGAGACAGTGCTGCTGCAGAACGTGACCATCCTCGCCCTCGGGTCGACCAATCAGCAGCCCACCGTCACCCCGGGGCAGACGACATCCGCTCCGGCCAATACGAGTGGGCTCGTCACCTTCCAGGTCTCACCCATCGACGCGTCGAAGATCGCATTGACAGAACAGAACGGACTCGGTCTCTATATGACACTGCTCCCCCCGAACAGCCCCCCGACGAATATCCCGCCGGTGAACCAAGGGAACATCACCAGTGCACCGTGACCGGCGAGTCGACGAGATGACGGAACCCCCTATGAAAACCAAAGCCGCCAAAGCCGACCAGGTCGCCATCAGCGTGGTGGACTCGGACGAGGTCGTCCGGTTCGTCCTCACCGAGCGGATGCTCGAGATCGGTGGCCAGGTCGTCGGCTACGAGAACCTGGCCGCCTTCTCCGACGAGGCTGATCCCTCCAAGCCGGGCGTGGTCGTCTTCGGACCCTCCGACAAGCCCGACGAGGTCATCTCCCAGGTGACCGGGCTGATCGGATTCCGACCCGGCTGCGGCGCCGTCATGGTCGTCTACGAGCTGACGGCCGAGGTCCTGCAGGCGGCGCTTCGCGCCGGGGTGGACGACGTCGTGGCCGTCACGGCCGAGGACAGCGAGCTTCTCGATGCCGTCTCCCGGGCCGCCGCCCGGGTCAAGGTGCGCCGTCCGACGGTGGTCGCCCCACCCCCACCGCCCGCTCCGTCGCAGGGCCCGCAGGGACGGGTGATCTCCGTGTTCTCCACCAAGGGGGGAACGGGCAAGTCGGTGGTGGCCATCAATCTGGCCGTGGCCCTGGCCAAGCGGACGATCCAGCCTGTCGTGCTGGTCGACGCCGACCTGCAGTTCGGCGACATCGCCCTCATGCTGCAGCTGGCGCCGGTCCACACCGTGGCCGAGGCCGTGGCCGCCGGCGAGCGGCTCGACGGGACGATGCTCGAGAACCTCCTGCTCCGGCACGAACCGAGTGGACTGCTGGTGCTGGCCGCCCCGACCGAGCCGAGCTCGGCCGACCGTATCGGCCGGGCCGACCTGACCCGGATCCTGAACGTGCTGCGCGAGCGGTGCGCGTACATCGTGGTGGACACCTCGGCCAACTTCGCCGAGATCACCCTGTCCGCCCTCGAGGCCGCCGACGACATCCTGGTCGTGGCCGGCCTCGACGTCATGAGCCTGAAGAGCGCCCGGGTGGGGCTTCAGACCATGCGGGTCCTCGACATCCCCTTCTCGTCGGTCAAGTTCGTCCTCAACCGGGCCAACACCCGGGTGGGCCTGAGCGAGGCCGACGCCGAACGGGCCGTTCAGCTCAAGGTGGACGCCGCTCTTCCGAGCGACATCCTGGTGGCCGAGTCGGTCAATCGCGGGGTGCCCGTGGTCATCAGCTCGCCGAGATCGAAGTTCGCCAAGAGCATTGATGACCTGGCCACTGTGCTGATGGCGTCTGCGCCGGCCGTGGCCGCCGCTCGACACGCCGAGTAGGGGTGCACGATGTCGCTTTCCGATCATCTGCGAGTGGCCGGAGTCCTGAACTCCGAAGAAGCGCGGGCCCGCGCCCTCGAAGAGGTCCACATCCGGGTGCACCAGCGACTCATCGAGGAGCTCGGGCCTGAGCTGTCCCAGGGCCGGCTGACGGCCAAGGACCTCCGGCCCCGGGTGAACGCCCAGCTCCAGGCCGCTCTGTCGGAGGAGTCGACGCCTCTGTCCCTGGCCGACAAGGCCCGGCTGGGAGAGGACATCGCCAACGACATCCTCGGCTACGGGCCCATCCAGCGGTATCTGGAAGACGCCAACGTCTCCGAAGTCATGGTCAACGGACCGGACAAGGTCTACGTGGAGCGGGGCGGGAAGATCGAGCGGACGCCCACCACCTTCATCGACGAGACCCACCTGCGCCGGGTGATCGACAAGATCGTCGGCGAGGTGAGCCGGCGGGTGGACGAATCGTCGCCCATGGTCGACGCCCGCCTTCCCGACGGCTCACGGATCAACGCCGTGATCCACCCCCTGGCCATCGGCGGCCCGTTCCTCACGGTCCGGAAGTTCGCCAAAGAACCCCTTCTGGTCGAGGACCTGGTGGCCAACGGCACCTTCACCTCGACCTTCGCCCGGTTCATCGAGGCCTGCGTGGTGGGCCGGCTGAATGTCGTCGTCTCGGGCGGGACCGACTCCGGCAAGACGACCATGCTGAACGTCCTGTCGTCGCTCGTGCCCAACGACGAGCGGGTGGTCACCATCGAGGACTCGAAGGAGCTCCAGCTCCGCCAGGAACACGTGGTCTCCATGGAATCGCGCCCGGCCAACATCGAGGGTAAAGGTGAAGTGACCATCCGGGACCTCGTCCGCAACGCCCTGCGTATGCGTCCCGACCGGATCATCGTGGGGGAGTGCCGTGGTGGCGAAGCCCTCGACATGCTCCAGGCCATGAACACCGGTCACGAAGGTTCACTGACCACGATCCACTCCAACGGACCGCGCGACACCCTGTCGCGTATCGAGACCATGACCCTGATGGCGGGCTTCGACCTGCCCATCCGGGTCATCCGGGAGCAGATGTCGTCCGCCGTCGACCTCGTCGTCCACCTGTCGCGGCTGCGTGACGGAACCCGGCGGGTCACCCAGGTGGCCGAGGTCCAGCACATGGAGGGCGACGTGATCATCATGCAGGACCTCTTCATGTTCGACTTCTCCATGGGCATGGACGCCGAAGGCGGATACCGCGGTTCGCTCAAGTCCCTGGGCATCAGGCCGCAGTTCGCCGACAAGCTCCATGACGCCGGACAACCTCTGGACCCCGAGCTCTTCGAGGCCGAGTCGTTCGCACGGGCGGTCGGTCGTCGGTGATCCTCCTCGTCTCGCTCCTCGTCCTCCCCGCCGCCGGGCTCCTGGCCTGGGGTCTGCTGGGCGTGGTCACGTTCAGTCGCCGACCGGCACTCGAGAAGACGCTCGCCCCCTACACGGTGGGCCATACCCCGACGTCGGAGCTCGAACCGGACGTCTACGGCGCCCAGGAGTTCGTGCGGTCGCCCATTCTCCGGCGGGCCATCGATGCCGTGGCCGAGATCGCCACCCGCCGCGGCCTGATGGCCATCGTGGAGGCCAAGATCGATCAGGCCGATATCCCCGTCCGACCGGCCGAGGCCCTCTTCTTGTACCTGGTGGCCACCGTCCTCGGGGGTGCGCTCGGGCTGCTGCTGGGCAATCTCTTCTGGGGGATCTTCGTCCTGGCCGCCATCGCCGTCGTCCCCTGGGTGGTCCTCAGCGCCCTGGCCCTCCGGCGTACCCGGGCCTTCGTGGCCCAGCTTCCCGACATGCTGCAGCTGCTCGGGACCACCCTGCGTTCGGGGTTCTCCATCCTGCAGGGCCTCGACACGGTGGCCGTCCAGCTCCCGGACCCGACGGGCAAGGAGATGCGTCACGTCGTGGCCGAAGCCCGGCTGGGTCGTCCCCTGTCCCGCGCCCTCGACGAGGTGGCCGTCCGCGTCCGCAGCGAGGATTTCGAGTGGGTGGTCTCCGCCATCGGGATCCAGCGGGAGGTCGGTGGCAACCTGGCCGAACTCCTCGACATCGTGGCCGACACCATGAATTCGCGGTCCCGGCTGCGTCAGGAGGCCCACACGTTGACGGCCGAGGGCCGGATCGGCGCCATCGTCATCTCGCTGCTGCCCGTCGCCATCGGGCTCTTCGTCTACTCGGTCAATCCCGGCTACCTGTCGCCGCTGTTCCACACCGGCACCGGCAAGTTGATGTTCTACACCTGCCTCGGGTTGGCCCTGGCCGGCATGGTCTGGCTCCGTCGGATCGTCAAGATCGAGATCTGAGATGCTGCCTGCCGCCGTCGTCTTCATCTTCGTCACCATCACCCTCATGGCCTACGCCGCGGTCCTGAAGGCCGACGAACGTATCAGCGTCCGCGCCGCGCGGGCCCGGCTGGCCGACTACGAGTCCCCGGCCGACAAGCGCCACACCGACCTCCAGGTGCCCTTCGCCACGCGGGTGTTCGATCCCACCGCCGTCTTCATCGCCAATCTGGCCCGGGCCGCTCTCCCGCAGTCGTATGTCGACAAGGTCCAGCACAAGCTGGTTCTCGCCGGCCGGGGCCAGATCGAGGAGGCCGACCGTTTCCTCGTTCTCCACGTTTTGTCGGTGGTGTTCATCCCCATCCTCTGGTACGTGACCTGGCAGTACACCTCGTTGAGCGGACTCGAATTGGAGGCGGTGTTCGGCCTGATCGCCCTGGCCGGTGTCATCGGACCCGACGCCTGGCTCAACCGCGTGGTCGAGGACCGGCAACTCGCCATCCGCAAGAAGCTGCCCGACGTTCTCGACCTGCTGACGATCAGCGTCGAGGCCGGTCTCGGATTCGAACAGGCCCTGGCCCGGGCCGTCACCATGGTGCCGGGACCGCTGTCCGAGGAGTTCGCCCGCATGTTGGGAGAGATGCGGGCCGGATCGAGTCGGTCCGACGCCCTGGGTGGACTCGACACCCGGACGGGCGTGCCCGAGGTCCGGTCCTTCGTGCTGGCGCTCAAGCAGGCGGACACCTTCGGCGTGTCCATCGGGTCGATCCTGCGCAGCCAGTCGGCCGAGATGCGGGTGAAGCGTCACCAGCTGGCCCAGGAGGAGGCGCAGAAGGCCCCGGTCAAGATGCTCTTCCCGATGGTGTTCTGCATCATGCCCGCCCTCTTCGTCATCACCGCCGGGCCGGCTTTCCTGAACATCTTCCACGCCTTCAGCGGACGCTGACCGAGCCGCCTGAGGCGGCGGAACGTTCCCGCCGGTGCCCCGGCCGGCCCGCTCGGTGGGTGGATACCTGCAGGCAGAGGGCTTTATCGGGGCCCCCTCGACGATGGCGGAGCGTGCCTGCGCTCAAGAGCCGCCGTTCACATGACGATTCCTCTGGCATCGAGGTGAGCACGACGGGCCCGGAGCCCGTCGGACGAGGCCAGAAGGAGCGCCGTGCAGCGGTTCGAGTCCGTCCCGGGTGGAGCGTGGCTCCTGCGCGCCCGTGGAGCGTGGCCCGAATGGCGACCCACCCGGCCCGCCACCCCCGAGCTGGTGGCCCGGTTCGTCCCGCTGCTCATCGCCCTGCGATGGGGAACGCTGTCTCTGGCCGTGGCGCTGGGTGTGATCGAAAAGACGAACCGTCATGACATCGTGGCCGGGATCGTGCTGGCCCTCTACACGCTGTGGCGGACCTTGTGGCCGATCCGGTACGACCGGAGGGGCTGGCGGGTCAGTGTGGGGTTGTTCCTCGAGATCGTCGTGGCCCTGGTCGTCGTCGAAGTGACGGGATTCAGCCTGTCGCCCTATCTCGTCTGTCTGGTGGTCGCCACCGCCATCGTCGGGTTCGCCGGCGGCCTGGGTGCGGTGGCCCCGCTGTCGGTCGTGGCCGGCCTGGCCGTGGCCGTACCCAGCATGGTCATCGACGCCGACCGCGGCCTGGCCGCCTCGAGCGTCCAGTTCGCCATCGAGCTCGTCCTCGTCGGCGTGGTGGGCGGGTTCAGCCGCACGGTGATCGAGGACGCCCGGCCGACGGGCCAGGGCCTGGCCGCCCAGGCCGACCACCTCTCCGAAGTCAACGACCTGCTGCTCGATCTGCACCGGGCCACGGCGCAGGAAACGACGCCTCTGGATCTCGACGGCGCCGGTCGATGGGCCCTCGAGCGGCTGGAGGAGATGTTCATCCCGGACGTCGCCGCCGTAATCCTGCGCGACCCCGCCACCGAGTACTGGCACCTGGCGGCGGGCAAAGGGGTCCGGCTCACCGGGGCCGACGTGTCTCTCGAGCTTCCCGCGGCGTTGGCCATGGCGGCCCGGGGGCAGGACCCGATCGCCGTCGAGGCCCTCGAGCACGGACTGAGCTTCCGGTCCCGCTGGGGTCTCTACTGCCCGCTGCGGGCCCGTGACGAGCTCGTCGGCATCCTGGCCGTGGAGTGGGGTGACGAACGTCATGTCGGCCCGGCCGATGTCCGTCGCATCGGTGACCTGGCACGAGCGGCCGCCCTGGCGCTCGACAACGCCCGCTGGCTCGAGCGCATTCATGGCCTCGGGGTCGAGCAGGAGCGCTCCCGGCTGGCCCGCGAATTGCACGATCACATCGGCCAGTCGGTCGTCTACCTCGGCTTCGAGATCGACCGGCTGGTGGAGCTCAATCACGGCCGGGCCGTGCAGAAGGACCTGGTCGCCCTGCGCGGTGACGTCCGCAACCTGGTCGAAGAGCTGCGAGACGCCCTGGTCGACCTGCGCAGCGACGTGTCGGAGAGCCTCGGTGTCGACGACGTCCTGCGTTCCTTCCTGGAACGGGTGAAGCGTCGCAACCGCCTGGACGTCACCCTCACGGCCGATGCCGAATCGCGTCTGCCCTTGACGGTCGAACGCGAGTTCTGGCGGGTGGCCCAGGAGGCGGTCATGAACGCCGAGCGCCACGCCCACGCCTCGAACGTCTCGGTTCTGTGGTTGTGCAACACCGAGGGTGCGCTGCTCGAGGTGTCCGACAACGGCGTCGGCATGTCGGCCGGCAAGGCGGCCGGAGCGTCGAGCTACGGCCTGCTCGGTATGCGGGAACGAGCCGATTCCGTGGGTGCACAACTGGACATCACGTCCGGCCCCGATCGGGGCACGGTCGTCCGGATGAGAATGAAGGTGGCCTGATGACGAGAGTCCTGATTGCCGACGACCATGCCATGGTCCGCGAAGGCCTGCACTGGGCCCTCGAGCACGCCGGTTACGACGTCGTGGGAGAGGCGGCCGACGGCCAGGAGGCGGTGGACATGGCCGAACGTCTGCAGCCCGACATCGTCCTCATGGACCTGTCGCTGCCGGTTCTCTCCGGGGTGGCCGCCACCAAGCGGATCCACGGCCTCGTACCCGGTACCAAGGTCGTCGTCCTGTCCATGCTGTCCGACGAGACGGCGGTGTCCTCGGCCCTGGCCGCCGGTGCCGTGGGATATCTCGTGAAGGACTGCACGACGGCCGAGATCGTGAGCGCCCTGGGTGAGGTGACCCAGGTGGCCCGGGGCGAATTGGTGTTGTCGGCGTCGGCCACGCCGGTGACCCTCGACGGCGCCGTGGGCGCCCCGATGACGAGACCCGTCTCGTCGGGGACCCGTCCCCTCATCAGCAAGCGCGAGGAGGAGGTGCTGCGACTGGTGGCCACCGGAGCGTCGATCCCCGAGGTGGGCCGACGGCTCTACATCAGTGCCAAGACGGTGAAGAACCATCTGTCGTCGATCTACCAGAAGCTCGACTCCCACGACCGGGCCCAGGCCGTGCTGAAGGCCGTCCGGATGGGACTCATCCAACTTGACTAGGTCGGGCGGCCCACGTTTTCGCTGCCCAGGACCAAGATTGGGCCTCGTGGCCTATGGATCGCACCACCGAATTCGCGGATAGTGGAGGAAGCGTTCAAGGTGAACCAAGGGGGGAAACGTGAATATCGTCTCGCTCGTGACGCGGATGGTCGGCCCGATCCGCAATGTGTGGAACCGCAGGGATCAGTTCGGCGCCAGTCTGGTCGAGTACGCGCTGCTTCTCGCCCTCATCGCCGTTGTGGCTCTGGTGGCTCTGCATTTCCTGGGTGCGTCCGTCAACAACACGCTCAACAACGTGGCCAACAGCGTCAACAAGCCGTAAGGCCCCCAACTCCGGCCCGCTCCAGGCGATCGCCGTCCGCCACGGACCTAGATCGGATCTCCTCGGTGGTGGCTGTCAGTCTGACCGCAACGGCTCGACCCGGGTAACCGGGTTGAGCCGTCAGCGCGTCCGGGGTCCGATGTAGTGCAGGACCACGGCCTGCGACGACCGCCACACCACCCGCCAGTTGCGATCTTCGGACAGATACAGCGACAAGGCTGATTTGGTGGGCCACAGGACGTAGTCCACCTGGTAGTGCCGCAGGATCGGATCGGGCTTGGCCGTGAGGTCGTTGACGTCGAGGTACCGCTCGAGAATCGGCGTCGACGTGTAGAGCTCGGTCCGCCCGTCGACGAAGACCTTGATCCCGACGTAGTCCAGGTAGTCGTTCCACAGGTAGGTCGAGAAAACGCGGCCGTGCTGATGCTCGAGGAACGTGACCGCTCGCACGGGGACGCTGGCCGCCGGTGTCCCGGCCGGCCACCAGGGGCCCTGGAGAAGGGAGAGGCCCAGAACGGCCAGGAGGGGCCAGACGAGGACGTTGGGCCGTACCGCCTCGCGCCGAAGAGGGGAACAGCGGGCGGCCAGGGCACACCAGGCGATGGCGAAGTAGGGCAGGAAGCGCACGGCATTGAGCGTCGAGACGAGAAGGAAGCCGGCCAACACCAGCTCCAGGGCGGGGACATCCTCCCGGGAGAAGGCCAGATAGGCGACGGTGATGGCGACGGGCAGAACGACGACGGCGAGAATGGCGAAGTCGTGGAAGTTGGGCGACTGCCATTCCTGGATGAGTGTCCGGATGGTCGAGTTGAAGGTGATCCCGAAGGCGCTCGAATACACCTTTGGACCGAAGGGATTGACCAGGGTGGCCAGGGCGGAAAGACCCAGGATGACGACGGCCGATCGTGGCGACAGCGGATCGGCCACCACCACCCGGCCCAGGCGCCGGTGCACCACGGAGGCGATGACCTCGAGGAAAAGGACACCGAGGCCGAGCAGGAAGCTCCCGTGCATGTTGGCCCAGAGGACGAAGAGGAGCGGGACGGCGTAGAGCCAGCCGGGTCGCCGTCGGGCCAGGGACAGAAGCAGCAGGAGCAGGGCCAGGAAGAAGTAGCTGACCATCTGGGGACGGTCGTCGAGGGAGAGGGTGAGGGCCACCCCCGTCTCCACGCAGAGCAGGCCCGTCCAGGTCCAGCCGGCGCCGAGCAGCCGGCAACGGACGGCCACGGCGATGACGGTCAGCGAGGCGAGCCCGGCGGAGAGCAGCCAGAAGGTCACAGGGCCGATCAGCCGCACCGACTCGGCCAGGAGCACGCCGTATCCCCACTCCGGGGTGATCCAGGAGTGGCCGCTCACCGTGTACGAGTAGATGTCGTGGTTCAGGACCCGGTGGTGATCGAGCATCCAATTGCCGGTTGCCCAGTGCCAGTAGGTGTCGTCGAAGACCCCGTTGTGCAACGCCGAGCGCCAGGCGATCAGACAGCCGGCCACGAGACCGATGACCCCCACCGGCAAGGCACCGGGAAGCGGGCGGCGGCGAGGGGCGTGCCGGGGAGCGCCGGGTGTCGTCGGGCCGCCGCCGTGGTCATCGGGCGTGTCGGCCCGATCGACCGTCTGCACCACGTCGCCTGGTTCCAACCCGTCTCCCGTCATCGTCTCCGACCGTGATCGGCGAGCTGGCCGATACGCAAAGAAACGCGTTCCGCGGCCCGTTTCACAACGGCTCCACAATGATCGCGTGCGGCGGGTCGAAAGGGCCGGAATTGCCCGGTGCTGGGTACAAATTCGTTCAACGCGCCCATAGTCTGGGCACGTGGCAATCACCAAACGCGAGCACCCAAGACACACGCTGTTCGCCCGGGCGACGGTCAAGGAGAACGACGTCGGCCTTCGTCACCGTCTTCTCGCCGACAGAGCCGATTTCGTGGCGGGAAGCATCTTCCTCTTCGACAATCGTGGTCCCGATGGCGATCTCCTCGATCTCTCCGCTCCGGAGCTCTCACCCGTCGAAGAGTCGGCACGGTTCAAGAACAAGTTCAACCGGCGGCTCCGTGGCTTGTTCCACGACTTGAAGGCCGAGGAGCTCGTCAGCGACGAGGACCTCCCCTTGTTCTACTGGCCACAGTCGGCTGACGCGAGGACCCGCCTGGCGATGCGGCTGCGAGACATCGCCCGCGGCATCCGCAACGCCAACTGACCCGGCGCGAGTAACAGCGGCCGCCGGCGCCGGATCTGACCGACCAGCCGTTCTTCCGATGCGGCTGTCGTCTCTGCCGCCGTTTCCGCTCGGCTCTGAGCCCGCCACGATCAGTTTCTGGCGTCCGCCGCCGCCCTCGTCGTGGTCGGCCCAACTCCCGCTGCTCATCTGGTTGACGGTATATCGGGAAACGATATAGAGTCGGGCCCGTGGATCCAGCCGGCGCCGTCGAATCGGAAACCGGTCCGCGGGTCAACCGTCGGCGGGCGTTGGCCTGGATGGCCGGGACGGCCGCCACCGTGGTGGGCGCCGGTGCGCTCGGAACCGAACTCGTGTCGCGAGGGGTGCTCCCCGGACAGCAGGTACTCCGCCAGCTCGAAGGGGCGTGCGCCGTCTCCGTGCCGAAGGCTGTCTTCTCCGGTCTCGGTCCGGCCTTTTCGGGTCGCTTCGCTTCCCAGGCACGACGACGCACCGTCGGGTACACGATCGCCTACCCGCCGGGACACGGACCGGGCAGCAACCTGCCGCTCGTCGTCGCCCTCCACGGCTTTGGTGCCAATCATGGCGACGTGTTGTCGGGCATGTCCTTGGCGCAGGCTCTCGCTCTGCGGGTCGACGGTGCCCCCCTCCGCCCTATGGCGTTGGTGGCGGCCGACGGCGGCGGTGGCTACTGGCATGCCCATCGGGGTGACGATCCCATGGCCATGGTTGTCGAGGAACTGATTCCCCGGTGCCGGGAGCGAGGCCTCGGTCTGGCGCCACAGCCGATCGGCATCATGGGCGTCTCGATGGGTGGCTACGGCGCGCTGCTGATGGCCGAGAAGCACCCGGAGCTCTTCGTCGCCGTGGCCGCCATCTCGCCCGCCGTGTGGACCAGCTATGGCGAAGCCCGGGGCGCCAATGCCGGGGCCTATTCCTCGGCCTCGGATTTCGCCGCCAACGACGTCGTTTCCCATGCCCAGGCGCTCCATCGCACACCCGTCCGGGTGGCGTCGGGTCTGAGCGACCCCTTCCACCCCGGCGTGGTCGCCCTGGTCAAGGTCCTGGCGCCCGGAGCTGTGATCGACCTCTCCCCGGGTTGCCACTCGGGGCCCTTCTTCCGGTCCCAGGAACCGGCCTCGTTCTCCTTTCTCTCCCGGCACCTGGCTCCGTCAACGGTCTTCTGAAAGCTCAACACGGGCTCAACGAGCCGGCTCCGTTCCTGGAGCGCTGTACAATTGCCGCCAGGTGCCGTCGAGGTTGACGTGACAGCATCTGTGATGTGGGGGGAGTGACATGCGGGGTCTCTGGGTTCAGCGCGCCGCCGCCGTGGCGGGGGCAATCATCATGGTCGTGGCCGCGGGTGCGACCTACGCGATGGCACCGGCGTCCGCTGCGGGAAGGAGGGTGACGTGCACATCGTTGTCGGGCAACCTCAACACGACGCCTGTGATCTTCACCCTGGGGGGTTGCTCGGGCGACACCGGAGGCAGCGGGAGCGCCGAAGGCAACACGATCACCTGGCACAACGGCCTTTCGACGTACCTGACCGGCTCCGCTTTCACACCATCGGGAAAGCCGAAGGCGGCCAAGTGCGGTGTTCTTTCTGACCGATGGAGCATCAACGACTCCGTGGCCAGTGACTTCACCGGTTCCATAAAGGCCGGTGGCAAGGTGTCGGCCAAGGTGTGCATTCTCAATGAGGCCCCCGATCCCTGGAGCCTCGCCCCCCGGAGTGTCTTCACCCTCCGCTAAACGCCCAGGCTGCTCTTGGCCGCCTTCTCGAAAAGCCGGTAGGGCAGCAACCTCTTCCCGAGGATCCCCACCCGTTCGTCGAGCTTTCCAACCGACAGCCGACGTGGGGGCTTGGCCGACCGCAGCACCTTGTCGACCACAACGGCCACATTCGCCGGATCGACACCGTTCGCCTCGTCTTTCTCCATGAGCCCGACGGCCTTGGCCACCGCGGCGGCGTAGGTCTCGTCGCCATCGCTTGATCCGACGTCGCGTCGACTGCTCGTGAAATCGGTGCGGACGTTGCCTGGTTCGACAAGGGTGACGTGGATGCCGAAGGGCGCCACCTCGTAGGCCAGCGCTTCCCCGTAGCCCTCCATGGCGAACTTGCTGGCGCTGTAGAAAGCCTGGAACGGGATGCCGACGATCCCGCCGATGGAACTGATCAACACCACCCGACCGCCACTCTGGCGCCTCATGACGGGCAGCGCCGCCTGGACGACACGCACCGCCCCCCAGAAGTTCGTCTCCAGCTGGTCCTTGGCGTCGGCGATCGGGGTCATCTCGACCGGTCCGGCCAATCCCCAGCCGGCGCAGGCGACGACGGCGTCGAGGCTGCCGTGCTCCTTCACGATGCGGGCCACCCCCTGGCTGACCGACGCATCGTTGTCCACGTCCATCTCCATCGGGCTCCAGTCCGCCGATGACGATCCCCGGCGACTAGCCCCGACCACCGTCCATCCGTTCTCGTGGAGCCGGTCGGCGCAGGCCCGGCCGATGCCGGCCGATGCCCCTGTGATCAGTATCACCCTCGCCATCGTCCCTCCCGTGGTCTCATCCCAGGACTGCAGAGACGAAATCCTCGCATGTCTTCGACCGGTATCGGCGGGGTGAACGGTCGTCGCCGGGCGGGGATCGGAACAATTGGCCCGAGTTGCCCGATTCCCGGTGGATTCGGGTCTAGCCTGCGGGCACGGCCAATGAACCAGTGTGTCCGCGGTGCGGTCGAGACCTCCTCAGTTCCAAGACCTACCCGCGTGGGACCTCGGCCGCGGGTGTCTTCTATGTGGCGAAGGGCTGTCGGAACCAGGGTCTGTGGTTCGGCAAGGCGAAAGATGGGACGTGGACAGTTCCCCTCCGGCCGTTGAACGCGGGCTGATTTCGAGCCATCGACTGACCGATCAGTAGCCGTAGCTTCCACTGGGCTTCACGGTCGTCGTCGAATTCGACGGCTGGTTGGCCGTCGGTGTGTTCGCATTCGCCGGTCCGCCGCCCGCTCCGGTGGTGCTCGATCCGCACGCCGTAGCACCGAGACCGACAAGAGCGACCACCATCACGGGGAGAATTCGTCCTGTGGTACGGAGGACAATCGTGGTCCGGTTGGTCATCAATTCCATCCTCTTGTCAACGTAGGTGTTCGACCCCCATCGAGACATCTACGGCTGGCGGCAGTGACACGTTCAGATAGAGGAGATTCCCGTGCCGGTGGTTGTCCCCAGTGATTCGGTAGCCTGGTTGTCGAACCACGTGATGGACGCGCGCCGGGTTGACCTCTTCGTGCCGGAGCCGGACCGCTGATGCAACGAACTGGAGTCCGATCGTGACCGATGGGGGTGCCCCGGCTGGTTGGTATCCCGATCCCGACGGTCCTGGCTGGCGGCGGTACTTCGACGGCACCGCCTGGACCGAGCACCGAACGCCATCGTCGGGATACGCCCCGCCGGGATACGCCCCGCCGGGATATGGAAACCTTTGGCCAGGTGCGCCTGCCTGGAAAGGTGCGCAGTTCGGCAGACCTCATTTCGGCCCTGGTGCGCTCGCCAGTCCGGGACGACGTTTGGCTGCCCGGGCGCTCGATGCACTCGTCCTCGTGCCGGTGCTCGCACTCTTCACCGTCATCGCCGTCCTGGTGGTGGCACCCCGGGCCGGACCGATCTTTCCCCGGATCAACACCGAGTTGAACGCCCCTGCGCCGACTCCCGGATTCGTCTGGATCTATCTGGCCGTTTTCGCATGTGTGTTGATGACGGGTGTCGTGATGGTCGTCTACGAGACGGTCGCCACTGCTCGCTTTGGCCGCACCCTCGGTAAGGCCTGGCTCCACATCCGGCCCATCCGCACTGACGGAAGCCGACTCGGCTGGGGACGCTCGTTCGGACGTGTCAGCCTCTACTGGCTGTCGGGTTTCCTCAGTTGGTTGGGGCTGCTCGATCCCCTATGGTGCCTTTGGGATGGCAATCAACAGTGCCTGCACGACAAGGCCGCGGGCACGCTGGTCATCAATGACGTGGCTCCGGGATCCACCGACGTGCCGATGACCGCGGCGGCCATCTGGGCCGCGACACCGATGGGGCCCGATGGTTGGCAGACACAGGATCAACCTCAACCGACGATGCCGCCTCCCGGCTATGCCGACTTGTACCGACAAGGCGTCTTTGGATCGGTTCTTCCACGGAATGACGGATTGGCGATCGCATCGCTTGTGTGTTCCGTCGCCGGCATTCTGTTTGTCGGCGTTCCGGCGATTCTTGGAGTGATCTTCGGCTTTGTGGCTCGAGCTCAGATCCGTCGATCAAGCGGCGTGCTCATCGGTGAAGGGCTCGCCTTGTCCGGAATCATCACCGGATTCGTCATCATTACCTGTTGGGCCTTGCTCATCATCTTGCCAAAGGTCCTCCAGACACACTCGTAGTCGCCAGCAAAGTGATGGCGAGCCGGCGACGGGGCCGCAGGGATCGTCCACTGCGGCCCTGAAGGGCGCACAACGAGTCCCGGCGTCGCCGGAACGGCCGTCCGCGCTCAGGGGATGCGTTCGGTCGGGCGGGTCAGGTCCTCTCGACCGGGCAAGGGGTCGTAGGCGGTGAGCCAGTACTCGACCTGGCGGACCACGTGGTCACAGTCGACGTCGGAGAAGGCTACGAGGCGCGCCGACTGATCTCCGTCGGTCACGGCAATTTCGCTCACAACCATGTCTCCGTCACCGACGAGCCGGTGCACGTCAAAGCTCCATCGTCCGGTGCGCGTGGGGTACCGAGCCCGCATGGCGGCAAAGTCGTGTCGCCCGACGATCCGTTCCCCTGAGCCTGGCCAGTCGATCACACACTCAGGTGCCAGGTAGCCTGCCGCCTTCGCCCAGTGGTTGGCCTGCATGGCTGCCCAGAAGGCTTGGATCAGGTCCCGGCTGGACACGGCGATCACGGTATCTCCCCGAGTGGGCGCTGGCTTGACCGTCCTTGCCGGATCTGTCCCTGACCGGTAATGCCGGATCTTCCCCCTTTGTCTCGGCACCGCTTCGTTCGATGAGTTCTGTAGGCGAGGTTCTGGCACGCACGGATCGCCAGCAGCCACTTTGCACCAAAATGCCATCTGACCTGCAATGTCATTGTCCGCATGTGACCGCTCGATACAGCCCAAGTCCATTGTCCCGCGGTCTGGAGAGGCACCTCGTGACATCGTTGTCGTGACATCGTGACATCACGCAGTCATGAAAGCAGACAACAGTGCGGCTTCCCGTAGGGGCTCGCCGAGCCAGACGGAAGCAGTTGCCCGGGTCAAGGGCACCAGTGTCAATGCCCTCATCGTCGAGTCTCTCCAAGCCGAGATTGCCCGCGTTCGCAAAGACGAGGACGTCACCGCTCGAGCCGGTCGGCTCTTGAAGCGAGACAAGGCACTGCTAGACCGACTCGGCCGGTGACGCGGTACGAGCGATATGGGTCGGGTTGATCGAGCCGGATACGGCTGAAGAGGAGCGCGATACCGCAGAAGCCGATGACGTCTTTGCCCATCCCGGTCCGGGTGAT
>DATLQU010000051.1:0-9156 GCA_035535015.1 Acidimicrobiales bacterium | reverse complement strand
CGGCCGAAGAGCCGCCGCAGCGCCGCGCTCGTCCCCGTGCCGAAGGCCAGCACCCTCACCACCGGGTTGGCGAAGGCCCGGTAGGCCAGCCGCGAGGCGGAGTCGACGGTGGCCGACACCGACTCGGCCGAGCCGAGCACGTCGCCCACCCGCACCATCTCGGTGGCGGCCTGGTCGACCACCACCCGGGCCTCGCGCACGAGCGGCACCGTCTCGCGCTGCAGATGGCCCACCAGCTCCCGCAGCTCCCGGACCCGGCGGCCGAGCATCACCACCACCACCAGGCCGGCCACGCCGGCCACGGCGGCGGCACCGGCGGCGACCAGCACGGCGACATGGTCGGCGGTCATCGGTCCCCGAGCCTACCGGTCCCTCGTCAGCTGCCCCCCATACCGACCATGGGGGCGTTCAGCCGCTGCCCACCCATGGACCCGGCGAACCCGGCGCGGCCGAAGGCGAAGATCCCGCCGTCGGAGGCCACCAGCCAGTAGCCGCCGTCGCCGAAGGGCGCGGCGATACCCACGATGGGCTGGGCCAGCCTGATGGCGCCGAGCGACCCGGAGAAGCCGGCGTTGCCGAAGGCGAAGACCCCGCCGTCGGAGGCCACCAGCCAGTAGCCCTGACCGTCGGGGGTGGCGGCCATCCCCACGATGGGCTTGTTCAGCCGCACCCCCCCGGTCGAGCCGTAGAAGCCGGCGTCACCGAAACTGAAGACCCCGCCGTCGGAGGCCACCAGCCAGTACCCCCCGCCGTCGGGGCTGGCCGCCATCCCCACGATGGGTCGGTCGAGCCGGATCCCGCCCGTCGAGCCGTGGAACACGGCGTCACCGAAACTGAAGACCCCGCCGTCGGAGGCCACCAACCAGTAGCCCTGCGACGACGCCGTGGGGGCGATACCCACCACCGGTCTCTGCAGCCGTATCCCGCCCGTCGAGCCGTGATAGCCGACCTGCCCGAAGCTGAACACCCCGCCGTCCGACGCCGTCGTCCAGTACCCCCGGGGTCCGGTGAAGGTGAAGTAGTTCCGCCCGTCGAGACCGATCACCTCGTTGGCCGTCTTCGCCACCACCGCCGTCGTGTCCCATCCGCCGGTGGGGGATCCGGGTGTGGTCACGTTGACCGATCCGGCCGAGGCCGACAGCGATCCGCCGGCGTTCCCGGCGCCGAAGTCCACCTCCTGCACCGCCCCCAGGTTCGTCCCCGTCAACGTCACCGACGTCCCGCCAACCGAGGGCCCGCTCGTCACGCTCATCGATGTCACCGCCGGGCAGGCGCTCACCGGTGTCACCAGATCGGCCAGCAACGACGACACCACCGGCGTGCCCAGACCGCTGGCCATGTCGTAGCCGGCGCCGGCCGGGTACACGGGACCTCCGGGCGTTCGCGGCGGATCGGCCGGGGGCGACCCGTTCGGTTGGTTGTTGCCCGACGTGATGTCGTTGAAGGGCGGCGACGCCAGGCAGCCGGCCTGGTACAGCGCCGGATTGAGCAACCCGATCCGTCCCGGCGGCGAGCCCACCGACTGGTCGGCCAGCGCGGCGATCGACGCCCACAGAGGGGCCCCCATGGAGGTGCCCCCGATCGACCGCCACCCGCTGGTGCAGGAACAGAAGGTGGCATAGCCGGTGCCGGGGTCGCCGTCGGCGCTCACGTCGGGCACCTCCCGGCACGACACCGTGCCCGGCCCGGAGCTGAGCGGGCAGGGGCTGCGCCCCGTGTAGGAGTTGTTGGCTTTGGTGAATCCGTTCTCCACGCCCGGCCCCAGCTGCCACGACGGCATGGTCCACACCGACGAGATCCCGCCTCCCGTCGTCCCCTCGAACGTTCCGGTGTTCCACACCGACTCGGTGGGCGGCGGCCCGAGGGCGGGACCGAGTTCGGTTCCCCCCACCGAGGTCATGAACGGCTGGCTGGCCGGGTCGTCCACGGCCAGGTTGGTGTTGGTGAAGTAGCCCGGGGAGTTGCAGTCCTCCGACCCCTCGTCACCGGCGGCGGCGGTGAAGCTCTGGCCCTGGGCGGCGGCCATCTGCAGCAGGTTCGACTCGGCGGCGATGGCCGTGATGCCGGCGGCCGGTTCGCACTCCCCCCAACTGGTGGTCAGCACCTGGGCCTGGTCGTCGCCGATCATCTTGGCGTAGACGTCGAGCGGCCCCGTCCCGCCGTTGGGCCCGACGTAGACCCGGATGCTGGCCCGGGGGGCGAGGCCCACCACCATCTCGATGTCGAGCGCCGACTCCCCCGACCCGGGACCGGAATTGGTGGCGGCGCCGTCCACGCTCACCGGCGTGATGCTGGGACTCGGCGCCGGCGAGTAACAGGACTCGAAGGTCGAGATGTCGTTGGCCAGGTAGGGCTCGAGCTCGTAGATGCCCACCGTCTGGCTCTGGCCTTCGTTGCCCGGATAGAGCGACGTCATCGAGTAGGCCTGGGCCAACTGCGTGGCCGTCGTCCCGACGGATCCCTGGTTACAGGTCGGACTGGGCCCGGCGTGCGGCACCGGCCCCGACCCCGTCACCGACGGCCCCGTCACCGACGACCCCGTCACCGACGATCCCGTCACCGACGGCCCCGCCAACCGCCCCGGCGCGCTCTTCGTGGCCGGCCCCCGGGCCAGTTGCGGCCGGGCCACGGCCAGGTCGTCGAGCCCGACCACTCCCTGCACGCTCTGGGCCAACCCCGTCGGCACCGACGGACGAGCCGTCGGTTCCCGCACGATCCGGCCATCGGGCAGTTCCTGGCGTTCGAAACCGATGGCGAAGGCCTGTCCGAGCGCAGACGCCGGTCCCGACACCGGGATCAGAAGTCCGTCGCCCGTGGTGGGCCCGACATCCAGACCCTGGGCCCGCAGCCAGTCGCCCATGGCGGCGACGGCGGCCGGCCCGGGCCCGAAACGCCGGGCGAATTCCCCCGGCGCCAGGAAGTGCCGGAAAACGGGGGACCCCGGCGTGGTCACCGCCTGATCGAAGGCGGCCAACCCGGCCGGATCGGCCGGCCGCAGGGCCACGTCGACCGACAGCCGGTTGTCGCCGGGAAGTGCTCCCACCGCTCGCGTCCCCACCGGCAGTCGCTCGGGCCCACCGGTCACGGGGGTCACACCGGACACGGGGGTCGGATCAGCCGACACCGCCGGTGCCATCACCACGCCGGACGACAAGACGACGGCCAACACCACCC
This sequence comes from Acidimicrobiales bacterium, assembly GCA_035535015.1. GTDB lineage: Bacteria > Actinomycetota > Acidimicrobiia > Acidimicrobiales > UBA8190 > Palsa-661. The sequence continues at coordinate 5,982 of DATLQU010000051.1, read as the reverse complement.
CCACGGCGGCCGGACGGGCCTTCACGAGCTGTTCGTCTCCGCACCGTCGCGCCGGGCCCGCAGACGTTGCCCCACCGCCTTCTCGGCACCATGCCCGCTGGGTTCGTAGTACACGTGGTCAGACACCTCGGCTGGACGGTAGTCCTGGGCCACCCATCCCCGGGGGTCATCGTGGGGATATCGGTACCCTTTTCCGTGTCCCAGTGCCTGGGCGCCGGGGTAATGGGCGTCGCGCAGGTGAGCCGGCACCTCGCCCCGCGGGCCCGTCCTCACGTCTTCCTGGGCCCGTCCGAGGGCCACCGTCACCCGGTTCGACTTGGGGGCGGCGGCCAGGTGGATCACGGCCTGGGCCAGGTTGAGCTGGGCCTCGGGAAGGCCCACGAACTCGACGGCCCGGGCGGCGGCGTCGGCCACCACCAACGCCAGCGGATCGGCCAGTCCGATGTCCTCCGAGGCCAGGATGACCAGACGCCGGGCGATGAACCGGGCGTCCTCGCCGCCGTCGAGCATCCGGGCCAACCAGTAGAGCCCGCCGTCGGGATCGGACCCCCGGATGGCCTTGATCAACGCACTCGTCTGGTCGTAGTGGGAATCGGCCCCCTGATGCAGAAGCCGCCCGGCCCGGGCCCGACCCACCTCCTGCACCGTCACCGTGGCCTCGCCGGCCAGGGCCAGCGCCACCTCGAGCGTCCCCAGTGCGGCCCGGGCATCGCCGTCGGCCACCGAGACCAGGGCATCGACGGCCTCGTCGCTGGCGCCCGCCCCCTCGTTCTCGAGGGCCCGCCGCACCACGGTGGCGATGTCGTCGTCGTCCAGGGCCTCCAGCCGCCACAAGGTCGACCGGCTGAGCAGAGGCGAGTTCACCGAAAAGAAGGGGTTCTCGGTGGTGGCCCCGATCAGCACCACCAATCCGTCCTCCACCGAGGGGAGCAGGGCGTCCTGCTGTGACTTGTTGAACCGGTGCACCTCGTCGATGAACAGGATCGTCCCCTGCCCCTGTTCGCCCAGCCGTTGCCGGGCCTCCTCGATGGCCCGCCGCACGTCGGCCACCCCGGCGTTCACGGCCGACAGCGGCACGAAGGCCTTGGCCGTCACCGTGGCGATCACCGACGCCAGGGTCGTCTTCCCCGTCCCCGGCGGTCCCCACAAGATGGCCGACGTCAGCCGGTCCTTCTCCACCAGGGCCCGCAACGGGGCACCGGCGCCCACCAGCTGACGTTGCCCGACCACGTCGTCGAGCGTCCGGGGCCGCATCCGGGCGGCCAGGGGCCCACGGGCCGCCAACCGGTCGGAGGCGGCCGAGGCGAACAGATCGGGTCCTTCTCCCCGGGCCCTCGACGCTCCCGCCCGTTCGGCCATGGCCGCCTCCGTCTCCTCACCGGTCCCGGCTGGAACCGTCTCAGCCCTTGGGCGGCGTCATCCTCAGACCGAGGTCGCGCAGCACCGTCTCGGCCACCGGTTTGGGCGCCCCTGTCATCGGATCGGTCCCCGACTGCGTCTTCGGAAAGGCGATCACCTCCCGGATGTTCGCCTCCCCGGCCAGCAGGGCCACCAGCCGGTCGATCCCCATGCCGAAGCCCCCGTGCGGGGGGGCGCCGTACCGGAACGCCCCCAGCAAGAACCCGAAGCGGGTCTCCGCCTCTTCGCTCGTGATCCCGAGGGCGTCGAACACCTGTCGCTGGATGTCCTCCCGGTGGATACGGATGGAACCCGACCCGAGCTCCCAGCCGTTCAGCACCAGGTCGTAGGCCTGGGACCGCACCTTCAGCGGGTCGCTGGCCAGCAGCTCGAGGTCTTCGGGATGCGGCATCGTGAACGGGTGGTGCGCGGCCTGGGGCCGGCCGGCCTCGTCGGTCCCGTCGAACAGCGGGAAGTCGGTCACCCAGCAGAAGCGCCTCCCGCCTTCGGTTATCTCCGGCCGGCCGAGATCCAACCGCAGCGCCCCGAGCACGTTGCACACCAGCCGCCACTCGTCGGCCACCACCAGCACCAGGTCGCCCACCCCGGCCCCGGTGGCCCCGAGCAGCCCGGTCCGTTCGGCGTCACCGAAGAACTTGTCCAGCGGCGAGTCGAGGGCAGCCGGCTCGGTGGAGCTCACCTTGAACCAGGCCAGCCCCTTGGCCCCGAGCTCTTTGGCCCGGTCGACCAGGCCGTCGAGCGTGTTCCGCCCGAGAGAGCCGCCGCCGGGCACCACCACCGCCTTCACGCAGGGCGCGGCGAAGGCCCGCACCTCGGTCCCGGCGAACACCGCGCTCAGGTCGACCAGCTCCATGGCGAAGCGCAGGTCGGGCTTGTCGGAGCCGAAACGGTCCATGGCCTTCTGCCACGTGATGCTCTCGGCCGCGCCCGGGGCCTCGCCCACCGCCGCCTCGGTGGCATCGGCCACCGCTTCGGTCATGGCCGCCTGCACGTCCTGCTGAGTCACGAAGGACGCCTCCATGTCGAGCTGGGTGAACTCGAACTGCCGGTCGGCGCGCAGGTCCTCGTCGCGCATGCACCGCGCCACCTGGAAGTACCGGTCGGCCCCGGCCACCATCAGCAGCTGCTTGGCGATCTGTGGGCTCTGGGGCAGCACGTAGAAGGACCCGTGGTGCAGACGCGAGGGTACGGCGAATTCGCGCGCCCCTTCGGGGGTGGGCGTCCACAACATCGGCGTCTCCACCTCGAGGAAGTCCTGGCGCACCATGGCGGCACGCAAGGCGGCCACCACCCGGGCCCGCAGCCGCAGGTTCCGCTGCATCCGCGGCCGCCGGATGTCCACGTACCGGTAGCGCAACCGCACCGACTCGTCGGTCTCGGCCCGGTCGTCCACCGGGAACGGCGGCGCCTCGGCGGCGGCCAGCACCTCGACCGTGCACTCGACCACCTCGATCTCCCCGGTGGAGATCTCGGCGTTCACCGTCCCGACGGGCCGGGCCCGCACCGTTCCCTCGACGGCCAGCACCCACTCGCTGCGCACCTCGACGCTCCCGTCCACCACGCACTGCACGATCCCGGTGTGGTCGCGCAGATCCACGAAGGCGAGATGCTCACCGTGGTCACGGCGCCGCGACACCCACCCGCACAGCCGGACCCGCCGCCCGGCGTCACCGGACCTCAGCTCGCCACACATGTCGGTGCGCATGTTCGTCGCCGTCACGTCATCATCCTTCGTCGGACCGCCGGCTTGGCCCGGGTTGCCCTGCCTGCTCTGATTGGTCGGCCTGCTCGGACAGCTGCGTCAACCGGGCCACGATGTCGGGCCGCGGCACCGTCTGCTGCTCACCGTCGTCGCGCAGCGGCCGCAGGGTGACGACCCCGCCGGAGACCTCCTCGTCGCCGATGATCACGGCGAACCGGGCCCCCGACTTGTCAGCCTGTTTCATCTGGGACTTGGGCGAACGGCCATCGTAGGCGCGCAGGGCCACGAGCCCGGCCCGGCGGAGCTCGTCCACCAGGTCCCGGGCCTCGCTCCCGTCGGTCAGGTCGATCACGAAGGCGTCGGCCGCAGCGGGCGAGACGGCGAAGCAGCCTTCGGCGTCGCAGGCCAGCAGCAGCCGCTCGACACCGATGCCGAACCCGATGCCCGACGTGGCCGGACCGCCGATGGCCTCGGCCAGCCCGTCGTAGCGGCCGCCCCCGCCCACGGCGTTCTGGGCCGAGTCGAGGGCCAGGCCGGCGAACTCGAACGTCGTGCGCGTGTAGTAGTCGAGACCGCGCACCAACCGCGGCTCGAGCCGGTGGGCGATACCGAGCGCCTCGAGCCCGGCCAGCACCCGGGCGAAATGGCCGGCGCAGGCGTCGTCCAAGAAGTCCACCAACCGCGGCGCCCCTTCGGTGGCGGCCCGGCACGGCGGCCTCTTGCAGTCGAGGACCCGCAGCGCATTGACCAGGGTCCCGCCGGCCAGCCGCTCCCGGTGCTCGTCGCACAGCTCGGCGATGTGCTCGGCCAAGAAATCCCGCAGGGCGGCCACGTAGCGGGGCCGGTCCTCGGCGCAGCCCATGGAATTCACGGCCAACTCGATCCGCTCGAGACCCAGGTCGCGGTAGAAGCCGGCGGCCAGGGCCACCACCTCCACATCGAGGTCGGGGTCCTCGGTGCCGAGCACCTCGACCCCCAATTGGTGGTGCTGCCGGTAGCGGCCGGCCTGGGGCCGTTCGTAGCGGAAGGCCGGCGTGGCGTACCACGCCTTCCACGGCGTGGGCGGGTGGTGCTGGACGAAGGCCCGCACCACCGACGCCGTCCCCTCCGGTCGCAGGGCCACGGCCCGCCCGCCGCGGTCGGTGAACTCGTACATCTCCTTGTTCACCACGTCGCTGTCGTCACCGATCCCCCGGTGAAACAGCCGGGCGTCCTCGAACATCGGTGTCAGCGTCAAGCCGAACCCGGCCCGCCGGGCCCGGCCGGCGAAGAGGCCCAGCAGCGCCTCCCAACGGCTCGACTCCGGCCACAGCACGTCGTGGGTCCCCGAGGGGGCGCGTAGCGCCGCCGTCCCGGTCGTCTCGTTCGCCACCGGCGGTTCAGCCCTTTCGGCCGGGCAAGGTGCGGAAGGCGTCGAAGACACCGTCGAGATGCTTGAGCGAGCTCAGCAACGAGTCGAGATGACCGGGGTCGGCCAGCTCCACGTCGAACCGCATCCGGCTCACCCGGTCGGGGGCGGTCTGGCTCGACGAGGCCACGATGTTCAGGTGGTGCTCGGACACCACCCGGGTCACGTCCGACAGCAGCCGCGACCGGTCGAAGGCCAGGACCTCGATGGAGGCCACGAAGACGGTGGAGCCCTCGCGGTCCCACTCCACCTCGATCAGCCGTTCCTGCTCACCGGCGGCCAGGGCGCTGGCGTTGGCGCAGTCGGCCCGGTGCACGCTCACGCCCCGGCCCCGGGTGACGAAGCCCACGATCTGGTCCCCGGGCACCGGCGTGCAACACCGCGACAGCCGCACCATCACATCGTCGAGGCCTTCCACGTAGACGCCGACCGGTGTGCCGCGCCGGCTCCGGGTCCCGAGACCGGGGCCCACCGTGGTGGGCAGCTGCTCCTCCTGGTCGCCGCCGCGCAGATCACGGGTCAGCCGCTGGGCCACCGAACGCGCCGACACGTGGCCGTCACCGATGGCGGCGTGCAGGGCGTCGAGGTCGGAGTAGTTCATGGCCGAGGCCAGCCGCTCGAGGGCGTTGGAGGCGGCCAGCTTCTGCACGGGCAGACCCTCGCGGCGAAGCGCCTTCACCAGCTCCTCGCGCCCGGTGTCCATGGCGTCCTCGCGCCGCTCCCGGCTGAACCACTGCCGGATCTTGTTGCGCGCCCGGGGCGACACCACGATCTGCAGCCAGTCGCGCGACGGACCGGCCGACGGCACCTTGGAGGTGATGATCTCGGCCGTGTCGGCCGACTGCAACTTGGTGTCGAGCGGTACCAGCCGGCCGTTCACCTTAGCCCCGATGCAGCGGTGCCCGACCTCGGTGTGGATGGCGTAGGCGAAGTCGATGGGCGTGGAGCCGGCGGCCAGGGCGATGACCCGACCCTTCGGGGTGAAGACGTAGACCTCGTCCTGCTCGAGGTCGAGCTTCAGCGTCTCCAGGAACTCGAGCGGATCGATGGTCTCCTGCTGCCAGTCGACGATCCTCTGCAGCCAGGCCATCTCGGCCGTGGTCGAGGCCCCCCCGTCCTTGGCCTGCTCCTTGTAGCCCCAGTGGGCGGCGATGCCGTATTCGGCGCGCCGGTGCATCTCCTGGGTGCGGATCTGCACCTCGATGGGCTTGCCCTCGAGGCCGATCACCGTGGTGTGCAGCGACTGGTAGAGGTTGAACTTCGGCATCGCGATGTAGTCCTTGAAGCGCCCGGGCACCGGCTTCCAGAGCGAGTGGATGGCGCCGAGGGCCGCGTAGCAGTCCCGCTCGGACTCGACGATGACGCGCACCCCCACCAGGTCGAAGATCTGGTCGAACTCGCGGCCGCGCCCGGTCATCTTTTCGTAGATCGAGTAGAAGTGCTTCGGGCGGCC
>DATLQU010000050.1:0-57653 GCA_035535015.1 Acidimicrobiales bacterium | reverse complement strand
CTTGGCCGTCTTGGCCGTCTTGGCCGTCTTGGCCGTCTTGGCCGTCTTGGCCGTCTTGGCCGTCTTGGCCGTCTTGGCCGTCTTGGCCGTCTTGGCCGTCTTGGCCGTCTTGGCCGTCTTGGCCACGTCGGCCGGCGTGCTGGTCTTCGTACTCTTAGTCGCTTTCTTGGCAGTAGCCACCGCGACCGCATCGCCCGCTTTGGCCGTCTTGACCGCTTTCAGCGTCTTGGCCGTCTTGGTCACGGGACCTGCTTTGGTGGCCTTGGCCGCCTTCTTCACTGTGGCCGTCGCGGCCGAGGCGGCCTTTGCGGTCTTAGTCGCCTTGGCGGCTCTGGCCGGCTTGGCCGGATCCGTGCCGGTCTTCGACGGGCTCGGGACAATCGACTCCGCCGAGGCCAGGGCGATGGCCTCAGCCGCCGCCTTCGACGTCCGCCGGGACGGTGGTGGCGACTTCGGTACGGCCGGCACATACTCCTCGGACGCGCTTATCCGTCGGCGATTCCCGCCCGACGAGGTGGCGGAGCGACTGCGCGGGCCGCGAACCGGTAACCGGGGGGTGAAAATCCAGCCGACACCCGGGATCGGCTTTCCTCCGATCAGTCTTCCCTCTTCGAACAACCAGGGATGCTCGGCGTGGAATTCCTGGAACGAGTCGTTGGACAAGACCAGGGCGTCCACCCTCTCGGCCACACGAAGGACGAAGGCGTCACCTCGGCCGATGGCCCCGGCCGGCGGCGAGACGAGCTCGCCGTGAGCCACCGCCTCGTCGAAAATCTTGCGTTCGGAGGCGTCGATCCGGTGACCGAAAGTGGCGTCGACCACGACGATCACCTCGAGGTCGGGGAATTCGTCTTGGAACTGCCGGATGGCCTCGTCGAGCTGGTTGAGGCTCGGCGTGGAACGACCCTCGGTCGCGATGTTCGAGCCGTCGACGACGACGTGAGAGGGGGACATGACTGCGCACAGTCAATCACCCAGGCGCTCTCAAGGGTCTGATCTCCAGCTCGGAAGGGCCGTTCCGCGTGATGGCCGGGAGCCACCGGCCGGCGGTCCGCACCTAGGATGCGGCCATGGCGACCGACCTGGCCGGAGAGGTGGCGGAACTTCTTCAGCAGCTGATCCGCAACGCCTGTGTCAATGACGGCAGCCCGGAATCCGGGCACGAGCAGCGCAACGCCGAGGTCCTGCGGTCGCTGCTCGAACGTCCGGGTCTCGACCTCGAAGTCCACGAGCCCCTGCCCGGGCGCTCCTCGCTCGTGGCCCGTATCGAAGGACGCCGTCCCGGGGCCCCGTCACTCTGCCTTCTCGGGCACACCGACGTCGTCCCCGCCAACGCAGACGACTGGCGTCATGATCCCTTCGGCGGGGAGCTCATCGACGGTGAGGTCTGGGGCCGCGGCGCCGTCGACATGCTCAACCTGACCGCTTCCATGGCCGTGGCCGTCCGCCACCTTGCCGACGACGGCTTTCGCCCCGAGGGCGATCTGCTCTTCATCGGCGTCGCCGACGAAGAGGCGCTCGGCATCCACGGAGCCGAGTGGCTGACCACCCACCTTCCCGACCAGGTCCGTACCGACTACCTGATCACCGAAGCCGGGGGATTCCCCATGCAAGGCCCCGACGGAGTCCGTCTTCCGGTCATCACCGGAGAGAAAGGGGTCTTCTGGTGCACCCTGACGGTCCGGGGGACCCCGGGCCACGCATCCCAGCCGCTCCGCACGGACAACGCGCTGGTGAAGGCGACCGAGGTAGTCCGTCGGTTGGCCGAGTACACGCCGGCCGCCGACATCCACGACGCCTGGCGTCGATTCGTCGAGGGCATCGGCCTCCCCGCCGAGATCGCCGGACCCCTGCTCGATCCGGCAGCCATCGGCGACTTCTGCGATCAGTTCCCCGCCCTCGGTCTGGCCCGCCAGGCCCATGCCTGCACCCACACGACCATGGCACCGACCATCATGGCCTCCGGCACCAAGGTCAACGTGATCCCGGACCGGGCCGTCCTCCAAGTGGACATCCGAACCCTTCCCGGATGGGAGCAACCCGAAGTCGACCAGATGCTCCGCGACGCTCTGGGCGATCTGGCCGACGACGTCGAGACCACATGGAATTTCACCGATCCGGCGAGCACCTCGCCCACCGAGACCCCTCTTTGGAACTCCCTCGAACGGGTGGCCCGACGCTCCTACCCTGATGCCCGATGTGTGCCCTTCCTCACCGTCGGAGCGACCGACGCCCGTTTCTTCCGCCGGCTCGGCACCGTCGCCTACGGCTTCGGGCTCTTCAGTCGACACCTGACCTTCGAGGACTACGCCACCATGTTCCACGGAATCGACGAACGGGTGGATGTGGACTCCCTCGGCCTTTCCGCCGAGCTCTGGAACGGCGTGGCCCGCGACAGCCTCGTCTGAATCGTGGCCTCTCCCCCGGTTGAGGCCGTCCTCTTCGATTTCGGCGGCGTCCTTTCCACCAGTCCCTTCAACGCCTTCGAGCGTCACGAGAGGGCGCGAGGGCTACCGACCGGCTTCATCCGGACCCTGAATGCCACCAACGCCCATGACAATGCCTGGGCTCGGCTCGAGCGCAACGAAGTTGATTTCGAACAGTTCTGTTCGGCCTTCGAGGCTGAAGCCCGCGCCGCCGGGGGCTCCGTCGACGCCCGGGAACTCTTCGCCGGCATGACCGGCGAGATGCGGCCCGAGATGCTCGAGGCCGTCCGCCGCTGTCACGAACGCCTGAAGACGGGTCTCCTGACCAACAACTTCGTCACCCCCACCACCACCGCCCGCCACAACGAGGTCCTCGATCTCTTCGACGTGGTCGTCCAGTCGGCGATCGTCGGCGTCCGCAAACCCGACCCCCGCTTCTACCTGATGGCCTGCACGGAATTGGCCATCGCCCCCTCCGCCGCCGTCTTCCTGGACGATCTGGGCGTGAACCTGAAGCCCGCCCGCCAGTTGGGCATGCAGACCATCAAGGTCGTCGATCCCTCGGACGCCCTGCTCGAGCTCGAATCCATCGTGGGCTTTCCTCTGCGCTGACCGGTTCCGCACCCGGCCCCCCCGGGCGACGCCGGCGCGCGGTACTGGCGGTACTGGCGGTACTGGCGGTACTGGCGGAGCTGGCGGGAGCTCGGACACAACGACGCAACCCCGATGGGGACCCGGGCCGCGACCACGTCTTGAGGGCCGGCCGTCGGATGTCCGACGGCCGCTGGTCAGCCGTCAGCCGAACGCCCGAGCAAGCAGATCTTCGTGCTCGAGATGGTGCAACGCGGCACTCCCCGTCGCCGGGCTGGCCGATTCGGAGCGACTTACGTGAACCAGGGTGAAGCGGTCACGCAGCAGCTTGTGCAACCGCCCGTGCGCGAACGACCACGCCCCCATATTCTCCGGCTCCTCCTGAAGCCAGACCACCTCGGTGGCGGACGGGTAGCGATCCAGGATTCCGGCGAGCTCGCCCTCCGGCCAGGGATAGAGCTGCTCGACGCGAATAACGGCCACGGCGCGCGCCTCCACGGCAGGGCTGGGCAGACCGGATGGATCGGCCACCAGCTGGTCACGCCGAGCGATGGCGTCGAAGGCGACCTTGCCCGAGCACAACAGCACCCGCCGAACTCCTGACGGGTCGACGGCCGCATTGTCGGCCTGACCCTGACCCACCGGTGCGGTACCCGGGGTCTGCCCCGATGCGGCCGGATCGTCGAGAACCGGCCGGAAGGACCCCGTCGCCAGCTCGTCGATCGGAGACCGGGACTGCCGGGCCCGCAAGAGAGACTTGGGGGTGAAGACGATCAACGGTTTATTCCCCGCGCCCCGAGCTTGAGAGCGCAGAAGATGGAAGTACTGGGCGGCTGTCGTCGGTTGAGCGAGACGTATGTTGCCCCGGGCGCATAGGGTCAGGAACCTCTCGATTCGGGCCGAGGAGTGTTCGGGGCCCTGCCCTTCGTAGCCGTGAGGGAGAAGCAGTACCAGACCCGATCCCTGTTCCCACTTGTCGTCCGCCGCCACCAGGAAGTTGTCGATCACGATCTGGGCGCCGTTGGCGAAATCGCCGAACTGCGCCTCCCAGGCCACCAAGGCATCGGGCATCTCGACCGAATAGCCGTATTCGAAACCGACGGCAGCGTACTCAGACAGCAGTGAGTCGAGGATGGCCAAACGTCCCACTCCTTCGCCTTCGAGATGGGCGAGCGGCACCCATTCGTTACCGGTGGCGTAGTCCACCAACACGGCGTGACGCTGGCTGAAGGTCCCCCTGCGGGTGTCCTGACCGGCCAGACGGACATTCGTGCCCTCCAGCAGCAGCGAGCCCATGGCCAGGGCCTCCCCGAGGGCCCAGTCGACCTCTCCGTCGGCCACGATGCCGGCGCGTTGCTGGAATTGACGCAACAGCTTGGGATGGATGGTGAAGCCGTCGGGAACCACGGTGGCGTCGCTGACCAGCCGCATCAAGGTCTGGCGGTCGACTCCGGTTTCCACCTCGGCCATCGCCGCGACCGGTGCCACCGCGGCCGGCAATGTCGTCGGTTGCGGCGGGGCCGTCTGACGGGTCTCGTCCAACGCCGTCTGAAGACGAGCCTGGAAATCGGAGAGCGCCTGCTCGGCTTCCTCCATCGTGATGTCACCGCGACGGACGAGCGCTTCGGTGTAAAGCTTTCGCACCGAACGCATCGTTTCGATGATGGCGTACATCCGAGGCTGCGTGTAGCTCGGGTCGTCCCCCTCGTTGTGGCCGAAGCGTCGGTAGCAGACGACGTCGATCACCACATCCTTATGGAAGGCCTGTCGGAAGCCGAAGGCCAGCCGGGCGGCACGGGCGCATGCTTCGGGGTCGTCTCCGTTGACGTGGAACACCGGAGCCTGGACCATCTTGGCCACATCTGTCGGATAGACCGACGAGCGGGCCGACTCAGGGGCGGTGGTAAAACCCAGCTGGTTGTTCACCACGACATGAACGGTCCCGCCGGTCCGGTAGCCGGCCAATTGGGACAGTTCGAGGGTTTCCGCCACCACTCCCTGTCCGGCGAAGGCGGCGTCACCGTGGATCAGTAGGGAGAGGACCCCGAACGGTCGGTCGAGGGGCAATTGGTCCTGCTTGGCCCGCACCATCCCCTCCACCACGGGGTCGACGGCCTCGAGATGCGACGGGTTCGAGGCCAAGGTGACCGGAAGAACGCCACCCGAGTGGCCGGTGAAGGTTCCACTCGCCCCCTTGTGGTACTTCACATCCCCGGAGCCCTGCACGGAATCCGGGTCGAGATCCCCTTCGAATTCACGGAAGATCTCGCCATAGGACTTGCCCACGATGTTGGCCAGGACGTTCAGACGGCCTCGGTGGGCCATGCCGAGCACGGCCTCACTCATTCCCGCCGACGCTGCCTCATCGAGCAATGCGTCAAGAAGGACGATGGTCGACTCCGCTCCTTCCAAACCGAATCGCTTCTGCCCCACATAACGCGTGTGCAGGAAACGTTCAAAGGCCTCCGCCGCGTTCAAACGGTTGAGAATGTGGCGCTGCTCTGTCGGCGACAGCGTGGCCGGGACGCCTTCCACATGATGCTGGATCCACCGCTTCTGCTCGGGATCCTGGATGTGCATGTACTCGACGGCCAGTGTCCGGCAGTAGGCATCGCGAAGGAGGTCGAGCGCCTCGGCCAATCGCAGAGTGTCGCGACCGGCGAGACCGTCAACCACGAATTCACGGTCGAGATCCCAGAGGGTCAGGCCGTACGTCGTGGGGTCGAGTTCCGCGTGCAAGTGTCTCGGCTCGGCCGACAACGGATCCAGGTCGGCGATCAGGTGACCTCGGACCCGGTACATGTTCACCAGGCTCTGGACCCTCACCTGCTTCACCAGACGTTGGTGTTCACTGTCGACGGCGTTGACGTCGGCCTGCCACCGGACTGGCTCATAGGGCACGTCCATGGCAGCAAAGACGGTCTCGTAGAAACTGTGCTCTCCGGTCAGGCACTGCGCCATGTGGGTGAGAAACATGCCGGATTCGGCCCCCTGGATGATCCGGTGGTCGTAGGTCGAGGTAAGGGTTACGACAGGTCCCACCCCAAGGGCAGCCAGGCTGCGGCGGTCGGCCGCTTGGTACTCAGCCGGGAAGCCGAGAGCGCCCACCCCGATGATGGCACCCTGGCCGGGCATCAGCCGGGGGACGGACTGCCCCGTGCCCAGGGTGCCGGGGTTGGTCAGGGTCACGGTGGCGCCGATGAAGTCGTCAACGGTCACCTTCTGGGTGTGCACCCGCCGGACCATGTCCTCGTAGGCCACCACGAAGGCCCGGAAGTCCAGGCTGTCGGCGTTGCTCACCACCGGAACGAGCAGGGTTCGTGATCCGTCGGGTTTGGTCAGGTCGACGGCCAGACCGAGCCCGACATGGCGATGGTGCAGGACACCCGCTGTCCCCTTTTCGTCGATCTGATCGACGTACGACGAGTTCAGGGCGGGCACGGCTTGCAGGGCCTGGACGACGGCGTAGCCGATCAGGTGGGTGAAGCTGACCTTTGTCCCCGACGTCCGCACCAGATGCTGGTTCAACATCGACCGGTTGACTTCCAACAGCTTGGCCGGAACCGTTCTCACGCTCGTGGCCGTCGGAACAGCCAGAGAGGCTTCCATGTTGACGGCTATCCGCGCCGCCGCCCCACGTAGGGCGATTGGGGTCGGGGCCTCGGTCGCCGTCGGCTCTCCCGGCGCCGTCAGCACTGCGGCCACCGCCGCCACCGGTGCCGACGAGGAGTTGCCGCCGCCCTCGGCAGCCGGGACCGGGGTCGCCGTTGCCGGAGCGGGAGCGCGGTTCCCGGCCGAGGAACCACCGTTGCTTCGGGCGCCCTTCGCCGGTCCGGACTCCGGAGCAGGGACCCCGTTGCCCGACGGCGACCGCTCAAGAGAGCTCTCGGTGGCCGGGGTCCCAGGTGCGGTGTAGTCGGCGAAGAATTCACGCCAACTCTCGCTCACGGAGGACGGATCACTCCGGAACTGCTCGTACATATCGTCGACCAACCAGGCGTTGGGCCCGAAAGCGCCTCCGGTAGGGGGACCGGAGACCACGCGTTGGTGGTCAGCCATCGACCGAGATCCTAATGGGACCCCTCCGGAGAACGGTGTCCAACCGATTACCCTTTGCGTCGATGATCGCCACTCGACCCGTGCGGCCTGCATCAGCGGCCTCAGGCCGCCTCCGGCAGTGGGTGACCGGGCTCTGACTCCGGACCGAGCGACCACGAAGGTGGTCGACCACCCTGCCGGACTCCACGTGGTGGACCACCCGGCTCAGCCGCCCGGCGGGGCGGGGCCCATGGTGGTCCTGGTGCACGGTTCTCTCGACCGGGGCACCAGCTTCGCCCGAGTCGTCCGCCGGCTCCCGGACCTCCACGTCGTCACCTACGACCGGAGGGGTTATAACCGCTCCCGGCTGGCCACGCCCCCCGTCCGATCCCTAGAGGATCACATTGCCGACCTGGTGACCATCGTCGACGGGCGGCCCTCTGTCCTCATCGGCCACTCCTACGGTGGTGATGTGGCGCTCGGCGCGGCCATAGCCCTTCCCGGTGCCGTCCTCGCCGTCGGTGTCTACGAGCCGCCCCTGCCCTGGGCAAGTTGGTGGCCTCGGCGGACCGCCTCTACAGCTCCGGCCGAGGACCCTGCTTCGTTTGCCGAATCGTTCTTCCGCCGGGTGGTCAACGACGACGCCTGGAGCCGACTCCCCGAGGGGGCGCGGGCCGAGCGCCGAGCCGACGGTCCGGCCCTGTTGACCGAGATCTTCGATCTCCGGCGCCCGAAGTCGCCGCTGGATCTCAGCCGTCTCCTGGTCCCGGTCGTCCTCGGCCGAGGCTCTCGATCGATCCCCCATCACCGCCGGGCCATCGACGAGTTGGCCGAGATCCTCCCCTCCGGCGAAGTCATCGAATTCGTCGATGCCGCCCATGGAGCCCATCTCTCTCATCCCGACGCCTTCGCCGCCTTCGTCCGCCGTGTCGTGAAACTGGCGAACGAGGGCGGCCAGTCGAAAAGGGGCGTTACGACGGAAGGCCGAGGACCCGCTCGGCGATGATGTTGCGCTGCACCTCGGCAGTACCCCCGCCGATGGTCAGGGCCCGGGCGAACAAATAGCCGTGCGACCAGATCATTGAGGGCCAAGCGTGAGCCCCCGGGTCACCAAGGAGTTCTTCGCCGAGCGCCGACCCTCCTGGATCACCGTCGCTCATTTTGGCCGCCCGCAAGGCCTCGTCCGGCCCGGAGTCGATCATCCCGTACGGGCCGGAGAGGTCCTTGGCCACCTCCATGACTCGTTGACCGTGGTCATCGGCCAGCGCCTTGCGGACCGACGCTTCGGGTCCGGGGGCCCGGCCGGCCAGTGCCGCGCTCACGGTCCGGAGTCGGATCAGTCTCAGGATCTCGCCCTCCACCCAGACACGCATCAGCCGTTGCCGGAGGAGTCGATCGGACGTACCCCCAGCCTTGCGGACCAGGTCGACCAGATCCCCCATAGTGGGGCCCTGGCCCCAGAGGGCCCCCTCGCCCGACAGCGAGACACGTTCATTGCCGAGGGTCACCTTGGCCAGCGCCCAGCCTCCGTTGACCTCGCCCACCAGATGTCCGGCCGACAGTCGGACCTCGTCCAGGAAGACCTCGTTGAAGGCATGGTCCCCGGTCATATCGACAATGGGACGGATGGCCACCCCCGGAGCATCCATGGGACAGATGAAATAGGAGATGCCACTGTGTTTGGGCGCATCGCGGTCGGTCCGGGCGAGGAGGATTCCAAGGGAGGCCATGTGGGCGAAGCTCGTCCAGACCTTCTGGCCACTCACGACCCATTGGTCGCCGTCGCGCACGGCCCGGGTGGAGAGACTGGCCAGGTCCGAACCGGCTCCCGGCTCACTGAACAACTGGCACCAGATCTCCTCACCGGCCAGCAGGGGCCGGAGATACCTCTCCTTCTGGGCCTCGGAACCGGCATGGATCAGGGTGGGTCCGGCCCATCCGATCCCGATCTGGTTGGACGGCCGACGCACGCCGGCACGGCGCATCTCATCATCTATGACTAGTTGATCCACCGGATCTGCGCCGAGACCCCACGGTCGTGGCCAGTGCGGTGCGACGTATCCGGCGTCGGCCAGTTCCCGTCCCGTGGGCTCCGGATGCGTGGCCAACCATTGGCGGAACTCTCGGCGCGCCGGGTGCTCAATTCCCGGAAGGGCGAAATCCACAGTCCGACCGTAGACTGTATGCGTGACCGATTGGAACTTTGCTGACGTCTGGGAAGCTGTCGCCGACACCGTTCCTGCCGCCCCCGCCCTGGTACATGGCGATCGGCGGGTGACCTGGGCCGAGTTCGACAGCCGGGCCGACGCCGTGGCCCAGACCCTTCTCGATGCCGGGGTAACCCAGCAGGACAAGGTGGCTCACTACCTCTACAACTGCACCGAGTACCTGGAGTCCACGTTCGCCTTGTTCAAGGTGGGACTTGTTCCGGTGAACACCAACTACCGCTACACCGACGACGAGCTCGTCTACCTCTGGGAAAATGCCGACGCCGTGGCGGTCATCTTCCACGGTACCTTCGTCGAACGGATCGAAGGCCTGCGCTCCCGGGTCCCCGGTGTCCGGACATGGCTTTGGGTCGACGATGGCTCCGGCCCCTGCCCCCCGTGGGCCACTCCCTATGAGGAGGCGGCTGAAGCCAAGACAGAGCGGATCACTGCGCCGTGGGGTCGCAGTGGCGACGACCTCCTCATGCTCTACACCGGGGGAACGACCGGCATGCCCAAGGGCGTCATGTGGCGGCAGGATGACCTCTTCAGCCGTATCAATGCCGGCAATCTGCTCCGGTTACCCGACGAAGGCGGGCTCGAGGGTGTCCGGAAGGCGATCGTCGGCGCTGGCCCCGTCATCATTCCCGCCTGCCCCCTCATGCACGGCACGGGCTCGTTCACCTCGATCGGTTCGCTGAACATCGGAGGCTGCGTCGTCACCTTGACGAACCGGAAGTTCGACCCCGTCGAACTGCTCGACACCGTCGAGCGCGAAAACGTAAACGTCATCGCCATCGTCGGCGACGCCTTCGCCAAACCCATTCTCGCCACCCTCGACGAGCACTCTGGCCGCTGGAAGCTGTCCACTCTCCTGGCCATGATCTCCTCCGGCGTCATGTTCAGCGAGGAGACCAAGCGGGCGCTGCTGCGGCACCACCCCACCATGATGCTGATCGACGCCTTTTCCTCCTCCGAAGCACTTGGGATGGGAGCGTCTGTCTCGAGCAGCTCGTCAACCGAGCACACCGCCCATTTCACCCTCGGGCCTGAGGTACGAGTCCTCGATCCCGATACGGGCAAGAGCGTCATCCCCGGGTCGGGCGAGGTCGGCGTCCTCGCCCTCGGCGGCCGCAATCCGCTCGGCTATTACAAGGACGAGCAGAAATCGGCGAACACCTTCAAGGAGATCGACGGCGTCCGGTATTCGATACCCGGCGACTTCGCCACGGTCGAAGCCGACGGCTCCATCCAGCTGCTCGGCCGGGGATCGGTCGTCATCAACACGGGTGGAGAAAAGGTCTTTCCGGAGGAGGTCGAGGAGGCCCTGAAGACGCATCCCGCCGTCCGCGATGCCGTCGCCGTCGCCATCCCCGATACCCGCTTTGGCGAAGTGGTGGCGGCTGTGGTGGAACTGTATCCAGCCGAGGCGGCGACCGAGCACGAGCTCATCGAGCATGTGAAGGGGCGCCTCGCCGGGTTCAAAGCACCAAAGCGGGTCCGCTTCGTCAACAGCGTCGAACGATCCCCCGCCGGCAAGATCGACTACGCGCGCCACAAGTCGGAAACGGCTGTGTGGGCGACGAGCACGTGAGGTCTACCGGTGCGCGCCCTCGAACTCGTTTCGTGGTGGCCGGTCGACGCCGCCTCCGTCGGGCTGGTCACACGTTCGAGCGCTTCTGACGGCGCGGCTCTTGACAAAGTCCGCCCAGTCGTGGTGGACAGCATCGGCGAGATTGAACGAACCTTCGCCTGGGCTTCTCTGTCCAAGTTGCTCGTGACCATGGCGGTCCTCGTTGCCGTCGAAGAAGGGACGGTCTCGCTCGACGATCCAGCCGGCCCCCCGGGAAGCACGATCCGCCACCTCCTCGCCCACGCCTCCGGCCTGGGGCCCGATTCTCTTGTCCCCGTCGCCGGTCCGGCGCGGATGCGCATCTATTCCAATGTCGGCTTCGAGATCCTGGCCGACGCCGTGGCCGAGCGGTCGGCTATGGCCTTTACCGACTATCTCGCCGGCGCCGTCCTCAACCCACTCCACTTGGCCGGAACTGCATTCGTGGCCGGGTCGTCACCCGCTTCGGGAGCACGGGGGTCGCTGAAGGACCTTCTCGTCCTGGCCGCCGAATTGTTGGAACCCACCATCGTCTCGCCCGAGACCTTCGCCCAAGCCACCGAGGTGGCCTTTCCCGGACTTCGTGGCGTCCTCCCGGGCTACGGACGATTCGATCCGTGTGATTGGGGACTCGGCTTTGAGGTCCGGGGCGACAAATCCCCACATTGGACAGGATCCCACACCTCCCCCGCGACATTCGGCCACTTTGGCCGTGCTGGCGGCTTCCTCTGGGTAGACCCGCATGTAGGAATCGCCTGTGCGTCGTTGTCAAACAGGGAATTCGGACCATGGGCCGTCACCGAGTGGGCGGCTCTGGCCGACGCCGTTATCGACCAATTGTCAGCTCCTGTCTCCCCGGAGATCTCGAGAAAGGAACGTCGTCAGCAGGAGGCCGCAAAGGCAGCGGCCGAGAAGCTGAAGGGAGAGGCAGGGCGGGCGGCAGCGGCCCAGGCGGAACGCCAGCGACTCGAAGCTCAAGCCGAGGCCGAGGCCAGGGCCCAAGCCGAGGCGGCGGCGGCAGAGCAACTACGGCTCGAGGCAGAAGCTCAGGCCAAGGCGGCAGCCGAGGCCAGGGCCCAAGCCGAGGCCAGGGCCCAAGCCGAGGCCCAGGCCGAGGCGGAACGCCAGCGACTCGAAGCTCAAGCCGAGGCCGAGGCCGAGGCCGAGGCCAGGGCCCAAGCCGAGGCCCAGGCCGAGGCGGCGGCGGCAGAGCAACAACGGCTCGAGGCAGAAGCTCAGGCCAAGGCGGCAGCCGAGGCCAGGGCCCAAGCCGAGGCCCAGGCCAAGGCGGCAGCCGAGGCCAGGGCCCAAGCCGAGGCCCAGGCCGAGGCCCAGGCCGAGGCGGAACGCCAGCGACTCGAAGCTCAAGCCGAGGCCGAGGCCGAGGCCAGGGCCCAAGCCGAGGCCCAGGCCGAGGCGGCGGCGGCTCAGGCGGACCAGGAAAGGAAAGAGGCAGAAGCGGCTGAGACCGATCGGCTGAAGCGCGAAGCCGAGGTGGCCGAGGCGGCTCGGCAGAGAATAAAAGTGGAAGCCGCCCAAGCCGAGGAGCGGAGGCTGGAGGCGGAGGCGGCCGAGAGCGAGCGCCAGGCACGGGAGGCAGCCGAGGCGGAACGGCTCGAGCGAGCAGCCGAGGCAGCGGAGGCGGCTCGGGAAGAAGTCGAGGCGCAAGCGGCCGAGGCCGAACGTCGGTGGAGCGAATTCGAGGCGGCGGCGATCGAACGGCGGCGGTTCGATGAGGCGGAAGCCGAGCGTCTCGCGCGGGAGGCAGAGGGGGCCGAGGCTGAGCAGCAGAGGATCGCCATCGCCATCGCCGAGGCGGCGCGGCTGCGAGAGGAGACCGCTCGGGCCGAGGCCGAAGAGGCGGAACATTTCAGGATCGAGGCCGAAGCGGCCGAGGCGGAGCGGCAGAGCGTGGCGGCCCTCGAAGCCGAGCGGCTGAGCCAACTGGCGGAGGCCGTCGAGGCGCAACGACAGCGGATCGATGTCGAGACCGCCGCCACGGAACTGCTCAGGATCGAGGCCAAGGCGGCCGACGCCGCCGAGGCCGAACGACGCCGGGTCGAGACCGCGTCAGCGCAGGCCGAACGGCAGAGGATAGAGGCGGCTGAGGCCGAGAGGCTCCAACGTGAGGCCGAGACGGTCGAAGAGGAACGCCAGAGGATCGTGGCGCAGGCAGCGGAGGCGGCGCGCCGGACGAAGGAGGCTGAGGTTGCCGCCGCGCAACGGCGGCGGACCGAGGCGGAGGTCGCGCAACGCCTTGGATGTGAGGCCGAGGCGGCGGAGGCGGAGTGGCAGCGGATCACGGCAGCGGCCGTCGAGGGTGAGCGGCGTCGGAAGGAGGCCGACAGCGCCGCGGCCGAGCGCCGGGAGATCGAAACGGCGGAAGTGCAACGACTAAAGCGGGAGGCCGAGGCGATCGAGGCGGCCCGCCGGAGGATCAAGTCCGAAGCAGCCGAAGCGGCTCGGCGTCGGAAAGAGGCGGAAACAGCCGACAGTGAGCGACGGGCGCTGGAAGCGGCCGAAGCGCAACGGCTTGAGGCCGAGGCCGAGGCGGCAGAGCTGGAGCGGCGGAGGATCGCCATCGAGACAGCGGAGTCAGCGCGTCGGGCACAACAGGCGGGCGCGGCCGAGGACGAACGCAGGCGGGCCGAGGCGGCCGAGACGCAACGGCTAGCCGACGAAGCCGAAGCGGCCGAGATCGCACGGCAGCGACTCGAAACCGAGGTAGCCGAGGCGGCGAGGCTCAGGAAAGTCGCCGCCGAGGCGGAAGCGGCCGAGGCCGAACGACGAAGGCTGGAGGCCGACGCGACCCGGGCCGATCGCCGAAAGGCCGAAACGGCCACGATCGAACGCCTGAAGCGGGAGGCGAAGACGATCGAGGCCGAAAAGCAGAGGATCGAAGCGGACGCGGCCGAGTGGGAACGTCGACGCGAAGCAGACGAAGCCGCTGCTGCTGCTGAGAGGGACCGCCGCCGGGAGGCGGCGGAAACGGCCGCCGCCCAACGTCGGAGGGTCGAGGTCGCCGAGCTCGAGCAGCTGGAGGCCGACGCCGAGGCGGCCAAAGCCGAGCGAGCCCGGATCAGCGCCTTGGCGGCAGAGGCGGACCGGCGTCGGAGCGAGGCGGCGGAGGCCGAAGCACAGCGACTCGAAACCGAGGCAGCCGCGGCGGCGAGGCTGGAGAAGGAAATCGCGGCAGCGGAGGCCGAGCGCGAGCGGATCACGGCCGAAATCGCCGAAGCCGAGCAGCGTCGGGGGGCGGCGGAGCGCGCCGAGGCCGAGCGGCGGAGAAACGACGCCGAAGAGGCGCAGCGACTCAACGACGCGGCCGAGGTCGCCGAATCCGAGCGCCGGAGAATCGAGGCGGCGGGGCAGGAACGTCTGAGGCGAGAGGCGGAAGCGGCCGCCGACGAGGAGAGGAAGGCCGAGGAGGAAGCCGCCGGCGAGGCCCGACTCCGACAGGAGGCAGAGGCGGCCGAGGCTGAGCGGCTGCGGCACGACGCCGAGGCGGCCGCCGCCGCGGAAGCGGTGCGCCGGAGGCGCGAAGACGAAGCCGCCGGCGAGAATCGGCGGGCGCAACAAGCGGCCCGGGCCGACACCGTGGCTACGAAGCGGAAGAGGAAGGAATCGGCTCGAGCACAGGCGGCGGAGGCGAAGCGTCGCAAGAAGCAGAGCGCCGACGCGGCCGAGCTGGAACGGTGGCGGGTCGAGGCGGAGGTGGCTGAGGCGCAGAGCCGTCTGACCCGGTACGCCGCCGAGACCGAGCGGCAGAAAGCCGAGGCGGCCAAAGCCGAGGCAGCCAAGGCGGAGGCCGCCCGGAGCCTGGAAAGCGCCACCAAGGCGGCGCAGGCGGGAACGGCCGCCGCTGAGCGCCGGGGCCGGGCCCGACAGTTCGCCGAGGACGAGCGGCGGCGGGTCGAAGCGGCGCGGGCCGGAGCGGCCGAAGCGCAGCGGCGCTACGCGGCGGCGGCCGGCGCCGGTGAGGCGGGCGAGGGGGTGGCGCGTCCCGCCGCCGTCGTCGGCGAAGACGAGGACCGCAACGCAGACGGGACGGACACGGCGGCAGAGCCTCGGGTGGCCGCCATGGCCGATCGGCGCCAGCAGGCGGTGGTGCGGGTACCGGACACGGAGGCCGAAGAGGCCGCCGACGGCGTCACGCCGGAGTACGGACCCCTGGGCCCGGGGATCCGACCGGGTGACTTCTGGGGTGGCGGCAGCCGGTGACCTAGGCTCGTCCCGATGAAGGGCGTGATCCTGGCCGGAGGAACGGGCACCCGGCTCCACCCGCTGACCCGAATCACCAACAAGCATCTGCTGCCCATCTACGACCGGCCGATGATCAGCTACTCGATCGAGGCGCTCGTTCTGGCCGGCATTTCCGAAATCATGCTGGTGACCGGGGGGACCCATGCCGGTGAGTTCCTCCGGCTTCTGGGCAACGGGCACGAGCACGACATCGATCGGCTCTCCTACGCCTACCAGGACAAAGCGGGGGGGATCGCCGAGGCGTTGGGCTTGGCCGAGCGCTTCGCCGCCGACGAGGCCGTGTTGGTCATGCTGGCCGACAACATCGTGGAGCGGACCTTCCGGCCGACGGTGGAGCGTTTCGCTCTTCAGGGGGGCGGCGCACGGATCGTCCTCACCGAGGAACACGACCCTGTGCACCTCCGTCATCTCGGAGTGCCCCGCTTCGACGACGCCAACCGGATCACCAGGATCCTCGAGAAGCCCGAGGATCCACCCAGTCACTACGCCGTCACCGGCATCTACTGTTACGACCCCGAGGTCTTCCGGGTGATAGGTACCCTCGAACCCTCAGGGCGGGGCGAACTCGAGATCACCGATGTGAACAACTATTACGTCGACCAGGGGACAATGGCCTACGACGTGCTCGAGGGCTTCTGGGGTGACGCCGGGGAATCGATCGATGCGTACTACGCCGTGAACGACTTCGTGCGGGCCAACGGAGCCAACAAGGGTTGAACGGCCCGGGGCGCTCGGCGTTCGTTGCGTCCCGGGGTCAGGTGTCGAGGAACCGTCGGATGCCGAAGGCCGAGCCGACCGAGCCGATGAGGACGCCAACCAGGAGGACAACGAGACTCGTCCCCACCACTTCGTGAGTGGAGACCCGCATCTGGTAGAGGATGGTTGTCGTCTTGCTGTTACCCAGGGCGTCGAGGACGAGATGGAGGACGACGACGACGGCAGCGGCGACGACGGCGCCGAGCAGACCCTGGATGACGCCCTCGAACATGAAGGGCAGGCGGATGAACCAGTTGGTGGCCCCGACGAGCTTCATGACCGATACCTCCCGTCTTCGGGCGAAGATGGCGAGGCGGATGGTGTTGAGGATGAGGACGGAGGCGGAGAGAAGAAGGATGACGGCCAGGGCCAGGAAGACCCAACGGAGGATCTTCGTGACTGACTCCATGTTGCGGATCGACTGGGTCGGCGACGCCACATTCCTGACGCCGGGGTAGCCGTCGAACTGCTTGGCGATGGCCTGGGCCTGGCTCGGGTTGTTGAGGACACAACGGTAAGAAGCCGGGGTTGTCGCCACGGTGAGCGCTTGCGACTCGTCGGGGGTGAGGAGGTGCTTCGCCTCGTTGTAGTCGTACTGCTTGGACCGGTAGAGACACGATTCGACATAGGGAAG
Source organism: Acidimicrobiales bacterium (assembly GCA_035535015.1). Classification (GTDB taxonomy): domain Bacteria; phylum Actinomycetota; class Acidimicrobiia; order Acidimicrobiales; family UBA8190; genus Palsa-661. The sequence goes on along the minus strand of DATLQU010000050.1, from coordinate 41,126 downwards.
TTGCCGGAGCTGACCCTGGATCGAGGCGCGCTGGGAGTTCGAGACCGAGGGCTTCAGGAAGACTTCCACGCTGACCCCGTGCTGCCACATGGCCGTGGCGTGGGCCACCCCCTGCTGGAGCAGCAGAGACGAGCCGACCAATGACAGCGAGACGGCGACCGTGAGGACGGCGGCAATCGTCATGAGGCGGTTGCGCCAGAGGTTCGACGCCGTCTCCCGGGCGACATAGTCCAACGAGACCGGCATCTCAACCGATCCCCAGGGACTCAGGTGCCGTAGCCATAAACACCACGGGCCTGGTCGCGGACGAGAGTCCCGTGATCGAGCTCGACAACGCGGCGGCGCATCTGGTCGACGATGCCCGAATCGTGGGTGGCGATGACGACGGTGGTGCCCGTCTTGTTGATGCGTTCCAGCAGGCGCATGATGCCCTGGCTGGTGGCGGGGTCCAGATTGCCCGTGGGTTCGTCGGCCAAAAGGATGAGAGGGCGGTTGACGAAGGCGCGGGCGACCGCCACCCGCTGCTGCTCGCCACCGGAGAGTTCACCGGGGAGGCTCTCCCGCTTCTTCGAGAGGCCGACGAGATCGAGGATCTGGGGCACCTGGGAAGCAATGACGTGCTTGGGACGGCCGATGACTTCGAGGGCGAAGGCCACATTCTCGAAGACGTTCTTGTTGGGCAGAAGGCGGAAGTCCTGAAAGACACAACCGATGTTGCGGCGGAGATAGGGAATGCGCCAGTGACTCAGATTGGCGATGTCGCGTCCGGCCACCAGGATGCGGCCCTGGGTAGGGGCTTCCTCGCGAAGCAGGAGACGGATGAAGGTCGTCTTTCCCGATCCCGACGATCCGACCAGGAAGACGAACTCCCCCTTGTCGATATCGAGCGACATGTCGCGTATAGCGAGCGTCCCGCCCTTGTAGCTCTTAGTTACGTTCTCGAAGCTGATCATCGAGTCGACACCTCGTCGTTCCCTGCCCCGCCACCACCGATGGCGGGCGTGGCACACGAGGTGCCCACGAGGCTATCAGTCTGGTCTCGGGCAGACGCGTAGGGTGAACGGCCTGGCGCGCTCAACGGTGACGACACCGCATTCTGCGCGAATCTCCAGGTCATGTGCGTGGGCTGACGAGGGAACGACACGGATGTGTCTTCGAGAATCGACGACGCCCAACTCGGTCGGCGTGTCGAAGAACGGTGATCCACCTAGACGTCGTCTGTCGGTCGGCCGGGATCGGTTCCGCCGGTCGGAGCGGTCGAACCGTTACCGCCGCCCGCAGTACGGAGGCGGCGAAGCTCGGATTCGATGAAGGCGTCGATGTCACCGTCGAGAACGGCGTCGACGTTGCCCGTCTCCAGTTGGGTCCGGAGATCCTTGACGAGTTGATAGGGCGCCATGACGTAGGAACGGATCTGGGATCCCCAGGCCACGTCGGACTGCGGACCGGAGAGGGAGTCGAGCTCGGACCGGCGTTCGGCACGCTGACGCTCGGCCAATTTGGCTCCGAGAATCTGCATGGCCTTGGCCTTGTTCTGATGCTGGCTGCGTTCGTTCTGGACCGAGACGACCAGACCTGTCGGAAGGTGGGTGAGCCGGACGGCGGAGTCCGTCTTGTTGACATGCTGACCGCCGGCGCCCGAGGACCGGTAGGTGTCGATGCGGAGGTCCTTGTCGTCGATGGCCACTTCGTCAGAAAGATCCTCCAAGAAGGGAGTGACGTCGAGCGAGGCGAAGCTCGTCTGCCGACGGTGCTGGGAGTCGAAGGGTGACATGCGAACCAGTCGGTGGACACCGCGCTCAGCCGACAACAAGCCGTAGGCGAAACGACCCTTGACGATGAAGGTGGCCGAAAGCAGGCCCGCCTCTTGTCCCGCTGTCGCCTCATCGAGCTCGACGGCGAAGCCCCGTCGTTCCGCCCAGCGCTGGTACATGCGCAGGAGCATCTCGCACCAGTCCTGGGCGTCGGTGCCCCCGGCCCCGGAGTGGAGCTCGGCGATGGCGTCATTCTCGTCGTACTCGCCGGTGAAGAGGCTGCGGAGCTCGAGGTCGTCGAGGCGACGGGCCAGGTCGTCGATCAGGGTGGTGAGCTCGGTGGCGACCGAATCGTCGCCCTCCTCCACCATCAGCTGGAAGAGGACCTCGGCATCCGAGAGGCGGCGGCCGAGGTCCTCGAGAAGCTCGATGTCGTCGCCCACCGAGCCGAACTCGGAGCTGAGGCGACGGGCCGTATCCGGGTCGTCCCAGAGGTCGGGCCGGGAGACCTCCTTCTCGAGCTCGGCCCGGCGTTGCCGGAGGTGGTCGAGGCGGAGATAGCCCTGGGCCTCCTCGAGCCGGGATCTCAGCGCCAGGAGCTCGGCTTTGAGGTCGCGCTGCTCGCCGGTGCCGGGGGGATCGCTAGCTCGCGCCATGGCAGAGCTTGAACTTCTTGCCGCTGCCGCACCAGCAGGGCTCGTTGCGGCCCAGCTTCTCGGTCGGCGCCTTGACCACGGGCTGGAGGACCTCCTGCAGCTCCTGCGGGGTGGCTTGGGCGCCGTTGGCGAACTGGCCTCCCGACTCCAGACCCAGGGGGACCCCGGCACCGGCGGCGGCCATGGCGGGATCGGGAGCGGTGGCCCGGAAGGCGTCGAGCAGGCTCGGACCCTGGGAGGGGTCCTCGGCGGCCTCGTAGCGGGCCTGGGTGAGGTCGGGCTCGAGGCCGGTACCGGCGACCACTTGGACGTGCATGACGTAGCGGAGATAATCGTCGTCGATGGCGTCCATCATCTGGCCGAACATCTGGAATCCCTCGCGCTGCCAGGCGACCAGCGGGTCGAGCTGGCCCATGGCCCGGAGGTTGATCCCCTCACGGAGGTAGTCCATCTCCGAGAGGTGTTCGCGCCAGCGCTGGTCGATGATCTGGAGCATGACCTCACGCTCGACCTGACGGGCTTCGGACTCCCCACCCGGGAAGATCTCGTCGCGGGCGCGGTAGGTGTCGATGGCCTCGGCCACAAAGGACTCGGTGATCTGGGCCACGGTGGTGGCCGGTGCGAGATCCTCGGCCGTGAAGGCCGTCGGGTAGTACTGGGTGACCTCGGTCACCAGGCGGTCGAGCTCCCACTCCTCGGGATAGTCACTGGGACAGGCCGACTGGACGAGGGCCTGAATGGTGGCCTCGAGGAGTTCCTCGGTGTCTTCCTTCAGGTTCTCGCCGTCGATGACCTGAAGCCGTCGCTTGTAGATGACTTTGCGCTGCTCGTTCAGGACCTCGTCGTACTTGAGGACGTCCTTGCGGATCTCGGCGTTGCGACCCTCCACCGTGTTCTGGGCCCGCTCGATGGCCTTGGTGACCATCTTGGCTTCGATGGGGACGTCGTCGGGGAGGGTCTTGGTCATGACCCACTGCATGGCCCCGGTGGCGAAGAGACGCATGAGCTCGTCCTCCAGGGAGAGGAAGAAGCGGCTCTCCCCGGGATCGCCCTGGCGGCCTGATCGGCCGCGGAGCTGATTATCGATGCGGCGGGATTCATGACGCTCACTGCCGAGGACGTAGAGACCACCGAGGGCGCGGATCTGGTCGCCCTCGTCGGAGCACTCCTTTTCGAATCGGGCCAGGAGCTTCTCGTACTCGGCCTGGCCCTGCTCGGTCTCGGGGTCGAGGCCCTGGCCGATGATCTCCCGCTGGGCGAGTCCCTCGGGATTGCCGCCCAGGAGGATGTCGACACCTCGGCCGGCCATGTTGGTGGCCACCGTGACGGCGTGGAGCCGGCCCGCCTGGACCACGATCTCGGCTTCCCGGGTGTGCTGCTTGGCGTTCAGGACCTCGTGGGGGATGCCCCGGCGCTCGAGAAGACGGGAGAGCTGTTCGGACTTGGCCACAGAGGCCGTGCCCACCAGGACGGGCTGTCCCGTCTCGTAGCGCTCGACCAGATCCTCCACCACGGCGTCGAACTTGGCGTCCTCCGACTTGTAGATCAGGTCGGCCTGGTCGAGACGGACCATGGGCTGGTTGGTGGGGATGGGGACGACGGGGACGTCGTAGGTGGAGGCGAACTCGGCCGCCTCCGTCTCCGCCGTACCGGTCATCCCGCCGAGCTTCTCGTAGAGCCGGAAGTAGTTCTGGAGGGTGACGGTGGCCCAGGTGTGGTTCTCCTCGGCGATCCGGACCCGCTCCTTGGCCTCCACGGCCTGATGGAGACCGTCGGACCAGCGCCGGCCGTCGAGGGTGCGGCCGGTGAATTCGTCGACGATCTTCACCTCACCGTCGGACACCAGATAATCCTTGTCCCTCTTATAGAGCTCCTTGGCCCGCAGGGCCTGGGTCAGCTGGTGGACGTAGTCCCCCGAGACGAGCTCGTACAGGTTGTCCACGCCCATGGCCCGCTCGACCTTGGCGATACCCTCTTCGGTGGGGACGACGATCCGCTTCTCCTCGTCGACCTCGTAGTCATCCTCGGGCACGAGGGTGCGGACCAGGCCGGCGAACTGGTAGTAGAGCTTGGCCGACTCGGAGCCCGGGCCGGAGATGATGAGCGGGGTCCGGGCCTCGTCGATCAGGATGGAGTCCACCTCGTCGACGATGGCGAAGGCGTGGCCACGCTGGACCATGGCGTCGCGGGCGCGGGCCATGTTGTCTCGGAGGTAGTCGAAGCCGAGCTCGGTGTTGGTGCCGTAGGTGATGTCGGCGGCGTAGGCCTGGCGCTTGTCCTCGAAGTCGGGTATCTCGGGACTGACGCGGCCAACGGTCAAGCCGAGGAAGCGGTGGACCTGGCCCATCCATTCGGCGTCGCGTCGGGCCAGGTAGTCGTTGACGGTGACCAGGTGGACACCGCGGCCGCCGAGGGCGTTCAAGTAGACGGGCAGGGTGGAGACGAGGGTCTTGCCCTCACCGGTCTTCATCTCGGCGATCCAGCCGAAATGCAGGGCCATGCCGCCCATGAGCTGGACATCGAAGTGACGCTGGCCCAGGATCCGCCAGGCCGACTCCCGGACGGTGGCGAAGGCGTCGATGAGAAGGTCGTCCAGGGTTTCGCCGCGCTCGATCCTCTCTTTGAAGAGAACCGTCTGGTGGGCGAGGTCCTGGTCGGACAACGCCTCCATGGCTGGTTCGAGATCGTTGATCAGAGGGACAAGCTCGGCCAGCCGTCGGACCTTCTTGCCCTCACCGGCGCGCAGAGCCCGCGCGAAGACGCTCATGGGGAGGTGAGTCTACCGCCGGACCCTGGTCGGCCAGCGTTGGCCAGCGTTGGCCGGTCCAGGATGGGCCGGGGCCGTCAGGCGCCGGCGATGGTCCTGGCGTGGCGGGGATGGGAGCGGCCCACCAGTTTGCCCTTGAGCCGCTCGACCTGGTGCTCGAGCTTGTCCACCACGAGGTCCACGGCCACCGGGGCGTCGGCGGCGGCCGCCCGGGCCCTGACCGTGTGACCGTGACCGGTCATGGTGACTTCGCAGACCTGCCGGGTCACGCCGGCGGTGTCCCGACCTTCGGTGAGCCGGACCTCGGCCCGTTCCAGGACCGGGGTGATCCGGGCCAGCCGGGCCAGCTTGGCTGCCGCCAAGGAGCGGACCTCGTCGGGGACCGTCTGCTTGCGTCCGAGGACTAACACATCCACTACCGCACCTCCAGCGCTCGAGCTCTCAGTTCGAAGCTTTCAGTTCTTTGGGTTGCGGGCCGCGTCCGGCTGACCTGGTCTTTGTCCCCACACTCGCCTGCAGAGGAGTTGGCGGCCGATCATCGGCGACGGGCCCGGGCCACAAGGGCGACGGTGCCGTCCGGCGACGACCATGAAGGCCGGCTTCGCCCCTTCTCCACCCGCTGCCGAGAGTCGGCGGCTCGATGGGCAGGGCTTACTTCTAAGTCGCACCATGCTCAGCAACCACGAGTTGCCTTACGTGGGTCGTTTCGCCTGCGACTGGCTTCGACTTGCAACCACAGACCCGGACGCAGCCCACAGTTCGATGGTACGCCCCCAAGGCGGTGAAGTCCCGGAGTTCCTGGGGGAAGTCTCCGAGTTGGCCCATCTGTGGGCTCGGGAGCGACCCGGTCGGTGGGGTGATGAACCTCGGATCAGGTGCCCGTCGTCCACGAGCCCAGGTACTGCTCCTGGGCGGGGGTGAGACGGTCGATGGTGACACCCATGGTCTCGAGCTTGAGCCGGGCGATCTCGGCGTCGATAGCCCGGGGGACGTTGTAGACCTTCGATTCGAGGGTCCTGACGTTCTTGACGACCCATTCGGCCGCCAGCGCCTGGTTGGCGAAGCTCATGTCCATGACGTCGGCCGGGTGACCCTCGGCCGCGGAGAGGTTGACGAGACGGCCCTCGGCGATGACGAGGACCCGCTTGCCGCGGACCTGGAACTCCTCGACCATGGGCCGGACGTGGCGGCGCTGGCCCTCGGAGAGACGAGCCAGGGCGATGAGGTCGATTTCGACGTCGAAGTGGCCGGAGTTGGCCACGATGGCACCGTCGGGCATGCGCTCGAAGTGCTCCGCCCGCAGGACGTCGCGGTTACCGGTCACGGTGATGAAGATCTCCCCTTCGGCCGCCGCGTCCTCCATGGTCTCGACCCGGAAGCCGTCCATGACGGCTTCGAGGGCACGGAGCGGATCGATCTCGGTCACGATGACCTGGGCCCCCATGCCACGGGCCCGGGAGGCGACGCCCTTGCCGCAATAGCCGTAGCCGGCCACGACGATCCGCTTGCCGGCGAGGAGAACGTTGGTGGCCCGGATGACCCCATCGAGAGTCGACTGGCCGGTGCCGTAGCGGTTGTCGAACATGTGTTTGGTGTCGGCGTCGTTGACGGCGACGATGGGGAATTTGAGGGCGCCCTCGTTCTCCATGGCCCGGAGGCGGATGACACCGGTGGTCGTCTCCTCGGTGCCGGCCATGACTTCGGGAACCTGGTCGGGGCGGTTCTGGTGGAGCCGGGAGACGAGATCACAACCGTCGTCCATGGTGACTGTCGGGTGGAGGTCGAGGACGGCGTCGATGTGGGCGAAGTAGGTCTCGGTGTCCTCACCGCGCACAGCCCAGGTGGAGATGGCTTCGTCGCGGACCAGGGAGGCGGCCACGTCGTCCTGGGTGGAGAGCGGATTGGAAGCACAGGCCAGGACGAGGGCTCCGCCGGCCTTCAGGGTGCGCAGGAGGTTGGCCGTCTCGGTGGTGACGTGGAGGCAGGCGGCGGCGACGACGCCCTCCAAGGGGCGCTCCTTGGCGAAGCGTTCTCTGATCGATTGGAGAACCGGCATGTTGGAATCGGCCCAGGCGATGCGCTGGTGGCCGAGATCGGCCAGCGCCAGGTCGGCGACGTCGTGGGCGGGGAGGTCCGTTGGCATGGCCGGAATCCTGGCAGAAGATGAGGGGAGGGGCGAACCGCTTTCGGCTCGAGGTCGAGCCGGAGTCGACCGCCGAGCCGACCGCCGAGTCGACCGCCGAGTCGACCGCCGAGCCGATCAGCGACCGATGGAGCCCGGACGAAGATCCGGTCGGGCCGGACGGGGGCGGTCAGGCTCGGCGGAGGCGGTCCTTGAGCTCGACGAGGGCGGGGACCGGCCCGGGGTCGACTCCCTGGAGAGCGGCCAGATGGAGAGAGACGAAATCACCGAAGAGGACGAGGTCGAGGAGTTGGGCCAGATCGCCTTCACCCTCGGCCCGGACCTCGACGATGTCGGCCACCACCTCACGGAGGAGGTCGGCCACGAGGTCGAAGCGACGGACGACCTGGGGATGCTCGGCGTCGTGGCGAAGGTTGACGAGGGTGATGATCTGACGGGTGACGTCTCCGTTGCATCCCCAGCCGGCGATCTCGTTGTGGCAGAGCTCGGGATAGACGGCCGAGAAGGCCGGCGATTTGGCGTTCTCGTTGATCTGATTCTTCCAGCGCAGTGCGGCGGCGGCGCCCAGGGCTTCGGCTCCGTGGATGAGGGGGATGGTGCGGCCGAGAGAGCGGGCCACGGTCTCCGCCGGATTACCGGGGACGAGGAGGGTGTCGCGACGGCGCCGGAGCTGCTCGACGGCCAACTCGACCCAACGGCCCGCCCCCGGGAAGAGGCCGATCTGCTCCAGGACGATGAGGGGCGGGATGGCCATGGCCCCGAGGGCGGCCCGGGGCTGGGGAATGGCAGCCGGGACGGGGACCGTCGGCGCTCCCCAGACGCCGGCCAGCCGGGCCAGCTCCCCGCCCGAGGTGACGGCCACCAGGCTGGCCCCGGCGTCGGCCGCCTCCCCCGCCGCCTCGACTGTCTCCTCGGTGTCACCAGAGAAGGAGAGGGCGAAGACGAGGGACCCGGGACCGACGAAGTCGGGGAGGTCGTAGGACTTGACGACGACGACGGGGACGGGGAGAAACGGTCCGGCCACCGCCATCATGAGGTCGCCGGCGATACCGGATCCGCCCATACCGAGGACGACCACCTGCTCGACGTACTCGTGGTCGGGGAGGCCCTCGAGACCCTGGGCGGCGAGGGCGGCGGCGGCCACCTGCTCGGGCAGAGCGGCGGCGGCGGCGAACATGCCGAGGCTGTCGAGGAGACCCGACGGCGGCGGGACCGTCTCCGGCGGGGTGGCCTTGGTCATCGGGCGAGGTCGGTCACGGGGTGGGGCCGCCCACGCCGAGGGTCGGCTCCAGGCCGTTCTTCTCGGCTTTGGCCATCAGTCGGCTGTGTTCGGCGTCGTCCAGGGTGGTGGCCTCGTCCACCAGCATGACGGGGATGTCGTCACGGACGGGATAGGAACGGTGGAGCCGGGGATTGTAGAGCCTGTCCTCGTCGGCGAAATAGAGAAGCGGGCCCTTGTCCTCGGGGCAGGCCAGCACCTCCAGCAAAAGCTGGTCCAGGGCCATGGCGGGGAGTCCTTTCTCTCGGGTGTCGCTTGGGGTGACGCGAGCTGTCTGCGCCGGAGCGGGGTGAGCGGGTCAGAGCTTCTCGATGAGGTCGAGAAGCTCTGTGATGTGGCGTTGACAATCGGCCGACGCGGCGGCTTCGACGTTCAGGCGGAGAAGCGGTTCGGTATTGGAGGGGCGGAGGTTGAACCACCAGTCGCCCATATCGACCGTGAGGCCGTCGGTCCGGTCGATCTCGGCCCCGAGTCCGGCGAAGTGGTCGGCGACGGCCTCGACCGAAGCGGCCGGATCGGTCACCTTGGTGTTGATCTCGCCCGAGTCGGCGTAGCGGCGGTAGGGGGCGAGAAGTTCCGAGAGCGGCTCCGAGGCACGGGAGAGGACTTCGAGAACGACCATGGCGGCGATGATGCCGGAGTCGGCCCGGTAGTTGTCCCGGAAGTAGTAGTGGCCCGAGTGCTCACCACCGAAGACGGCGCCCGTCTCGGCCATGACCCCTTTGATGAAGGAGTGGCCCACCCGGGTGCGGACGGCGACGCCGCCGTTCTCGACGATGGTCTCGGGGACGACCTTGGAGCAGATCAGGTTGTAGAGGACGGTGGCGCCGGGATTCTTGGCCAACATGGCCCGGGCCACCAGAGCCGTGGTGAGCGAACCCGAGACGCCCTCGGCCTTCTCGTCCACCAGGAAGACGCGGTCGGCATCGCCGTCGAAGGCCAGGCCGACGTCGGCGCCCTGCTCGATGACGGCCTTCTTGAGATCGACGATGTTCTCGGGCTGGATGGGGTCGGCCGGATGGTTGGGGAAGGTGCCGTCGAGCTCGCGAAAGAGCCAGGTGACGCGGAAGGGAAGACCGGCGAAGACTTCGGGGGCGATGAGACCGCCCATGCCGTTGGCCGTGTCGGCCACGATGGTGAGGGGGCGCAGGGCGTCGAGGTCGACGAAGGAGCGGACGTGGATGGCGTATTCGCTCAAGAAGTCGCGCTGTTCGTAGCCACCCGCCGGATCTGCGTCGTCGGCCCCGGAAGCCATCGCCTGCTCCGCGGCGAGACGGATCTCGGCGAGACCGGTGTCCTGGCCGACGGGTTTCGCTCCGGCCAGACAGAACTTGATCCCGTTGTAGGCGGCCGGGTTGTGCGAGGCGGTGAACATGGCACCGGGGGCGTCGAGACGGCCCGAGGCGAAATAGATGGTGTCGGTGGAAGCGAGGCCTATGTCGACGACGTCGGCCCCGGCCGCCCGGGCGCCGGCCATGAAGGCGGTCGAGAGCTCCACTCCCGATGCCCGCATATCGCGGCCGACAACCAACCGGTCGGTCCCGGCGAAGCGGGCGAAGGCCCAGCCGATGGCCCGACAGGCACGGGCGTCGAGCTGATCGGGAACGATGCCGCGGACGTCGTAGGCCTTGAAGACGGCGTCGAGGGGACTCACGGAGAAGAACCTATCTCGCCCCATTCCCCGCCATGCCCGGAGACGGTCATCGGGGCGGTCCGTCGGATCCCCGGACCACCGCTACCGGGGGCGGCGGCGGGCGAGATTCGAGAGCGGGGACCAGGCGGCGGAGAACGAGCGGCGGCGGACCATGACGATCAGCAGCAGGACGCCGATGATGCTGAGGAGAAGGCCCAGGTGATCGGCCCCAGTCGACCCGTAGCGGAGGGTGACGTTCTTCGAGGTCGGGTCGAGGACCATCAGATTGGGCTCGGCCCGCCAGGGGCCCTTCGCCCCCGTCGCCTGCCAGTTGGGGAAGTAGGAGATGCGGACCTCGACGGGAACTCCCGTGCGGTCGACGTGGAAGCTCAAGGTGTTGATCCCCATCTTGACGTCGGTGACCCGGACGGCGGGGAGAGCCTTCCCGGTCGGGGGCTTGGCCGTGGACTTGGTCCGCAGCCAAGACGGTTCCCCGCCCACCACGAGTTGCTGACTCCATCCGGTCGGGTCGGCGTACCAGGTCTGCGACGAGGGCAGCCAGGTGGACTGTCCCGCGGCGACACCGGTGAGGACGTCAGGGGTCTTGGTGAGTGGGGCCACCAAGGGGGCGTCATGGACTTCATAGAACTTCCAGGTCGTGACGATCGTCTGGCCCTGGTAGGCCGACGACCAGGGACCGGTGGTGGCCACCAGGGTCAGGGCCGGATCGGCGTCCGCTTCGGCCTGGACCGAAGGCGTCGAAGCCATGAAGTACTTGACCCCGAGCAGCTGGAGATGCTGGACGCCGAGGGCGACATCGAGGGAGCCGTACTGGAGATGGGTGGTTGCGGCCACGACCGCTTCGGAGGGCTGGGCCGAGAGCTCGGCCTGGTTGAGGAAGTGATAGGGCGTGGTGGAGGCGGACTCGAAGAGGACGCCCTCCATCGAGTCGATGCAATTTCCTGTCCAATACGGCATGAGCATGAGCGCCTCGGGCGTGCCGAAGCGGTTCTCGTTGGCGTTGTACTCCCACATCATCCGGCCACAGCCGTAGGTGTGGGCTACCCGGTCGGTGGTGTCGATGATCCCGTTGTTCAACTCCTTCCAAGCCGGCTTGGCCTGGTAGCCCGAGTAGTTCCAGTCCGCCCATGAGGCCACCGAGCTCGGAGAGAACTGATGGTGCAGGAGGCTTCCCATATCGGTGTCCAAGCGCGGGACGAGCGGCGTGACCACGACGAGAAGGGCGCCCAGCATGGCCAGGACGGGGACGGCGATGGATCCGGGGGCCCACGGGCCGAGCCGGGGACGGGGCCACGAGACCGCAGAGGCGGGTGGTGATCCTCCGGGGACCGGGAGAGATGCCGGTTCGGCGGACCGTCCGCCGTCGAGGTCGGGACCCGGCCCGGCCGTGGTCGGTGGCCCCGCCGGGCCGACCGGAGCGGGCTCGGCGCTCTGGGTCCGAGCGGCCACGACGGCGTCGCGCCAGAGCGCCAGCCGGAGCCGACGAACAGCTTGGGCCAGTGCCACCCCCGCCTCGGCCACGAAATAACCGGCCAGGAGATAGATGGAGAATGTCCAGAAGGGCAGGAAGCGGACGTTGTAGAGCTGCCACTGGGGGTCGAAGCGGACCACCAGGGCGGCCGTGGTGGCGAGGACGGCCAAGAGCAGGGGAGCCGACTGGCGTCGGGTGATGGCGACCACGATGGCCACCAGCGTGCCCAGTCCGGCGAGGACGACGACCCAGATGTTGCCTTGCGGGACGAAGAGCGAAACGGTGGGCGAGACGTTCTGCCAACCCATGCTGGTGCTGTAGGCGCGGTCGGCCACGAAGGGCACCAACCACCACGAGATGAGCAGCAGTCCTCCACCGACGGACGAGAGCATCCACCAGAAGCGCTTCCGGGTCGGCCCAGCCAGCAGAAAGATGACCAGGGCGCCGAAGAGGGCGAAGAAGGCCGTCAGGAGATGGCAGAGGATGCAGAGGGCCAGAACCACAGCCGCGGCGGCTCGGAAGCGTCCCGTCCGCATCCCCCGGACGGCCAGGCCCAGGAAGATCAGGGCGGCGGCGAGGCCGAGGGAGAAGGCGTACTCCCCCGCCATCGTCGAGTAGAGGTTGCCGCCGTAGATCGTGTACGACTGGTCGAAGAGGAAGGGCAGGGTGGCGATGGCCAGAACGGCCGGCCGGGGCCGCTCCAGGCCCGCCAGGCGACCGAAGAGCCAGGCCGCCACCGGGAGCAGAAGCGATCCGAGGACCGTCATCAGTTTGAAGGCGATGTTGAACGGGATGACGTAGCTGAACGCGACGGCCAGGAAGTCGGGCAGGGGGAAGTAGAAGGTGTTCAGGGGAAAGCCGTCGTAGGCGCCCGGATCCCATCCGGTCACATGGGCGGGCATGAGGTTCGACCGCAAGAAGCCGGCCAGACCGACGTGCGCCCCCGTGTCCCCGCCGGTGAGGGTGCTGTTCTGGAGCAGGAGTGCCGGGTGCAGCTGCCAGAGGACGACCCCGATGACGCCGGCCACGGCCCCGAACGTGACGATCGAGGGGGCGGAGGGCCGGCGCATGATGAACCATGGTGCCCGACCCGGGGCCCCTAGTGGCGGCGGCCGAGCCTCAGAGCAACCACCGAGCGGGAAGGAAAACGCTGCCCTGGAAGGCGATGGAGAGAATGGCGATCAGATTGAAGGTGGCATGGCCGAAGATGGACGGCCCCAGCCGCTTGAACTTGTAGGCCATCAGAGACAGAACGATCCCGAAGGCGGCGAGGCCAAGCAACTCGATGAGTTCTACATGAGCCAGGCCGAAGACGATTCCGGTCGTCGTGACCGCCAAAGCCGGGCCGAGCAGCCGACCCGCACCTCGAAAGAGTCGGAGGAATCCGCCGAGCACGAGGCCCCGGAAGAAGAGCTCTTCGATGACGGGAACGACGAGAACGGTCAAGGCGGCGATGACGGCCAGATCGATTCCGGGGAAGCCGCCCGTCAGATGCTTGGCCGGCGCCTGCAACTCCCTCGAGAGATTCGGATTGAAGTGCTCGAAGGGGAGATAGAGAAGGTTGACGAGAACAAGCTGGCCCACCAGGCCGGCGACAATCCCGATCACCGGGTCCCAACGACGGACGCGCAGGCCCATGTCGGCCACGACGCGGCCCGTTCCCCGGATCCGGCTGGCCAGGACCACGGCGCTCAGAAAGCCGATCCACAGACCGACCAGGCCACCCACGACCACCCAGGCCGGTGGCACGGTCAGTGCCGCCAAGGTCGAGAGGTCCGACAGATGGCCGTTCAGGGCGGCCACGATGAAGAGGAGGACGGCGCTCAGGATCTGTCCGGCGACGAAACCCACGGCGGCGATGAAGAGCCAGCTGGTGGCGTCACCCACCGTCCGGGGCGGATGATCCGATCCGGGGTCTGATGCAGCCGACCAGGGAACCGCTGGCGGTTCGACCGGCAGCACCGACCGTGGCGGAGATGCCGTCGGCCCGCCACTTTCCGAGCCGGCCGCTCCCGTCGCCATCGGGACAAGGTTAGCGAGCGGACCAGGCTGTCACGCTGCGCGTCTGTGCATAATCCGCCGGCTTGGGCGCCTAGCATGGGTCTATGAGCCCGTCGCTCCCCGATCGACGTTCTGGCCGGCCCACGCCCGGTGGTGCCGGCGGTCCCGCCTCGGGGGGCGGACCCTCAGGTTCGGGATCTGGATCCGGATCGGGTGACCAGAGCTGGCGCTGGGTCTTCGCCCTCCTGATCGTGGCCGTGATCGCCGTCCTCTTCCTACCCCCGCTGCTGCAGCACAAGGCGGTCAGAACCCTCCCCTACAAGACCTTCCTCCACGACGTCTCGGCCAAACAGATCCAGTCGGTCGAGATCAACAACGGCACCGGCGTGATCACCGGAAGTTTCAAGAGCACTTTCGGGGGGGTGAACTACACCACCAACGGCGGGACCCCACCCCCTGACGCCGACGTCGCCCTGATGCGCCGCAGCGTCGGTGCCTCGAACTTCAGCTACAACCCGGACACAGTCAGCTTCCTCGGTCAGTGGTTACCGACCATCCTGATCCTCGTCCTCTTCATCGGCGTCTTCTTCTGGATCTCCCGGCGGGCCCAGGGCCAGATGTCGGGGATCATGTCGATCGGTCGTTCCCGCGCCCGTCTGTACACCACCGAACGACCCCGGACGACGTTCGCCGACGTGGCCGGCTACGCCGGTGTGAAGGTCGAGATCTCCGAGGTCGTCGATTTCCTGAAGTCCCCTCACCGGTTCCGTGACATCGGGGCCAAGATCCCGAAGGGAATGCTGCTCGTCGGTCCTCCGGGAACGGGCAAGACCCTTCTGGCCCGGGCCGTGGCGGGAGAAGCGGGCGTCCCCTTCCTCTCCGTCTCTGGGTCCGACTTCATGGAGATGTTCGTCGGCGTCGGCGCCAGCCGGGTACGCGATCTCTTCCAGACGGCCCGGAAGCAGGCGCCGGCCATCATCTTCGTGGACGAGATCGACTCCATCGGCCGCAAGCGCGGGGCCGGGCTCGGCGGTGGCCACGACGAGCGCGAGCAGACCCTGAACCAGATGCTCTCGGAGATGGACGGATTCGACCCGGCCGAGGGCGTCGTGATCATCGCCGCCACCAACCGACCGGACATCCTCGACCCCGCTCTCCTGCGACCCGGCCGCTTCGACCGGCAGATCGTGGTCCCGCTGCCCGACCTCGAGGAGCGGCTGCCCATCCTGAAGGTGCACTGCAAGGACAAGCGGATCGGTCAGGACGTCGACCTCGAGCTCGTGGCCCGCGGCACGCCGGGCATGTCGGGCGCCGATCTCGCCAATCTGGTGAACGAGGCCGCGCTCCACGCCGTCCGTCGGGGATCGCACCAGGTCGACATGCGCGACTTCGAAGCTGCCCGCGACCGGGTGTTGATGGGGCAGCGCCGCGAGAGTCTGGTGCTCTCCGAGCTCGAGAAGGAGCGGGTGGCTTTCCATGAGGGTGGCCACGCCGTCCTGGCCTACGTCCTCGAGCACGCCGACCCCGTCCACAAGGTCACGATTCTGCCGACCGGAATGGCTCTGGGCGTCACCCAACAATTGCCCATCGAAGAACGTCATATCTATCCCCGCGAGGTGATCGAGGACTCTCTCGCCGTCCGGATGGGTGGTCGGGCCGCCGAGCTTCTCGTCTATGGCGATCTCTCCACCGGTGCCTCCAACGACCTGGTCGGGAACACCGAGCTGGCCCGGAAGATGGTCCGGGAATGGGGTATGTCCGATGAACTCGGTCCTATGGCTTGGGGATCCCAGGGCATGGTCTTCCTGGGAGAAGACCTGATGCACACCCGGGACTACTCGGAGGACACCGCCCGGGTGGTCGACTCCGAGGTCTCCCAGATCCTGCGTCGCCAGGAGGAGCGGGCCATCGAGCTGCTGAGCCGGCACCGTGGTGGCCTCGACGCCGTCGCCCGGGGACTGCTCGAGCGCGAGACCCTCGACGGCGAAGAGGTTGGTCGACTGGTCGACACCGCCTACGGCGGTCCCGTCCACGTCGCCGGCGCCGCCATGGTGCCCCACTTCGCCCCATCGGAGCCGGCACCCGGTGTCGATGCACCCTCTCCCGCGGTGGCGCCGACCGAGACGAACGGTGGCTATGTCCCGGCCGACGCCGGTCCCCCGGGGTCACCCGGCGTCACGCCCACCGACTGACGGCGACCGGCTGACGGCGACCGGCTGACTGCCGACGGAGGCAGGCTCAGGGCAATGACAGGGCGGGAATGACAACGACACCTTGGTTGCCCACAGGCGTGGCGTCGACTTCCACGGCCACCGGCCCGCTCGAAACGACCTCGAGGGGCACGGTGCCGATGACCGAACCGGTGGCGGGGTTGACGATGAGCGGTCGGCCGGGGTGAACCTGGCGGTGGCCGAAGCCGGCGACCGGAACAAGTCCCTTGGGCGTGACCGCAACCAGCCCGACAGTGACGACCGCCGGGTTCTGATCGACGATGGTCAACGCCGAAACGCCGGTGATCGGGAGAGTGGCGGCCGGTAACAACCAACGGTCGCTTCCGCCGGGAACGCCGGCCACATCTCCCAGTTGGGGCGCCGGTGCCCCGGCGACCGACGAGAGGGAGCGGCTGACGACGATTCCGGCGCTACGGCCCGACGAGAAGGTGGCCGAGAAGGCGGTGTTCGCCGGTATGCGGGTGACGCTGGCGGCGTCAAGGACGGAAGCCGAAAGAGCCGGGACCCGGATGACAAGGGGCTCCGCCGCACCTTGTTGCAGTCCGATCTTGAGCGTCACCCGGGCCGGCCGGCTGGTGGGGTTGAAGAGGTGGAAGACGGTGTCGGCACCGCTGACATTCATGTTCTGAGCGAAGGTCCATGTCGACGACGGTTTCACCGCTCCGAGCGTCAACGACGGGCCGCCGTTGCCTGGTTGGCCCGCCGATTCGAGTTCGGCCGCCACCACCGCTCCGGACAAAGTCGTAACCACAGTGGCGATGTCGGACACGTTGCGAACGTGGTCTCCGATGTTCTCCAGCACGAGTGATCCGCCCGGGACGTCGATCCCCTGATACGCAGGCGGGGAGATGAGGCCATTGGTCGAGGAGACGAAGGAGACGTCGACCACCGCTGTCGTCTGGCTGGGGTTGAACAGTGACAGCGACAGCGTGTTGGTCCCCGTCGTCGATCCGTCGGCGAAATACCAGTTGCCTGCCGTGGTAGAGGCACAAGGAGCAGCGCTGTCTCCGAGCGGACCTGTCACCACCTGAGAGACCCCGACTCCCCCGCCATCGAAGACCACACTTGAGGCCAGCGCGCCACCGCTCACACCAGGGGCGGGAACCACGTTGATCTGCCTGCCAGCCGGGACGACGACCGACATCGACTGGGGACCGGCAACCGCCGGAGTCACCGTTCCCGCCGAGACGGTCGAGACCGTTGCCGTGATGGCCCGGGGCGCGGGATTGCTGAGGACAAGTCCGGCCTGGGCGTTGGCTCCGGCGCCCGTGCCACCGGCACAGAACCAGGCCGACGACTCCGCATCACTGCGGGAGACGCCGACGCCCGAAGCCGAGAACACACCACGGGCCGGCGAACCCACTGATCCGGTCGTCTCTCCCCCCCGACCGGCATCGGCCAGGCCGACGCCCACGATCACGGCAACGACCCCCGCGATGAGGACGGATCGCCGCATGGCGTCAGTCACGGGCGAGCGTCCCGCTGGGCATGGTGGCTTCGACGAACGTCGCCTCCGGGCTGCCGACGTCGTCGGATCGCCGATCGGTGCGGGCATCGGCAAGGGCGTGTTCCGGAGGTGATCTGCGGGCTCGTCGGGCCGCCCGGCGCCTGAGCCTCGTCGACCAGAGCGCCCACGCCCGTTTCCGGCCCACCAGCAAACCGACGGCAATCAACCACAGAAACAGCTCGACCACGACCTCGAGTCCGTGGACGGCTGATCCGCGGTAGCGGACGGTGACCGTCCCGGCACGAGCGACGGGGAAACTGGCGGCATAGCCAAAGCGGGTCGTCGAAGCCTCGGCATGACCCCCCGGCTCCACCAGTTCCCACGAGGAAGCAGGCGCCACGGCGGCGAGCACGGTGCCGGCGGGCACGGGTCCCGAGGCTTCCGTCGCAGCCCGTGGAGCCCTCAACACCGGCTTCCATCCGGTCAACGCCGAGTCTGATCCGACGACCGTCGTCACCGATGGTGTCGTCACCGGAGGAGTCGCGGTTGGCGTCGACGTCGAGGGGGCCGTGGCGGACGGGGCCGTGGCGGACGGGGCCGTGGCGGACGGGGTGGTGGCGGACGGGGTGGTGGACGTCGGTGACGGCGAGGGCGCGGACGTCCGGCGTCCGCTGGCCAAGACAGCACGCTCGGGGAGCGCCGCGTCGTCGACGAAGACCTCGAAACCGCCCTGGCCGATAATTTGCCGGAGGTCCAGCTGGGAGAGAAGGGCCGGCTCGAGGTCGCTCGGGGGCAGGTACTGCGAAGGGGATTGAAAGCCGGGGATCGAAGGGCCGAGGGAGTCGACGACGACGATGTAGCGGATGGCGTAGGGAGCGAGGAGCTCACCGAGTCGAACCGTGCCACCGTCGCGCGCCAGACGAACCCCGTCGCCCACCGCGGCCGCCGCACCGGGCGATGCGCCGGACCACACCTGGGCGGCGTTGCCGAGGCCGTCCTCACTGATCGAATAGCCCAGCCCCGGTGTCACCGACCACCCACCGCCGGGAAGGACACGAGGATCGGCCAGCCAGAGAACCCGGAAATTGCCCCCGCCGCGGGCCGTCATCCATGCCGTGGCCTGGCCGTAGCCGGTGAGGGGCAGATTCCAGCGTCCGTTGGAGCTGGCCAGCAGGACGGGGATGACTCCGATGGCGGCGGCCACGGCGGCCAAGACCGTGGCCACCTGGCGCCAACCGAAGTTGTATCCCGGGAGATCCGACTCGAAGGAGGCGACGCCGAGGCCCACCGCCAGTGCCACCGCCACGGCCGCAGGAGCCAGAAGGACCGACGCCGAAGGAGTGAGTGGGCCCAGCCATCCGTGGCCCGTGGCCCAGGTGAGAACCCAAGCGACGACGGCCATGACCCACGCGCGCCCGGCCCATCCGAGCCGCCACCGGGATCCGATGGCCAGGGGAAGGGCGGCGGAGGCCAAGAAGGCCCAGGAGAGCGGCGTGTTGCCCATGGGGCCGACCGCGAGCCGGAGGATGGCTCCCCAATCGGGAGCGTTGCCGTGGGCCGTCGGCAGCCCGGTGAGGGCCTGCCAACGGCCGGGCCCGGCCAGCAGCGCCACCGACCACGGCATCAGTAAGACGATGGCCACCACGGTGGCGCCGAGGCCGGCGGCCAAGATTCGCCCGGCTGGTCGCAGGCCGCCCCGGCCGGCGGTCAGGACCGATCCGAGAGCCAGGGCGATGGTGATGACAAGAACGAGAAAGGCTCCCGACGGGGCCACCGAGGTGAGCAGGGCATCGAGTACCCCCAGAGCGAGGACCTGACCGACGGGAGACGCCCGCCAGCCCCGGCGCGTGGGGATCTGGCGGGAGGCTGGTGAGCCGGCGTCGGTCGGTCCGGTGAGCTGCGACCCGACACCAGCAGCCGGAGCACCGGTGGCGGGCGGTGCCACACCAGCCCCCGGTGGGGAATGGTCGGCGCCGTCATCGGGGTGTGCGGAAGTCGAAACAGCCGAAACGGCCGGATTCTGTGCGCCATCGGTGTCGAGCGGTCCGAAGGGTGCGAAGCGAGAGGCCCGGGCCAAGAAGCCGACGATCCAGGGACAGGCGGCGTAGGCGAGGAGTCCGTCCCAGCGCCCGGTCGCCAGTGCGTCATAAGGAAGGGGCACGGCGAGATAGACGAGGGTGGAGACCAGACGCGCCCGGGGGGACCCCACCGGACGGACCAGTCGGGCCATGCCCCAGGCACCGGCGGGAATGCATCCGAGGACGACGATCTTCTGGAGCAGACCGACACCACCGAAGAGCAGGGCGCCGACGACACCGAAAATCCCGGACGCCGGGCTGGTGGGATCCGTCGTTCCCACGCCCGATGGTTGCCAACCCGAGAGAAAGCGGTGCAGGAGCGAGCCGGCTGACGGCAGAGGAAGCAATTGGCCCACATAGGGAAAGCCGGAACCGAGAATCTGGCGGGTTCCGAAGATGAGGACAAGGACCACGACCAGCCACGCCATCACCCGCAGGGAGAGGGCGTCGGCCCGGAGTCGTCGTCGATGGGCGCTGTCGCGGGCTGCCTCGCCTTCGCCCACGTCGCTCTCCGCCCCCAGGTGGGCCGCTTTCAGTCCCTGGTTGACGGCTCGACGGATGTAGGCGTTCAGTCGGGCGCTGCCGTGGAGCTGCAGCCGCCGGACCTCGCCGTCGTCGAGAAGCCGGTGGCCACGGACCGAGACCCGTTCGGAGTGGATGGCGCGTCGACGAACCAGATTCCATCGCCACGCATGGGCCACGGCGGCGGCGCGGTCGCGGTGGCCGGACAACCGGCCGATGGCGTATTCCGCCGCCGCCAGCGCCATCAACTGCGGCAACACCCGCACCAGGTGGAACCATCCGTACGATTTCAGGACGGCGTGCAATTCGTGGCGCCGTTGCAACGACTGCAGGGTGATCGCCGGTACCGGTCGCTTGGCCCGGTGCCGGCCATGGAGCTCGCGGCGGTGTCGGGCCGCCGGGCCCTCAGGTCCCGCCCTCACCAGAGCGACGGACGCATCGCCGGTGGCAGCGGAGTCCTCGGCCGGTCGACTGTCCATGTCCAAGCTGGCCGGTGGGGAGGCCCCCGTTGCCGGGGATGCGGCGTCCGGAGCCAGCTCCGGCACAACGGGATCGGAGGAGGTCAAACCCGGAGGAGGAGCAACAGCCTGCACGGGGATGTCGACGAGGACGGAGTCGGGGAGTTGACGGCGGCCGCTGGCCAGGATCTCCAGGTGACGGACACGGGCCAGCGGCGCCACCAGGACCCGGGCGCCGGCGATCTGCGCCCGCCAACAGAGGTCGAGGTCCTCTCCCATCACGAAGATGTCGGGGTCGAAACCGCCGAGCTCGGCGAAGAGATCGGCCCGGACGAGGGTGCAACCGCCTGGTGCCAGGAAGACGTCGCGCACGGCATCGTGTTGACCGTGGTCGACCTCTCCCGGTTCGACCCGGTCGACCACGGCTCCACCCTTGTCGACGGCCATCCCCACGTGGAGCAGGCGACCGGGATCGTCCCAGCTCACCAGTTTCGGGGCGACGACGCCGGCATTCGAACGGTAGGACTCCTCCACGAGAATGTGGACGGCATCGGGGGCCGGGGCGACGTCGTCGTGGCAGAAGAGGAAGTGCGATGCGCCCTCGACCATGGTGAGGACCTCGTTGGCGCTGGCCCCGAAACCCCGGTTCACCCCCAACAAGCGCACGAACGCCCCAGGAAGCTCACGAGCCACAATGGCGGTAGGGTCCTCGGCGCTTGCGGCATCGAGGACGAGGACCGACAGCTCGGGGTACTCCTGGGCCGCGAAGGCGCGCAGCGTCTCGGGGAACCAGGGTCCGGGATCGCACGTCACGATCACGGCGACGACCGGAGGAGCCAGCGTCTCCATCAGGGGTCCGAGGCTAGCTTCGCCCACCGCCGGCACCCCGAGGGCCCGATCCGCGCCCGGTGCTTGCTATTGTTAGCACTACCCGCTACACTTGCTAGCAGATCGCAGTGGGAGCTGGGCCTACTGACAGAGCCGTACGACCATTCCCCCCAGACAGGAAGGATCACCCGATGCCTGAGATCAAAGACATCACCCAAGAGATCAGCAAGGCCGTCCGGGACGCCGCCTATGTCGTCGTCGGACTGGGCGTTCTCGGCGTCCAGCGCGTGCAGGTCCGCCGGCAGGAGCTGGTGAAGCGGCTGGCCGAGCCCCGGACACAGTTCGAGGGCCGTCTCGGCGGTGCCCGTGGAGAGATCACCAAGCGGGTGAAGGACGTCGACACCGCCGTGGAGCAGGTGATCGGCCGGCTGGAGGCCTCCCTCGAGCCGATCGAGGAGCGCCTTCCGTCCCAGGCACGTGACCTGGTTAAGCAGGCCCACTCGCAGGCACGTGAGGCCCGGCAGCAGCTGCGGAGTCTGCTCCACAACGTCGCCGCCTGAGCTTCACAGAGATCGAGAGAGGGGAACCCTCGGGGTTCCGTCAAGAGTTCTCGTGCCGAAATCCCCGCCCCCGTGGCGGGGATTTCGCAATTGCGCCCCGACGGCCGGAGCCGGGGTGTCAGGCCACCTTCTGCTGCCACTGGTGAAGAACGGCACTCAGCGTCGTGTCCAGGTCGAGTTGGGGTTGCCACCCGGTGGCGGCGTGAAGCTTGCCCGGATCGCCCCGGATGACAGCAACGTCGACCGGCCGCATCAGCTCGGGATCGGGGTCGAGCGTCAGGTCCGCCCCCGCCAGACGCAACAGTCGATCGGCGACCTCGGAGATGGCCACGTCACGGCCCGAGCAGACGTTGTAGACCTCGCCCGGCGTCCCCAACTCGACGAGCATCCGGTAGGCACGGACGATGTCACGAACGTCGGTCAGATCGCGTCGAGCCCCGAGATTTCCGACGGGGATGCTCGGTGACCGGAGGTGGACGGCTTCCACGATGCGCGCCGCCAGGGCGGGGACGACGAACGTCGGCGCCTGACCCGGTCCGATGTGGTTGAAGGGTCGGACCCTGATGACGCGAAGGCCGTAGGCCAGGTGGGCCTGGATGCCGAGGTACTCGGCCGCCACCTTGCTCGCCGCGTAGGGCGTGACGGGGGCGAGGGCCGTCGCTTCGGTGACGGGGAGCTGATCTTCGAGCACCGACCCGTAGACCTCGGCCGAACTGATGAGCAGGACCCGGGGCGGCGACGAGCAGGCGCGAGCGGCGTCGAGGAGATGCAGGGTCCCCACGGCGTTCACCTGGAGGACGGCATCGGGATTGGTCCACGACTCGCCTACATGGGCCAGGGCCGCCAGGTGATAGATGGCCTCTGGAGCGGCAGCCAGGACCGCTTCGCGCAGCGCCGGGCCGTCGGTGATGTTCACCTCGTGGTCGATGCCGATGACCTCGTCACCGGATTCACGCAGGTGGGCGGTCAACCAGGTCCCGACGAAACCGTCGGCACCGGTGACGAGGGAGCGCACGCGTCGAACCTTACCGGTCGCCATCGGCCGGGCCCGGGCCCGGGCGGTCGTCTCGGCCAGCGGCCCACCGGTACGCCTCCAGATGCCGGCCGGCGCACCGTTCCCAGGTGTACCCGGTCGCCACTTCGAGGCCCTGGCGACGGCGGACGTCCACCTCGGCACCGTCGGCCAGCTGAGCCTCCAGGGCACCGACCAACTCGCCCACCGATCCCGGGGTGACGAGGAGCGCCGCCTGACCGCTGACCTCGGCCATGGCCGTACCCGCAGTCGTGACGAGCGGTGTCCCGCAGGCCAGGGCTTCGAGGGCGGGGAGACCGAAGCCCTCCTCGAGCGACGGGTAGGCGGCGACGGCCGCTCGACGAAGCAACGCCGGCACGGCGCCGTCCGGGACGTAGCCGGTCCGCAGGACCCGGTCTCCGTGACGGGCCGTCCGGATCGAGCTCTCGATGGCAGGGAGGCCCCAGCCCGGGCCTCCGGCCAGAACGAGGGACAACCCCGGGTGGGAGTCGGCGATCCGGTCGAAGGCAGCCACCAGATCGGGCACCGCCTTGCGCGGCTCCAAGGTGCCGACGAAGACGACGTAGGGCGGCCGGATGCCCAGTGCGGCGAGGACCTCGTCGTCGGCCCCCGTCAGCGGTTCGTCGGGACGGAACCGGCCGTGATCGACGGCATGGGGAATGACGAAGACCCGGCCGGCCGGATGACAGAGTTCCTGCAGACGGTCGGCGGTGATGGCGCTGACACAGACGAGGGCGGTGGCACGCCTCGCCGCCACATGAATGGCCCGTCGGAAGACCCTGACCTTGCTCCGCTCGTGCCACTCGGGATGCTCGAGGAAGGTGAGGTCGTGGATGGTGACGACGGTGGCCAGGGGCGAGCGGTCGGGCATGGTGTAGTGCGGGGCGTGATGGACGACCGCCGAGGACCGAGACAAAAGACCCGGCAGCCGGGCCTGCTCCCAGACGAGCCGGAGGGGCCGTCGATCGGGAGCGACGGCGTGGACCGAGGATGCCGACAATCCGGTGGTCCGGCGCCAGCGATCACCGTCGGTACGGCGGGACCAGACAGTGAGCGAGACGTCGTGGCGGCGAGCCAGGGCCTCGGTCAGGTGGATGGTGTACTGGCCGGCCCCGGCGGGGTTGCGGGGAACGGCACTGACGTCCAGGGACAGTCGGAGGGTCGTGGTCAAAGGAGGGATTCCCAGAGCGCGACATGGGCCCGGGCCGAGGTCGCCCAGGTCAGGTCGGCTGTCCTCTCGATTCCCCTGACGACCGATTCCGATCGGAGGGCGTCATCGGTGGCGGCCCGGAGCAGGGCGGCGGCGATGGCGGCCACGTCGAGGGGATCCACCACGAGACCGGCGCCGTCCAGACTGGGCAGCGGACTGCTGACGACGGGAATCCCCTGACGCATGGCCTCGACCGGGGGAAAGCCGAAGCCTTCGGTCAACGGGACGTAGGCGAGCAGGCGTGCCCGCTCGTAGAGGGCGGCGAGAACGCCGTCGTCGACGCTGCCGGCCGGGACGACGCCGGCTCCGGAATCGCCGGCGAACGCGGAGGTCGAACCCCATCCCGTCGGACCCACCACCACGAGCGGCCAGGGGGCGGGCAGTCGCCATCGGACCCGGCGGTAGGCCTCGACCAGTCGGGCCAGGTTCTTGCGCGGTTCGAGGGTTCCGACGGACAGCAGGAATTCCCCGTCCACGCCGAGTCGTCGGAGCAAACGGGAGGCCGCTGTCCGATCGGGGTCGGGGAGGTGATCGCACCCATGGGCGATGACGACGATCGACGAGTCATCGGCGCCGGCACGCGCCAGGTCGCCACCCACCGCTTCCGACGGTACGACGAAGCGGGCCGCCCGGTGCCGGGCCCTTCGGAAGGCGGCTTCGTGCCAACGCCGTCCCCGTCTCGGGAAGGCCTCGGGTACCTGGCGCCACGAGACGTCATGACACATGAGAACCAGCGGCGCCGATGGCGACGGTGGGGCGGCCAGAGAGACCGAGTGGACGAGATCGGGGCGACCCGGGACATCGAGCAGTCCCCGGTCCCATGCCCGGGTGAGTGCCGGTCCGGGCAGCCGCGAGCTGATCACCTCTCGTCCGTAGTGGGCGAGCGGGTCGGAGCCCCGGGGCGGCCGGCTGGCATAGAGGACGATTTCGGGGACGGCGTCGGCCACTTCGGTCATGGAGGCGAGACCCTGGAGGAGACCGGTGGCGTATCGGCCGATCCCTCCGGGGACGGCCCGGCGGAGCTGCTCGACGGCGAGAACGACACGGGCCGGCCTCACCGCGAGCGCGCCGCCCGGGCATAGAGATCGGCCAGTCCTTCAGCACATGACCGCCACGAGAACGTGCCGGCGCGCTCGAAGCCGCGGGTGACCAACGCCTGACGGGTCTCGGCACTCTGGAGGACCTCGAGGAGCCCGGAGGCAAGGCCGTCGACGTCGGCCGGCGCCACGAGCAGCGCCCCCTCCCCTGCGATCTCGGGGATGGCACCCACGGCGGTGGCCACCACCGGTACGCCGGACGCCATGGCTTCCAGGGGTGGGAAGCCGAATCCTTCGTAGACCGACGGATAGGCGAGGACGGCGGCGGCGGCGAGAATGCCGGGGAGGGCGCGATCGTCGACGTAGCCGAGCCGGACGATCCGGTCCGCCACCGGTGACGCCGAGACGGCCCGGTTGAGGGCATCGTCACCCCATCCGGGGCTGCCGGCCAGGACGAGCGCCAGGTCGGGCAGATCTCCGGCCAGCCGGTCAAAGGCGCGGACCAGGCCGGGCAGGTCCTTGCGGGGCTCGACGGTGCCCAGGGCGAGCACATAGCGGTTCGTGCCGGCCGGCAACCGGACAGCCGGAGGTGGCGCCCCCACCGATTGAGAACCGGCGGCGGCGGGCCCGTCATGACCGGGAATCCCGTGGTGCACCACGATCACCCGGTCCGGGGCGGCTCCGAATTCGCCCACCACCTCGTCGGCGACGAACCGGGAAGGGGTATGGACCCACGCCCCCTCGGCCACGGCGCGTCGGACGATCTGGGGGAACATTCGGGTGGAGGCGTCACACATCTCGGGAAAGTGGACGGCCGTGAGATCGTGGACGGTGACGATCCGGGCGGCCCGCCTCGCCGGCGGGACGACGAAATTCGTCCCGTGGACGACGTCCACCGGACCCACGAACCATTCGATGGGGGGAAGGGACCGCCGCTTCCAGGACCGGTGCAGGGGGCGGGCGGGCATCGCCCGCTGGACCACCCGGATCCCGGGGGGCACCAGTGGGCGCAGCGAACGACGACGCCTCCAGGTGACGGCGAAGGCGGCCACGTCGAGATCCGACCGTGCCGCCAGGGCCCCCAGTGCTCCCCGGCAGAACATGCCGACACCGCTGCGGTTCCCGAGCAGCGGGGTGGCATCAACGGCGACGCTGATCCGGTCGCGGTGAGACGGATGTCCGAGCGACACCCGGGGAGCCTTGCACACCGGGGTCCGAGCCTCGGCCCCAGGCCGGCCCGTTAGCCTGTCTCGATGATCACCGCCCTGGCCGGAGGCGTCGGTGCCGCCCGGTTGTTGCGGGGCCTGGTGCGCGCCGTCCCGGCCGACGAGGTGACGGCCATCGTGAACACAGGTGACGACACCCTCCTGCACGGCCTGCTGATCTGCCCCGACCTGGATACGGTCACCTACACGCTGGCGGGGATGCACGACGACGAACGGGGCTGGGGACTGGCCGGGGAGACCTGGGCCGCCATGGAAGCGCTCGAGCGCCTCGGGGGCGAGAGCTGGTTCCGACTCGGCGACCGGGATCTGGCCACCCACCTCTACCGGACGCAACGGTTGTCGCAAGGAGCCTCGCTGTCGGTGATCACCCGGGAGATCACCGGGGCCCTCGGTGTCGGGGCCCGGCTGCTTCCGATGACGGACGACCCCGTGCGGACCCGGGTCACCCTGGTCGAGGGTCCCGAGGTCGGCTTCCAGGAGTACTTCGTCCGGCGGCGCCACGCCGTGGCCGTGCGATCGGTCCGCTTCGACGGTGCCGATCGGTGCCGCGCCGCTCCCGGCGTCATCGACGCCATCACGAGCGCCCGGACGGTGATCGTCTGTCCCTCGAATCCGGTCGTCTCCATCGGTCCCCTGCTGGCCGTGCCGGGGATCGCCGACGCCCTGCGGGAACGGCGGCAGACGGTCATCGCCGTCTCTCCCATCATCGCCGGCGCGGCCTTGAAGGGCCCGGCTGACCGGCTGATGGCCGAACTCGGTCAGGAGCCTTCCGTCGTGGGGGTGGCCCGGGCCTATGCCGATATCGCCGGGACCCTCGTGGTCGACGACGCCGACGCCGGACTCTGCGATCAGGTGGAAGCCACCGGGGTGCGTTGCCTGGTGACGTCCACCGTGATGCAGACGGCTGGCGACGCCCAACGGCTCTCGACCACCATCCTCGATGCGTCCGGTCGGCCAGTGTCCGACGGGCCAGGCCGATGACCGAAGGGTCCGACGACCGTGACGATGTCCGGTAGCGCCGTGCCCCGGTCTCTGCTGGTGGTGGCGGTGACAGGGATCGGCGAGGTACGACCGGGGGCCGACCTGGCCGGGCTGATCGCCGAGCACGCCGACCTGGCCGAGGGAGACGTCGTCGTGGTCACCCAGAAGATCGTCTCCAAAGCCGAAGGTCGACTGGTCACAGTCGATCCCGATGACCCGGCCGACCGGATTCGGCTGATCGAAGCCGAGTCGGTCCGGGTCCTGCGCCGGCGGGGCGAGCTGCTTGTCACCGAGACGGGCCACGGATTCGTCTGCGCCAACTCGGGCGTGGACTTCTCCAATGTCGAATCCGGCTGGGCCGCTTTGCTTCCTGAAGATCCCGACCGATCGGCCCGTCGGATCCGAGACGGCCTGCGGGCGGTCAGCGGGGTCGAGGTCGGCGTCATCGTCTCCGACACCTTCGGGCGGACATGGCGACAGGGGGTCATCGACGTCGCCATCGGTTGTGCCGGTGTGGCCGGCGTGGTCGATTTGCGGGGCAGTCACGATGCCCTCGGCCGAGAGCTGCAGGCCACCGAGGTCTGTGTGGCCGACGAGATCGCCTCGGCCGCCGAGCTCGTCATGGGCAAGGCGTCGGGACTGCCGGTGGCCGTGGTCAGGGGGGTGAACCCCGAATGGCTCCGACGTGGCTCGGTGGCCGACGAGATCGTCCGCCCCGCCTCAGAAGACCTGTTCCGCTGACCCGGTGCGACGCCATTCGGGCACGGCGCCGGCATGGCGGTCGGCGTCGGCTGGTGGGCCGCAGCGCCGCCCGGGGGTGCGATGGGGTCAGCCGGCCCTGTGGGCGCGGATGTGATCGAAGACGGCCCCGACTCCCTGGGAGAGTTCGGTCCAGGCCGACCAGCCCAGATGGATGCCGGCCCGCTGCGGATCGAGAGCCGAGCGTTGAAGTTCACCGGGCCGGGCCGGCGCGTAGGTCGCCGGCAGAGAGGAGCCGGCCACGTCGGCCATGGCCCGAGCGAGCTCGTTGACCGAAAGCTCGCGGCCGGTACCCACGTTCAGGACGAGACCGCCGCCGCGGGTGGCGGCGCGGACAAAGGCGTCGACAACGTCGTCGACGAAGATGAAGTCGCGGGTCTGCTCGCCGTCGCCGAAGATGGTGACCGGTTCGCCGGAGAGAAGACGGTCAGCGAAGATGGCCACGACACCCGCTTCGCCATGGGGATCCTGTCGGGGCCCGAAGACGTTGGCCAACGCCAGGGCACAGAACTCCACCGCGTGGAGCTCGCGGTAAGCGACGAGATAGTCGATAGCCGACTTTTTGGAGACCCCGTAGGGCGAGAGAGGCCGGTGGGGATGCGATTCACGGACGGGAAGGTCGGCGGCATCGGGTTCGCCGTAGAGCGTTCCCCCGCTGGCGGCGAAGACCACACGGGCCGACGAGAGGCTGCGGGCGCCCTCGAGGACCCGGAGGGTTCCGAGAATATTGACGTCGGCGTCGAAGACCGGCCGCTTGACCGAGACGCGGACGTCCGCCTGGGCGGCCAGATGGAAGATCACCTCGGGTTGGCGGCGGGCGATCATCTCCACCAATTCGCCCGACCGGACGTCGAGTTGATGAAAGGTCATCTCGTGGGCCTGGTCGGAACGGGCCGAAGCCAGGTTGGCCAGTGATCCGCTCGAGAGATCGTCGACCACGTCGACGGCGTGGCCCTCGGCCAGAAGCCGGTCGACCAGATTCGAGCCGATGAACCCGGCTCCGCCCGTGACCATCACCCTCATGCCGGCACCCGGGCCTCACTCAGATGGAGACCTCGTCCGAGCACCTCGCCGTCGCCGACCACGGTGAGCGCCGTGACGACGCAGTCCTGGGCGACGACGGCATGGCGACCGAGAATGGAACCGACCACGGATGCTCCCCGGTCCACGTGGACGCCCGGCAGCAGGACAGAACCTTCGACGACGGCGCCGCTCTCGATGACAGAGCCGGCGCCCACCACGCTGGCGGTGACGACGGCGCCGGAGGCCACCACCGCGCCGTCGCCGATCAGGGAGAAAGGCCGGACCTCCCCGTCCAACCGGGGGGTGCCGAGGAGCCAGACTCCGGGCCGCGACAGTCGGGCTCCGGGAGCGGGGGGTCCGCCGCGGGTGCCGTCCAGGAGATCGGCGTGGGCCCGGAGGTACGCGGCGGGCGTCCCCGCGTCCAACCAGTAGGCCTGGCTGGCCAGGCCGTAGACACGGCCGTCGGCGGCCAGGGCCGGGAAGGTCTCGCGCTCGATCGAGACACGGCGGCCCTCGGGGATCCGGTCGAGGACGGCCGGCTCCAAGATGTAGGTACCGGCGTTGATCAGGTTGGAGGGCGCTTCACCGGGCGCCGGCTTTTCGACGAACTGGCGGACCCGGCCGTCGGGGTCGGTGGAGACGACGCCGAAGCGCGAGGGATCGTCGACAGCGGTGAGATGGAGGGTGGCGAGGGCGTCGGAACGACGATGGCAGGCCAGCAGAGACGTGATGTCGACGTCGGTCAGGACGTCGCCGTTGACGGCGACGAAGGTGTCGTCGACAGTGCCTTCGAGCGCGGCGAAGCGAATGGCACCGGCCGTGTCGAGGGGTTCCGGCTCCACCGCGTAGCTCAGCCGGATACCGGCGGCGGTGCCGTCGGGATAGGCCGCCACGAAGGCGTCGGGCCGGTAGCCGAGCGAAAGGATCGCCTCGTCGACGCCGGCCGCCGCCAGGTGGACGAGCACCCGCTCGAGGAGCGGGACCTCGACGATGGGCAACAGCTGTTTCGGAGTGGTGTACGTCAAGGGACGGAGCCGGGTCCCTTCGCCGCCCACCAGGACGACGGCCTTCACTAGCCCGCTTTGGTCGTGCTCGTGGACGGCGCCACGCTGGATCCGGTGGTCGTCGGCACCGTCGTCGATGGCGCCGTCGTCAGTGGCACCGTCGTCGGTGTCGACGACGAGCCGGCCGCGGTGGTCGTCGTGTTGAGCGGCACGACTCCCGTTGTCGTCGTGGTCTGGCCGGCCTGCGAGACCGCCTGCAGCATGGCCGTGATGGCCGCCGCCGACGGCTTCGGGATCTTGCTACCCGAGGGGACGAAGGCCACGGTGATCAGTTGGTTGTTGCCCAGTTTGAGCGCCGCCGGGTCACTCGAGGTGGTGGCGGCGGCCGATCCCGGCGGCTGCGCCGGGGGCCAGACCTTGATCTGCAGCTTGGCCGACTTCCCGGCGTCGGGCGTCTGCTTCGGGCACTTCTCACCGTCGTTGCGCACCTTCTCCCCCGGGATGGTCAGGGAGTCCGCGGTCAGACCGAACTTGGGGTATTCGCTCACGAACCGGGCCAGGGTGGCGTTGTTCCCGGCATCGGACTGCTTGGTGGGTTCGATGCGGATGACGCCGTCGCCGTCGGTGTGCAGACCCGGGTTGGAGGCCGAGTTGGGATTGGCCGGAAGGTTCGGCTGCACCGTCCCGCAGATATCGATGGCGAAGGCCGCATACCAGTGGGTGCCGGTCGTCGGCGGGGTGCCCGCCACCGGGTTCTGACGTTCGTAGCGGCTGTAGACGACGGAGACGACACCGATCAGCACGATCAGCACGAGGCTGCCATACCACTTGACCGGCATCTGGCCGCGATAGCTCCGACCCCCGCCGGTGGCCGCCGCGCGCGCCACCCATTTGCCTGAATCCTGTCGCGCCATGGTCAAAAAACCCTAGTCGCCCTGGCGCTCGTTCTTGTGCCGGGGCCCGAGCGCCTGCCTGGCCCAGGCCAGCAGCAGCCGGGCCCCGAGGAGAAGAGCCGCCCCGGGCAGTGTCAGCCGGCGCCAGCCTTGGGCCCGGCGCGACGCGAAACGGAGGGCCGACCGGTGGTGGGCGAGCAGCATCCGGTACGGCCGCTGGGCGGTGGAGTGACCCTGAAGATGGGTGACCGTGGCGGCGGGAACGTACGCCACCGCCCAACCGCGGCGGTGGGCCCGCCAGCAGAGATCGACGTCCTCCAGGTACATGAAGTACGCCTCGTCGAAGCCGCCCAATTCCTTGAGCGCGGCGGCTCGGGCCATGAAGCAGGCGCCGGAGACCCAGTCGACGGCAATGCCGGCCGATCGATCGCTCGGCCGGTTCGACGAGGAGTCGAGGTCGGTCATCCGGTAACGGCGGCTGAACCGGTTCCCGGGCGAGATCATGCCGAAAAGGGCGTGGCCGGCGGCCACCGTCATCGACGGGAAGCGACGAGCCGACGGGTAGCGCCGGCCGTCGGCTTCGAGAATGCGGGGACCGGCGATGGCCAGAGTGGGGTCGGCGGCGAAAGCGGCGGCCAGAGCCGAGAGCGCACCGGGGTGGACGGCCACGTCGGGGTTGGAGACGAGGACGAGATCGGCGTCGGTCAGCGCCAGTCCCCGGTTGGCGCCGGCGCCGTAACCGAGATTGACACCTGTCCTGACCACCCGGACCGTCGGATCGAGGTCCACGCCGTCGGAGGATCCGTCGGACGAGTTGTTGTCGACGACGATCACCTCGCTCACCTTCTCCGACCGGAGGGTCTCGAGGAAGGCGGCCAGAGTTTCTCCGGCATCGTGGTTCACCACCACGACGGCCACCGCCGGCCGGACGTCCGCGTCGACCGCTCCTGCCATCGGTTTTCTGCTCGGATCGGTCAGATCCGCCGGGTGAAGCGGTAGCGGAAGAGGGCGATGATGGCGCCGATCCCGTCGCGCCAGGAGATCTTCTTCCCCTCGGATATCTCCCGGCCGGCGTAGGAGATGGGCACCTCGTAGATCCGGTAGCCCCGTCGCAGAACCTTGGCCGTGATCTCGGGTTCGAATTCGAAACGCTGGCTCACGATGGTGATCCCCTCGAGGACCCGTCGGTCGAAGAGCTTGTAACAGGTCTCCATGTCCGAGAGGGTCGACTGGTAGAGGATGTTGGTGGCCAGGGTCAGGAAGCGGTTGCCCAGCCAGTGCGAGGGGAACATGTTCTTGCGCTCACCGGTGAACCGGCTGCCGTAGACGACCTGGGCCTTGCCCTTCAGGATCGGATCGATCAGCCGGGGCCAGTCATCAGGGTCGTACTCGAGGTCGGCGTCCTGGACGAGGACGAGGTCTCCCCGGACGTTCTCCAGGCCCGTCCTGATGGCGGCACCCTTGCCCTTGTTGGCCCCGTGATTGATCACCCGGACGGTGGAGTCCTCCAGCGCGGCCAATACC
Organism: Acidimicrobiales bacterium; assembly: GCA_035535015.1. Lineage (GTDB taxonomy): Bacteria > Actinomycetota > Acidimicrobiia > Acidimicrobiales > UBA8190 > Palsa-661. The sequence goes on along the minus strand of DATLQU010000050.1, from coordinate 8,587 downwards.
TTCTCGGTGCCGTCGGAGGACCCGTCGTCGACCACCACCACCTCGAGCTCCATGTCGACCGGCAGGGTGACGGCCCGCATCCGCCTGATGATCTCGGCCACCGTGTTCCGTTCGTTGAAGACGGGGACGATCACCGACAGGCTCCGGAAGAGGTGCGGCTCGTGTCCGGCGTCCATCATCGTGTACTCCCCTCGCGTGGTCGTCGGCCGCCGACCAGCGGACCGGACGGGCTCCCATCATGGTCGCTCCGGCCCGCCATGGCCCCTTCCGCCCCCCCGGCGTCGACCGTCGACCTCCCCACCCGTGCCCCGGTTCCCCTGCTCGGGATCAGCCGGCCGAGAAGAAGGCGGCGGTCCGGCTGAGGCCGTCGCGAAGGCCGACCACGGGCTCCCAGGCCAGCTCCCGCCGGGCCAGGGAGATGTCGGGGCAGCGCCGGCTGGGGTCGTCCTGGGGAAGCGGGGCATGGACGATCTCCGATGACGAGCCCGTCACATCGAGCACGATCCGGGCCAACTCCAGCATGGTGTACTCGTCGGGATTGCCGATGTTCACCGGCCCCGGCAGAGAGGAGTCGAGAAGGGCCAGGATGCCGGCCACCTCGTCGCTCACGAAGCAGAGGCTCCTGGTCTGGGTGCCGTCGCCGTAGACGGTGAGAGGCCGGCCCTCGAGGGCCTGGGTGAGGAAGTTCGAGACCACCCGGCCGTCGCCCGGTCGCAGTCGCGGCCCGTAGGTGTTGAAGATCCGGACGATCCCGACATCGGTGCCGTGGGTCCGGCTGAAGGCCATGGTCAGGGCCTCGGCGAACCGCTTGGCCTCGTCGTAGACGGACCGGGGGCCGACGGGGTTGACGTTGCCCCAGTAACTCTCGATCTGCGGGTGGACCCGCGGGTCGCCGTAGACCTCGCTGGTGGAGGCCAGCAGAAAGCGGGCGCCGTGATGGCGGGCCAGGGCCAGGGCGCGCCGGGTGCCCTCGCTCCCCACGGCCAGGGTTTCGAGAGGCCGGGCCAGGTAGTCAGGCGGCGAGGCGGCACTGGCGAAGTGGAGGACGGCGTCGACCGGGCCCTCGACCTCGAGAGCCGCACTGACGTCGGAGACGAGCAGCTCGAAGGAGCGATTCCCGGCATGGCCGGAGACGTTCTCGATCACGCCCGTCGACAGGTCGTCGACACAGAGGACCCGGTCACCACGGGCCAGGAGGGCATCGCAGAGATGGGATCCGAGGAATCCGGCCCCGCCGGTCACGACCACCCGCCGGCCTCCGGAGCCGGAGGAGCTCACGGCCGGCCCACCCCCGAGTAGCGGAAGCCCATCCGGCGCAGCGCCGTCGGGTCGAGCAGATTCCGGGCGTCGATCACCGACGGCTCGGCCAGCAAGGCCCGGACCTTGGTGAAGTCGAGCCAGCGGAGCTCGTCCCACTCGGTCAGAACGACCACGGCGGCGGCGCCCTCGCAGGCCGCATAGGCGTCGGCGCAGATCTCGACGCCATGGGGAAGCTCGGCAACGACACCACCGACCGTCGGGTCGAAAGCCCGGACCAGAGCACCCTCGGCCACCATCCGGCTCACGATCTCGACGGCCGGCGAGTCCCGGCGGTCGTCGGTCCGGGCCTTGAAGGTCAGGCCCCAGGCCGCCAGCCGGCGGCCGTCGAGAGACCCCCCGACGGCGGCGCGGATCTTGGTCATCACCGTGGACAACTGGGTCTCGTTGGTCCGGATCACCTCCCGCAGCAGCGGGAACTCGTACCCGCCGGACTCGGCCATGAAGAGAAGGGCCCGGGTGTCCTTGGGCAGACAGGAGCCACCCCAACCGGGACCGGGCCGGAGATAGTCGAAGCCGATCCGGTGGTCGTAGGCCATACCGAGCAGCACGTCGCGGACATCGGCCCCCACCGCCTCGCACATGTTGGCCACCGCGTTGACATAGGACAGCTTGGTGGCCAGGAAGGCGTTGGAGGCGTACTTGATCGTCTCGGCCGTGGCCGCATCGGTCACGATCAACGGCGCCTGGGTGGCGGCGAAGAGCGCACCCACCCGGGCCGCCGCCGCCCGGTCGTCGGAGCCGACCACGATCCGGTCGGGATGCAGGCAGTCATGGACGGCCGAGCCCTCCCGGAGGAACTCCGGGTTGGAGACGACGGGCACCCCGGGTCGGTCGAGAAGCTGCTCGACCAGCAGGGCCGATCCCACCGGAACGGTCGACTTGTTCACCACCACCGCCCCATGGGCCAGGTGGGGACCGATCTCCCGGGCCACCGACTGAAGGACGTCCACGTCGGCCGAGCCGTCGGGCCGCTGGGGGGTGGGAACGCAGAGGAAGACGAAACCGGCGCCCTCGACGGCGGCCTTCGCTCCCGCCACGAAACGCAACCTCTTCGACGCCAGGCCTTCGTTCAGCAGCTCGGCCAGTCCGTCTTCCAAGATGGTGGGCTCACCGCGCGAGAGCCGCTCCACCTTCTCCTCGTCCAATTCCCCGCAGCAGACCTGGTAGCCCAGATGGGAGAGGCAGACGGCGGTCGTCAGCCCCACGTAGCCGGCCCCGATCACCGACAGGACCAGCTTGGTCGGGTCGGGGGCGTCGCTCAGGGGAACCATCACGACGACACCGGGGCGCCGAGCACCGAGACCAGTCGCTCCAGGCCGTCGCGCCAGTCGGGGAGCAGAGCCAGCCCCGTGAGCCGGAGGGCGGCGTTCTCGAGAACGGAATTGGCCGGCCGGGGCGCCGGACGGGGCGGATCGAGCTCGGCGGTCCGTATAGCCTGCACCCGGTCCGGGTCGAGACCGGCGGCCCCGAGCACGGCGCCGGCGAATTCGTACCAGGAGGCCACGCCCTGATTGGTCACGTGGAAGACACCGGGCAGCCGCTCGCAGGCGAGCAAGGCCACCGTTTCGGCCAGATCGGCGGTGAACGTCGGACTCCCCCGTTGGTCGTCCACGAAGCGCAGCGGGCCGTCCCCGGCGGCGAGCCGCAGCACGGTACCCACCATGTTGGCGCCGTGGGCTCCGCAGACCCACGACGTCCGGACGATGGTCGACGCGGCGTCGAGCTCCTGCTCCCCTCCGTATTTCGACCGTCCGTAGACGGACAGCGGATGGGGGCTGTCCCACTCGAGATAGGGCCGCGGCGAGTTGCCGTCGAAGACGTAATCGGTCGAGATGTAGACGACATGGGCGCCCTGGCGCCGGGCCGCCTCGGCCACGTGTCGGGTGCCCAGCGCGTTGGCGCCGAAGGCCCGGTCCGGATCAGCTTCGCAGGCGTCGACCGCCGTCCAGGCCGCGCAGTGCACCACCACGTCGGGACGGATCGCCTCCAGAAGCGAGCCGACGGCGCTGCGGTCCGTCACGTCGAGCCGCCGGCGGTCCGTGCCCACCACCTCGACGGCGGATCCCCTCTCGGACCCCCGGCGGACCCGCCCGCCCGCCGGGACGGCACCGGATAAGACGTCGACCAGGTCGCGGCCCAACTGGCCGGCGGCCCCGGTCACGAGCACACGCACGGTCGGCCGGCTCTCAGGCCGGGGCGGCGGTCCCGCCGGCACCGCTGCCCCAGGAGTTCTCGACCACCGGTGCCCGGTTCCGCAGCGGCTCCCACCAGCCCCGGTTGGCCGCATACCAGTGGACCGTCTCGGCCAGCCCCTCTTCGAAGGGCACCGAAGGCTCCCAACCGAGCTCGCTGCGGATCTTGCTGCAGTCGAGCAGGTACCGCCGGTCGTGGCCCGGCCTGTCGGGCACGATCTCCTTCAGGGAGTCGGGCTTTCCCAGTGTCTTCAGTACGGCGTCGGCGATCTCCTCGATGGACGCCTCGATCCCGGACCCGACGTGGTAGGTCTCGCCGATCCGGCCGCGCTCGAGCACGGCTTCGATGGCCCGGCAGTGGTCGACGACATGCAGCCATTCGCGCCGGTTCTTCGTGGATGCGTAAAGAGGAAGTGGTTGGTCGTCGAGGGCCCGGGCACAGAACAGCGGGATCACCTTCTCGGGGAATTGGTACGGGCCGTAGTTGTTCGAGCAGTTGGTGATCGTGGCCTCGGTCCCGAAGGTCTCGATATAGGCCCGCACGGCATGATCGGCGCCCGCTTTCGAAGCGTTGTACGGCGTCCGGGGTCGGTAGGGATCGTCTTCGGAGAAGGAGTCGTCGGAGTCGAGGGCCAGGTCCCCGTAGACCTCGCACGTCGAGATGTGGTGGAAACGACCGACCTCCGCGTGCCGGGCCGCCTCGAGCAGGGTCTGGGTCCCGAGCACGTTGGTCTTGAAGAAGAGACCCGGGTCCAAGATGGCCAGGCTGTTGTGGGATTCGGCGGCAAAGTGGACGACCGTGTCGATCGAGTGCTTCCGCATCGTCTCGAGGGCCTGCTCCCCATCGCCGATATCGCCCTGCACGAAGGAGATCCGGTCCTCCACGTCGGCCAGACTGGGCCGGTTGCCGGCGTAGGTCAGGACGTCGTAGGCCACCACGGCGTCATCAGGGTGGTGCTCCACCCAGTAACGAACGAAGTTGGAGCCGATGAAGCCGGCCCCCCCGGTGACGAGCAGATGCACGGGGCGACATCGTAGAGGCCCTCTCAGGGCCCCGCGCGCAGATGCACGATGTCACCGGCCGTGATCGTCCTGATACAGACCCCCACGTCGACCAGCAGATGCCCCTCGACGCTGATGTCCACCACCGAACCGGTCAGCCTCTCCCCCGGAAGGATCACCATCACCTGGCGGCCGAGGCTCTCGCAACAGCCGCGGTATTCGGCCACCAGCCGCCGCCGACCTTCGGCACTCTCCAACTCGCCCAGCCGCAGATCGAGCTCGGCCAGCAGGACGGTCAGAAGCTCGGCCGGCTCCGGCCGCCGGACGCTCTCGCGCCACAGGGAACTGGCCGCCCCGAGACCTCCCGTCGGGGCGGTGCCCTCGTCGGCCGGGACGGTCGGCGGCACCAGACCGGGCTGCCCTTCCGGGGCCGGCCAGGCGACGTTCAGCCCCAGCCCCACCACGACGGCCCGTCTCGCCGGTCCGCTCTTCGTCGGCGGCCCGGCGCCGTCGGCCACCGAATCGGCCACCGATTCGGCCAGGATCCCGCCGATCTTCTTCTCCCCTACCAGCAGGTCGTTGGGCCATTTGAGCCGGGCCTCCACATCGGCCGTCCGGGCGCAGGCCGTCCGGGCCGCCAGAGCCATGACCACCGAGCAGAGGTGCAGCTCCTCGACGGCCAGTCTCGGCCGCAGCAGCACCGAGACGAGCAGGTTGGCCCCGGCCGGCGCCTCCCACCGGCGTCCCAGCCGACCCCGGCCGGCTGTCTGGTGCCCGGCCACCACCACCAGGCCCGCCGGCGCTCCCGCCCGGGCCTCGTCGAGCAGGTACCGATTGGTCGAGTCCAGCTCGGCGAACCGCCGGACCTCGCCGAAGCTCGTACCTGCGGACATGGCAGTCACCCTACGGGCCGTGCCAGTGTTGGGTTTTCCCGAATGGCCCGCCCCGGGCCTCGTGTTCCAACCTGCCGAGTGTCCCCAACCGGTTCTGAGTCGGAGGAGAGTGCGTGCTCCAGAAGGTCCTGATCGCCAACCGTGGTGAGATCGCCGTCCGGGTCATCCGGACCTGCCGGGAGCTCGGGGTGGCCAGCGTGGCCGTCTACTCCGAGCTCGACCGAGACGCGCTCCACGTCCGGCTGGCCGACGAGGCCTATCCCCTCGGTGGCCAGACGGCGGCCGAGTCCTACCTGAACACCCCGGCCATCCTCGAGGCCGTGGCCCGTTCCGGGGCCGACGCCGTCCACCCCGGCTACGGCTTCTTCTCCGAGAACGCCGACTTCGCCCGCCAGATCACGGCCGACGGCGTCGCCTTCATCGGCCCTCCCCCCGAGGCCATCGATCTCATGGGGGACAAGATCTCCTCGCGGCGCGCGGCGCAGGCCGTCGGCGTCTCCGGCGTCCCGGGCCGGACCGAGCCCGTCACCGACCCGGCCGAGGTCGTCTCCTTCGGCGAGCAGTTCGGCTGGCCCGTGGCCATCAAGGCCGCCTTCGGTGGCGGCGGCCGGGGCATGAAGGTGGTGGCCGGTCCGGCCGAGGCGGCCGAGGCCATGGAGTCGGCCCAACGCGAGGCCCAGGCCTACTTCGGTCGCTCTGAGATCTACCTCGAGCGCTATCTGGCCTGGCCCCGGCACATCGAGATGCAGATCTTCGCCGACAGCCAGGGCAATACCGTCTGGCTGGGAGAGCGCGACTGCTCCTGCCAACGCCGGCACCAGAAGCTCATCGAGGAGAGCCCCGCTCCCGACTTTCCCGACGAGGTCCGCCAGGCCATGGGTCAGGCGGCGGTCGCCGTGGCCAGGGCCTGCGGCTACGTCAACGCCGGCACGGTCGAGTTCCTCTACGAGGCCGGCCAGTTCTTCTTCCTGGAGATGAACACCCGGCTCCAGGTGGAACACCCGGTCACCGAGCTGGTCACCGGCCTCGACCTCGTCGAATGGCAGCTCCGGGTGGCTTCGGGCGAACCCCTCGGCTTCACCCAGCAAAGCGTCACCCGGACCGGTCACGCCATCGAGGTCCGCCTGAACGCCGAGGACCCCACCGCCGGCCGTTTCAGCCCCTCGCCGGGCACCATCACCGGCTTCCGGCCCCCGGCCGGTCCCGGCGTCCGGCTCGACGCCGGCTACGAGTCGGGCGACACCGTCTCCCAGTACTACGACAACCTGATCGCCAAGCTCGTCGTCTGGGCCCCCAACCGCGAGGCGGCCCGGCGCCGGATGCTCCGGGCCCTGGCCGAGACGGCCATCACCGGCGTCGCCACCACCATCCCGGCCGACCTGGCCATCCTCTCCCACCCCGATTTCATCGACGCCTCCCATTCGACCAACTGGGTCGAGGAGCGTCTCGACCCCGCCTCCTTCGACTCACCGACCCCCGCCGCCGACGGGGTTGCCCTCACCGACGATCCGGAGCCCCGGGTGCTGCGCGAAGTCACGGCCGAGGTCGATGGCCGCCGCTACGCGGTCAAGCTCTGGGTCCCCGACACCGCCGCCTCCTCTCCCGGCACCGGCCGGACCGGCGGCCGGCCGCTCAAGCCCCGGACGGCCATGGCCGGCACCGGCTCCGGCACCGTCCTCGTCCCCATGCAGGGCACCATCGTCAAGGTCCTCCTGGCCGTCGGCGACGCCGTCGAGGTGGGCCAGACCGTCTGCGTCCTCGAGGCCATGAAGATGGAGAACTCCATCAATGCCGAGAAGCAGGGAACGGTCAAGGAGATCCGCGTCTCGGCGGGAGACTCGGTCGGCCCCGGCGACGTCATCGCCGTCATCGAGTGAGCTCCGACCTTTCACCCCTCAAGTCCGAGGCCCGCCGCCGGCTCGAGTCGGCCCGGCCCGACCTGCTCTCTCTGAGCACCCGGATCCACGACCGGCCCGAGCTCTGCTTCGAAGAGTTCGCCGCCTCCCAGGCGGTGGCCGAGACCCTGGCGGCCGGCGGCTTCGAGGTCACCACCGGCGCCTACGACCTCCCCACCGCTGTCCGGGCCCGGATCGGATCGGGCCCTCTCTCCATCGTCATCTGCGCCGAATACGACGCCCTCCCCGGCATCGGCCACGCCTGTGGCCACAACCTGATCGCCGCCTCCGCTGTCGGCGCCGGCCTGGCCCTGGCCCCCCTGGCCGACGACCTCGGCCTCACCGTCACCGTCCTCGGCACCCCGGCCGAAGAGGGCGGAGGCGGCAAGGTCTTTCTCCTCCAGCGCGGCGCCTTCGACCCGGCCCACGCGGCCATGATGGTCCACCCCTGGCCCGAGGACCGGCTCGAAGCCACCTGCCTGGCCGTCGATCACCTCGCCGTCTCCTACCGGGGCCGCGACGCCCACGCCTCGGCCTCACCGGAGAAGGGGGTCAACGCCGGGGACGCCTTCGTGGTCGCCCAGGTCGCCATCGGACTTCTCCGCCAACACCTCCGTCCCGGCGACCAGGTCCACGGCATCGTCGAGAAGGGCGGCGACGCCCCCAACATCGTCCCCAAGGAGGCCAACGGTCGCTGGATGGTCCGGGCCCCCTCCCTCGAGGACCTGGCTCGGCTCCGACCGCGGATCCTCCACTGCTTCGAAGCGGGCGCCCTGGCCACCGGCGCCTCCCTGGAGATCACCGACCTCTCCCCCACCTACTCCCATTTTCAGGGCGACCCCGGCCTGACCGCCCTCTGGCGGGCCAATGCCGAAAGCCTCGGTCGCTCCTACTCGGCCGACGAGGACGGCTCGGCCAAGCCCACCATCTCCACCGACATGGCCAACGTCTCTCTCGCCCTTCCCTCCATCCATCCCATGATCGGCGTCGACGCCCACGGCGCCGTCAACCACCAACCCGAGTTCGCCGCCGCCTGTCTCGGCCCCTCGGCCGAGCTCGCCCTCACCGACGGCGCTCTGGCCATGGCCTGGACCACCATCGACGCCGCCACCGACCCGGCCGTCCGGGACCGCCTCCTCGCCGCTCGACCCTGACGCCGCTCGACCCTGACGCCGCTCGACCCTGACGCCGCTCGACCCTGACGCCGCTCGACCCTGACGCCGCTCGACCCTGACGCCGCTCGACCCTGACGCCGCTCGACCCTGACGCCGCTCGACCCAGACGC
>DATLQU010000049.1:0-24218 GCA_035535015.1 Acidimicrobiales bacterium | reverse complement strand
CGGATAGCGCTTGAGTGGGCCCGTTCGTGTGCCTTTCGGACGGCCCGGACCAGGCGTATCGGATTTCGGTGGACTGGCGGGAGTGCCGAGTGTTGCACGAAGTCGACGAAACCCTCGACGAACCCGCGCCGGGGTGAGTCGTGCCGGATCCAGGCGGCGTTCCCATGGCAGGCGAAGGTCGTCGACGAGATGGCGCGCTAATCGGAGCTGGGTGTAGGCGGCGATGACGATCCATGTCCACCGGTCGGCCTGCTCGGGCGTCTGCAGCGACGGTGACGTCCACCCCAGGGTGTTCTTCACGAATCGATAGGCGTGTTCGATATCGAAACGGCGCAGATAGGCACGGAAACACAGTTCCAGATCAGGTTCACCGGCCCCTGACCACCACAGCCACAGCGTCTTCTTGGTGCGCCCGACGGGGTTCGGGAGATGTTCGACGTCGACCCGGATCACGCTGCCCCGGATGATGGGAGTTTCGGATCCGGCCCATCGGCCCCGGGCTGCCAGTTTCGGGTGTCGGTGGTGCCAGGCCCGGACCCGGACCGTTCCGTAGCGACGATCACCGAGTTGGATCTGGGTGTCGGGCCTCGGTGCGCTCCTCGTGTCCGAGAGCTTGAAGCGCCGTCCGTGGCGAGGAGGGCGGCCCTTGGTCGGTGCACGACGGGGACGGGGATCGTCGTAGAAGACGCGGTCGGATTTGATCCGCACGAGCACCTGGGCCCGTACATCTCTGAGCCCGTACCCGAGGGCGATGGGGTCGTAGCCGGCGTCGAAGGCGAACAGCGGAGCCACTTTCTTCTTGGGTCCGAGAGCCTCCACCACACGACGGACCTGACCGATGGTGGCGTCGGTGGCGTCAGTGGTGGGCGAAATGCGCAGCGCGTCGACAGGAGCCGTCCAGCTGTCGGGCGTGAACGAGAGCTGCGAGATCCACTGGTAGCTCCAGCCGGCCACGATGGGCTGGCCGGCCGAGTGTTTGGAGGCCGAATAGTAAAAGCCCCGCTCAGGGCTGCATTCGGCGTCACAGCGGTCCCACACGCTGGCGTCCACGGCGAACACCTCCGGCCAGTCTTTGGGCCGGTTGGCCACGAGCAACCGTCGCAGCCGCTCACCATCAATCTCACCCCGGGCCAGGGCCTTGTAGAGCGAGCCGTGGGACCGGCGGAAGGTCGGCTCGAGGCTCAGAGCGGGCACCGAGTGAAGCGCCCCCGGGGCGCACAGCGCCGCGTCACAGAGCTCGAACAGGGCGTCGCCCCACTTGGTCAGACATCCATACAGCTCGGTCCGCAGGTCTCGGAGCTGGCGCAGGTCCTGGTCATGGGCAGTGGGGTCCATGGCCAGACAGTAGTACTACTGTCTGGCTCTCGATCGGGGATACTTGACGCCATGGCCAAGGCAACGACCACAGGGCGACTGGCGGACTACGAGCGTCGCTATCGCCAGCTGGCGGCCCAGCTGGCCGAGGTCGGGTTCATCTCCTCGGGCTCCGTGACCCGCCGTTACACGAAATGCGGGACGGCCGGCTGCAAATGTCACGACGACCCGCCCCAGCCGCACGGCCCCTATTACCAGTGGACCACCAAGATCAACGGCAAGACGGTCACCCGCCGGCTGACGGCGCAGGAGGCGACGTTGTACAAGGAGTGGATCGCCAACGATCGCCGGATGCGCAAACTCATCCGGCAGATGCGTCAGGTGGCAACGAAGGCCGGTGAGTTGAAGATCAAAGAGGTCGCTGGGACATAGGGCGAGGGTTTAATCCCAAGCTGAAGACGACCCCGGATTTCCTGCACCCCAGGTTCCGGGTCGCTTCGCGCCGAGACCCAGGCTGTACCCCGCTGTCGGATGTCCCGGAGTTCGCCCATGGCCGCTGACCCTGGCGGACGGCGAGAAGACATCCGTTTGGCCATATCCGAGCTACCTGAATCGGCCTGGATGAAGGCCATGGCCGGGGACTTGGAAGCGAGAGACGGGGCCCAGGTGGCCGAGCTCACCGAGTGGGTCGGACCTGTCGGCCTGGCCCCAAGGCACCCGCATGATCCTGCGACGAGAGCTGGCGCACCCGGGGCCGTGACGCCGCCGCCGCTTCACCGTCGGGGCCATGGCCTCGCTCATGGCCTTCGTCAGGCCGGTGGCCTCGGCCATCTCGCCGGCAGCCGGGAGCGGGCGTGGGCGGCCAGCACCGGCGTGCGTGATCAGCGTTCGCTCAGCGAAATGGCCGGGCTAATCGATCCCGTAGAAGAGGCGCTCGACCACGCGTCGGGCCCGGCGGGTGACCCGGCGGTACTCGTCTCGGAGGGCGGCCGGGGAGGTGCCGAGGCTGCGGGCCAGGCTCGACTGCTGGTGCGCCTCGGTGGGCAAGGAGTCTCCCGGTGGCGTCCCTCCGGGCAACGATCCGACGAGATGCCAACGGTTCCGGGTGTGCTCGAGGAAACGGTAGGCGTGTCCGAGTCTCTCGGCGTCGGCTACGGCCAGTGCCCCGTGGCCGGTGAGGGCGTCGAGGGCCGACATGGTCCCCGTGGCCGAGACGCCGTGACGGAGCTGCAGGAGCTGGGCTGTCCATTCGATGTCCGACAGTGACCCCCGGCCGAGCTTCAGATGGAACTGGGGGTCTTCGCGCGGCGGGATGCGCTCGCGTTCGATCCGGGCCTTCATGCGGCGGATGTCGGCGATGTCGCCGTCGGTGAGGGGTCGGTCCCAGACGAATCGGCGGGCCAGGGCCAAGAAGCGTTCGCCGAGGGTGCGGTCGCCGGCCACGATGCGGGCACGGAGAAGAGCCTGGCGCTCCCAGGTCTGGGCCCAGCGGTCGAAATACGCCTCGTAGCCGGTCAGGTCGCGGGCCAGCCGACCCTGACCGCCTTCGGGACGCAGACCGAGGTCCAAGGTGGCGACGCGTTGCGAGGGGCTCGGGCCGTGGACGAACCGCAACAACGCTTCGGCCGCCGCTTCGGCCCGGTCGTGGCTCCCGGGAGAGTCGTCGTCGAAGACGAAGAGGACGTCGAGATCGCTGGCGTAGGACATCTCCGCCCCTCCGAGACGCCCCATCCCCACGATGCAGAACGAGACCTCGGGGGCGACGTGGTCGAGAGCCGCTTCGAGGACGGCCTCGGCCACATCGGTCAGCGCGGCGCCGGTGCTGGCGATGTCGTCGATGCCGAGAAGGTCCCGGGTGGCGATACGCAGCGTGTGGTCCTGGGCCAGTCGGACCAGTCGAGCCCGCCGCCGGCCTTCGTCACCGGGTCGCTGCAGGCGCTCGATGGCCCCCTCCGCCAGGGCCGACCGGGACTCGGGGGCGAGCGCCTGATCGTCGTCGAGGTTGGCGATCAGCTCAGGGTTGTGCTCGATGGCTTCGGCCATGACCCGACTCGATCCGAGGACGAGGCAGAGACGCCTGGCCGCTTCGGGCGATTCCCGGAAGGTGGTCACCACCAGGGCGCGGTGATGGCTGCGGACGACAAGGCTCCGCAGACCGAGAAGCCCGAGATCGGGATCGGGGCTGATGGAGAGCCAGTCGAGGAGAAGCGGGAGCAGCTGGCCCATGAGGCGAGAGACGCGCGTGAGCCCCCCGGCGAGCTCTTCGACGGCGGCCCGGGTTCGACGGGCGTCACTGAAGCCGAATGCCGTCAGCCGCCGGGCGGCGGCGTCGGCCGACATGACGGGGGTGAGTGGACCGGCACCGTCTTGCCCCACGGGTGACGGCGCCAGGGCGGCGAAGGCCTCGAGCAACGGCCGGAAGAAGAGGCGTTCGTGGATGAGCCTGACCTCACTCTGGCAACGACGGAGGGTGTCGTCGAACGACGCCGTCGCCGTGGTGCTCGGGCCGTCAGCGAAGCCGAGCACCCGGGCCAGCCGGGTCCGACCGGCGGGGTCGGTGGGCAGGGCGTGGGTCTGTTCCTCCTCGACCAGCTGGAGGCGGTGTTCGACGGTGCGCAGGAAGCGATACGAATCGGCCAGGATGACGCCGTCGGAAGCACTCACGTATCCGGCGGCGGTCAGTTCGTTCAGGGCGCCGAGGGTGGAACGGTCCCGGATGTCGGGGTCGTGGTGCCCGTGCACCAATTGCAGCAGTTGGACAGCGAATTCGACGTCGCGTATGCCTCCGGGCGCCCGCTTGATCTCGCGGCCGGCCAGGCCCGATCGCGAGGCGTCCGCCTCGGCGCGCGCCTTCATCGTTCGGAGCTCGGCCAACTCGTCGGCGCTGAAGGTTCTGTTCCAGGTGGCCTCGTCGGCGGAGCCGGAAAAGCGGACACCGAGTTCGACGTCGCCGGCCACGGGACGGGCCTTCAGAAGGGCTTGGAACTCCCACGCCAGAGCCCTCTTGTTCCAGTAGGAGCGGTAACCGTCGAGAGACCGGGTGAGGGGGCCAGACCGTCCCTCGGGACGCAGGTCGACGTCGACGCGGAAGCACCCACGGGCGATGCGGAGAAGGTCACGGGCCACCTTGTCGTACTCGGCCCCGTCGCCATCGGCGCCGTCGGTGACGAAGATCACATCCACGTCGCTCGCATAGTTGAGCTCGACGCCTCCGAGTTTGCCCATGCCGATGACGGAGAGGCCCGAGACAGTGCTGTCGGCCGTGGCCAGCAGCCAGGCGCCCTCCAGGACCCGGGCGGCCATGTCGGCCAGACCCCGGCCCACGTCCTCGAGTGTGGCCAGGCCGAGGAGGTCGCGCCCGGCGATGCGCAGCAGTTCGAGACGCTTGGACCGGGCCAGGGCGACTTCGTCGATGGTGTCGATGACCACGGGGTGGTCGAGCGTGTCGAGGACGTCCAGGGCGAGGGGGTCCGCCGCACAGAGCCGCCCGAGCGCATTGCTGGCGGCGGCGACGGCGATGAAGACACGAGCCAGCGCGCTGGGCTCGTGCCCGTCGAGAAGGCGGTCGACGATGTCGGGATGCTCTTCGATGATGCGACGCAGGGCGACGGAGACGGCGTGAGGAGCGGCCGAGCGTTCGGCCGCGCCACTGAGCGCCTCGGGTAGGACACTGCGCACGACCGCAGCATGCCAGGCGGGGTGCTTCGCCGGGACTCTCGGGGCGTCCCGGTAGGATCCGGGAGTGGCTCGCGTGCGGGTGGCTCTGTGCCAGATCGACACGGTCGTCGGTGACATCGATGGCAACGTCGAGAAGGTCCTGGCCTCGCTGGCCCGGGCCGAAGAGGACGGCGCCGACCTGGCCGCTTTCCCTGAGCTGACCATCACCGGCTACCCGCCCGAAGACCTTCTGCTGAAGCCGGCGTTCGTGACCGACAATGGCGTGGCTCTGCAACGGGTGGCCTCGGCCACGTCGAGATGTGTGGCCCTGGTGGGATTCGTGGACGTCGTGGGACCCGAGAGCGTTCCCGATGCTGTGGCCCGGGCCGACGGCGCCGGCGTGGTGGCCCGGGAAGCGGCCATCCGTGGCGCGCCCCGCCGGCTGCGCAATGCCCTGGCCGTGTGCGCCGGCGGCGATGTGCTCGGCGTGTACCACAAGCGTCGGCTCCCCAACTACGGGGTCTTCGACGAAGAACGGTGGTTCGCGCCGGGGACGTCCGAGCTCGAGCTCTTCGAAGTGGCGGGCGTGGCCGTCGGGGTGTCGGTGTGCGAGGACCTGTGGTTTGCCGCCGGCCCCGTGGCCGCCCAGGCCGCCGGTGGGGCCCGGCTGATGGTGAACGTGAACGCCTCGCCCTACGCCATCGGCCGGCGGCAGGACCGTCTGGTGGTGGCCCGCCAACGGGTGGCGGAGGCGGGTTGTGCCCTGGCCTACGTGAACCAGGTCGGTGGTCAGGACGAGCTCGTGTTCGACGGTGGGTCTTTTGTCATGGACCGCACCGGCGCCGTAGTGGCCGCCGCCGGGCAATTCTCCGAGACCATCCTCACCGTCGACATCGAGGTTCCCGACGGCGCCGAGGGCGATGACGCCGTGGCGCCGGCCCATGGTGGTGAGCTCCCGGTGGTGGCCATAAGCAGCGTGGCCCGTGACCCCGAGGCGCGCCCCGCGCCACCGTTGGCGCCGCCGCTCGACCCCGATGCCGAGGTCTACGCCGCGCTCGTTCTCGGCACCCGCGACTACCTGGCCAAGAACGGATTCGTCGACGCCGTCGTCGGGCTCTCGGGTGGCGTGGACTCGGCTCTGGTGACCGCCGTGGCGGTGGACGCCCTCGGCGCCGAGCATGTCCACGCTCTGGCCATGCCGTCGCGGTACTCGAGTAAGGGCTCTCTGGGTGACGCCTCGGCGCTGGCCGAGAACATGGGCATCGACCTCCGGACGGTGCCCATCGAGGCCGCCCATATCGCTCTTTCGGAGCTGTTGTCGTCGGTCATCGGGAGCCCTCCGGCCGGGCTGACCGACGAGAACCTGCAGTCGAGGATCCGTGGCGTCCTGTTGATGGCCGTCTCGAACGCCCGGGGCTGGATCGTGCTCACCACCGGGAACAAGAGCGAGCTGGCCACCGGGTACTCGACCCTCTACGGCGACTCGGCTGGTGGTTTCGCCGTGATCAAGGACGTGCCCAAGCTTCTCGTCTACCGGCTGTGTCGGTACCGCAACGCCGTCGCCGGCAAGGAGTGGATCCCCGAGGCGGTGCTGACCAAGGCACCGTCGGCCGAACTGCGGCCCGATCAGCGCGACGACCAGAGCCTGCCCGACTACGAGATTCTCGATCCGGTGCTCGAGGCGTTGGTGGCCCACGACCGGTCAGTGGCCGAAGTGGCCGCCGCCGGCTTCGACAGCGCCGTGGTGACCCGGGTGGCCCGCCTGGTCGACGGAGCCGAATACAAGCGACGACAGTCGCCGCCCGGGGTGAGGATCACGGCCAAGGCCTTCGGCAAGGATCGGCGGATGCCCATCACCAACCGCTATCGCGAAGTCGAAACGGAGCCGGTCGAGAGTGCACCGGATGGGAGGGGTACCGGTGGCCGGTGACCCTTTCGAGGCCATGACGTTGGCCGTGGGGGGCACCCGTGGTGACGGTTTGTCGACCGCCGGCGCGCTGCCGTTGGAGGCGCAGGGGCGGACGGTCGGTTCCTACCAGTGGATCGAACGGCGTCTCTTCGAGGTCCTCGGGGGATGGGTGACGTCGGAGCCGGTCGACGAGGCGCAGTTGGTGTTCGACATCTACAGCCGGCAGCACGCGTGGCATGCCGAGCTCTGGGGAGAACGGCTCCCGGTGCTCGATACGCTCGATCCGGCGACGTTGACGCTTCCCCCCAGCGCCGAGGTCGACCGGTTGCTCGGGATGTTGGCCGGCGGCGCACCGGGTCAGGCGCCGGCGGCCGGCGGGACTCTGCTGCGGCTGGTGAGCCTGGCCCGAGTGGTGTTGCCCCGGCTGATCGCCGGCTACGGCCTCCACCTCCGACGCAGCGCACCGGTGGCCGACGGTCCTGTGGTCAGAACACTACGTTTAGTGATACGCGACGAGATCGAAGCGTGGCAGACGATGGAGACTCTGGTGCAGACCCTGGTCGACCGGCCTCACGACATCGCCGTTGTCACTGCGCATCAACAAATTCTCGAAGAAGTGCTGGCCGGGATGGGGCCGGGCCTGGTGCCCTGGCCCGGACAGGAGCCGAAAGCCTGACCGGCAGTCTGATCGGGCAAGGCCGAACGGAAGGCCGGTCAGGTCGAATGGGGCCGCCACAAGGGCCGACACGGCGGCGGTGGGCGCCCGAACCGGTGGCTGTCGTCGGCCCCGACGGTTGTCGGGCTCATCGGTGAGCAGGGCCACTTGACGTCGCCGGTAAACTGATATCCACAGGCGACCTACGTCCGTGGTTCCGGAACATCCGGGCCGCGGCAGACCGACAGGTGCGTGAGCAGGGGACTCCATTTGTCCTGCCGGCAGGCACCCGCCGGAGGGGACCGAGGAAGGACTGAAGGACGTTGGCGAAGGAGCGCGTCGAGCGCGACGAGGAAGACCTCGTACGGCTGTACCTCACGGACATCGGGCAGTATCCACTGCTCACGAAGGATGACGAGGTCCGTTTGGCGCAGACGATCGAGGCCGGTCGTGACGCCGAGCGGGAACTCGGAGCCGGGAAGGCGAAAGACGTCACACCATCCAAACGTCGCGAGCTGAAGCGGAAGATCCAGACCGGGGAAAACGCCCAGCAGACCTTCGTGCAGTCCAACCTCCGTCTGGTTGTCTCCATCGCCAAGAAGTACCAGGCATCGGGTCTGCCCTTGCTGGACCTGATCCAGGAGGGGAACCTGGGTCTGATGCACGCCGTCGAGAAGTTCGACTGGCGCAAGGGTTTCAAGTTCTCCACCTATGCCACATGGTGGATCCGTCAGGCCATCACCCGGGGTATCGCCAACACCGGCCGGACCATCCGGCTTCCGGTGCATGCCGGCGACACGTTGGCCCGCGTCCAGAAGGCGCAGGCGCGCCTCGAGCTCAAGTACGGTCGGCCGGCCACCTTGGCCGAGCTGGGCGCCGAGGTCGAGATGCCCGAGGACAAGCTCATCGAAGCCCTGCGATTCCGGGCCGAGCCGCTCTCGCTGTCGGAGCCTCTGCGTGAGGACGGCGACGCCGAGTTGGGCGACGTGGTGGAAGACCGTTCAGCCGAGTCGCCCTTCGAGGTGGCGGCCACGTCGTTGCTGCCCGACGAGATCAACCGGCTCTTGTCGCCGCTCGACGAACGCGAGCGCGAGATCCTGCGTCTGCGCTTCGGGCTCGACCGTGGTGAGCCCCGGACCTTGGAAGAGGTGGGCGAGCACTTCAACCTGACCAGGGAGCGGATCCGTCAGATCGAGGCCCGGGCCATGTCGAAGCTCCGCCACCCGTCGTCCGACACGGGTGCGCGCGACCTGCTGACCGTCTGATCCGGGTACCGGACCGGAGGCCGACCCTCCTGTCCTTATGAGCGGAGACCCTCCTGTCCTTATGAGCGGAGAATGGTCACCGGCCCGGACGCAGCGCGGCCTTCTTCCCGGTCAGGGACCGGCGGGCAGCCCCGGCGGCATCTGGGTAGGATCCCAACCGTGAAGAAGCTGCTGATCCTCGCCATTCTCGTCGCCCTCGGATTCGTCGCCGCCAAGCGGCTGCGCGAAGCCTGAGTCACCGGGCGGAGGCCTGGCCTTCGCCCGCTCTCGGACGGCACCCCGGCCATCGGGTGTCAGCTGGCGGCTCGCCGCTGGTTGAGTCGCCACGCCAACATCGCCGCCCCCGACACGGCTAGGGCCGCTCCGGTGACAGCCGCGGCCGTCGGCAGGTTGGGCACGGGCACCCGGTCGCGCAGGCGGACCGGTCGCGAGAACTGCCGGATCTCCCATCCCCGTTCGCGGGCCAGGCGGGCGAGCACCCTGTCGGGGTTGACGGCCACGGGGTGGCCCACGGCCTCGAGCATGGGGACATCGGTGTACGAGTCGCTGTAGGCGTAGGAGCCCCCGAGGTCGATACCCTCGAAGAGCACCAGGGAGCGGATGGCGTCGGCCTTGAAGGGGCCGTAGTTGTAGAAGGCCATTTCCCCCGTGTAGCGGCCGTCGAGATCGACCACGGCCCGACTGGCGATGGCCCCGTCGACCCCCATGTACTCGGCCAAGGGCTGGACGATCTCCTCAGGTGAGGCGGAGACGATGTAGGTCCGGCGCCCGGCAGCGCGGTGCTGGTCGATCAGGTCGATGGCCTCGGCGTAGATGATGGGCTCCACGACCTCGTCGAGGGCCTCGCGGACGAGACTCGACACCTGGGTCTGGTCCCAGCCCCGGGTCATGGCCAGAACCGATTCACGGATCCGGGCCAGCTTCTGTTCACTCGCCCCGAGATGGAGATAGACGAGCTGGGAGACGAGAGCACGCAGGACGGTGCGTCTCGAGATCAGGCCACCCCGATAGAAGGTGTGGCCGAAGGCGGCCATCGACGCACGGGCGATGACTGTCTTGTCCAGGTCGAAGAAGGCCGCCTCCACTCCGACAAGTCTACGGTCGCCCTTCGTCAGGGACCGACCAGAAGCCGTCGGACGGCATCCTCGGCATCGCCGATGACCAGGGCCAGAACCTCGTCACCGGCGTTCAGGACGGTGTCTCCCCGGGGCACCACCAGGCGGTCCTGGCGGACCACGGCCACGATGGTGGCGTCCCGGGGAATCTCGAGGTCGGCCAGGGCGATGCCCTCGGCCGGGGATCCTTGGGCCAGGGTGACCTCGACCAGGTTGGCCGAGCCCCCTTCGAATTGGAGCAGGCGGACGAGCGACCCCACCGAGACGGCCTCCTCGACCAGGGCGGTGAGCAGCTGGGGGGTCGAGACCGAGACGTCGACGCCCCAGGATTCATTGAACAACCACTGGTTGGCGGGATGGTTCACCCGGGCCACCACCCGGGGGACGGCGAACTCCTGCTTGGAGAGAAGGGAGATGACCAGGTTGTCCTCGTCGTCTCCGGTGGCGGCCACGGCCACGTCGACGTTGGCCATGCCGGCGGCGACGAGCGAGCTGACCTCGCAGGCGTCGGCCGCCACCCAGGCGACGTCCAGCGATCCCCGGAGTCGCTCCACCAGATCCGGATCCCTCTCGATGAGCAGGACGTCGTGACCGTTGGCGGCCAGGTCCTTGGCGATGGCCGTCCCCACGTTCCCCGCTCCGGCGATGGCGACCTTCACGAGCGTTTGCGCCCCTCGGCCGGGCCGGTGGCGGCCGTGCCGGTGGCGATCCGGTTCTCGAGATCGTTCATGGCGCTCTTCATCACGGCCACGTGGAGGACGTCGCCCTCCTGGCCCACCACGGTGGCGACGTCGAGCCGGGGTACACCGGCGCGGGTGACGGCCACCAGGCTGGCCTGGCCGGCCAGGCTCAGGTCGTCCAGACGCTTGCCCGCCCAGGCCTCGGGCAGGAGATGCTCGACCAGGACCATCTGACCGGTGGAATCGGTCCACTCACCGGTGACCGTCTGAGGCAGAAGGCGCCGGAGGACCTGGTCGATGGTCCAGGTGACGGTGGCCACGGTGGGGATGCCCAGTCGTTGGTAGATCTCGGCCCGGCGGGGATCGTAGATCCGGGCCACGACGTTGGAGATGCCGTAGTTCTCCCGGGCGATGCGGGCGGTGAGGATGTTCGAGTTGTCCCCGCTGGTCACGGCGGCCAGGGCCTCGGCCGTGGCTGCCCCGGCCCGGTCGAGATCGTCGCGGTCGAAGCCTGAGCCCACCACCGTGGTGCCCGGCCAGGCGGCGGGCAGGCGGCGGAAGGAACGGGCCACCTTGTCCAAGATGGCCACGCTGTGGCCCTGTTCGGCGAGGTCGACGGCGAGTCCGGAACCGACCCTCCCGCATCCGACCACGACAATGTGCACCCGCTCCATGCAACACGGCCCCGGCGGGGATGACAATTCATCGCCTTCTCATCACCGACGCGTCACCTTCTCATGACCTTCCGGGCGCCGTCCCCACCGTGGCCGGACCCGGCGGGTGATGTGCTTACCTGAGAGGGTGAACGAGGCTCCGCCGCCCACCACCGCCGGTTCCAGCACCGCCGGCCCGGAGGTGCCTGCTCCCGACGATGCCCAGGTCTCCGCCTCGCCCCGGCGCGCCCGACCGGGTGACCGGCGGGTGGCGCCGCAGGCATTGCCCTCGCTCGACACGCCGGGTCTGCCCGAGACGCTGCGCTACCGGCTGAAGAACGCCGTGCTGGGCCCGCCGCTGGCCTCGGAACGGCAGTCGACCGAGCGGTTGGGCAAGCCCACGGCGCTGGCCGTGCTGTCGTCGGACGTGATTTCGTCGTCGGCCTACGCCACCGAACAGATCCTGCTCAACCTGATCAGGTACATCGGGGTCGCCGCGTTCTCACTGGTGATCGGGGTGAGCGCGGCGGTCGTGGTCGTGCTGCTCTTCGTCACGTTGTCGTATCTCGAGGTGGTGAAGGTGTACACGAAGGCGGGCGGCGCCTACGTGGTGGCCCGCGAGAACTTCGGACTCAACGTGGCCCAGATCGCGGCGGTGTCGCTGTTGATCGACTACACGCTGACCGTGGCCGTGTCGGTGGCCGCCGGGGTGGCCGCCCTCACGTCGGTGTACTCGGGGCTCACCCGGTGGACGGTGGAGATCGCCATCGGATTCGTGGTGCTGATCGCCTACGGGAACCTGCGGGGTATCCGCGAGGCGGGCCGGACGTTCGCCGTGCCCACCTACTTCTTCATCGTCAACATGGTGGTGTTGATCGTCGTGGGCATCGTGAAGGACGTCCTCGGCCAGCTCCAGGCCCAGTCGTTGCACCAGCACGACCACGTGCACATCGGCACGCCCGGCGGAGGGCTTCTGCTCGGGGCCAGTCTCTTCATCGTGATGCGGGCCTTCGCCGCCGGAGGGTCCGCCTTGACGGGAACGGAGGCCATCTCCAACGGGGTGAGTGTCTTCCGGCCGCCCGAGTCGAGAAACGCCCGGCAGACGCTGGTGTTGATGAGTGTGATCCTCGGATCACTGGTGATGGGCGTGGCCTTCCTGGCGTCGGTCGTCCATCCCGTGCCCCGGGTCCTCGGGACGCCCACCGTGGTGGCCCAGATCGCCAAGTACGTCTACGGAAACGGTGTGCTCGGCCATTCGCTGTTCATCGCCCTCCAGGCGGGGACCATGTTCATCCTGGTGCTGGCGGCCAACACCAGTTTCACCGGCTTTCCCTTCCTTGCCTCCTTCGCCGCCGACGACTCCTACCTGCCGCGACAGTTGACCCGGCGCGGCCACCGGCTGGTGTTCTCGACCGGGATCATGGTGCTGACCGTCGTGTCCATCGCCTTGCTGGTCATCACCGACGCCCGCGTCGACAGCCTGATCCCGCTCTACGCCATCGGTGTCTTCACCGGCTTCACCATCGCCGGCGCCGGGATGGTGAAGTATCACCTGACGAGCCGAGAGTCACAGTGGCAACGTCGGGCCGCGATCAACGGCACCGCCGGTGTGCTGGCCTTCATCGTCGACATCATCATCGCCGTGACCAAGTTCAAAGAGGGGGCCTGGGTCGTCATCGTGCTGCTGCCCCTCGGGGTGCTCGCCCTGATCCGGCTGCACCGGCAGTACGTGGACGAGGACAGGCAACTCGAACAGGACGCGGCCATGGCCTGCGAGGCGCCGGTGTTGCGTCGACACGTGGTGCTCGTCTTGATCGACCGGATGGACCTGGCCACGGCGCGCGCCGTGCAGTACGCCCGGACGCTCTCGCCCGACGAGTTGCGGGCCGTGCATTTCGCCGTCGACCCCGCCGAGGCGGCGGAGCTCGAGGCCGACTGGAGCCGGCTCGGGTTGTCGCGGCTGCCCCTCGACATCATCGAGTGCCCCGACCGTCGGTTGGCCCGGGCGGCGCTGGAGCTGGCCGCCCAGAGCACGAGCGACGGCACCACGGAGTTGACGATCCTGCTCCCTCGCCGGGGCTTCGCCGCCGGCTGGCGCCGGCTGCTGCACGACCGCAGTGCCGACCGGATCGCCGCCGGGGTCGGCCAGCTGCCTCACGTGAACGCCACCATCGTCCCGTTCCAATTGACCCGTCATCACTCCCAAGAACGGGGACGGCGGTTGCTCGAGCATGCGGCGGCCCGCGGCGCCCAGCGGGTGGCGCGCGGGGCACAGCTGATAGAGGAGGAGCTCGGCGCCCAGGCCGAAGGGACGACGCCCATCGCCGGAGCCAGCTGGCGGGGCCGGGTCCGGGTGGCGGGTCGGGTCCGGTCCATCCGGGTGCCCACCCGGACGCCGACCCCGAACCTCGAGTGCACCCTGGTCGACGGCTCGGGGGCCATCCTGCTCGTCTTCCAGGGCCGGCGGCGGATCCCGGGGATCCAGCAGGGGGCCCGGCTGGTGGCCCAGGGGACGGTGGGGGCCTGGGAGGGTCGATTGGCCATCTTGAACCCCGACTACGAGCTGATCGCCGGTCCCGACACCGAAGGGGTCGACGCCCACAGCTGACGCCGGACTCAGGGGCCGAGGAGAGCTTCCTTGCCCGTCGTCGCGTGGAGTCAGTATCGTCGGTCCCCGTTCTCCGGGCGCCGGCGCGTCACCGCGGCCGCCCCCACCCCGATTCGACAGACCACTGACCGAAGCACGACCGGCCGCCGGGCCCCTGCCGGCCGGGGACCAACCGAGAGGAGCAACAGTCGATGACCCACTTCCTGGCCGCTGAAGGGGGGTACCAGAGCTTCGTTCTCTCCGGCACCGAGAAGGTCTGGCTCGTCATCGCTCTGGCCGCCGCCGTCTTCGGCATCGTGGTGGGCCTGATCCTGATGCGCGGTGTGCTGGCCGCCGACACGGGCACACCCAAGATGCGCGAGATCGCCGCGGCCATCCAGGAAGGGGCCGAGGCGTTCCTGCGGCGCCAGTTCCGGGCCATCGCCATCGTGGTCGTTCCGTTGGCCGTGCTGATCTTCTTCACCGCCACCAAGGTCCAGCGGCCCGACCACTCCGTGGCGCTCTCGTTCGCCTCGGCCGGGATCTTCCGGGTGATCTGCTTTCTGGGTGGGGCGCTTCTGTCGGGGACGACGGGCTTCATCGGGATGAGCCTGGCCGTGCGGGGAAACGTGAGGACCGCCGCCGCCGCCCGGGGCGGAGAGCTGCCCGGGACGCTCAAGGTGGCCTTCCGGACGGGAGCGGTGACCGGGATGCTGTGTGTCGGTCTCGGGCTGCTCGGGGCCACCGTGATCGTCTTTCTCTTCCAGAACACGGCCACCGCCGTCCTCGTCGGCTTCGGTTTCGGGGCGTCGCTGCTCGCTCTGTTCATGAGGGTGGGCGGTGGGATCTTCACCAAGGCGGCCGACGTCGGGGCCGACCTGGTGGGGAAGGTGGAGGCCGGGATCCCCGAGGACGACCCCCGGAACGCGGCGACCATCGCCGACAACGTGGGGGACAACGTCGGTGACTGCGCCGGCATGGCCGCCGACCTGTTCGAGTCCTACGTGATCACCATCGTGGCCGCCATCATCTTGGGCTACGCGGCGTTCAGCTCCCTGGGTGGCTCCCTGGCCGCCCACTCGGCCCGGGCCGTGATCTTCCCGCTGATCATCCCGGCCATCGGGATCGTGACCTCGGCCATCGGCGTCTACGTGGTCCGGGCCCGGCCCGGCGACAAGAGCGCCATGGGCCCCATCAACCGCGGTTTCTGGACCGCGGCACTGTTGACCGTGGCTGGGTCGGGGCTGGTGGCCGGCTTCTACCTGCACTACATGAAGGCCTTCTACGCCGTGCTCACCGGAGTGGTGCTGGCCCTGGTGGCCTCCCAGATCACCGAGCATTTCACCTCCACCGAGAGGCGTCCGGTCCAGGAGATCTCCGAGGCCACGCGGACCGGGCCCGCCACCACGGTGCTGTCGGGGATCTCCCTCGGGCTCGAGTCGACGGTCTGGGCCATCCTGGCTATCGCCGTGGCCATTGCCGTCTCGGTGCTGCTGGCCCACGGGAACGTCGAGCTCTCGCTCTATCTGATCTCCCTGACCGGTATCGGGATGCTGTCGACGGCCGGGATGGTGGTGTCCGAGGACTCCTTCGGGCCCGTCTCGGACAATGCCGCCGGGGTGGCCGAGATGTCGGGCGAGTTCACCGGTGAGGCCGAACGGGTGATGGTGAGCCTCGACGCCGTGGGGAACACGACCAAGGCCATCACGAAGGGTGTGGCCATCGGCTCGGCCGTGATCGCCTCGGTGTCGCTCTTCGGTTCCTTCGTGGAGACGATCGCCAGCCAGCTCGGGTTGCACCTGACCGGAGCCCAGCTCTTCGACTCCAAGTACACGCAGATCAACGTGTCAAACCCGACCATCTTCATCGGGCTGCTGATCGGAGGGTCGGTGGCCTTCCTGTTCTCCTCGCTGGCCATCCGGGCCGTCGGCCGGTCGGCCGGGACGGTGGTCGAAGAGGTGCGCCGGCAGTTCCGGGATCATCCGGGGATCATGGACTACACCGAGAAGCCCGAGTACGGCCGGGTGATCTCCATCTGCACGGCGGCCGCCCAGCGTGAGCTGGTGACGCCGGCGCTGTTGGCCGTGCTGACCCCGGTGATCGTGGGCTTCGGGATCAACTATCTGGCCCTGGGGGCGTTTCTGGCCGCGGCGATCCTGACCGGTCAGCTGATGGCCAACTTCTTGTCCAACTCGGGAGGGGCGTGGGACAACGCCAAGAAGTACATCGAGGACGGCCACGAAGGCGGGAAGGGCTCCGAGGCCCACAAGGCGGCGGTGATCGGCGACACCGTGGGCGACCCCTTCAAGGACACGGCCGGACCGGCGCTGAACCCGCTGATCAAGGTGATGAACCTGGTGTCGCTGCTGATCCTGCCCGCCGTGATCACCCTGCGGCACCACACCGGGGCCCGGCTCGGGATCGCCGGGGCCGCCATCGTCATCCTGGCCGGGGCCATCGCCTTCTCCAAGCGGAAGTCGGCCGGCTTCGGAGCCGAGGAGGAGGGGCTCGGAACCTCCGGGAATGACCCCGTGCCGACCCAGGCGGCGGCCGCCGTCGGGTCCTGACGTCACGGTCTGCGGGGGATCCGGGCATACTTCGGAGCAGAGTGCCTCCCCCTGACCGCGCCACCCCGACCCGAGCCAAAGGCAACGGAAAGCCGCTGGTGATCGTCGAATCCCCGGCCAAAGCGAGGACGATCGCGGGTTTGCTGGGGCCGGAATTCGTGGTCGAGTCGTCCGTGGGCCACATCCGTGACCTGCCCCGGCGGGCGAACGAGGTGCCGGCCGCCTACAAATCCGAGGGCTGGGCCCGGCTCGGCGTCGACGTCGACAACGGGTTCAAGCCCCTCTACGTGGTGGCCCCCGAGAAGCGCGACGTGGTGGCCAAGTTGAAGTCCCTCGTGAAGCAGGCCTCCGAGGTCTATCTGGCCACGGACGAGGACCGCGAAGGGGAGTCGATCGCCTGGCACCTGTCGGAGGTGCTTTCGCCGCAGGTGCCGGTGAAGAGGATGGTCTTCCACGAGATCACCCCCTCGGCCATCGCCCGGGCGGTGGAGGAATGGCGCGATCTCGACCGACGGTTGGTCGATGCCCAGGAGGCGCGGCGGATCCTCGACCGGCTCTACGGCTACGAGGTCTCGCCCGTGCTGTGGAAGAAGATCATGCCCAGGCTGTCGGCCGGCCGGGTGCAGTCGGTGGCCACGCGGATGATCGTGGAGCGCGAGCGGGCCCGGATGAAGTTCCGGTCGGCCACGTGGTGGGACCTGGACGGGAGCTTCGCCGCTGCCAGTGACGGCGTCGGGGCTCAGAGCTTCGGGGCCAACCTGGTGGCGGTGGACGGCACCACCGTGGCCAGCGGTCGTGATTTCTCGGAGACGGGGGTGCTGTCGGGGCGCGGTGATGTCAGGGTGCTCGGTGAGGCGGAGGCCAGCAACCTGGCCACCGGCCTGGTCGAGCGGCCCTTCACGGTGAAGTCGGTGACGGAGAAGCCGCTGCGGCGGAGCCCCGCGCCGCCGTTCATGACCTCGACGCTGCAGCAGGAGGCGTCGCGGAAGCTGCGGTTCGGCGCCCAGCGGACCATGCAGGTGGCGCAACGGCTCTACGAGCAGGGCTGGATCACCTACATGAGGACCGACTCGACCACCCTCTCCGACGAGGCGTTGTCGGCCTCGCGGGGCCAGGCGGCGCAGCTCTACGGAGCCGAATACGTGCCCGACAAGCCCCGGCGCTACGAGCGGAAGGTGAAGAACGCCCAGGAGGCGCACGAAGCCATCCGGCCCGCCGGCGAGAGTTTCCGGACGCCGGAGACGGCCGAGCGGGAGTTGTCGGGCGACGCCCTGCGGCTCTACGACCTGATCTGGAAGCGGACGGTGGCCTCGCAGATGGCCGACGCCACCGGCACCTCGGCCCAGATCCGGCTGGTCGGAGTACCGGTCGGTGAGGCGGCACTGGCCGTGGCCTCCGAGGCCGAGTTCACCGCCTCGGGCCAGGTGATCAGCTTCCCCGGATTCCTCCGCGCCTATGTCGAAGGGTCGGACGACCCCGAGGCCGACCTGGCCGACCGGGAGGTGCAGCTGCCGGCGCTGGCCGAGGGGGACACGGTGGCGGCCACCGCCATCGAGCCGAAATCGCACAGCACCCAGCCGCCGGCCCGGTACACCGAGGCGTCGCTGGTGAAGAACCTGGAGGAGCTGGGGGTGGGCCGGCCGTCGACCTACGCCAGCATCCTGGGCACCATCCAGGACCGGGGCTACGTCTGGAAGAAGGGCACGGCCCTTGTCCCGTCGTTCACGGCCTTCGCCGTGGTGGGGCTGCTCGAACAGCACTTCGGCAACCTGGTCGACTACGGCTTCACCGCCGCCATGGAGGACGACCTCGACGAGATCGCCCAGGGGAGCCAGGAGGCTCTGCCGTGGCTCACCCGCTTCTATTTCGGCGACGCCACCGCCGCCGCCAACGCGGCGGCCGGTAGGCAGGCAACGGAGACCGCCGCCGGCGACGGGGTGGCCGCGGCGGTGGGCAACGGTGCCGACAAGGCGAAGGCGGCGGCGGGCGGGAACGGCCACGGCCGGCTGGGGCTGAAGGAGGAGGTGGCCACCCATCTGGGGGAGATCGACGCCCGCGAGGTCAACTCGATCCCCATCGGCGACGACGCCGAGGGCCGGGCCGTGGTGGCCCGGGTGGGCCGCTACGGGCCCTATCTGCAGCGCGACGACGACCGGGCCTCGATCCCCGAGGACCTGCCGCCGGACGAGTTGACCCTCGAGAAGGCCGAGGAGATGTTGGCGGCGCCGTCGGGGGACCGGACGCTCGGGACCCATCCCGACGAGGGCCTTGCCGTGATCGTCCGGACCGGTCGGTTCGGTCCCTACGTGCAGCTGGGCGAGGCGGTCGACGGCGCAGAGAAGCCGCGGACGGCGTCTCTGTTCAAGACGATGGCGCTCGACACGGTGACCCTGGAGGACGCCCTGCAGCTGCTGACCCTGCCGCGGCCGGTGGGGACGGACCCGGCCTCGGGGGAGGAGATCCTGGCCCTGAACGGCCGGTTCGGACCGTATCTCAAGAAGGGGACCGATACCCGGAGCCTGACCGGTGAGGACGAGCTGTTCAGCGTCGGCCTGGACGAAGCGCTGGCACTGTTCGCCCAACCCAAGCGGGGCCGGGGGCGGACGGCGGCGGCACCGCTGAAGGAGCTCGGCGACGACCCCGACACCAAGCAGCCGATCGTGCTGCGAGCCGGGCGCTTCGGCCCGTACGTGACCGACGGGACGACCAACGCCTCGCTGCGCCAGGGCGACGACCAGGAGACGATCACCCACGAACGGGCCGTTGAGTTGCTGGCCGACCGGCGTGCCGCGGGTCCGCCGGCCAAGCGGGTGAAGAAGGCGGCCAAGGCCAAGAAGGCGGCCAAGAAGGCGACCAAGGCGGCCAAGAAGACGACCAAGGCGGCCAAGGCGACGAAGACCGGCACCAAAGCGACGAAGGCCGCCCCGGCGACGAAGGATTGAGGGTACCGGCGTGCGCGGCCGGCTGATCGCCATCGAAGGGATCGACGGCAGCGGCAAGACCTCGCAGGTGGAGCTGCTGGCCGGCGCGCAGCAGAGGGCGGGGACGGTGACGGTGACGGCGGAACCGGGGGCCACGGTGCTCGGTGCCGGGCTCCGGGGCCTGCTGCTCGATCCCGATCTTCCCCCCGTGGCCGAACGGTCGGAGGCGCTGCTGATGGCGGCCGACCGGGCCCAGCACATGGCCGAGGTGGTGTCCCCGGCCCTGGCCGCCGGCCGGTGGGTGGTGACCGACCGGTTCTCGGGATCGACCCTGGCCTACCAGGGCTACGGCCGGGGCCTCGACGTCGACGAACTGCGGCGGCTGGTCGACTGGGCCACCGGAGGGATCGCGCCCGACCTGAACGTCGTGGTCGACGTCCCCGTGGAGGTGGGCCGGCGACGGCGGGCGGGGGGCCGCGACGATCGGCTGGAGAGCCTGGGCGACGACTTCCAGGAACGGGTCCGGTCCGGCTACCTGGCTCTGGCCGCCGCCGACCCCGATCACTGGGTGGTGGTGGACGGTGTGGGGGAGGTTCAGGAGGTGTCCCTGCGGCTGAGTGCCGCTGTGGTGGCCCGCCTGGGGGCGCTACCCGGAGGGGCGCGGTGACGAGCGCCGAGGCGGTGGCGGGTGGCACAGGCCGGCCTGAGCCCGTTGCCGGGGCTCGTGGTGGACACCCGGGGTTGGCTGACGGCGACCTTCCCGTGCGGGCGCTGTTCTCCGAGGTGGTCGGCCAGGACGGCGCCGTGGACCGGCTGCGGGCCATGGCCCACCGACCGGTGCACGCCTATCTGCTGGTCGGGCCGCCCGGGGTGGGCCAGAGGGCTCTGGTGCGCGGGTTCTCCGCCGCCCTGCTGTGCCCGCGCCGGGGATGCGGCACCTGCTCGACGTGCCGGCGGGCGCTGGCCGGGGTCCACCCGGATCTCGTCGAGGTGGACCGGTCAGGTCCGTCGGTGACCGTCGACGACGCCCGGCGGATCGTGCGGCTGGCCCAGCGTCGGCCCCTCGAGGCCCGACGGCAGGTGGTGGCGGTGTCGGATCTCCATCTGGCCCGGCTGGCGGCACCGGTGCTGTTGAAGACGTTGGAGGAACCTCCGGGCGACACCGTCTTTCTGATGGTGGCCGAGATGGTGCCGCCCGAGCTCGTGACCGTGGCCAGCCGCTGCGTCCGGATCGACCTGCCGCCGGTGGCGCCCGAGACGTTGAGCTCGTGGCTGACCGGGCAGGGGGTGGAGGAGGGTTTGGCCAGGGAAATGGCCACCGCCGCCCGGGGCAGTGTGGACCGGGCCCGGCTGCTGGTCGACGACGCCGGCTTCGCCGCCCGACGACGCGTCTGGCGTGACGTGCCCGGTCGGCTCGACGGCACCGGGGCCACCGTGGCCGGCGTGGCCGCCGAGTTGCTGGCGGCGGCCGAGGAGGCCGTCGAACCGCTGCGGCAGAGGCACGCGTCGGACCTGGCTGTCCTGGCTGAGCAGGCCGAGCGCAACGGGGAGCGCGGGGTGTCGGGCCGCAAGGAGATCGAGGATCGTCAGCACCGCGAGGAACGTCGGATGCGAGCCGATGAGCTGAAGGCCGGACTGGCGGTATTGGCCGGTGCGTACCGGGACCGGCTGGTGGCCGAGGTGAGCGGGCCGCGCTCGTCGGGGGCGGTTCGGATGGCCGAGCGGGTACGGGAATTGTCGGGCGCGGTGGAGGCGGTGGAAGCGGTTTGCGAGGAGATGGTCCGCAACCCCAACGAGTCTCTGATGCTCGAGGCGCTACTGGTCCGGCTTTCGGCCGTGACCGGGTAGTCGGGACGGAAACGGCCTCAGGTAACCTGGTCGCTCGCCTCGCCTGGGTAGCTCAGTCGGCCAGAGCAGCGCACTCGTAATGCGGTGGGATTCCCGCCTGTAGGCGTGAATTCAGTCGTCTGGCCTGGGTATCCGTAGGCGTGGGTGGACCCGTGTGGACACCCGGTTAGGCCAGGGTTAGGCCAGAATGGGTACCTGGCTACCCGGTTAAGCCCGTATCCCGGCGGAGGCCATCCACGGCCTGGGCCAGTTCGAGCAGGGCGTCGTTGATCGAGTCGAAGGCCGACTTCATAGCGAATTGCTGGACGTCGTCCGGGCGGCCTCCGACCGCAGAGTTCCTGGGACTTTGGAGCCGTATCTTGGCTGACTGGAGCCGACCCAGCTTCGAGCGGACGGCGTCCTCGGTGGGGCCTCGGCTGGGCTGAGCGGGTTGGTGGATCGACATCGTTGCCCTCCCTAAGCATCTAGCACTCGCCGGGTTGCGAGTGCCAACGGGAAGGCTACGACGGGAGTGTGACGCTCCGGTGGACCAGTCGGAACCATCAGGAACCGCCCACAGGGCCGTCAGATGCCTTCGAGGCGATCGGCTGGACCTTGGGGACCTGGACGGCGTTGTCGCTGTACTTGGACCGCTACCCGACCTCTTGCCGGTAGGCGTCGGGCCTGATGGTCGCCAGCACCACCTCCGATGGAGCCAGGCGTTCCAGATATTCCACCAAGGCCCTGGTCACGACCAGATTCACGGACACGTCTCGGTCCTGCGCGGCCAGCCTAAGACGTTCGTGGAGGCTCTCAGGGAGCCGGACCTGGGTGCTTACCCGCCGCTCCTCATGCAGCTTCGGACGTCCCACGCTTGCACCCTAGGTACGCGGTGAGCGAATGTGGCGGATAGTGCGAGCGGAAACGGACACATTTCCTCCCTCGCATGCGCCTTGGTGCGCTTAGGTATGCCGGGCCAGGGTCCCGGATACGGTGGCACAACCTGTGGATAA
Organism: Acidimicrobiales bacterium; assembly: GCA_035535015.1. GTDB lineage: Bacteria > Actinomycetota > Acidimicrobiia > Acidimicrobiales > UBA8190 > Palsa-661. The sequence goes on along the minus strand of DATLQU010000049.1, from coordinate 2,055 downwards.
TATCGAACGTATGTTCGATTGCAAACGGAGCCTTCCAGTGGACCCTGCAGAACCCGACGAGGACAAGCTCGCTGAGCTGATCCTGTACGTGGCCGACAAGATCCTGACGGACCCGCCCGGTGGGGCGACCAAGATCAACAAGATTCTGTTCTTCGCCGAGTTCTCCCACATGCGAGCTCACGGCGTCCCGATCACTGGCGCTGCCTACCAGAAGCTGCCGCAAGGCCCAGCGCCGAGACATCTCGTGCCCATTCGAGACAGGCTGCTTGAGCAAGGGGATGCCGAACTACGGATCGATGATTACTTTGGGAGGCCACTACATCGGATCGTGCCTCTACGTGGTCCCAACCTGAGCTACTTCAGTGTGGACGAGCTGCGAATCGTTGATCAGGTCGTAACGGCCCTATGGGGTAAAACCGCAGGTGAAGTGTCGGAAATGTCTCATCAGGAGATGGGATGGAAGATGGTTGAAGAGGGAGAAGACATTCCTCTCCCCAGCGCCTTCCTTGCGAAGAAGGCCGTTGCGACGGACGCAATTCGTGAGCACGCGCAACAGCTCGCCGAGAAACTAGGGACAAGCAGGTAATTTAAGAAAGGGCCAGCAGCTAATTTGGTCTGTGGTGGTTGCCCATCGCTCACGTGAACGCGTAACGGTTTCGGACGAACTGCTGGGCGAAGCTCGGCGGCGGTATCCGCCCGGCGGGTCAGCCGACGGGACGCCTCGCTTTGAGCTGTTTGAGAGTGGCCCACTGGCCGGTGCGGTCGCGTACTTCGAACGCCAGTACGACAATTCTCCAGAGGCGGCTGCGGGTGTCCACTTCTATACAACCGTTGGCACATTCTTCCCTGCCATGGCCTTCTACGCTGCTCGGGTTGGAGACCATGTCGAGATCATTTCGTTCACCGTAGATGACGACTATTGGGGTTTAATCGAAGACGACCCAGAATGACCGTCGGCCTGAGCGTTTGTCTGTCGTTGGGGAAAAGTGGGCATGAAATTACCGACTCGCATGGTGACCGATAGGAGTTGGGGTACGCCACGAATCCCGCGGTTTGTCTGGCGTGACCGCTCGCGGCAATAGGCTCCACGACGCGAGGGAGGGGACACCGTCGAGTCCCTCAAGGGCATCTGTAGTGCCGAGTATCACCTCCCGTGGCTCGAGGAGAGCCCACCTCCGAGCCTCCTCTGCACTGGGCCAAAGGCGCCGAAGAAGATTTCATCGAGGCAAGACGGCGGCTGGCGCCTTCAAAGCAAGCGCGCTTCGATTCGCGAGACGCCTCTGGTAGCAAGTGGATAGCGCAAGCTCCGATGTCATGTTGGGCTTGTTGCTGGGACTAAAAGTTGGGCGGCCCTTTGTGCCCAGCCGAGGCCCTAACGACGATGTCTCTCCCACGCGGGGACGGGCCGGGCACCCGCTCTCAGCGAAATGTACAATCCGAGCGAGTCTGACCGATCCAGCCTGAACCCTCTCACCGCCTAGTACCAGGAGGATATCTGGTGGCCCAGCTGACGTCCCTTGACCAGCTCAAAGCCCACTGGAGCGAAGGCAGGTTCCTCTGCGTCGGGTTAGATCCAGACATCGATCTCATCCCCCCTCATATTCATCAGGGCAGGGCGACGGACACCATTGTGGCATTCAACCGTGCGGTCGTGGAAGCGACTTCCAACATCGTTGCGGCTTATAAGCCGAACATCGCGTTCTACGAAAGATTCGGCCCCGCGGGAATCAGCGCCTTGCAGGAGACGATTGCGACGATTCGTGATCTGAACCCAGAAGTTGTCGTCATTCTTGATGCGAAGAGAGGGGACATTGGCAATACAAATAGAGGCTATGTCGATTCTACTTTCGAGTATTTTGGAGTCGACGGGACGACCGTGAATCCGTATCTCGGGTTCGAAGCTCTTCGTCCTTATGCCGATATGCGTGACAAGCTGATGTTTGTACTCTGTCGGACCTCGAACGAAGGTGCAGAGGAATTCCAAGGGCTGGTGTGCAACGGAGAGCCACTCTTTCTCCACGTCGCACGTCGCGTTTCAGAACACTGGAATCGCGA
>DATLQU010000048.1:0-35766 GCA_035535015.1 Acidimicrobiales bacterium | reverse complement strand
TGGCGCCGCCTTCGCCAAGGGCAAGGCGGCCTCGCCGGGAACGGTGACCTGTACCAGTGTCAAGGGAGTGCTCAAGTTCTCGACACCGATCTCGTCGACCGGTCCCACCTCGGGATCCCAGACAACGGCGTTCAAGGGCGTTATCAAAGGTTGCACCGCCTCCGGGGCCGGGGCCGTCACGCCCAAGGTTGGAAAGGTCTCCTCCACGTCGACCACTAACGGCGGCTCGAACTGCGCCAGCTTCGCGAGTGGGGTCGCCACCTCGGCCACCACGTTCACCATCAAGTGGGCGCCGAGCACGATCCTGCCCACGGTGATCACCTTCCCGGCCGGCGCCATCTCCGTGGCATCGGGCGGTAAGGGCTTCACGTTGGGCGGTAGCGGTGTGTCGGTCGCCGCCGGTTCGTCGTACGCGGGCACCGACAGCGGAGGCTCGTCCACGGCGACAGCGACAACCAGCATCGACCTGACGAACCTCTGTGCCGCCGTGGCCAAGAAGCCCCTCAAGGCGATCAAGATCCTGAGCGGTAGCGATCACGTCGGCTAATTCGCATCAGGTCCGGTCCTTTCCGAGGGTGACCGGAAACTGCGACGAAGAATGACGATGGAGGGATGGGCGAGGGCCTGTCCCTCCATCGTCGCGTTGCAGCGAAGGCGAATTCCACCGAAGCTTCACATCAGCTACACCAAGCCCTCACGCCGAGCTGCAAGGGGGTTGCCTGGGGATCGACCCGATGGACATCGGCTCGTCGGCGCTCTATGAAGCGCTGACCATGGCTCCGAGCCTCCCGGCCACGGTGACGCAACGGGCACAGCACACCGGGACCGCCCAGCACGCTCTCGGTGTCCCCGGTGGCCCCGGTTGGGGTCGGCCTGCTGAAAGTCGTCTTGTCACGGCGTCGGGAGGGTCGACTCGCTCGGCTCTTCTCCACCCAACCACCCAGCCCCCGACGACCGAGCGCATCGCTCGCCTGCCGGCCCCCGGGAGCCCATGCGCGGCGCCATGATCGGGCCTTTCGGGGGAGAATGGGGGTGTGGAGAGACGCGGATAGTGACGACGGTGCTGGTGGTGGAGGATGAAACCAAGCTCCGGGAGCTCCTGCGCTCGTATTTCGAACGCGAGGGCATGGTGGTGCTGTCGACGGCATCGGGTAGCGAGGGCATCGGCCTCGCTCGACGGGGACAGCCGGACCTGGTCATCCTTGACCTCGGTCTTCCCGACGTGCCCGGCGAGGACGTCGCCCAGGAACTGCGCGCCTTCACCGACGTGCCCATTCTGATGCTCACGGCCAAGGCGTCGGAGAGCGATCGGATCCGTGGCCTGGAACTGGGCGCCGACGACTACATCACCAAACCCTTCAGTCCCCGCGAGCTGATGCTGCGGGCCCAAGCCATCCTCCGTCGGGGTCGAGCCATTTCCGGGCACAACGAGCGGTCCTCGTTCGGCCAGGGGTGTCTCGTCATCGATGAAGCACGACGCGAGGTGATCGTCGATGCCGAGACGATTGACCTGACTCCCACTGAGTGGGGCCTGTTGCTGGCGCTGGCCACAACGCCGGGGCGCGTGTACTCGCGCTTGGAGCTCGTCAATCGGGTCCGGGGTTATGAGTTCGAGGGATATGAGCGGACCGTCGACTCCCACGTCAAGAATCTCCGGCACAAGATCGAGCGCGATGCGAAAGCCCCTCGCATCATCGAGACCGTTCTCGGCGGCGGCTACCGGCTCGGCCTCTCTCGGGATGACTGAGCGCGACGAGGACACGTCTCCACCGGCCTCCCCATCCCTCGAGCGGTCCGGACCGACGTCTGTTCACCGGCGGGTTGGCGGCCCCCTGTCTCCGATCGCCCGACGCTTGGCGCTGTGGATCGGACTGGTCGCCCTGGCAACTCTCGGCTTATTCGCGGCGTCCACATGGATCCTGGTGAGCGGCGACGTGTCAACACACACGCGTCAGCAGGAGAACGCTCTGGGAATGGCTGTCGCCGACTCGGTGGCGCTCCGATACGCCCAGGCCGATTCCTGGAAGAAAGCCGACCTGTCTGATTCCCTGACGCTCGCCTCTCACGCTGGTCTGGCCGTGGAGGTTCGCGACAACGCCGGAGCTCTGGTAGCAGCGCGCGTGCCGACCCGGGTGCGGCGCAGTTCTCTGGGCCCGCCCATCGACCTGCCAGTGTTCGAGAAGGGGACTCGGTTGGGAACCGTGTCGGTCCGCACGGGACCGATCGGGATCGGGGCCGCGGCCGTCACCTTGCGCCGGACGTTGGCCGCCGCCGTCTGGTGGAGCGCCGCAGCGGCCGCCGTGTTGGCAGTGTTGGCCGGTATCGTCGTCTCCCGACGGATCACCAGACCCGTGGTGGCGTTGATAACGGCGGCGCGGGCAATGGCCTCAGGGGCACGAACCACCCGAGTGGGCGATCTCCGGGCACCTGGTGAAATGGCCGATCTTTCGCGCGCCTTCGATCAGATGGCCGACGCTCTCGAACGCGAAGACCACCTTCGCCGAATGCTTGTCGCCGACGTGGCCCACGAGTTGCGCACCCCACTGGCCATCGTGCGGGCCGCCACCGAGGCGATGGCCGACGGTATCATCGAACCCGACGCGGCGGCGTTGTCGTCACTCCACGACGAGACGTTGCGACTGGGGCGCATTGTCGAGGACCTTGAAGTACTGGCGTCGGCCGACGCCGCAGTCTTGACCGTGGACCGTCGACCGGTGGATCTGGCCGTGGTCGCCGCTCTGGCCGCCGATGCCCTGCAGCCCCACGCCGACAGCGCCGGTCTGACGCTGATGCGTGAGTTTCGACCGGTCGTGGTGTTGGGCGACGCGACCCGGCTTCACCAGATCATCACGAATCTCGTGACCAACGCCATCAAGTTCACGCCTGCCGGCGGCTCCGTCACGCTTGGCGTGGCTCTCCGAGACCGTCGGGCCACGATCGTGGTGCAAGACACCGGAGTGGGAATTTCCCCTGCCGACATCTCGCACATCTTCGACCGCTTCTGGCGCGCGCCATCTGTCCGACAGATCGCCGGCAGCGGCATCGGGCTGGCTGTCGTACAGGAGTTGGTCCGCTCCCATGGCGGTGACGTCGAAGTGACGAGCCACGAAGGAGAAGGGTCGTGCTTCGTGGTCACGCTGCCGAGCGTCTGAGCCTCAGGACCGAGTTTCCATCTCGTCTCCACACGGAAGCGACAGTGTGTGCACACTGATCGGGTTCAATAACCCCATGGTGGCTCGAGGAAACCGACTTTCCGCGCCACAACCTGTCGGGCGAACCGAAGACGTCACCCCGATCGTCTCCACACGAATCACAGGTCAACGGACCGGGAGTGGTGTACCGACAGCACCCAGCTTCAGCCGGCAACGGTGTGTCATCAGCATCGTCTCATGGGAAGGAGTGCGATCTCGTTCGATTGAGTCCAATGAGGAGGACATGTGAAGTCACGAACGGTGAAGTCAACTCGTAAGGTAGCGATGGCGGGCACGGGCGTGGTCCTGATGCTGGCGTCGGTGGGCCTGGTGGGCACCGGCGTCGCCTCGGCCAAGGGCAAGACCGCCTCGCCGGGAACGGTGACCTGTACCAGCGTCAAGGGGGTGCTCAAGTTCTCGACGCCGATCACGTCGACCGGTGCAACCTCGGGATCCCAGACCACGTCATTCAAGGGCAAGATCGGTGGTTGCACCGCCTCCGGGACCGGTGCCGTCACGCCCAAGAAGGGAAAGGTCTCCTCCACATCGACCAGTAACGGCGGCTCGAACTGTGCCGGCTTCGGAGGTTCGGTCGCCACCACGGCCACCACGTTCACCATCAAGTGGGCTCCGAGCAAGATCCTGCCCACGGTGATCACCTTCCCGGCCGGCGCCATCTCCGTGGCCTCCGGCGGTAAGGGCTTCACGTTGGGCGGTAGCGGCGTGTCCGTCGCCGCCGGTTCGTCGTACGCGGGCACCGACAACGGAGGGTCGTCCACGGCGACAGCGACAACCAGCATCGACCTGACCAACCTCTGTGCCGCCGTCGGCAAGAAGGGCCTCAAGTCGATCAAGATCCTGAGCGGTAGCGATCACGTCGGTTGACCCCCAGCAGGTCCGGTGCTTCCCGAGGGTAACCGGACACTGCGACGGAGAATGACGATGGAGGGATGGGCGAGGACCTGTCCCTCCATCGTCGCCTTCCGGCGGAAGGGTCATCGGCGAGCCGGTCGAACGCATCCCCGACGCGAAGGAGACCGGTCCCTGGGAACCGGTCTCACTTCAGCGGTACCGCACCGGCTCTGGTTCACCCCGGGGATCCCCTCGGCCTGGCGACCCGCACGATACGGGAGTGTCTCGAGAGGTGCAAGCGGCACCTGGGGAGCCCGGGGGACCCGGGGAGCCTGGGGGACCCGGGGCACCTGGGGAGCCCGGGGCACCGGAGGACCGGTCCGGGCGATTTCCGGTTTCCCCGAGGCTCGCTCAATCCGTCAGGTGGCGAATCGCGTTGTTGCCACTATCGGCGATCAGGAGTCCGCCGTGGAGGTCGGAAGCCACGCCGCACGGTGTGTTGAAGGCGGCGGATCGTGCCGGCCCGCCGTCCCCGGTATAGGCGGTGTTGCCGTTCCCGGCGATCGTGTAGACCTTCCCCGGCTTGACGTTGACCCCTTGATCGACACCTTTCTTGGCGCCGAGGAGATAGGTGATGTTGTTGCCGGCATCAACGAAGACCACGTTGCCTGCGTCGTCGATGGCCAGACCTTCAGGACTGCTCAGCTTGTTGGCATCGGATTTGGGACCGACCGTGTAGATATCGCCCGACTTCATCTTCTTTCCAAAGAACGTCCCCGTCTTTTCGGCGACGACACGGGTGACGTCGTTGCTGTCATCGACGAAGACGAGATTGCCCGACGTATCAAAGGCCGCTCCTTCGGGTTCGTCGAGTGCGGCCGCCGTGGCCGGTCCGCCGTCGCCCGTATAGTCCGAGTTGCCATTGCCGGCGATGATGTAGATGTCACCGGCCGTCATGGACTGTCCGTAGAAGGTGCCCGTGGCATTGGCCACGACCCAGATGACGCTGTTGTCGCCATCGGTGACGACGAGGTTGCCGTCTGCGTCCAAAGCGAGGCCGACGACAACGTCCAAGCCGAGCTCCGCCGACTTCGCCCTTCCTCCCGCACCGGAAAAGCCGTAGTTGCCGTCACCGGCCACCGTGTAGACATGGCCGGCGGTCATGGCCAGACCCAGATGGGTACCGGTCACGGCCGGGATGTACCGGACGACCTCGTTCGTGGTGTCACCGATGATGATGTCTCCGGCACTGTCCACGAGCAAACCGTCGGGAGTGTCGAACTGCGCGTCGCGAGCCGGCCCACCGTCGCCCCGGTAACCCTCCTTGGTGTTGCCGGCGACCGTGTAGATGTCTCCGGCGGTCATCTTCAGCCCGTAGAAGTCCCCGGTCGAGTGAGCCACGGCGCGGACGACGTTGTTGTTGGTGTCACTGAACAGAATGTTCCCGTTGCTGTCGACGGCGACGCCACAGGGTCCATTCGCCTCGGCCGCGGTGGCCAACCCGCCGTTGCCCGAATATCCCGCGATGCCGTCTCCGGCGACAGTGGAGACGATCGGCTGGTTGGGTGGCACGGGTTTGGCCGAGGTGGGAGGCGGTGCGGTGATGACCCCCAAAGCCAGTGCCGCGGCCGTGGCCAGCAGACTTCGCCGGTAGCCGATCGACCGGACGATGCTCTGACCGGTGTCTCTTTTCGTGAAAGTCACGCCACGACCCTTTCGTTCCGGCGGTGGGGAGAAGAAGTGTCGTGGTCACAGCCCGGATCGTTTGGCCGGCCCCTCGTCAGCACGCCATTCGACGATCCCATACGCCGCGCCCCCTGCCGGACAAAGTTTAGTCGGGCCCGGTACCGGTCACCACGGAGACGCAGTGGTCGACCGGCCACGAAGGTGTGGTCGGCGAGTCTGACTCCCCGGGTCTCGAGAGTGGTTCGACCCTAGGATGCGGCCGTGGGTCGACGATCGACAGAGCAGGTCCTTCGACGGGGCCTGCGGGCCGTTCACCGCCGGCTGGGTCATGTGCCTCGGAGAGAGGACTTTCTCCGAGGGCTTCCCCGCCGGGCCGTGGCTGCCGAGATCGGGGTGTTCCGAGGGGAGTTCACCAGGGCCATCTTCACGACCAACCGACCTCGGGAGCTGCATCTGATCGACGGCTGGTGGGAGCTCCACGGCGAGCACTTCCCTCTGTGGGGCGGTGACTACACCGAATTCGGGCAGCTGAGCACCCGTCAGGCCTATGACGAGGTGAACGAGGTGGTCAGGCAACTCGGAGGAGACACAGAGACCACCGTCCACGTGGGCGATGACTGCGCCATCCTGGCCACCTTTCCCGACCACTATTTCGATTGGGTCTACCTGGATACGTCGCACCAGTACGAGCACACCCTGCAGGAATTACGGATCCTGGCGAACAAGGTCAAGCGCAAAGGGGTCATCTCGGGCGATGACTGGCAGGACAATCCGACGCACAAGCACCACGGGGCCAGCGTGGCCATCAAAGAGTTCTGCCTGGAGGACGACTGGCAGCTCGACGAGCGTGACAGCTTCCGCCAGTGGCGTCTCTCGCGTCGGCGCCCGGGGTAGCGATCCGTCGTCCTCCGCACAGGTGCCCCGGAGTGGGATTCGAACTCCCGGCGAGGCCCTGTGGGCCAACCGGGGTTCCCCACCGGTCAGTTCTCGGTGGGGAACTGCTCGATGCGCAAGAGGACCCTACCGAAGAGTCTCGAGCCCGGCACCACCATCGGCGCGCGGAACGGCGACCACCTCCCCGGCGGGCAGCGGGTGGGCGAGCCGGCGGTGGCGCGAGCCGGCCGCCGGTGCCGCCACCACGGTGGCTGTCATCGTGTCGGCGGTAGAGGCGAACTGTAGATAGGACGGGGTCGCCGTGGTGCATGACGCATCGTGGGCGAGATCCTCGGGCGCCAGCACGGTCGTGCCGCTCGTGATGGTGGTTCCCGGAGAGGGCATGGAGGCGCCCTCGGTGAAGGTCCCCGACAGCCCACCCGAGGCGTCGAGCAACGTGTACGCCGTACCGAGGGGAAGACCGCAATCGGCGTAGACGTTGAGGCCGGCCGAGCCCAGGGCCGCGGCCCCCGTGGCCAGGACCTGGGGGAAGTCGGTTCCGGGAACCGGAGTCCCCGACCCCGCCGTGAGGTCGTAGAGCGACAGATTCGACCCGCTGTCGAGGGCGATGGTGCCGTCGACCTGGAGGGTGCCGTAGGGCGAGCCGATGTTGCCGACGTCGACGCCGGCGCTCGAGGTGGCGAGCGGACCCACGGCGCCGACCGCGTAGAGGATGCTTCCGTTCTTCACGGTGACCGGGTTACCGGCGGTATTGAGAGAGGCACCGGGGGCAATGAAGAGGAGCCCGGGGCCCGAGGCCGTGAGGCTTCCGATGGTGTTCCCGGTGGCGTCGAAACCGATCCCGCCCTGATTCTGGAGGTCGATCGACAGGTTCACCGAGCCGGTGACGGGGGCTCCGAAGCCGACCTCCCCGGTGCTCATGTTCCAGGTCTCGTCTCCGCTCAGTTGGACGGGCAGGTCGACGAACAATTCGGGAAAGCTGAAGCTGCCCTTCTTGGGCAGCTTCGTCGTCTCGTCGATGCCGCCGGCCACGGTGAGGGCATCCCCGGTCAGATCGATGGCCGCAGGAGATGCCGTCGCCTTGCCCGCCTTTCCCTTGAGGGTGAGCGTCTGGACGGTGAGTCCCGAGATGTCGTTGTTGCTGGTGGCGCAGCCCGGCGCCTTCTTGGAACAGCTGCGCGTGGAGAAGGCAAGGTCAACGGGCCCCGGTGCCGACGGCGCCGCCCCCCCTTTCCAGTTCGCCCCGTCCGACCAGTTGTCATCGGCACCGTGGGCCGCTTTGGCTGCTTTGCCGGTCCAGGTGAAGGTGGTGACGGTGGTGGCATGGGCCGACGGCGCCATGGCGATGAAGCCGCCCGTGCTGAGTATGAGCGAAACAAGCGACGCCACCGGGATCCGTGCGCCACGACCTCCGCCGGTCCTTCCGTGCCCCGCCATGGCCGCCCCCTCCGTCGCTCCCCAAATGCTACCGACCCCCGGGTTCGTTCGACAATGCCATCGGGAGCGGTGCCGTAGCCCGGATGCCGGGAGGCTGAGCGACGTCCGGGGCTGAGCGACCTCCGTCGCCCGCCGGCTTCCGGCGGGCTCGGCGCGGTAACCTGATGGGTGGGCCCCGGTGGGTGGACGGGTCCAGGGGGCGGGGGTCCATGAGGAGAACGACGGCCGGTTCGCGACGGGGCCGGGGCCGGTGGCCGAGGCGACGGGTGTGGTCGATGGGTCTCTGCCTGGCGGTGGCGGTGGCGGTGCCGTCGGCGGCCGCGTCGGCTCGTCCGACGGGCGCCCGTGGCCCGGCCAGGTCGGCCACGACGCCGGTGCAGGGCTTCACCCCCGGCCGGGTGCTGTTCGATGTCGGGATCCACCCCTCGGCCACCAACGCGGCCAACGGCCAGGGATGCACCGGCTGCTTGAGCACGTTCACCAATTCGGTTGTCGACGGCGCGAAGACGTACAGCTACACCATGGTCGGCAGCGACCCGAGCATCGCCGGCGCCGGGACGACGTCGATCCGGGCGGAGCTGATCCCGTTGCTGATGGTGCTCCCGAACGGGGACAAGTTCGATCCGAAGGTGGCCGACAGCTGTGACCCCGGGGCGAAGCCGCTGAACCGGGTGGAGAGTTCCCCGGTGTTCGCCAGCCAGCCCTGGACCTGGGGGGCGACGGCGGTCGGAACGGGGCAGTACCTCGACGCCTTCCAGCGCGCCAACTTCTGGACGTACAGCCAGCCGGGGGGGATCAGTCCCAATTACGGCGTCTCATTGGGGAAGGTCAAGGTGCTGAAGAAGATCAAGATCAAGGTGCCGTCGGCCGACGCCGCCGAGGCGACCGGCGGGCCGTGCGGTAACGGCCGCAGCGGGGCCGCCGAGATCAGCTGGTTCGACGGGTATCTGCAGAGCACCGTCCTGCCGTCTCTCACCGCCGCCGGCAAGATCGGGCCGGGCAGCTTCCCGATCTTCCTGGTCCACAACTTCATCGAATACCAGGGAAGCCCGACCACGGGCTGCTGCATTCTCGGCTACCACAACGCCTCGGGGAGCCAGACCTACGCGGTGGCGGACTACGACAACTCCGGATTCTTCGCCGGCGCGTCGGACGTGGGCCCGCTCTCCCACGAGGTCGGGGAGTGGATGGACGACCCGTACACGACCAACGCCGCCCGGGCCTGGGGCCACGTCGGCCAGGTGGCGACGTGTCAGTCCGACCTGGAGGTCGGTGATCCCCTGTCGGGGACGACGATCACCGACACCGTCGGGGGCTTCAGCTATCACCCGCAGGAGTTGGCCTTCTTCTCCTGGTTCTTCCGCCAGTCGCCGAGCCTCGGCGTGAACGGCTGGTATTCCGACCAGGGCACCTTCACGACAGGAGCCGGTAGCACCTGCAAATGAGCTGATGACCGGCCGGGCCGGCTGTGTCTGACCGGAGACAGCGTCTGACCGGCGACGGCGTCTGACCGGCCGGGGGACAGTGCGTGCCCGGAGTGGGATTCGAACACCCGGCAATCTCATCCGGCCCCGTCCACGCTGGTCCGTCGCAGTCCAGATGAAAGCGGGATTCCGGCCGCACGGCCTCGGCTCCATGACGGTCTGTCCAGGGGAATCCGCAAGCGTCTGTGACCACGGTGTGAGTTATGTGGTCGCCGCTGAGAGGTGAAACTCATCGGGTCACCGGGCGCGCGACGCCCCCTGGCCTACCCTTCGGAGGCGGTGCGGGCCAGGGCCCGCGAGTTCGCCCAGGGCTTCTATTTCGGCCGCCAAGCGGTGGGCCCAAGACGTCATTGCCGAGATACACCAGTTGCCGCCTCTGGCATGCGTCAACGCCTGCGCGCCGACGCGACCGAAGACGAACTCGACCATGACCTCACGTTCAGCCACGCCCGTGGCGTTCCAGGAACTCTGTCGAGGCCTGGGTGACCAGCGCCGAGATGCTCTGACCCGTGCCCCGGGCCGCTCGCCGGATGCGCCGGGCAATGACAGCCGGCAGCTTCACGGTGAAGACGACTTTCGGTGCGCCCGCGTTCCTCACCGTTGACGTAAGGCAGAGAGACTTTGAACTCGAAGTTCGCTATTGCGTCCGGGGTGTCATGACCTCATTCGTTGGGGCGATGGTCCCGAAGCCGGGGAGGGACCCCGCACCGTCGAAGAGCTACTCTTCAATGAGTTGAGTGGAGTTTCCTCTTAGAGAACTGCATGCCCGCCAGCCGATGTTCAGGTAGGCGGCAGGCGATGGAGGGATGGAGATATGCGAATGCGAGCACTCGCCGGCGTGGCGTTGACAGTGGTCATCGGCCTCGCCGCCGGCTGCTCTAGCACTCCCCCGTCAGGGACAGGCAGCACGGGTACCTCGTCAGCCGGTCCCGGGCCAACGGCGACGTCTTCTCCGGGACCGGGATCCACGAGCATTGGCCCGGTGAGTTCGACGGCCGCCACGGCGCTGACGACGGCGCTTACGAAGGTGCACGCGGCCAAGGCCAGCTATGAGAACGTGCTCACCCGCCTGGGCGACGTGGGGCCGTTTCCCAATGCCTACAGCGCCGAGAGCCAGCACATAACCACGCTCGAAGGCCTGGCCACCAACCACGATGTGAGCCTTCCGAGCGGGCCGTTCACCGGTCAGGCCTCCCCCGACACCAAGACGGCTGCCTGTCAGCTTGGGGTCAGCATCGAGCAAGGAATCATCTCGATGTACGACCAGCTGCTGCCACAAGTGAGCTCGTACCCCGACCTGACCAACGCTTTCACCAACCTCCGGTCGGCGTCCCAGGACAACCAGCTGCCGGCGTTCCAGCACTGCGCCTGATCAACCACGGCGTCGACGAGGCGGGCCGATGAGCTGGGTCGACCTCGTCGTGCTGGCCGTTGCCCTGGCGGCGGCGTACCGAGGGTGGCGCGTCGGCGCGGCCATGCAGGTCCTGAGCCTCGGCGGGCTGCTCGTCGGGCTCCTGGCCGGGTCGTTCCTCTCTCTGGCCGTGGCCCACCTGGCGGCCGGCACCATGAGAGTTGCCCTCGTGGCTGCGACGATCCTGGGCGGTGGGCTGCTGCTCGGAAGCGCCGGCCAGTGGGCGGGGACCCGCCTCCGCCGGCCGCTGCGGCGTCTGCACCTTCGCCTGGCTGACCAGGGAGGCGGGATCGCCGTCGGTGTCCTCGTCGCCCTCCTGGCGCTCTGGCTCGTCGGCAACCTCGCTGCTTCGAGTCCGAGCACATCCCTAAACGACGCACTGCTGCGGTCGCGGGTGCTGCGCACCCTGAACGACGTCATGCCCGCCTTTCCGAGCGTCATGGCGCGCATCGAGTCGTTTCTCTCGACCAGCGGCTTCCCGGTGGTCTTCGTGAACCCGCCACCAGACCTGCTGGCCCCGGCACCGCTTCCCGATGACCAGGCGACGGCAGCCGCCGTCGCCGCGGCACGGGGGTCGACGGTGCGGATCGTCGGGCAGGCCTGCGGACTCGTCAAGCTCGGCTCCGGGTTCGTCGTCGGCCCTCAGCTGGTGCTCACCAACGCCCACGTGGTGGCCGGGGAGGCGAATTCCGAGGTCGATGACGCCACCGGCGCCCACCGGGCAACCGCCGTGCTCTACGACTCCCGGCTCGACGTCGCCGTGTTGCGCGTGCCCGGATTGGTCGACCCCCCCTTGGCGATCATGAAGGAGACGGTGGCGCGCGGCACGACCGCCGCCGTCGTAGGCTACCCAGGAGGCGGAGCGCTCCAAGGGGCCTCGGCGGCGGTCACCGCCCGGTTCAGCGCCGTCGGTCTCGACGTGTACGGAACCGCTGTCGTCACCCGGGACGTGTACCAGCTCAGTGGCGTCGTCGTAGCGGGCGACTCCGGAGGGCCCCTCGTCGCTACCGGCCGACCCACGGGCACAACCGGGATCGCCACGGGCACCGTCATCGGCGTGGTGTTCGCTAGGTCCTCCAGCAATCCCCAGGTGGGCTACGCGTTGACGATGGGACCGGTGGCCGACGACATCGCCGCCGCGACAGCTGAGACCCAATCAGCGAGCACCGGCGTGTGTCTCCCGTGAGACAGCTGAAGCCACTGGAAGCCATGCCCGCCATACAGCGCATGTTCGCGGTGCTTCCGAGCTCAGCATGGCCCATCTGACCGGTCGAGCATGCGTGTGGGGTTGCGAGTGCGGTCGTCGCCGACGAGGGTGCCGGACAAGGTTGAGGACGAGATCGTGGTGTTGCCCAAGTCGCTCACCGAGGACGGCTTCGACGCCGGTGCTTCCACGATCCAGTACCACCTGACGAAGAGGCACCGATCGGTGCCGTCGGTGTCGTCCATCTGGCGGGTGCTCGTGCGCCGGGGATTTGTCACCCCCGAGCCGCACAAACGGCCCAAGAGCTCTTCCATCCGCTTTCATCGACGACCAGTCCCGGCTGTGTGTGGCGGCCAAAGCCCGTGGCATCACCAAGGCGGCCGACATGGTGGCCAGCTTCCACGAAGCGGCTGCTCAATATGGGTATCCGGGTGATGACCCACGACGGGGAACTCCTCCGCCACCTGACCCTGGACCCGACGAAGATTTACCAGCCCATGGGGCCACCAAATGGTCCATGATGTCCCGCGACATCTGTCCACGATGTCTCGCGACATCACACGGTGCCCGGAGTGGGATTCGAACCCACACGCCCCGAAGGACAGGGGCTTTTGAGGCCCCCGCGTCTACCATTCCGCCATCCGGGCGACACGGCCCGGGAGCCTACAGCGGTGCCCCGTCCGCTCCCGGGGGAGCAAGCCCCCGGCCGGGCCCCGACGGCGAGGACCGATCCGGGCGGCGGTGGGGGTCGTAGGATCGGCCGTCGGGAATGGGCGGTCGCTCGGAGCGGCACCGCCCGGCGCCGGCCGACGGGCTGGCGGGGCCCGGGGGGGCATAGAATTGCCCTGATGGCCATGAGACCGATGCGCCGATCCCTGGTCGAGCGGTCGCTGCGCGACGTGCACAGCCGGCTGGTCCGGGCCCGGCAGGAGTTGGCCGTGCTCGACGAGCAGTTGCTGGTCTTCACCGACGCGGCCGACGACGCCCGGATCCGGTCGCTCGTCTCCGAGACCCCGTTGGCCGGCCACGAGTACGCCAGCGCCCAGCGGCACGCCGATGCCGCCTCCGGTGAACGGGGTCGGTTGCTGGCCAACATCGGCGAGCTCGAGCGACGGCAGGACGAACTGCTCGGTCAGCTGGTGCCCGAACCGCGCTAGCGCTTCTCCCGGCCGCCGTCTCGGGCCCGGCCACCGACCAAAGAGCCATCGACGACAAGAGCCGGTCGACCGGCACAAAGAAGAGAGGCACTGCCAGATGGGCGCACGGGTGGTCATAGCCGAGGACGAAGCCATCATCCGGCTCGACCTGAAGGAGATCCTCGAGTCCGAGGGCTACGAGGTGGTGGGGGAGACGGGCCGGGGTGACGAGGCCGTCGAGCTGGTGACCACCTTCTCGCCCGATCTGGCCATCCTGGACGTGAAGATGCCCGGGCTCGACGGGATCGAGGCGGCCCGGCGGATCACGGCCGACCGGAAGGTGGCCGTGCTGATCCTGACCGCCTTCAGCCAGAGGAACCTGATCGAGGACGCCCGCGACGCCGGGGTCTCGGCCTATCTGGTCAAGCCCTTCCAGCGCTCCGAGCTGGTGCCGGCCATCGAGGTGGCCCTGGCCCGGTTCGAGGAGTTCCGGGCCATCGAGGAGGAGCACGGCCGGCTATCCGATGAGGTGGCCAGCCTGGAGGACAAGCTGGCCACCCAGCAGATCGTCAACCGGGCCAAGGGGATCCTGATGGACAACCACGCCATGACCGAGGCCGAGGCCTTCTCCTACATCCAGAAGACGGCCATGTCCCGGCGGGCCCGGATGAAGGAGATCGCCCAGGAAGTGCTCGACGGCACCCTGTCGCCCTGAGGCTGTCTCCCTGTCGCCCTGAGCTGTCTCCCTGAGGATGGTGTGACAAGGGCGGCATAGAGTCGGGGGCCGATGGCCGACGACGGGCCCCTGTTCCTTCTCGACGGCAACTCGCTCGTCTTCCGGGCGTTCTTCGCCCTGCCCATCGATCTGGCCACCCGGGCCGGGCTGGTGACGAACGCCGTCTACGGCTTCACCTCCATGCTGGTGAACCTGCTCCGGGACCACTCGCCGTCGGGGATCGCGGTGGCCTTCGACCGGCCCGAGCCCACCTTCCGCGACGCCGTGGTCGAGGACTACAAGGGCAACCGGCCCGAGACGCCCGATCTGCTGATCCCGCAGTTCGGCTTGGTCCGGCAGGTGCTCGAGGCTCTGGGGCTGGCCACCCTGGAGGTGGCCGGCTACGAGGCCGACGACATCCTGGCCACCCTGGCCACCGCGGCGCGCGACGCTGGCCGGAAGGTGGTGGTGGTGACGGGGGACCGCGACGCCTTCCAGCTGGTCGAGGATCCCTACGTGACGGTGATGTATACCCGGAAGGGGATCTCCGACACCGTGATCTACGACGAGGCCGGGATCGAGGAGCGCTACGGGGTACCGGCCTCGTCCTACGGGATCCTGGCCGCCCTGCGGGGCGACAGCTCCGACAACCTGGCCGGGGTGCCCGGGGTGGGGGAGAAGACGGCGGCCAAGTTGGTGACGGCCTACGGCTCCCTGGACGAGATCTTCGGCCACCTCGACGAGCAGACCCCCAAGCTCCGGGCCAACCTGACCGAGTTCGAGGACCGGGTCCGCAGAAACGCCAAGGTGATCCCGCTCGTCCGGGACGTGCCGCTGGCCCTCGGGATCGAGGAGCTGGGGATCGGGGGCTGGCAGACCGAGGAGGTGAAGCGGGTCTTCGGCGAGTTGGAGATGCCCACTTTGTGGAGTCGGCTGGCGCCGCTGATGGGGGGCGATGACAGTCCCCTGCCCAGGGTGGCGGCCGGGGCCGGGAATGCCGGCTTCGACCCGGCCGCGGTGACGGTCGAGTCGCCGGCCACCGCCGGGGAGGTGGCGGGAGCGCTCAAGGTTCTGGGCGCCGCCGCCGTGATCTCGCTGGCCCCTCTGTGGAGCGGCGATCCCGGTCGGTCGGCCCTGGCCGGCCTGGCCCTGGCCGGCGGGGCCGGTTCGGCGGCCGGCGGGGCCGGTTCGGCGGCCGGAGCCGGGGCCGATCTGTCGGCTCTGTGGATCTCGGCCGAGCTGGTGAAGGAACCGGAGGTGCTGGCCGGGCTGGCCGGGCTGCTCGGGCCGGGGGGACCGGGGGTGGTGGCCCACGGGGCCAAGGAATTGATGCGGGTGCTGCTGCCGGCCGGGATCGATCTGGTGGGGCTGGTGATGGACAGCGCGGTGGCCGCCTATCTGCTCGATCCGTCGTCGGGCCGGTACCGGCTGGCGGACGTGGTCGACGCCCAGCTGGGGATCGCCCTGGACGAGGCGGTGCTGGCCCGGGCCGCCGGCCAGCTCGACCTCGACGACGGCGGGGGCGGGGAGGGCGCGGCCGAGGAGATCGGCTTGACCATGGGCCGGCAGGCGGTGGCGCTCGGGGCGGTGCTGGCACCGTTGCGCGACGCGCTCGAGCGGGCCGGGCTGACCCGGTTGCACGACGAGGTGGAGCGGCCCCTGGTCCGGGTGCTGGCCCGGATGGAGGTGGCCGGGATCGCGGTGGACGGCAAGGAGCTGCGACGGATCAGCGACGGCTTCGCGGCCGAGTGCAGCCGGCTGGAGGCGGAGATCCAGAAGGAGGCGGGGGAGCAGTTCAACGTGAACTCGACCCCGCAGCTGCGGACGGTGCTCTACGAGAAGCTGGGGCTGACGCCGGGACGCAAGACCAAGACGGGCTTCTCGACCGACGCCCAGACCCTGGAGCGGATCCGGGATCAGCACCCGGTGGTGGGGACGCTGCTGCGGTACCGGGAGGTGGAGAAGCTCCGGTCCACCTACGGGGAGTCCCTGCTCGGGGAGCTGGGCCCCGACGGCCGGATCCACGCCAGCTTCGCCCAGACGGTGGCCCGGACGGGACGGCTCTCCTCGGACCGGCCCAATCTGCACAACATCCCCGTCCGATCCGAGGAGGGCCGGCAACTGCGGCGGGCCTTCGTGCCCCGCCAGGGCTGGCGTTTCCTGGTGGCCGACTACGACCAGATCGAGCTGCGGGTGATCGCCCATCTGTCGGGGGACCCGGGCCTGATCGGGGCCTTCGCCGCCGGCCAGGACATCCACCGGACGACGGCGGCCCGGGTCTTCGGGGTGCCGGCCGAGGAGGTGACGGGGGCCCAGAGGAACCGGGCCAAGATGGTCTCCTACGGCCTGGCCTACGGGATGGAGGCCTTCGGGCTGGGCCAGAGGCTCGGGATCGAGACGGCCGAGGCCCAGGGGATTCTCGACGCCTACTTCGCCGCCTTCCCGTCGGTCCGGGCCCATATGGAACAGACGGTGGCCGAGGCCCGGGCCAAGGGCTACACGGAGACCCTCTTCGGCCGCCGCCGGGCGCTGCCCGATCTGCATTCGCCCAACCGGGGCCTGCGGATGGCGGCCGAGCGGCAGGCCATGAACGCCGGCATCCAGGGCCTGGCGGCCGATCTCTTCAAGGTGGCCCTGGTCCGGCTGGACGCGGCGCTCGAGGACCGGGGACTCGAGTCCCGGTTGGTGCTCCAGGTGCACGACGAGGTTCTGGTGGAGGCGCCGAAGGCCGAGGAGAAGGAGATCGGGACCCTCGTCCCCGAGGTGCTGAGCGCGGTGGCCGAGGTGGTGGGGCTGGCCGTGCCCCTCGAGGTCTCGTCGGCCTGGGGAAGCTCGTGGGCCGACGCCAAGGGCTGAGCTGCCGGGTCCCGGCCCGGCCCGGGCCGTTCGGTGCCCGGTCCCGGGGCCGGGCCGTTCGGCCAGGGGCTTTGGTAGGATTGATGGCTGGTCGCCACCGGTGACCGGCCGACGCACTCTCGATGCCGAGGCTGCCCCGATCCTGAAAGCGAGTTCACAACTTCATGCCCGACGACGTCGCCGGTTCCGCCGGCGTAAGTGACATCGCCCCCCCCTCCGCCGCCAGCCCTCCTGCCCCCAGGGCATCAAGCCCGGCCAGCGGTGACGTTCCCGGTGCCGTGGCCCTTCTCTCCAACACCCCGATGGGCAGTTTCGACGAATCGGGGAACTACATCCCCCGGTCGATCGTGGAGGACGACCTGAACGGGACCTCCCTGGAAGAGGCCATCGACGCCACCATCGTGGAGTTCGACGACGGGGACATCGTCGAGGGGACGGTGGTGAAGATCGACCGGGACGAGGTGCTGCTGGACATCGGCTTCAAGTCCGAGGGGGTGATCCCGGTCCGGGAGCTCTCCATCCGAAACGACGTCGACCCCGAGGAGATCGTCAGCCTCGGTGAGCATCTGGAAGCCCTGGTCCTGCAGAAAGAGGACAAGGAAGGCCGGCTGGTGCTCTCCAAGAAGCGGGCCCAGTACGAGCGGGCCTGGGGGACGATCGAGAAGATCAAGTCGGCCGACGGGATCGTGAAGGGGCCGGTCATCGAAGTGGTGAAGGGCGGCCTGATCGTCGACATCGGCCTCCGGGGATTCCTGCCTGCCTCTCTGGTGGAGCTCCGCCGGGTCCGGGAGCTGCAGCCCTATGTGGGCAAGAGCATCGAGGCCAAGATCATCGAGCTCGACCGGAACCGGAACAACGTGGTCCTCTCCCGGCGGGCCTGGTTGGAGGAGACCCAGAAGGAGCAGCGGGGCGAGTTCCTGGTCAACCTGAAGCCGGGGGAACGGCGCAAGGGCGTGGTCTCCTCGGTGGTCAACTTCGGTGCCTTCGTGGACCTCGGCGGGATGGACGGACTGATCCACGTCTCGGAGCTCTCCTGGAAGCATGTCGACCATCCCTCCTCGGTGGTCTCGGTGGGTGACGAGGTGGACGTCGAGGTGCTCGACGTGGATCTCGACAAGGAACGGATCTCCCTCTCGCTGAAGGCGACCCAGACCGACCCCTGGCAGGAGTTCGCCAACTCCCACCAGGTGGGCGAGTTGGTCTACGGCCGGATCACCAAGCTGGTGCCCTTCGGTGCCTTTGTCCAGGTGGGCGACGGCATCGAGGGCCTGGTCCATATCTCCGAGATGGCCGGCCACCATGTCGACCTTCCCGAGCAGGTGGTCACCCCGGGCGAAGAGCTCTGGGTGAAGATCATCGACATCGACCTGCAGCGTCGCCGGATCTCTCTGTCCATCAAGCAGGCGGCCGAGGGTGGCGAGGTCTCCGAGGAGTACCGGGAGGCCTTCGGCGAGCACGCCTACGACGAGCACGGCAACTACATCGGCTTCGACTACGCGGCGACCGAGTTCACCCCGGAGACCGAAGCCCAGGCGGCCTGGTCCGAGTACGTGGCCGAGCACGGCTCCCCGCCCGAGGGGGCCGAACTTCCGGCCGGGGTCGAGCGTCCCGCTCCGGCTCCCGTGGACGAGGTGCCCGTGGCCGAAGCCGCTCCCGCTCCCGCTCCCGAAGCCGCGCCGGTGGCCGAAGCCGCGCCGGCAGCGGGAGCCGAGGCCGTACCCGGCCCCGTCGAGGAAGCCCCCGGCGCTCCTACCGAGGGCTGACGGCGGACGGCGGACGGCTGAGGACCGGCCCAGCTGATGAGTCGACCTCTCATGAGTGGCGGGGTGAGGCTCACGTTGTAGTTGAGGTTGATGGTCCTGGAGTAACTGATACAGGCTCCTGACAGGCTGTCTGGATGATGTTGGCCGATCTCGAGAAGGCGTTGAGCCTGATCCGGGAGACCTTGGAGGTCGAGCCGGAGAAGGTGGGAACGGTCGACGCCGGGAAGGTGTTCGCGGCGTTCCTCGAGATCGAGCGGGCGGCGGTGGCCGGGAAGACGATGTTCGCCCGGCGGGCGGCCGAGTCCGGGGAGTGGAGGAGGCAGGGCTACCGGAATCCGGAGTCCTGGGTGGCCCAGACCACCGGGAGCGGGCTCGGGGAAGCCCGGAACCTGATGGAGACCGCCGAACGGCTGGTCTCGCTGCCGGCCACCAGCGCCGCGTTACGGCGGGGAGAGTTGTCGGCGCAGCAGCTGCAGCAGATCGCCGCCACCGCCGCCGAGAAGCCGTCGGCCGAGGAGGAGCTGATCGCCGTGGCCGGGCGCTCCGGGCTGAAGGGGCTGAAAGACGAGTGCCGGCGGGTGAAAGCCCGGGCCATGGGCGAAAGCGAGGCCCGGGTTCGCTACGAGGAGATCCGGAAGAACCGGTCGCTGATCATGTGGACCGATTCCGACGGGGTCGGCCGGGTCGAGGCCCGGCTCACCCCCGACGGCCTGGGCCGTTTGATGGCCGGCATTCAGAGCGAGGCCAACGCCATCTTCGCCGAGGCGAGGAAGTCCGGGCAGCGGGAGTCGCCGGCGGCCTACGCCGCCGATGCGCTGATCGCCTTCGTCACCGGCACCAACCTCACCGGCAGGAGCGCCAGCGCCAGCTGCTCCGGCGCCGATGGTGATGGTGGTGGCTCCCGATGGCCGAGACCGAGCACGACGATGCACCTACGGGTGGACGTGGCGGCGCTGCGCCGGGGAGAGCTGGAGGACGGAGAAGTCTGCGAGATCCCGGGAGTCGGCCCGGTGCCGCTGGCCACGGCCACCAACGCCATCGGCGAGGCCGTGCTCCGGGTGATCGTGACCGACGGGGTGGACGTGAAGGCGGTGGCCAACATGAAGCGGGCCATCCCGGCCCGGCTGCGGACGGCGCTGATCGAACGCGACCCCACCTGCGTGGTTCCCGGCTGTCATGTGGCCAGGGGACTCGAGAACGACCACTACCAGATCGACTTCATCAAAGACGGGCCCACCGAGATGTGGAACCTCTGTCGTCTCTGTCACTGGCACCACCTGCTGAAGACCCACGGCGGCTACGCCATCAGAGGCGGCCCCGGGGAATGGGAGTGGCACGCGCCGCAGACAGAAGAGAACCCCGTCCTCACGTCCTGATCGTCCTGATCTGTCTGACGTCCTGATCTGTCTGACGGCCTGATCGGCCTGACGTCCTGATCGGTCTGATCGGCCTGACGGCCCGGAGGTTTCGCCGTTCAGGCCGGGCTGAAGGGAGCTGCTTCGACAGGGGCGGCCAGTGCGGCGCCGGGTGCCGGTGGGTCGGTGGAGTCGGCCGGGCGGGGCAGGGGGAAGTGACAGGAGACGAAGTGGTCCGGACCGAGGGCCCGCATCTCCGGTTCGTCGGTGGTGCAGATCTCCTGGGCGTAGGGGCAGCGGGTGCGGAAGCGGCAGCCCGAGGGGGGGTCGGTGGGAGAGGGGAGCTCCCCGGTGAGCGGGGCGGTGGCCGAGGAGGCGGCCGAGGGATCGGGTTCGGGGATGGAGGCCAGGAGGGCGGCGGAGTAGGGGTGGGCCGGATGGCGGTAGAGGGTGTCCGGGGGGGCGACCTCGCAGAGCTTGCCCAGGTACATGACGGCGACGCGGTCCGAGACGTTCTTGACGACGGCCAGGTCGTGGGCGATGAAGACCATGGTGAGGCCGCGCTGACGCTTGAGGTCGTCCAGGAGGTTGAGGATCTGGGCCTGGACGGAGACGTCGAGGGCGGAGACCGGCTCGTCGCAGATGAGGAGGGTGGGCTCGAGCATGAGGGCCCGGGCGATGGAGATCCGCTGGCACTGGCCGCCGGAGAATTCGATGGGCCGGCGGCTGCCGGCGTCACCGGGATTGATGCCGACGGATTCGAGGGTCTCACGGGCCTTGGCCCTGCGGAGGTCCGCCGAACCGATGCCCCAGATGGCCATCGGCTCCATGACGGAGTCGATGACCCGACGGCGGGGGTTGAGCGAGGAGATGGGGTCCTGGAAGACCATCTGGACCTTGGTCCGGGCTTGACGGAGCTCCCGCGGTTTGAGGGCGGTGAGTTCCGTGCCGGCGAAGCGGACCGATCCGGAATCGGGCGGGTGGACGAGGGCGACCGAGCGGCCGGTGGTGGACTTGCCGCAGCCCGATTCACCGACCAGGCCGAGGGTCTCGCCGGCGGCCACGTCGAAGGAGACGTCGGAGACGGCCCGGACCCGGTGCTGGCCCTTGCCGAACTCGACGACCAGGTGCTCGACCCGCAGGAGCAGGTCGTCACCTCGGAGCTGGGCGGTCCCGCTTCCGGCCATCTAGTTCTCGGCTCCCGTCGTCTCATCGGGTGGGCCGACCTTCCAGGTCGGCGGTGTGCCGGGCGGAATCGGTGGCGTCAGGTCCGGTGAGGCCGGCCCCGCCGGGGCCGGTACGACCGGATCAGCGGTGGTGATGGCAGTGGCGGCAGAGGTGGCAGTGGCGGCAGAGGTGGCAGAGGAGGCAGTGGCGGCAGAGGGAACGGCGCCGGTGAAGGCCAGGGCGGCGGGGACGGCGGCGGCGAGGTTGCGGGCCAGGGCGTCTTCGCCCTCGGGAGAGCCGACGGGGAACCAGCAGGAGAAGAGGTGACCGGCACCGGCGGTGCGGGGAGGGGGGTCTTCGGCGCGACAGCGGTCCTGGGCGTAGGGGCAGCGGGGGGCGAAGGGGCAACCGGGGGGGAGGGCGGCCAGGTCGGGCGGCCGGCCGGGGATGGCCCGGAGGCGGGTGTGGGAGGGATCGGCCAGACGGGGGATGGAACGGAGGAGGGCCTCGGTGTAGGGCATGCGGGTGTGGGAGAAGAGGTCCTTGGTGGGGGCCTGCTCGACGATCCGGCCGGCGTACATGACGGCGATGTCGTCGGCCCGGTTGGCCACGACGCCGAGGTCGTGGGTGACCAGGATCATGCCCATCGAGCGTTCGCGTTGGAGGGTGGCCAGGAGATCGAGGATCTGGGCCTGGAGGGTGACGTCGAGACCGGTGGTGGGTTCGTCGGCCAGGACGAGCTTCGGTCCACAGGCCAGGGCGATGGCGATCATGACCCGTTGGCGCATGCCGCCGGAGAGCTCGTGGGGGTAGTTGCGCATCCGGCGCTCGGGGGCCGGGATGCCGACGGAGCTGAGCAGGGCGATGGCCGTGTCGTGGGCGGCCCGGCGGTCGAGGCCGAGCCGGATCCGCAGGGACTCGGTGATCTGGCGGTCGACCCGGACGACCGGATTGAGTGCGGTCATGGGGTCCTGGAAGATGACGGCCATCTGGGTGCCCCAGACGTCGCGGAGCTGCTGGGGGCTGAGGGAGGTGAGCTCGTGGCCGGCGAAGCGGACCGAGCCCGAGCGCTCCAGATGGGTGTTCGGGAGCAGTCCCATGATGGAGCGGGTGAGGACGGTCTTGCCCGAGCCCGATTCGCCGACGACGCCGAGGGTCTTGCCCCGGTCCAAGGTGAAAGAGACCCCGTCGTTGGCTTTGACGAGGCCGCGGCCGGTGTGGAAGAAGGTCCGGAGATCCTGGACGTCGAGAAGGGGTTCTGCGAGCTCGCTGGCGTCGGGGAAGACGAGATGGGGCACGCCGCGGTGACGGGGGCTCACGGGTCGGGGCTCACGGGGTCCGGGCTCACGGGGTCGGGGCTCACGGGGTCGGGGCTCACAGATTGCCGGCCCGGACGTCGAAACGGGTGCGGAGGCGGTCGGCCATGAGGTTCAGGGCGACCAGGATGATGAAGATGTAGAGCGAAGGCCAGAGGGCGATGAAGGAGTTCAGGGAGAGGTTGTTGTTCTGGACGCCTTCGTTGACGATGTTGCCGAGGGAGGCCGTCGGTAAGGAGATGGAGAGGCCCAGGAAGGCGAGGGATCCCTCGAGGATGATGGCCACGGCGACGCCGATGAGGGCGAAGGAGATGGCCGCCGGGAGGACGTTCGGGAGGAGCTCCCGGAAGAGGATGCGCCAGGTGGTGGCGCCCATGGTCCGGGCGGCGACGACGAATTCGCGGGTGGCGAAAGAGAGGGTGGTGGCGCGGATGACCCGGAAGAGCGACGGGGCGCCGGCCACGGCGAAGATGATGGTCAGCTTGAGAAGAGAGCGGGGGACCCAGAAGGCCTCGATGACCAGGATGGCCAGGAGGGCCGGGAAGGCCAGGACGACGAGGGAGGCGGCGTTCAGGATGCTGTCGACCCAGCGACCGCGGTAACCGGCCCAGAGGCCGAGGAGGCCGCCGACCAGGAGGGCCAGGCCGACCGAGGCGAAGCCGATGATCAGCGAGACGCGGGAGCCGAAGATGATCCGGGAGAGCAGGTCGCGGCCGAGGTCGTCGGTGCCGAGGAGATGATGCAGCGACGGGCCGATGTTGACGGCGTTGTAGTCCTGGAAGTTGGGGTCCTTGAGGGGCAGGACCGAGGCGAAGATGGCCAGCAGGACCATGAGGAGCACCCAGGCGAAGGAGATCCAGAAGACGAGGCCGAGACCCGAGCTGGAGTTGCCGGGGATGGTGGTCGGTTCGGCCACGCCCTTGGCCGTCTCGAAGTCCCGGACCCGCTCCAGGGCGGCGCTGCCGCTGCCGAGGTCAACCACGACGGAGCTCGAGAAGGCCGGAGTCGGGGAGGGAGGGGTCAGGCACGACGGACCCTCGGATCGAGGAAGGTGAAGAGGACGTCGACGCCGAAGTTGATGGCGACGTAGGCGATGGCGGCGACCAGGGCCATGCCCTGGACGACGAGGTAGTCACGGGAGTCGATGGCCTGGATGAGCTGGAAGCCGATGCCGGGCAGCTGGAAGAGGATCTCGACGACGAAGGCACCGGTGAAGAGCGATCCGATGGAGAGGCCGGCGCCGGCCAGCAGGGCGAAGGAGGACGGCCGCAGGGCATGGCGGATCAGGATGTAGCGGGTGGAGAGACCCTTGGCCCGGGCCATGGTGATGAAGTCCTCCTGGAGGGTGGCGATCATGTCGGCGCGCAGCAGCCTGTAGTAGATGGCCACGGATCCGACGGCCAGGGAGATCGATGGCAGAAGGACCGACTTGAGGTTGGGGCCGAGACCCTGGGCCAGGGGATTGAAACCGGTGGCCGGGAAGAGGTGGATCTTGACGGCCAGGAGGAGGACGAGGATGACGGCGACCACGAAGGTGGGGACGGCCAGCATGCCGTAGGTGGAGGTGGTGGCGATCCGGTCGAAGAGCCGGTTCGGCCGGAGGGCGGCCGCCAGGGCCAGGGGGATGGAGACGAGGAAGGCGAGGATCTGGGAGACGATGATCAGTTCCAGGTCGATGGGGAAGGCCACACCGATGGCGTTGGAGACGGTCTGGTGGGTGAGGAAGGAGACACCCAGGTTGCCGCGGAAGACGTTGCTGATCCAGGTCCAGTACTGAACGGGCAGGGGCTTGTTGAGGCCGAGCTGCTTGAGCAGCTCGGCGCGCGCCTGGGCCGTGTCGTTCGGACCGAGGATGGCGAGGGTCGGGTCACCGGGCAGGAGGTGGACGAGGAGGAAGGCGACGATCGAGATGAAGAAGATGATGAAGATGAGTTGGACGACCCGGGCCGATATGTAACGAGACATGCCCGGGCCGGCCTCAGGCCTTCATCCAGATCTGGGCCGGGCTGAAGACGCCGCCTTCGAAGCCTCGGGCCAGGGTGCCGTCGGGCAGGATGGGGCCGGCGAAGTTCATGACCGAGTCGCTACCGGTGATCGACCAGGGGGCCCGGCCGAACCAGATGTAGGGCAGGTCGGCCGAGAGCCGTTTGTCGACGGTCTGGTAGGCCTCGATCCGGGCCGCCTTGTCGGCCGAGGTCCGGCCCTTTTGGAGTGCCGCTTCGAGCAGGGGGTCCTTGTTGCGGGCGAAGTTGAGGGCGATGGGTCCCGAGGCCGTGGTGGAGCTCAGCCAGACGTAGTTGAGGTCGGGGTCGGGGGCCGAGAACTGCTCGTCGGCGGCGGCGGTGAACTTCCCCTCGACCAGGTCGGAGATGTAGGTGACCTGTTCGATCTGGTTGAGGGTGACCTTCATGCCGGCCTGCTCCCACATGGAGCCGAGGGCCTGGATGATCTCGGCCTGCCGGGGATCGGTGATGTCGATCAGGGGGATGGTGATGCTTCCCCCGTGGCGCGCCGCGGCCTGGGCCACGAGTTGTTTGGCCTTGGCCAGGTTGTACTTGGGATAGCCGTTGTCGGCCGCCCGGTAGATGGAGCCTTCGGGGAAGAGGGACTGGTTGACGGCGGTGACGCCGCGGCCGAAGAGCTTGACCACCTGTTCGGCATTGGTGGCGTAGGCCAGGGCCTGGCGGACGGTCAGATCGTTGGTCGGTTCGATGGTGGTGTTCAGGCAGATGAAGTCCATGTCGGGCTGGCCGGTGGTCTGGGTCAGGTCGGTCACCTGCTGGAAGCTGGAGTCGTGTTGGAGGTCGGCGATGATCCCGGGATCGTGGGAGACCATGAGGTCGATGGTGCCCGAACGCAGGGAGGACTCCCGTGACTGGTCGGAGACGATGGGTTTGAAGGTGACGGTGTCCAGGTAGGGCAGGCCCTTGCGCCAGTAGTGGGGGTTGCGCTCCACGGTGAAGTGGTCGTTCGGTTGCCAGGAGACGATCTTGAAGGGGCCGGTGCCCACCGGGTTCTGCGATCCCGATGAGGTGTTGTCGAGTTGGGAGAGGGCGATGATGTAGCCGACCTGGGTGGCCAGGTAGGCGGGGAAGGCGACCAGGGGCTCGTCGCAGGTGTAGATGACCGAGAGATCGCCCGAGGTGGTGACCTTCGAGATGGGGGCGACGGCCTGGCCGGTGAGGGCCGAGGCCTTGAGGGCCTTGTAATTCTGGAGGACCACGTCGGCGGTGAGGGGCGAGCCGTCGTGGAAGAGGACGTTCGGCCGGAGGGCGACCGTCCAGACGGTGAGGTCGGCGTTGGGGGTGACCGAGGCGGCCAGGTTGGGCCGGACGGAGGCGTCGGAGGCGATGGCGGTCAGGGAGTCGAAGACGGCGTTGGCGTAGGTGAGGCCGGTGGCGTCGAAGTGGCTCAGGGCGGGCA
Source organism: Acidimicrobiales bacterium (assembly GCA_035535015.1). Classification (GTDB taxonomy): domain Bacteria; phylum Actinomycetota; class Acidimicrobiia; order Acidimicrobiales; family UBA8190; genus Palsa-661. The sequence continues at coordinate 9,876 of DATLQU010000048.1, read as the reverse complement.
GGAAGCCGTCGATGTCGGAGCTGACGCCGATGGTGATGCTGCCGCCCTTGACCGGTCTGGCCGAGCTGATGCCCGGGGTGCCGGGTCGGGTGGTGGCCGAGGAGGTGCCCGGGCTCGAGGCTCCGCAGGCGGAGAGGAGAGCGGGGGCGCCCACACCGGCCAGGGCGAGGCCGGCCGCGGTGGTGGCACCGCGCGTGATGAACGTCCTCCGGTCGTAGCGATCGGCGGAGTTGGCCACAGGACCCCCCTTGGGTTGTGCCCCTATGCCCTTGCGGGCCTGGTCTGCCGGCATGGTCGGAGCCGGACCCATGGCAGTCGGGGAGGTCCCGGTTGCCATGGGCGCCGCCATGGTAGACGTCTCGCCCGCATCGAGTCAGGCAAGCCGTTCGGCTTCCACGCTCGGGCCGCCACTCTTCGGGGCCGGCGCGGTGGGAGGAGAGGCATCGAGCCAGCCGTTCGAGCCAGCCGTTCGAGCCAGCCGTTCGAGGTCGCCGGTCGGGGTGGCGGGAAGGAGGCTCGGTACCATGCAGCGATGGACGAGGGGGAGCTGCCGGTCGGGCTGACCGAGGTCTCCCCGGGACGGGGCCGGAGCCGCCGGTCGCGGGCCGGTTGGGCGCTGGGGAGCTCGATCGTGCCCTGGCTGGTGGCCCGGGCCGTGGTGGGGCTGGCCCTGGCCGTCGGCCACGAGCTGGTGGTCAGGCACCATCTGACCGGAGCGGCGGCGGCCCGGGTGCACGAGGGACTGCTCGGCTGGGACGCCGGATGGTACGAGGCCATCGCCGGCCACGGCTACGCCGGGGCCGGTCACAGTTCCCTGCGGTTCTTCCCGCTCTTCCCGGCCCTCGGCCGGGCCCTGTCGGTGCTGCCGGGGATCAGTGTGGGGGCCGCGGTGGTGATCGTGGCCAATGTCTGCGCCCTGGCCGGAACCGTTCTGCTGGTGGGACTGGTCCGTTTCGAGAGCGGCGACGACGCAGTGGCCCGCCGGGCCGGCTGGCTGATCTGCCTGGCCCCGCCGGCTTTCAGCTTCGTCATGGGCTACGCCGAAGGGACCCTGCTGGTCTTGGCCGTCGGCTGCTTCTTCGCCCTCCGGCGCCGGAACTGGTGGTGGGCGGCCCTGCTCGGCCTGGCCGCCGGTTTGACCCGTCCACTGGGTGTCCTGCTCGTGATCCCGGCCGCCGTCGAGGTCTGGCGCGCCTGGCGCCGCCGGCCCGAGGCCCATGGCCCCCCCGCCGCCATCGGCGTCACCGGGGCCGGTCAGACCGGCCCACCCCAGAGGGTGGAGCGGACCGGATGGCTGGCCGCGGTGGTCGGGCCGCTGCTGGGCACGGGGGCCTTTCTCGGTTGGGTGGGCTGGCGCTACGGCGACGGGCTGGCTCCCCTGCGGTTGCAGCAGCAGGCCGGCCATCACGGTGGGCTGGTCGATCCGCTGGTGACCTTGGCCCACGACGGCTCCTTTCTGCTGCACGGCCGGCACCTGGGCGAGGCCCTGCACCTGCCCTGGGTTCTGCTGGCTCTGGCCCTGCTGGTCGTCTGCTTCCGGTCCTGGCCCGCCTGCTACGGCTGGTTCGCCGCCGGTGTCCTGCTGGTGGCCTTGAGCGGCAGCAATCTCGACTCCTTCGAGCGCTACGGCCTCTCGGCCTTTCCTCTGGTCCTGGCCGGGGCGACCCTGACGGCGCGGAACTGGGTCTTCCGGCTGCTGCTCTTCGCGGCCGGGGCCGGCCTCTTCGGCTACGCCTTGCTCGCCTTCGCCAACCGCTACGTTCCCTGACCGGACAGCCACCCTGACCGGACGGAGGCAGCCGGTAATCTTCGGCCGAGAACCGAGGGCACACAGGAGGAACGTGGACCGACGGGTTCCGGTGATCAGCGGCGAGCTTCGACGGGTCCTGCCACTGGTGGCGGCCGGAGCTGCCGCTGGAGTGTCCAGCCTGCTGACCACGGTCCTGGTGGCCCGGCTGCTGACCAGTCGTGGCTACGGCACCTTCATCGTCCTGCTCGGCATGTTCTTGGTTCTGTCGATGCCCGGCTCGGCCCTGCTCGTCGCCGTGGTCCGTCGGATCACCACCTGGGAGAGCGAGGGTCGGGCCGACCGGGTGCACTCCTGGGTCGTCCGGGTCCACCGGGTCGGGGCGGCCGCCGTGGTCGTCCTGGCCTTCGCCATCTTTCTGGTCCGGGCGCCGCTGATCAGCGCCCTCTCTCTTCCCGGCCCCGGCGGGGTGGTGGAGATCCTGACCGCCGCGGGAGTCTGGGTGCTCGTCTCCATCGACCGGGGCCTCCTGCAGGCCCGCCAGGACTACCGGAACCTTTCCATCAATCTGGTGGTGGAGGCCGTGACCCGTACCGGCTTCACCATCGGCCTGGCCGCCGAGTGGGGGGTGACGGGAGCGGCCTTCGGTGTCCTGCTGGGCGAGCTGATCACCGCCGGTCACGCCCGGCTGACCGCCATGCGGGCTCTCAACCGCCCTCCCGGTGTTCCTCTCGCGGTTCCCGGCGTTCCTGTCGTGGCCGAGGTGACGGCCGCGGCGGTGACGGCAGGGGCGGTGACGGCAGGGGCGGTGACGGCAAGGGCGGTCGAGAATGGGCGTCCCGGGTTGTCGGCCCATACCGGACGGCAGCTGGCCGCCGACATGGTGACGGCCTTGGTGAGCCTGGCATTGCTGGCGGTGTTGCAGAACGCCGACGTGATCGTCCTGGGGAGCCGGGCACCGCATCACTCCGGGTCGTACGCGGCGATCTCGGTGCCGTCGAAAGCCCTCGTCTACGCGGCTCTGGTCTTCGTGAATTACCTGCTGCCCGAATCGGCGATCCGTTGGAACCAGGGGTCCCACGCCTTGCGGCAACTGGGTCATACCTTGATGGTCCTCGTGCTGCCCGCGGTGTTGCTCCTGGGCTTGTCGACCCTGGTGCCGAGGACGCTGCTCGATGTGGTCTTCGGCTCCAAGCTGGCCGCCGCGGCGCCGGCCTTCTCCACTTTGGTGCTGGCCATGGTCTTTCTCTGCGTCACGGTGGTCCTGACCGTCTACCTGCTCGGGGTGGGTTGGCGGTGGGTGGTTCTGCTCCTGGCCGGCGGGACCGGTTGTCTGGTGCTGTTCAGTTTCCGCGCCCACGGCCAGTTCCTGGCCACCGCCCGGGCCGACCTTGCCGTCCAGGCCGGCTTGGCCCTGGCCACGACGGTGGCCTTCGCCGAGGTCCATCGTCGGGCCGGTCACCGCTGGTTCTGGGCCGAGAGCCCCGAGCCCGTGCCCGTGCCGGCCTCCGTCTCGTCGATCGAAGGCCCCTTGGCCTAGTCGAGATACCGTGGGACCAGGCTGACCTGGGAGCATGGGACGTGACGGACGGCGAGTCGAGGCGAGTGACCATCACCGGGGCCGTACCTACGGGCCTCGTCGACCAAGACCCCGCAGGCCGAGAAGTCCCTGACAGCCGCCAAGCCAGCGATGGCCACGAAGGCAGCGACATCCGGGAAGACAGCGACAGCGGCGAAGTCCGTGATGTCCGTGAAGTCCTTGGGGAAGAGGTCGGATCGGAGGGTCCCGGATTGGCGACGAGGATGCGGCTCGATGCCGCGGTGACGGCCGCCGGGAAAGTGGGGCTGCACCGGGTGCATCTGTTGGCCTGGCGGGATCTGGACGACCCCGAAGCGGGGGGTTCGGAGTTGCACGCACACAAGATCGCCGCGCTCTGGGCCGGGGCCGGGATCGACGTGACCATGCGGACGTCGAGCGCGGAAGGACATGCGCCGTTCACCCGACGCGACGGCTACCGGGTGGTGCGGAAGTCCGGTCGTTACGGGGTCTTCCCGCGCAGCGCCTTGAGTGGCTTCGTCGGCCGGCGGGGCCGGCCCGACGGCTTGGTGGAGATCTGGAACGGGATGCCCTTCTTCTCGCCGGTCTGGGAGCGCTGTCCGAAGATCGTCTTCCTCCACCACGTGCACGCCGAGATGTGGCAGATGGTGATGTCCCGTCGGCTCGCCCCGGTCGGCGCCTTCGTCGAGCGGAGGCTGGCCCCGCCGTTCTACCGGCACAGCCGAATCGTCACCTTGTCGTCGTCGTCACGCGACGAGATCGTCTCCATGCTGCGGCTGCCGAGGGAGAACGTCAGCGTGGTGGCCCCGGGTGTCGATCCCCGGTTCACCCCGGGATCGACCCGGTCGGCCGAGCCGCTGGTGGTGGCGGTGGGCCGGCTGGTGCCGGTGAAGCGCTTCGACCTGTTGATCGACGAGCTGGTCTCGGTGAAAAAGGGGATTCCCGGTCTGCGGGCAAAGATCGTGGGCGAGGGCTACGAACGACCGCGCCTCGAAGAGAGGATCCGGGCGGCGGGGTCGAGCGGCTGGATCGAGTTGGTCGGCCGGATGTCCGACGACGAGCTCCGCGACGCCTACCGGCAGGCGTGGGTCCTGGTCTCGATGTCCCAGCGCGAGGGCTGGGGGATGACGATCACCGAGGCGGCCGCCTGCGGGACACCGGCGGTGGTGAGCCGGATCGCTGGTCACAGCGATGCCGTCGAGGATGGCCTGACGGGTGTCCTGGTCGACCGACCCGACCAATTCGGCCGGGAGCTCGAGCGGGTCTTGGCTGATGAGCCGATGCGCCGACGTCTCGGTCGGGCGGCGCAGGAGCATGCCGGACGGCTGACCTGGGAGGCCACGGCGGCGGGCACCCTCGAGGCCCTGGTCGCCGAAGCCGAGATCAACCGCGACTCGAGAGGCTGATCAACCGCGACGCGAGAAGCTGGTCAACCGCGACGCGAGAAGCTGGTCAACCGCGTCAACCGCGTCGACTGCGACTCGGTCTCTAGAAGCTCACCGATCCACAGGGAGGACTGGGGACTCCCGGGGTGATGGCGATCGACGAGCAGGTTCGGGTTCGGTGGATCGAGGAGAGGAACGAGCCGGCCTGCGATCTCTCGAGAACGACGAATTGCTCGGCGTTGGTCATGGGGACATGGGCGGTGGCCGTCCGACCGGTGAGCGGTTGGAATTGGCCGAGGGTCATGCCGGTCCCCGTGGGAGCGGTCTCCGCAGAACGGGTGCGACCGTAGCCGAGGCCGGTGTCGGAGGCGAAGAAGAGGGTGCGTCCGTCGGTGCTCCAGGCCATTGTCGACCAGGCCGACACCCCGCGGCGAACGACGCTGGTCCGGCCCGTCCGGTGGTCGAGAAGTTCGAGGGTGGCCATCTGACCGGCGGTGCCCAGGCCGGAGCGGGTGACGAGGACCGCCGCATAGCGTCCGTCGGGGCTCAGCCGGAGCGAAGACGATTCGAAATACCCACCGATCCGAGATGAGCTGAAGGCCCGGTCCCGGCCCTGGCGGGTGGAGAGGTCGGTCAGCTGCAGGGTGGTGCAGTCCGACTGGCACCAGGCCAGGGTGTCGCCGGCGGCGTCGCCGACGTAACCGGGGCCGGTGCCCAGACGGCGGGTGAAACGATGGGCGGCGACATTCCAGAGCGCCACCCCGGAATCGGTTTCGAAGGCGAGACCGCCGGGGATGCCGACAGCGGGAACGCCTTCCGAGGGCGGCGGGCCGAGCTGGAGATGCAAAGTCCTTCCCGTCGTGGTCACTTCACGCAGCGTCGGCGTGCCCTCGCCGATCCGGCCGCCCGGATAGTCGATCAGCCAGACGGCCTTGGGCTCGGCCGCGGGGACGAAGGTGACGACGGGGCCGAGACGGCGGGCCGTGCCGGAGGCGATGGCCGTGGCCCAGACCTCGCCCCAACCGACGACGACGGCGTTGCCGGCCCGGACGATGTCCCAACGCTGGTCTCCGCTGTGCTGGCCGGCGATCGGTTGGCGTCCGGCCACCCGGTGGTCGAGATCGAGACCCAGGCCGTCGGCGAAGAGAAGGACGTCGTCGGTGGGGCGGGAGAAGACGCCGGTCTGGCTGGGAGTCCCTGCCCGCGGTGAGGGAGTGCGGCCGGCGTGCCGGGAAAGGACGCCGACCCCCAGGCCGGCCACCAGGGCCAGAACCAGAAGACCGACGGAGATGGCGGCCAGCCGACGGCGGTGCCGCCGCCGGGCTTCCTTGATCAGGGCCTGAGTCGCGGGCCCGGCGTCGGCGGTTGACGGGGGCGCGGGCGCAAAATGCTCGCTCCCCGGCGGGGCCGAGGGCGTTCCCGTGATCACCATGGTGCTAGTATAAGCAGCACCATGCGTCGTGTCGAGGTGGACCTGAAGGAACCGACCTATCTCTACGAGCAGGTGGCCGGAGAGATACGGAGGGCCATCGCCGACGGGGAGGTCGGGCCGGGAGAGCGGCTTCCCCCGGCCCGGGACCTGGCCGCCGTCCTCGGCGTGAACGCCAATACGGTGTTGCGCGCCCTTCGGGCCCTGCGGGAGGAGGGTCTTCTCGACTTTCGCCGGGGACGGGGGATCACCGTCTCGAGCAACGCACCCGAACGGTCGGCGGTGACCGCCATGGCCCGAGATCTGGTCCGCCTGGCGCGCCGACATGGCTACAAGCGCGACGAATTGGTCCGGATGATCGAGGGCCTCCCGTGAATCCACCTTCTCCGGGGCCTCTTCTTCAGGTCTTCAGGTCTTCAGGTCTTCAGTTCTTCAGGATCAGACCGCCGGTGGCACCGAGACCCTCGCCGGCGGCGTAACAGATGGTCGGCGTCGGACAGGCCAGAGCGTTCAATTGTCCGGTGCCCGGAGGGACGGCCTCCGTGCTCCAGCTGGTCCCCCGATCGGTGGTGGTGAGAATGCTGCCGGGGGCGCCACCGCGATAGTCGTTGGCGTCGGCGTCGAAGGTGACGGCCAGACATGACGTTGCTGAGGGGCAGGCGACGCCGGTCAGGCTGATGTTGGGTGGGATGCGGTCACCGGTCCATGTGGCACCGGCGTCTCGGGTCGAGGCGGCCGCGTCCGTTCCCGGGAAGCAGGGCCCGCTGCCGCCATGGCAGTTGGAGTTCTCGGCCACCACGAGACAGGAAGTCGGCGAGGTGCAGGAGATGCCGGTGAGGTCGGCGTCCAGGCCCATGGGAAGAGCGGGCTCCTGGCGCCAGGTGGTCCCCCCGTCGGTAGTGGTGATGACGCCACCGAGGCCGATGCCGAAGCAGATCGTCGTCGACGGACAGACCATGCCGTAGAGATCGTTCTCCCCGGCCGGGAGAGGCCGGGGGTTCCAGGTGGTCCCCCCGTCCGTGGTGGCGAGGATGTCGCTGCCGAGGGCGAAGCAGGTGGTCGGGGAAAGACAGGCCAGAGCCGACGGGTTTTCGTCGTTGGGTAGGACGGTGAGAACGCGCCAGGCGGCTCCTGCGTTGGTGGTGGCCAAGATCTCGGTGTTGGTGTGGGCCAGGGTGGTGGCGATGAGAAGACAGGTCGTCACCGCCGGGCAGGCGAGTGCGGAAGACGACGTCGTTCCGGCGGGCAGGGACTGGGTCTGCCAGCTGACGCCGGCGTCGGCGGTGGCGAGAAGGGCGGCTCCGGTGGTGGCATAGCAGGTGGTGGCCGATGGACAGGCCAAGGCAGGCAGCGGGCCCACGCCGGCGGGCAGGGACTGGGTCTGCCAGCTGGAGCCGGCGTTCCGGGTGGCGACGATGGCGCCGGCCAGATCTCCGAAGGTCGGCGTGTTGTTATCGCCGGCGAAGCAGCTCGTGGTCGACGGACAGGCGATGCTGGAGAGGCCGCCGTACCAGGGGGTGTCGTCGGTGATGTGCCAGCTGTTGCCGGAGTCGGTGGTGGCGATGATCTCCCCGCCCCCGTCCTGGTCATTCATGCCGATGGCCTCGGTGGCGTAGCAGGTGCTTGTCGTCGGACAGGCAACGGCCGACAATCCGGCCCCGGAGCCGCCGGTGGGGAGGGGCACGGTCTGGCGGACCCAGCTGGCACCGGCGTCGGTAGTGGCCACGATGCCCGACTCTCCGACGGTCAGGCAAAAAGTTGTCGAGGGACAGGCGATGGCCGTGCCGTACCCTCCGGCGGCCAGACCGGTGAGACCCTTCCAGCTGCGGCCGGCATCAGTGGTGGCGAAATAATCGGCCTGACCGTTGATGGTGTAGCAAACAGTCGTCGAGGGACAGGCGATGGCAGTCAACTCGGTGGTCTGGCCGGCACCGGCGAACTCGGAAGAAACGCCCAGGGTCGTCCAGGTGGCTCCGGCGTCAGTGGTGCCGAGAATGGTGGCTCCTTCGGAGCTGCTCAGTCCGACGACGTAGCAGACGGTCGTCGACGGACAGGCGACGGCGTCGAGCGCGACGGAGCCCGGGGGAACCTTCTGGTCCGTCCAGCTTCCTCCCGAGTCGGAACTGTGCAGGACGGCGTCGTCCTCCGTGGCGAAACAGATCTCTGGCGTCGGACAGGAGATGCCGGTCACCCCGCCTGTCGTCGGAGGCAGGCTGTCGGAGCTCCAGACGGCGCCCCCGTCCGTGGTGGCCAGGATGTCGCCGGCGGCCGAGCTGTTGGTACCGGCGGCGTAACAGATGGTGAGAGAGGGACAGGAGATCTGGCTGACCCCCGGAACGGCCGGGGAGGTGCTGCTGACCTTCCATGTCGAGGCGGCGACCCCGAAAGTGGGCGGAGGACCTGGCTGAGTTGTCGTCGAGGATTCGGGAATCGGCAGGGTCGTGGTCGTAGCCGTGGCCGGCCGGGCCCGGAGAACGCGGCTGGCCTCTCGGGGGACGGGCCTTGGTGATCGGGCCACGGACCAGAGGGCACTGGCCGCGGTGAGAAGGACCACCATCCCCACGGCGGCCCAGGAGCTCCAGCGACGGAAGGGCACCGCGATCAGGCTACGTCAGCGTCCCGACCGCAGCTCTCCGAAGGTGCCCCTCGCCGTCCGGGCAGAAAACAGGTGAGCTATCTGGCCAAGACCTTCTCCATCATCAGCCGTCCTGCCTTTCCCAGGTTCCCGACGGCGACGAAGACTTCGTAGAGTTCCGCTCGTTCCGATGCCGTCAGGGCGTCGGGATCCAGAGTGGCCACAAGTCCGGAAAACCAATTCGTGCAGTCGTTCAGCCCTACGAGCCGGTCATTGCTGTTCATCCTCGGGAGCTTGCCCGGGGGGTGTATCAGTCAGTCCGGACCCCTGCTGAGCACCGTCCACGGCATTATCGGCGGATCCCTCTGGTGCTTCGTCCTGAGTTCCGGCCTCATCAGCCGCGGTCTGATCGGAGGCGGGCACGTCGGACCCTGGTTCGTCGGTGGCGGCCGGGTCAGATAGCAGCTCCGCGCCCTCAACTTCGTTGGAAACCGTCTCGTCCACCGTCGAATCGGCATGAGACGTCGAATCCGGATCAGGCTGTTCCGGCAGGGGAGGCTCGAGGGTCGATTCCGTCGAGACGTCCACAGCGCTGGGGTCGCCGGCTCCCCCGTCGCGGTTGTCGCCGCCATCGGGAGAAACGGCGGAGTCACCGCAAGACATGTCGTCGACCGTACCGACATCGGTTTCGGCAGGGTCGGCGGATGCAACGCCGGTAAACGGATCGGCCAGAACGACCGGATCGGGCGATGAGGAATCGGTCAGCTCGGCGTCCGGCGTTGGAGGCGCGACCCGGGTGCCGCCGCGGGCCATCTCGATGATGGCGTCGACGGCCAACAGGACGACGGCACCCCAGGCCAATTCGCTGGCCGGTTCGAAGTTGATCGGCCAGCCGCCGGCGGGGAAGTGGAAGAGAGACTGGTGTTTGACCGTGTAGTCGGCCGTCGCCGCCACCAGGCCGATGGCGGGCAGTGAGACCAGCCAACGGAGGTGCCGGACCAGCAGGATCAAGAGCACCGCGCCGGCCACCACCAGACCGATCTTCGGCTCTCCGATCTTGGGTCGGGTCAACACTCCGGCGGCGATCACCCCGGCCACCGCCGGTGCCACCACGTAGGCCCACCACCGCGGCCGTCGACGGGGCGCCGAGAAGGGGCTCCCGAGCTCGGGCGGATCGTTCCC
>DATLQU010000047.1:0-2943 GCA_035535015.1 Acidimicrobiales bacterium | reverse complement strand
GAAGCCCATGGCGACCGCCGCGATCAGCTGGATCAATGCCGTCCCTCCCCCGGCGATGCCGGCGAGGATGGCTGCGGTGATCACGACGCCACCCGTGGGGCCCTGGATCCCGATGGACTCGGCAATGACCCTCAGGAACCGTAGATGGTCTCCTTTGAGCTTGCCGATCCGATGGTCGCCTGCGTAGGCGTCCTGCACCTCAGCCTGTTGCAGCAACGTTGTTTCGCGTCCTGCGCCCTCGTCGACGACCACCGCTGCCATGGATCTCCTTCCGATTGAACCGACCGTCTGACCACGAGGAACAGCTTCGGCCGACCGAAGTTCAGGTCTACACCCCGCTTCGAAGCGAGGATTCGCCCCGATAACCCGCTCGGCTCCGTGGTCATTCCGGGGAACTTCGTCGCCAGGCCCCCGTCCTGGGTACCTTCGACGACTCGCCGTGCGACCCGTGAGAGCCGACGCCGGCCACGAGGTTGTCCGCCTGGCTAGCTCATTTGGTGGAATCTCTCATCGTCGACACGGGTTCCGCATCGACGAATGGCCCGACGAGGCCGACGAGGCCGACGAGGCCAGTGGTCACGGTGACCAGGAGGGAGGGGCTGTCGAGTGAGCGGATCTGGCGTCGGATACGCCGCGGCATTCGGCGCGGGGGTCGCTTCGTTCGCGTCCCCTTGCATCCTCCCGCTCGTCCCCGCCTACCTGGCTACGATCGCCGGGTTGGGTGCCGATCGCATCCATCTTGGACAGGAGGGGCGGACGCCCCAAGGAGCCGCCCTGTTCAACACCGCTCTATTCGTGTCCGGGTTCACCGTCGTCTTCGTGCTGCTCGGGATGTCGGCGAGCGGACTCGGCAGTGAGTTGAGCCGACACCAGTCGATCCTCACCCGGGCGTCGGGGGTCGCCATGGTCGCCGTAGCGATCTATCTCGCCGGCACCCTGGTGCTCCGTACGCCGTCGCTCTACGGCGAGTACCGGTTCCATCCCCGCCTGGGCTCGTTCGGCCCCTTTGCCGCCCCGGTCGCTGGTGCCGCGTTCGCCTTCGGCTGGACACCCTGCGTCGGGCCCGTCCTCGCGTCTGTGCTCGCCCTGGCCGCCCAGCAGCGACAGGTCTGGCACGGCGGATCCCTGCTCCTCGTCTACTCCGCCGGCCTCGGGCTCCCGTTCCTGGTGACTGCTGTGGCCTTCGACCGGGTCCGGGGGATCTTCACCTGGCTGCGGGCCCATGCCTCGATGGTGACTGTGGTCTCCGCGGTCGCCCTGGCCGGATTCGGCATCCTCCTGGTGCTGGACCGGCTCGCCTGGGTCACCACCCAGGTGCAACAGATCACCTGAGCAAATCACCCGGGCTCTCGAGCCCCGGCCAATCCCAGAAAGTGAGAGGAACCCATGGCGAACAAGCGTCGACCCCAGAAGAGGACCCGTCCGGATAGCTCGGGAGCCCGGTCCCGCTCCGGCACGGACGGGGCAGCCAGGACTCCACCCAAACCGTCCAGTGGTGGCACCAACGCCGCGAACCGTCGAGCCGCAGCACTCGCCGCCCGCCAACGCCGACAGCGGGTGCGGGTGGGCCTGTTCGGTGGTGCAGCCGCCCTGCTCCTCGGGGGGATCATCGCCCTCGCCTCCCTCGGTGGCTCCTCCACTGCGGGCGGCAACACCTCGACGACGGCCTGGATCCTGCCACGCCTCGGTCAGTCTGGCTCCGTGTCGCTGGTCAGTCTGCGGGGCAAGCCGGTCGTCGTCAACATGTTCGCCTCCTGGTGCACCGAGTGCCAGGCGGAACTCCCCGCCTTCGCGGCGGCAGCGCAACAGCTCCACGGCAAGGTGACATTTGTTGAGGTCAACTCCCTCGAGACCGGAGACGGTGCGGGCATGGCCCAGCAGTTCGGTCTGGCCAGCGCAGGCGCCATCGTGCTCTCGGATGTGGGTGGCGCCCAGCGCAGCGGGCTCCACGACGCGCTGGGCGGTGGGAACAACATGCCGGTCTCCGCCTTCTACAGTTCGTCCGGTCGGCTGCTGACCAGCCACGTGGGTGCGTTCACCGCATCGACACTGCAGTCGGAACTGCAACAGCTGTATGGAACGACGGCCTGAGTGATCGTTCGAGTCGCACGTCCAGCCCGGCCTGTGTTTCGCGGCATTCGTGCCCGACACGAAGCCCCTCCGCCACTGCAACCCACCCGGCGGCGGTCAGAGAGCGAGGAGCGCCTGTTCGACCACTTCGGTCAGCGCCGGATGGATGTAGAGCACGCCGGTGGCCAGTTGGTCGACGGTGTTGCCGAGGCACATCGCCTGCAGCAGTGGCTGGATCAGCGTCGATGCCTGCGGACCGATCAAATGGGCCCCGAGCAGCAGCCGGGTCGCGGGATCGGCAAGGACCTTGACGAAGCTGGTGGTGTCCTCGAGCGCCCAGCCATAGGCGGCGCGCCCGTAGGGCTGCGTGGCGACGATGTAGTCCTGCCCTTGGGCCTGCAGCTCCGCTTCGGTGGCACCGACCGAAGCGACCTGGGGATCGGCGAAGACGGCCGATGGCACGACGGAGAACGACGCCTGCCTCGGGGCGTCCGGGTGGGTCAGGTTGTAGGCGATCAGACGGGCCTCGGCGTTGGCCATGTGCTTGAGCTGGAAGTGGTTGGTGAGGTCGCCGAGCGCCCAGATCCCGGCGACGTTGGTCTGATAGGCGTTGTCGGTGCGGACATGTCCGTGCTCGTCCACTTCGATTCCGGCGGCGGCCACGTCGAGCAGATCGCTGTTCGGCGTCCGGCCGGTGGCCACCAGCACGGTGTCCGCCTCCATCGAACCGGCTCCGGACAAACCATCCAGGTCGAGCCGAACCCCGCCTCGGGTCGCCTCCACGTGTTCGACGGTGGTGTTGAGGCGGAGGTCGAAGCGGGCCGCGTACAGCTCGGTGAACCGGTCGCGGATGTCGACATCGTGATGGGCGAG
>DATLQU010000046.1:0-53471 GCA_035535015.1 Acidimicrobiales bacterium | reverse complement strand
GCCCTTCGGCGGAGCAGATCCCTCAGATAGCGGCTGATGTAGGGGGACCGTCAGTACGGCCCCGTTGACAGGGCTGGCCGTGGACTCGTTGTGGTCGACGGTGTGACCTTCGACCCTGTCCGACGCCCGGCCTGCGGGAGATATTCACAGAAGCTGAACTACGCCGGCGGAGACTTGGAAGGGATGGCACATGTCCAACTCGAAGACGTTCCACCTTCGCCGCCGGACGGTGGCTCGCCGAGCAGGCCTGGCACGGTAGCGCTGTATCCGGCGCGCCTTGAGATCGCTTACCCCGACCGGCTCAACCGTGTCACCACTGCGTTCCGTCTTGTCCTGGTCGTTCCGATCGTGATCGTGAGCAGCGTCCTAACCGCTGAGGGCACCCAAAGCGTGCAGACCTCCGGTGGCGCTTGGGCCACGACGACATCGGCAGGCATCACTGGTGGTCTCTCCATGGCCACACTGCTGCTCATCCTGTTCCGGCGGCGATATCCCCGTTGGTGGTTCGACTTCGCACTCGAACTCACCCGCTTCACCGCCCGCGTCGGGGCGTACGTGGCGCTGCTGACCGAAGGTACCCATCGACGCCTGGGGGCGTTGGTCTACGAACCGGCTCTTGTCGGTGCCTCGGCTATCGACAAGTCGTTCTTGTTGGCTATGACAAGGGACAACGGCCCTTCGAAAATGGCGGACATACAAGATCGCCTCGGGGTCGACGTGAACTACGCCAGTCAGTACCGGCTTCGTCTCATCGTCGCCGAACTCATCGAGTCAACGAACCACGGCTACGTCGATTTCGCCCTGCCGTACCTTCGGGAGTACCTCCGAGACGAGGCGGCGGCCGAGATGTGAGGGCGGATATGCACCTCAATGAGCTTCTGGCGAACCTGGTGGAGGAGGGAGGGTTGTGAAAATCCTGGGCGTAACGGCCAATAATCGGAAGCACGGCGTTCGAGGTTCGTACTAGCCGCCGGACACTGGTGTTCCCCTACACGAAGGCCGACCCCGCCCCGTTGCCGACCGATCGGATAGCGGAGGTCTTTGTCGATCCCGAGCTCGGTCGAGAGGGATTTACATACAGACTCGCCTCGGGAGCTGAAGGCAGCGTGCACATCGACGCCGTGCTCGAATAGAACGAAGATCCTTCGTTCATGCCAGAGCGGACGCGGTATCGCCATGATTCCAAGCTGGATGCAGTTTCGGTTCGCCTCGACGATGAAGTCCGGCGAGCTCTGAACACTCTCGAAGCATCGGGGATGAGTCGACCTGAAGCGATTCGGAAGGCGATTCTCGACGCCGCTGCAGCGCAACAACGCAAAGCGACGCTTCAGGCCGAAGCAGCCGTCCTTGATGCCGACGAATTCCGGATGCCCAAGGCCCTCACGCCCCGACCCTCTCGCCAGACAGCGGCGAGGTCCCTCCCCGGACGCTCAACGTTCTCTGGTGGCCGTCGCTGCCGGGCTCGTCTTGGCGTGCTTGTGATCCTGCAGTGGGCTTACCAGCACTTTCCGTCAATCTTGGTGATGCCGAGGCGCAACTATCCCACTTACTGTGAGGTGTTGAACTCATCGAGCGGAGGGCGTGTTGCGCAACAACCAAGTGGGGGCGCTCTGGGCGCCCGCCGTGTCCTGCTTTGGGCGAGGGCCACGGCGCCTTGAGGCCCGTCGGCCCCTGCGCCTGGCGGCCGCCGGGCTGGCTCTGATGGGTGCCGGTGTGTTCCTGACGACAACGTCCTCGGCGGCGGCGGGAACGAACCCCTTCGGCCCTCTCACCGAGGTCGCCGTTCCGGGGACGTTCGGCGACTTCTACGGCGTGAGCTGTGCCGACGCCATCGACTGCACGGCCGTTGGCCAGGACAACAACAGCCAGCCCGTCTACGCCACCGAGACGAACGGTACCTGGGCCGCCGGTATCGAGGTCACAGGCCCGGGCTCTGGTGGCCAGTTCAACAGCGTGAGCTGCACCGACGCCGCCGATTGCACCGCCGTGGGAGCTTTGGACTACGGCTTCGGTCCGCCCATCTACGCCACCGAGACCAACGGCACCTGGGGACCGTTCACCGTGTTCACCGTGCCCGCCGCCCTGGGTAGCAGTGGATACTTCACGGGGGTGAGCTGCACGGATGCCACCGACTGCACCGCCGTCGGAGCGGATGGCAATGGCCAGCCGTTCTCCGTCACCGAGACCCATGGCGTCTGGGGCCCGGCGGCCACCGAGGTTCCTGTCCCTATTCCGGGCGGTGATTCGAACCTCGGTAGCCAATTCAGCAGTGTGAGTTGTAGCAACGCCCTCGACTGCACCGCCGTTGGATACGAACAATTTGACGACGGTTTTTTCCAATACTTCGAACCGATCTACGCCACCGAGACGAACGGCATCTGGGGCCCCGCCACCGAGGTTCCCGTCGGTGGGTTCCCCGCCCGCGGCGAATTTGCGGGTGTGAGCTGCGCCAATGCCACGAACTGCACGGCCGTCGGTCACAACTTGACCGGGGGTCCCGGGTTCTACGTCACCGAGACCAACGGCGTCTGGGGCTTCCCGACCGCCATCCCGGGCACACCCTTTTCTCCCTATGGCGTGAGCTGTACCAATGCCACCAACTGCACGGCCGTCGGCTCCGATGGGGAACCCTTCTACGCCACCGAGACGAACGGCGTCTGGGACCCGGGCGCCGAGATCACGGCCATGGGGGGCGGTGGCCAGTTCAACGCCGTGAGCTGCGCCGATGCCATGCACTGCGCCGCCGTCGGTCAGGACAACAACGACGAGCCAATCGCCACCATCACCCCGGCACTGCCCACGGGGGGTTCGCAGGTGCACGCGGTGATCCAGGTGGAGACGAGCCCCGCCTACGCCGGCGACAGCGTGAACATCTCCTCCTCGCAGCTCCAGGCCAGCTGCGGAGGGCAGATCCTGTTCGAGACCCTGCAGCGGGGATCGACGGTGGCGCCCCACCGGACCTTCAACTCCATCACTGTGGTCCTGGACGACGACGGGAACGTCACGGTGGTGGTCGACGGCGCGAACTGCGCGGCAGGGACCGATCTCATCGAAGCCGATCTCACCGGTGCGCCATATCTGACGGCCACCACCAGTCTTGTCGTCGAACCACCGCAGGTCACCCCGGCCGGGGTGAGCGCCAACCCGTCCACCGAGGTGGAGACGGGAAACAGCCCATCGAGCGGTGAGTCCGACGTCTACACCGTGTTCTACGTGGAGACGAACCCGGTCTACGCCGAGCAGCCCGTCCAAATCTCCTCACCGCAGCTCGACAGCCGGTGCGGCGGGGGGTGGCGCTGGGAGCCGGGCTCGGGCACGGCCATCGACCAGACCTCGGGCACCACGGTGGCCACCGGCACGCTGGACGACGACGGCAACGCCACCTTCGTGTTCAAGGGAGCCTCCTGCGCGGCCGGTCCCTCGGCGGTGATCGCCGACGTCGAGGCGGGCAGCCATCCCACGTACGTCACCACCTTCACCGTGACGGCCCCGGTGCCCACCCTGGCCTCGGTCAAGGCGGGGGGATCGGTCGGCTCCCACAAGGCCGCAAAACACCATCGCCATCACAAGGGCTCAGGTGGCGGTGGCTCGGGATCAGGGGGATCCGCCCCCGCCATGACCGTGACGGCCAGTCCCAACGCCCTGGTCGAAACGGGGTCGGGGACGCAGTCCGGCCAAGCGACGCTGAACGTGGTGAAGTCCGATGACCAAGGCGGGACATCGGGTCCTCCGGCCACGACCGGTTTTGTGGCTGAAGGGTGCTGCGAGATCACCTACGCGATAACCGTATCGAACTCCGGAACGGCACCGATCTCCGGCGTGACGGTGTATGACGACTTGGCCGACAACAACATCAATCTCTACGAAGACAGCTTTACGGCGGTCGGAACCGGGGGCGCTTCCGGCTTCACCCCCACCGCCACGGGCACCCACTTCGTGAACATCGACGACACGGTCGATCTCCCGGCCGGGTCGTCGATCACTTACACCGTGGTGGCCGGCGTCGACAACCAGTGCACGACGCTCTCGAACACCGTGACCCTCACTCCGCCGGGTGGTTCTGTCATCAGCCCCACCTCGAATCTGTCGGCCACCGACACCGACTCTCTGGGCGGTTGCGTATAGCCAGCGGGGGCTCGGAGCGATACCTCTGGGACGTCCAAGTGATGACGCCCGACCGAGGGAAATGCCGTTCCGGGAAGCCTGGGTGGGAAGTGCAGTTGGGCTGCCCTGCGCTTCGCGGTAACACCCTGATCCCGGGGTCCCGTTGAAACCGTCGGACCATATGCGCTTGCCGGGTCCGGCAAGGCCCCTGGGACTCGTCGACACCGCCAACCGTCGGCAATCACGCCAGCCTCGCGAATATAGGACGGTACCGGCGAGAACGCTCAGGATCAGCTCGCTTTAGCGCAAAGGCTGAATCTCGACATCGGGGTGATCCATGGCTAGCCGGGCTAAGTCGTCAGGGTCCGATGTGACAATGAGCGCCCCACCGAGACGGATTGCCGTTGCGACCACGATGGCATCGACGGCAGAAGACGAGTCGAGCTTGGCTTCGTTGAGAAGGTGAGCCGCCACTCGGCCGGTGTCCCGATCGACAGAGAGGACATCGATGCCCTGGTTCAGGATTCGAGCTACAGCTGCGTCGCGGGCTTGACCACGACAGGCTTCGACAAGCACTGCGGCCGACGTGCGGACTGGAACACCTCTGAGAGCCGCCGCTTGGAGGACTGCGTGAGCTCGACGAGCTGAGGCTCCGCCCTCCTTTGGAGTAGATCTGGGGCATTGACGAAAGTCTGCTTACGGTCCTTGGCCTCAACTGATTGGGAGTCACCCGGCATCCCGTTGTTTCAGGCGTGGTGGATGTGGTGGATGTGGCTTGGTCCAGCGTTGGGGCGATGCTGGGCCGCCGTTGATGTTCTTCGTGCACGCTACCTTCAGGCAACGGGTGGGCGGAAAATGTGCCGAAGGTCAATGCCTCGACCATTTTGTCCATCTCCATTTGACAATGGGCAGGCTGACGCTTCGTTGTTCGAGTCGATCACGGAAGTTCAAGCAGAAGAGGGTGGATCGTGAGAAGGACCATCGGAGTCTTGTTATCAGGCGTGCTCACTGGGGGAATTCTGACGGGGGCTGCGGTTCTCTCTGGATCAGCCGTGGCCGGTGCCAGCGGGATTGACCCGATCCAGCCGCCGCCCGGAGCGACCATTGTCGGTGTTGCGAGTGCATCGTGCGCCTCGACATTTACGACGATCCAAGCGGCGATCGACGCCGCATCCCCTGCGGCGACGCTCTATGTCTGTGCCGGCACCTATCCTGAGAGTTTGACCATCGACAAGCCGCTGACACTGCTCGGCGCCCAATATGGCGTCGACGCCCGGACGCGTAGTGCCGCGCCGGAGACGACGATCACAGGGGCGGGGGGTATCCACTATACGGCGGGCGCCACGACGGGCACACTCAGTGGCTTTACACTGAGCGGCTACTCGGGAGGCACCGGAGAGGTCGTCGCCTCCAACGTCGGGTCCGGTTGGACGTTTACTGATGACATCATCGACGTCAGCAACGGAGGCATCTATGTCAACACCGACGGCATTGTCAACCCTTCGCCCTCAAACATCGCAGACAACGCTTTCGTGCAGGCCACTCCGTCATGGGCGTCTTCTGGCGATTTCGGCCAGGCAGTCCTTGTTTGGGCCAACACTGCCAACAACCTGTCGATCTCAAATAACAGCTTTACCAACCTGTCCGGCCCCGGCGCTGGCATCAACACCACAGGCGACGGATCGTGCGGCGCGGCACCGAACACCACTGACTTCGCCAACAACCTCACCATTACCGGCAACTCCTTCACCGATGACGGGGCACCGTTCCTCGATCCGGCCCACGGAGCCGGGTTCATCGAAGAGAATTTCCTAGCGCTTTTCTGCACGACCGGTGCGCACATCAGCAACAACGACGTTACGATCACTGACAGCAACGACCCGAACGCCTATACGCCGATCTACATTGGCGGCGGCGACTGGAACACGGCCGTGACCGGCAACGTCCTTACCGGCAACGGCGCGTCGGGCGCGTCGGGCATCATCTTCAACAGTGACTTCTATGCGCCGGGCACTGGAGCGACTATCAGCCAGAATAAGATCTCCGGGTTCTTCTACGGTATCCACGTCAGGGGGAGCGCCTACGGAGGTGGGTTCGCCGATCCCACTGACTTCACTATCAGCGGAAACTCGGTTCTGGGGTCGCTGGCCGATGGGATCCGGATCGACGCCGGCAGTGGTGGGACGATCAGTGACAACACGAGCGCGACGAGCGCCACAGACGACTGTTACGACGGCACCACCGGATCGGAAACGGCGGGCACCGCGAACATCTGGACGAGCAACTGGGGGGCGACCAGCGCTCCGACCGGACTCTGCAGCCGGCTTCTGCCCACTATCACTTCGGCGAAGTCCGCTACCGCGATCACCGGTGTGCCCTTTTCATTCACCGTCACCACTCTGGGATATCCCTTGCCGACACTGAAGAAGTCTCGGCGTCTGCCGGCCGGATTGAGTTTTACCGACAACCTCGACGGCACCGCCACAATCGCTGGGACTCCCAGCGTGGCTGGCACACGCAAGTTGGCACTGAAAGCCTCAAACTCTGAAGGAAGGGCGGTGCAGAACTTCACACTGGTGGTCGATGAGGCACCAACATTCACGAGCGCTGCAACCAAGACCGTCAGGGCGGGGCATTTCTTCACTGTGACGATCAAGACAGCCGGTTACCCGAAACCCAGTATCGTCGGGTCCCCGCTTCCCTCGGGGACAATCCTGACCGACATGGGCAACGGAAAGGCGAAACTGTCCGGTGCGGTCGCCACGGCAGGTGTGTACGGCATCACTTTGACTGCTACCAATGCAGTCACCAGCTCAGCCCAAAACTTCGTCCTAACCGTCTCATAGATACGCATTGACATTCGTTGCGCTGGCGTGCCGGACGGGTGTGTCACGTGAGTGCCACTCCCGTTGTCGCCGGCGGTGTCCTTGCTTTTGGGGGCCACATCGGCGAGGTGACTGGGGTCCCGAAGAGCGCTCCACCGGTCAGAGAAGTCCAGGCCCGAAAGTGCGGGGGCGACCACAGAGATGATGCCCGGATTCACGGCCATCGTGACGCCGAGTCATCACCAGGTTTCCTGGTGACCAATCCCAATCCTGAGCGCCCCCCGGCCGACGAGTCTCCCGGACCCCGGGGCTGATCACCGACGACTCCGCCACTCGTTGGCGGATAACGCAGAAGCCTCGGAGCGCTCCGCCCGGACAGGTTGACAAGGATTCTCCTGAGGCACCGGTGGAGAGCAACCCCGTCTACGCCGAGCAGCCGGTGGAAATCAACTCCCCGCAGCTCGTCGACCGCTGCATCACCGGTCGACCTGGACCAATCTCATGGGCGGCACCAACCGGTCCACCTTGGACGACGACGGCAACGCCGTGTTGGTCTTCTTCGGCAGCTCCTGTGCGGCCGGGCCCTCGGCGGTGATCGCCGACGTGATGGCCGGGACGCATCCGACCTGCACCACGACGTTCACCGTCCTGCCACCGGCACCGACGATCTAGGCTTCGCGCCCGGGAGGGCGTTGGGTGGTCCCACCCGTAGTCGAGTATGCGTGGACTTGGACTTCCTCGACCGCTCAACCAGGCATGGGAAGCTTCGCTCGACCGAAACTCGGGTACCCGAACCTCGTTTACCCGAGCCTCACCCGGATGACCATCGCCTCCATCACCGTTGCGTCTTTGGCGGAGGTTGTGTAGAGCACAATCGCTCCGTACGAGGCGCTCGGCTTAGTGAAGGCCAGGGTCCCGTCGAACGGACCCATCCCCGTACTCCCGCCGGTAATGAAGCCTGCTCCCAGGGGCGTGCCGTTGTTGTCCTCGCGCACCTGAGTCTGGACAGTGCCCTCGAAGGCCACACTCGTGCCCTTCAGTGCCACGGGTGATGAAATCAAAGCATCCCAGGCCGGCTCGGTCAGGTTGATGGCAGCCGTCCCCGCACCCAGTATCCACCAGGAGTTGTCTGGACCGAGCTGCCGGACCAACACCGTCGTCACCGGCCCAGACGCACTGGACTGCACGGGAACTTCACCCGAGCGGGCATCGCCTTGCTCGAAAGGGCCGATCACCGGATTGGCCATGTGAAGGTAGGCGGTTGCGAATCCCTGGGCCGCTGCCTCTGGCGTCTGGTAGCGGGTGGAAACAGCCGCCGTCGGCCACACTGCTGTCCATGTCGCCGATTCGAGCGAGGTGGTACTCGTCGGTGCCGCCGTGGTTGTCGTGGTCGATATCGTGGAGGGGCTGCCACTGCAGCCGATCGCCATCGCTGAGAGCGCGAGCAGCAGTGCAACCACCGGACTACGCCTGGTCATCATGATTCCAGTATTTTCCCCGCCGCCGTGTCTCGCTAGAGTCGAAGGTCCTGGCCGCGGGCCCCTGTATTCTTAGGGGTTGGGGATGTGCAGTCTGGGGGCCCGAACCGGGACAAATCCGACCGCGGTCGTGGTAGCACCCTGATCATGGGCAGGGAGGGGTGACCCGCTCGACTGGGTGGCCAATGCCAAGGCACCCACACGTAACTTGCGGTTCGGTCAGAGGGTCCAGGATGCCGGGATGTGATTGCCGGCGCCGAGCATCAGCTACGGGAGCTTCGGGTAGCCGGGTTCCGGTGGAGCGGCTCGATGACCGGTGCGAAATCTCAAACGGTCAGTGGACTTGGCCTTGGGGAACCACGTCGTCCAAGAAACCTCGGTGATGGCGATGAGGCGAGAATCATCTAAGGCTGCCATGCGATCCTTCGTGACCGCCTGGGAGAGGGGCAGTTCGTCATATCTTCGAACGTCGGTCTGTTCGGATACCGCACCAACACGACGGCATCCCAATGCTCGTTGTCAGGGCCGATCACGACTGAGTCGGCTTCGCCGTGCCCGCTCACCTCGGTTCCATGCGCCTTGAGAACCGGATACATCGCCTCCTGGTCGTGCCCGAAGGAGTCCGCGCCCGTGATGTCGGCTCCGTCCCGAATCCCCGATGCGATGTATCGGGGGTTCGCGATAACCACGAACCTGCGCCGGCCGAGCCGCCTCCCGGCCGTGAGGACGACGCCGAAGGGTACCGACGCCTCCCGATCAGAGCTGCGCCGCCGTGAACTTGAGAGTTGGCGCCGCTCCGTGGCCGTGCTTGCGCCTCGGCCGCCGGGACTGAGCCGAGGACGAGAACAGCGCCGAGGACGAGAACAGCGCCGAGGACGCGGCGGTGACCGGGGGCTGATCGCCCCCGGTCACCTGGCGCTCACGCTCAGATCGAGAGGCTCGATCCGGTCCCGAATGTGTAACCGGGGTACGGCCCCCAGGTCGTCGAGCATGCACTCACGATGTTCGTGACCATCGATAGAAGGAACGTGGGCGGCGGCGATGAGAAGGAGCCGGTAGCTGCCACCGTCGCCCCTGACGGCAGCGTGATGGTGTCGGTCGGGGACCCCGAGACGACCGGGCTGCCGGGACTGCTCAAGGTGACCACCGATTTGGCGATCGAAGGGCTGGCGATCCAGTTGACGACGATCTTTATGGCCCCGACGCTGTCGGTGCTCGAGAACACCGGACAGGAGTTGGCGTTGGCCGGACCGCTGTAATAGCCGGCGCCCTTGAACTTCGCCCCGCTGATGGTGACCGGGGTGAGCGTGCCCGCCGTGTTCGGAATGCCCGCCGTGCCCGTGCAGCTCCCCGATACCGAGACGCCCTTGAAGATGGTCTTCACCGCAGTCACCGGCGAACCGGCGGCGGTGAGCTTCGGGCTGAACTTGCCGACACCGGTGACTGCGCAGGTCATTGAGCCATACCCCTGTGGAGGCATGGCCACCGCCGTGCCGCCCGTGACGACCACTACTCCGAGCGCCAACAGCACGGGCAAGGCGACCGCGCCCACCTTGTTCATGATCATCTCCCACCTCCGCTTTCAGTCGCCCCCGACCGTGTTGCAGCCGCCGGCGTTGCCGTGGACCGGATCCCGAGCAACCGTCGCCGCGGTCGCTCGGTCGCAGACTGTAGCCCTCTTCACCAGGATTGTCCTTCTGGATTGGACATGGTCGGAAGGCTCAAAGGTCGCAGCCTGGGTGGTCTTGAATCCACCGGGACAGGGAGCGCTTTCGGCATCCTCACAGGTGATCACCGATGTGCCGACCGGGACCGGCCGAGGTACATGACAGCCTTCGCCACTACCCCCCCCGGCACCGCAGGGCCGCTAGTGGACCGGGAGGGTGGCCGTTAAGACCTGTTCGTCGATGGCTGTGGTCCGCACGGTGAGTGTGAGGGTCCAGTTGCCGGCCAACGGGATGGTGACGTCGCTCGCACGCAGGTGGCCCACGGTGGCGACCACAAGGGGGATCGAGAGCGGACCGATGCCCTGCGCAGGCAGGCTGATTGTTGCATCGAGTTCGGGGATGGCCACCGGTTGGCCCAGATGCCCGAGGACGTAGAAGTGGAACTGGTTCCCCGGCCCGACCTTGGCCGGGGCGACAATGGCGTTGACTTGAACACCAAGCGCGTTGAAGCTTTGGGAGAACGGCTGGGAAGCAGCCTGCTTGGCCGGCACGGCGTTGACCAGAAGGGCGGTCACCGCCAAGACGGCCAGAGCGATAGTGAGTTCCGCCAATACCGATCGTCGGAGACTTCGGGTCTCCCCGGCCGAAGTTCCCGCCTGCGCCCGCTTCTCCTCGGTGTCGGCGAGCGGCTCGGCGCGTAGGTGATCGACAGGACGGTCCTCCGTGTTCGTGGAGGCAGCCGACTCGGTGCCTTCGACAGCCGGAGTGGCGGTCAGAACCGGGCGAAGCGGGCCCGAATGTCGACGGCGCCGCCGACCGATCAAAGGCACAGCCCAGGCGCCCAGAACGGTCCGGCGGCTCACAGCCCCGAGTGCGATCAGAACGACCACAAACCCGATCTTTACCAGCAGTGTCTGTCCGTAGGCCGTATTGAACAGGGCGTACAGACTGCCTACCTGCCGCAGGGACTGCACCACCCCGGTGGCGATGACGACGATGACGGCAAAGAACGCATAGGCCGAGAACGTCGCCGCGATCCTGCGGATGTCCGTGGGAATGTCGCGCGGAGCGAGGCCGGGAAACAGCAACGCCGCCAACACAACAAGTCCACCAAACCACACGGCGACGGCGCCGAGATGAAACACGTCGAGCACCATGCCGAGTGCGACATCACTCCCCGTCGCCGCATGCCCGGCCAGCCCGGGCGTGACGAGAAGGGCGGTGCCCACGGCCGCTCCGTATGGCACCCACCATGGGAAGCGCCCCACTCGTCCATGGAGGCGACCCCGGATCCCGAGAACGACGGGGACGAACGCCACCAACAGAATCAGGCGGAGAACCTCGATCTCGCCGAACCGGGTGTGCAGTACCTCGTTGAAGAGAGTAGGCCGGGCGATCTCGGTCACGGGTAGATCGGCGGCGTACACACCTTGGACGGCGATCCCCACGACGCTCGAGACCAGCAGTACAGCCCACGAGATCCAGAGCAGCCTGCCAATTCGCCTGGTCGGTCCGCCGTCGCGCCAGACGAGCGTGATGACCGTGGGAATGCCGACGAGGAGAACGAGGCTGGCGAAGGCAGCGAGGCGTATGAGCCAGAAGATGATCCCTACGAGGGTGGAACCGGACTCGTTGTTGAGGTTTCTGACCAGTGTGCCGGCCTTCCTCACCCCGCTGTCCGTCCCCACGCTGAAGACAAAGGCCCCGTGCACGGGATGCGAGTCAGCGGAAATGACCCGCCAGGCAACGACGTATGTCCCCTCGGGAAGGCGAGGAGGTAATGCGATGGCGACGGCGTGGCTGTCACCGGCGGGGTGGTGGGTTCCTCCCATGTCGACGCGCGCGCCGTCGGGGCCGATCACCCTTAGTGAACCAAAGTCGATTTCGACGGGCTCGCCAAAGTGAAGGACCACCTGAGAGGGGGACTCGATAAGTACCGACGATGCATCAGGTTGCGTGCTTTCCAACTGGGCGTGCGCGCTTGCCGACCCGGCGCCACCCACGACGGCCATGAGGACCACAACCGCTCCGCTTGCCCAACGGGCTCGGTTCCTCATCAGTCGACGGCGATTGCGCCTAAAGCGACGAAGTCTGAGACACATCGGCCTTCGTCTTGCGGTTTCTGGCCGTGATGATCCCGATGCTCGTGATGCTCCCGACGGAGAGGGTCACAGCCACGACGGCCAGAATGTCCGCCGTGGTGGCACTGCCTGATCCAGCTGCGGCTGGACTCGATGAGCGAGCACCTGATGTCAGGGTGAGGATCGGTGCCGGGGTCGCGGGGCTGGGATCCTGTGACGTGGCCAGCTGGATCCAGCGGACGATCTGCCCGGAGGAGTACGTCTGTAACGCCTTGAACACGAGCGGGCCCGCTTGGTTGGGGACCGAGGCGGCGGCCACCACGAAGTCCTCGTACTGGCCCGGCGCAATTCCTGCACCAGTGGCGGTCCAGGTGACGTCGGTGACGATCTGACTGACCAGACCGTCGTCGGTATGGACGGGATCGGAAAGTGTGCGGGTGTGGACGACCGAAGCCCAACCCGGGATGGGCAGGACGGAAACGGTTAGGAGGGGCAGGTTGGTGGGAAAGAAGACCTGGGCCTTGACGGTGTTGGCATCGTCGCGTTCATTCGGTACCCGGAACGTCAGCTCGACATCGCTCGATCCGGCCGGAAGCGTACTGGGATGAACAGTGACGTGTGCCCAGGCTGGAGCCGTCCAAAACAACGTTGTCACGAGAAAGGCCCCGACGACGAGAAGCGAGTGACCTCGCTTGGGAATCACACTCGACATGGAGATTCGCCCCTTCCTTGTTCGAGAAGACGGATCACTACCTTAGGCAGGGGGGATGCTCGGCATCCCGCCCACGAATTGAAGATGCTCAATGTGGCTCCGTTGGTCCCGAGGTGCGGCTGGGACCGCGCTCAGCTGACGTGTCAACTCGAGGTCAGGTACAGCTTCCGAGCGCTGGGCATCGGCGGCCTGCCGATCGGTCCGGCGGATTTGCGAAGGTCCCTCTCTCCCTGTGAGCTCGGTCTCGTCCCATCCATGTCCCGACGACGAGGCACCGCAGCTCATCACGGCCCTGCTGAATGCGTACGCCAAGGTGGCGGACCTGATGGCCCCGTCCTCTGCGTGCCCGCCGCTGACCAGGAGGAGCTCATCACCATGGCCGCCCTGCAGGCCGAGATCATGGCCCGCTCGAAGGGGCTCTGCGAACGGATGGACGAAGTCCTGCAGATCGGAACCACCGCGTCGACGTGACGTCGGAGTCTCGGCTCCATCGAATCCCGACCCGGGCACCGGGCGATGAGGGCGGCGCCTAACGTGGCGGTCATGGCCGACTCATCGATAGAGGCGCCATGGTTGTCCCCCTCGTCGCGTCTGTGGAAGATGCGTTGCCTCGAGGCCGCCACGGTCGGGAGTCTGGTGGCATTGGTGGCCGGTGCCGCCACCGGCCAGAAAGGTGCCATACCCGGCCTGCTTTCGGCCGCGGTGGCGCTCGGGATCACCGGTCTGGCGCTGTGGTTCCTGCGCCGCCGCTTCCGGAGCTGGTCCTACCAGGAGCGTGACGAGGACCTGGTGGTGCGGCGGGGGGTCGCCTTCCGGCGTCTGTCCGTGGTGCCTTACGGGCGCATGCAAATCGTGGACGTGACGGCCGGGCCGGTCGAGCGGCTCTTCAAGCTCTCGACCATAAAGCTGCATACGGCGGCGGCGGCCAGCGACGCCCGGATCCCCGGTCTCGAGCCCGTCGAGGCGGCCCGGCTGCGCGAGCAGCTGGCCTCGTTGGGTGAGACCAAAGCGGCCGGGCTGTGACGTCCGCTCCCCAGGCCCCACCACAATGGCAGAGGCTTCATCCGCTCACTCCTCTGGTGCGCGCCGGTCGGATCGTTCCCGTGCTCCTGATCGCCCTGGTGGTGTCGGCCGGGAGCCACGGGCACGCGGACAACTCAGCGCGCGTCTACGACCTGATCGCCGTCGTCGTGGTCGGTGTCGCCGGGGTCGTTCACTGGTTGGTCACGAAGTGGGCGCTCGACGGGGTGACGCTGCGCATCGAAAGCGGTCTGTTGCGCCGCGATGCGCGTCAACTGCCGGTGGCCCGGATCCAGGCCGTCGACGTCGTCCGTCCCTTTCTGGCCCGGATGTTCGGTCTGGCCGAACTGCGGATCCGACTGGCCGGTTCGAGCGCGGCCAACGGACGCCTGGCCTATCTCTCCGATCCGGTGGCCACCGACCTCCGGGCCCGCCTGCTGGCCGTCCACCACGGCGTCGATCCCGCCACCCCGGAGCCGGCGCACCAGGCCGTGGCCAAGGTGCCCACCGGCCGGCTGATCGGATCCGTGCTGCTGTCGGGCGGGATCGTGTTCATTCCGCTGGTCATCGCCGTCGTGGTGCTGGTGCAGGTGTCGTCGACGGCGGCCGTGGTCGTCGGGAGCGTGTTCCTCACATACGGCATCGGCTTCGTGCAGGACGTGTGGCATCGGATCTCCACCCAGTACGGCTTCACCGTGGCCGAGGCCCCCGACGGCATCCACATCAGCCGTGGCCTTCTCGGTACGGTGGCCGAGACCATCCCCATCCACCGGGTCCAGGCCGTCCGCCTGGTGGAGCCCTTGTTCTGGCGCCTGTTCCGTTGGTGTCGCCTCGAAGTCGACGTGGCCGGCGCCGTCGGCCGTGAGGCGGGCGGAGGTCGGTCGGCCACGTCCACGAAGGCCTTGCTACCGGTGGGATCGCCCGAGGTTGCACGGCGGCTCATCGCCACCGTCATCCCTTATCCGCAACCCCAACTGTCGCGCCCGCCGCCGTCGGCACGACTGAAGGCGCCTTTGAGTTTCCACTTCCTCGAGGCCGGTCACAACGACGTGCTGGCCACCGCCGTCACCGGCCGGGTGCGCCGGACGACGACCTGGGTGCCACTGGTGAAGGCCCAGAGTCTGCGCCGGATCGAGGGTCCCCTCCAGCGCCGCTTCGGCCTCGCCACCGTGCATCTGGATGCCGCGGGCAAACGCGTCCGGGCCGAGTTTCGTGACCGTTCTCTGGAGCAGGCCGATTCCTTGATGGTCGAGTTGGCGTCGCTCAGCAGGTCGGCCCGCCAGGAGGAGCAGCGGAGTCGGAACCTTCCATCGCCCGGCGTGGCCTGGGACCGGCCGGCGACCTCTCCCACCGGCGCCGTCGCCGGCGGTACCGCCCCGGCCGGCTGGTACGGCGATCCGGGGGGCCGGCACGACGTCCGCTATTGGGACGGCGTCCATTGGACGGCCCACATCCGCGATCAGGGTGTGGCCGGCACCGACTCCTGCTGAGCGTGGACGTCGGGAGGAGAATCGGCGGGAATGGTGACGGCGGGAAGTGGTTCGGGGGTACCATGCCCCTACGGTCCTCTTCCGTGGGAAGAGGACCCATCGTCCTCGCCCCGGCCCCCGGCGACGCCGAGGAAATGGACGGACCAGTGAACGAGACCCCCGCACCCCCGGCGCAGGTCGCCGAGCGTGTCGAAAGCGCAGTCGGTGCCCGGTTGGACGAGCATCACGCCCCCGAGACAAATGGCCGGATGGCCGTGTGCCGCCGTTGCGGGACGCAGACGGACGGCCCCGAGGGACGGCAACACGTTCCCAGCGAACGGCAGCTGGCACGCTCGAGCGAATGGCTGGACGCGCAGGCGCGTGCCAGCCGGATCGACAGCGCTCGCTGCCTCCTGACCAAATAGGTCTCCGAGCGGGCCGATGCCGCTACCGGCGGGCCCGCTGGAGGACCTCGGGATTGACGACGTTGATCGGTGACCCGGCCGCGTAAGCGTTGATCTGGTCGAAGATGTCGGAGAACTGGATCTCCCACTCTTCGCGCGCGACGTAGCCGATATGGGGCGTGCAGACGACGTTGTCCATCTTGAGCAGGGGGTTCTCCGTGTCGAGGAGCGGCTCCTCGTCGAAGACGTCGACGGCGGCCAGACCGGGCCGGCCGGCCCGGAGGCTTTCGAGCAGGGCGCCGGGCGCGAGAAGCCCGGCCCGGCTGGTGTTCACGAGCAGGGCCGTCGGCTTCATGTGGGCCAGATCCGAGGCGGTGACGATGCCCCGGGTGCCGTCGACCAGGCGCAGGTGGAGCGAGACGACGTCGGTCGACGAGAAGAAGGACTCCCGGTCCTCGGCCACCATGTGGCCGTCGGCCCGGGCCGTCTCGAGCGAAGGCGGGCGGCCCCAGACGAGGACGGGCATGCCGAAGGCACGGCCGTAGCCGGCCACCACCCGGCCGATCCGGCCGTAGCCGTAGATGCCGAGGGTCTTTCCGAGCAGGGTGCTGCCCACTGCCATCTGCCAGTGTCCGGCCTTCAGCGAGGCCACCTGCTGGGGGATCTGGCGGACCGCGGCCAGGACGAGCCCCCAGGTCAGTTCGGCCGTGGCCATGGATGCCGAGCCGGCATGGAGATCGGAGGAGACGACGATCCCCAACCGGGTGCAGGCGTCGACGTCGATGTGGGGGTAGACGCTGCGCTGACTGATCAGGCGCAGCGCCGGTAACTGGTCGAGCAGGGCGCTGCGTATCTCGGTGCGTTCGCGGATGAGGACGAGGGCTTCGGTGTCGCGCAGGCGCACGGCCAGCGACTCCACGTCCTGGACGTGGTCGTTCCAGACCATGACGTCGTGGTCGGCCAACGTGTCGAAGCAGGCCAGGGTGCGCAGGGTGTCGAAGTAGTCGTCCAGGATGGTGATCTTCACGGCCTCTCCGCGGTCGTCGGACGGGCGGGTCCCCGCACATTGTCACCTGTTGTCGTCATGGCCGGGTGCCAATCACGTCCTCGGCCACCCGGGGCCGGTCTTCGTTTTCTGTCGGTGGCTGCCCACCGGCGCTGACCGGACGGGGGCGAAGCCGCTGGTGGCGGGATCGGATGGCCGGTCGCCAGGTGTTTCTTGGCCCGTGGACACCGTCAACCCGCCCTTCGGCTGAGCATCAGAGACGAGGGTCAGAGAGGCTTCTGGGCCTCGATGAGAAAGCGCTCGGCGTGGGCCACGAACGGGCCTTCTCGTTCCATGCGGTCGTGGAGTTCGTGCAAGGGCCGGCGGTAGCGGTCGACGGTGAAGTCGGGGACGGTCCAGACGACGGTGCGGAGAAAGACGACGACGGCGGCGATGTCATCGAAGACCGCCGGCAGGGTCGCTTCTCTGAAGTCGACGACGTCGAGGCCGGCAGCGATGGCCGAGGCGACGGCGCCTGCCCCCCGGCGCCGTTGGCCGACCGGCTGCGGGCCCATGAGGGCGTCGGTGAGCTCGCGCATCGATCCGGCACCGACCTGTTGGGAGAGGTAGGTGCCGCCCGGTCGCAGGAGGCGGGCGATCTCGGGCCAATGGGTGACGACGGGATGGCGGCTGACGACGAGATCGAAGGAGGCGGAGGCGAAGGGGAGATCGGCATCCTCGTCCGTGTGGACCACCCACGCCCCCCGAGGGGCCAAGGTCCGGTGGGCGATGGCGACGTTCGGGGACCAGGATTCGGTGGCGACCAGCAGAGTCGGCAGGCGGGGGACGGCGGCCAGGAGCTCACCGCCGCCGGTCTGGATGTCGAGGGCGGTCGACGTCCCGGCCAGGCGGTCGGCCAGGATGCCGGCGTAGCCCCACGGGGGGCGCTCCTCGGTGGCCCGACCACAGAACCAGGAGAAGTCCCAGCCCTCGACCGCCACGGCGGCCGCTTCGTCCAGGAGTTCCTCGAAACTCCGGCGCCCGGCCATGGGCCCATCATCGCTTGTCCGGAAAGGCGCGGTGTCCGGTTCGACGCGCCGGCCGGGAGCGCTTCGAGTGCCCGGCGCCGGCCGTTCGTCAGGCCCCGGCCCCGGGGCGGACGGTCAGATGGGCCGGTGCAGCCGGTGCCGGGTCAGCACCGGGCAGACGACGCTCCCGCAGGTGGCCAGGTAGGTGACGGTCACCCGGGCCGAGCGGGCCGTCGGACTGGTGGGCCGGGGGACGAAGAGGACGGCGGCCGAGCCGTAGCAGGGGAGCGAGAGGGTGGTCGGAAGGGGCTGGTCGCCGTAGGTGGTGAAGGTGACGCTGCCCAGGGGGCTGACCGTGGGGGTGGGGGTGAAGGCGGCGGTGATGGAGTGGGCCCGCTTTCCCGTGAAACCGAGGGAGAGAGCGGCCGAGGCCGCCACGTCGGAGACCCCGACCGTCTGACCGGCCACCGGGTGGCCGCGTTCACCGATGCGGATGGGGCCTCCGGGGCAGAGCACCTGGACCGTGGCGTTGACCGTGTGGTCGTTCACCAAGCCGACGAAACCCTGGTCGCGACCGATCGGGCGCTGGGCCGGTTGGGCACCGGCGGGGAGGACGCCGCCGAGGATGCCGAGAAGGACGATGGCGGTGCCGACGAGGACGGTGGAGATCTTGGACATGATGGAAAAACGACCGGTGCTCCGAAGTCGTTACCAATCGGTTGGCTCCCGGGAGATCAGGAATCGGGGCCGAGCTGCTCGACCTCGAGGAGGGTGAAAGCGTCGATGACGGCCCGCAGGACCTGGCGGGCGATGCGGGGGTCGAGGTCGGCCTGGGCCGCCAATTCCCCGATCTTGAGCAGCATGCGCTCCTCGCGGTCGCGGTCGACGACCTTCATGCCGTGGGCGCGTTTGTAGCGGACGACCTCGGTGATGAGGCGCGAACGCTCGGCCAGGACGTCGACGAGGCGGCGGTCGACGACGTCGAGGTGGTCCCGGATGGTCTCCAGGTCGGGTGTTGCGGCATCGTCGGTCATGGGGAGCATCATGGCCCGGCCCGTCACCGCCGTGTCCAAACGGGCGCTCAAGGCGCGGTGCGCGGTTGCCGAAGGAATCCGGGAAAGCGGGGACCCGCTGACCCACGACCTCCGCCCGCCTGCGGGGGTCGTGGCGCGTGGCGTCCTCGGGTGCGTCCGGTCCCCTCAGGCGCGAAACGAGAGGGGGACCACGACCCGGTCAGTGTTCTCGTCGCCGAACTCGATGGCGCAGGTGACGCCGGCCGAGAGTTGGTCCACGGTGGGGGGACAGGGGTAGTTGGCCGCGTCGGCCGCCGCGTCGTTGCCGGCACTGTCGGTCCCCGGGGCCGGAGGGCCGACCCTTCCCGCCAGCACGGTGAAGGAGGTGGCCGGCAGGGCACCGGTGGCGTCGGTGGTGACGAGATGGCCGGTGAGGGCGGAACAGCCGACGGGGACGGGGTTTCCCAGGGTGGCCACGGTGGGCTCCGTCGGATCGGTGTTGCATTCGAGGATGCTGCCCAGGGTGTTCGGGGTGAAGCCCGAGCCGGTGACGATGACGGCCATGCCGCCGGCCAGACAGGTCCCGGGATTGACCCGGAGTGTGCCCGTGGCGCTGGTGGCCGTCTGCGGCGCCGGGTCACAGCCGAGGATGGTCGTGGTGGTGGTCGTTGTGGTCGTGGTCGTGGTGGGGGTGCTCGGGGGGTTGAAGGTGACCGAGCGGGTGGCCGGCGGGCCCTTGGTGTCGAGGAACTCGAAGGCGCAGGAGATGCCGATGGTCTCCTGGGCGGCGGTGGGCGGACAGGGATAGGAGGCGGAGTCGGCCGCCGCCGGGTTGCCCGAGGTGTCGGTGCCCGACTCCCAGGAGCCGAGGGTGCCGATCAGAACCGGGAGCCGACCCGTGGCCAGCTTGCCCATCCGGGTGGTCTTGGCCGCCACCGGGTTGGTGCAGCCGACGGGGATGGCGTGGGCGAGGCCATGGATGGAGATGACGGTGGTCGGTTCCCCGGGCGCGAGGTTGCACTCGAGGACGGCCCCGTGCGATTCCTTGCGGAATCCGGAGCCCCTCACGACCACGGTCTTGGCCGGAGTGAGACGGGCGTGGGGGGTGACGGTGATCGACCGAGCCGAGGCCGAGGCGGTGACGGCACCGACCAGGAGGCCGCCGACGAGGAGCAGGGCCAGACCGGTTGTCGCGACCGCCCGAGGACCGATGGTCCGATGCCTCGTTTTCACCCCTACCCCCTCGCCCCCGGGTCAATTGTGGTGCGGGCCGCGGACGACCGCAAGGGGGCCAGGGGCAGAGACGACTTACGAGACCTTGACCGTGTCGGCCAGGCGGTCGACCACCTCGACGTATTCCTCGACGAGCTCGTAGACGACGTCGCGGGCCTTTCTGACCTTGGTGGCGCGGCCGATGATCTGGCCGCAGGGGTTGAAGGCGACGTCTTTCGACTGGGCCGGGTAACGGTGGCCGGAGCCGACGGCGTCGATGGCCACCATCATCTGCAGGGGCATGGGGAGCGGGTCGGGGGTGTCGTCGCGGCCCCAGGCCTCGGTCCAATCGTTCTTGAGCATGCGGCAGGGCTTGCCCGTGTAGGACTTCGAGCGGATGGTGTCGGAGGACTTGGCGTCGAGGAGCGACTTGAGCTGGCCGGGAGCGGTCTCCGCCTCTTCCACCGTCAGCCACAGGGTGCCCGTCCAGACCCCCTGGGCCCCCATGGCCAGGGCGGCCACGATCTGGCGGCCGGTGCCGACGCCGCCGGCGGCCAGGACCGGGAGGGGGGAGACGGCGTCGATGACCTCGGGCCACAGGACCAGAGAACCGATCTCCCCGGTGTGGCCGCCGCCCTCGGTGCCTTGGCAGACGATGAAGTCGAGGCCCGCTTCCTTGTGGTGCAGCGCATGCTTGACCGAGCCGGCCAGGGCGCCGATGAGCCGTCCCGAGGCCTGGACCTCGGCGATGACGTCGGACGGGGGGGTGCCCAGCGCGTTGGCGATGAGGCGGACCTTGTCGTGGCGCAGCGCCGCCGCCAGCAGCGGCTTGCCGGTGGCCTCGGTCCATCCCATCATCCCCGAGCGCTGCTGGTCGGGGGGGGTCTCGGGGATGCCGTGCTCCTCGAGGATGCGGCGGGCGAAGCGGCGGTGGTCGTCGGGGACCATGGAGGTGAGCTGGGCCTCGAGCTTGACCGGGTCGAGCTCGCCCATGCCCTCGTACTTGCCGGGGATGACGATGTCGACGCCGTAGGGGGTGTCGGGGCAGTGCTCGTCCAGCCAGTTGAGCTCGATCTCGAGCTCCTCGGGAGAGAAGCCGATGGCGCCGAGGACGCCGAAGCCGCCGGCGTTGGAGACGGCCGCCACCACGTCGCGGCAGTGGGTGAAGGCGAAGATGGGGAACTCGATGCCGAGGCGGTCGCAGATGTCGGTGCGCACGTCTGTCTCCTGTCTGTGTTGGTGGGGGTCGGTGAAGTCGTGTTTTGGTTAGGGCGATGTGGTGACGGGTCGGTGAGTGGGAGCGAGCCGGTTGGTCGAGGGAATGTCGATGTCGAGGACCCGGCCGAGCGCCGCGGTCACGGTGTCGGTGTCCATGGCGCCGGGGTCGAGGCGGTGCTGGGTCTCGAGTCCGGCCACCAGGGCGCGGAAGACGGTGGCCAGGGTGTCGGGATCGGCGACGGGCCCGATGATGCCGTCGGCGATCCAGGAGGCGAAGCCCCGGGCCATGCGGGCGTGGGCCTCGGCCGCCCGGACGCGCACCGCCGTCGCCACCTCGGGGTCGCGCGCGGCGCGCAGAGCGAGCTCTCGTTCGAGCAGCAGCAGGCGGCGGGTCTCTTCCGAGGGGTGGGCGATGAGGTTGTCGGCCACGGCCCGCAGGCGTTGCCAGACGTCGGCGGCCAGTTCGAATTCGGCGGCGATGACGGTGACGAGGGACTGCCCCCACTCGTCGAGCAGGGCCAGGAGCATGCCCTGCTTGGAGCCGAAGTGGTCGTAGACGGCCCCCGAGGTGCGGCCGGCGGCCTCGGCCACGTGGTCCACGGAGACGGCGTCGATGCCGTGGTCGGCGAAGAGCTGGGCGGCGGCGGCCAGGAGCCGTTCACGGGTGTCCGCCTTGCGCTGCTGCTGGGTCCGGGCCATGTCACCCCCTCCGACGGCCACCGGGAAGTTGCATAGGGAATCCTATGTAGATCGTGGGGGCCGGGCAACCGGGACCCGGGGGTGACGCGTCCTACGGTGAGGGGCAGGCCGTCCTACGGAGGTGTCCATGGCCCTGCATACGCACGACCCGTCGGAGAGAGACGACGATTCCGTCAGCATCCGGCCCCAGTTCACCCAGTTCGGGCTGGTGGGCGACGTGCCCCGGTTGCGGCTGCCGGACAGGGGGATGCCCCCGTCCATCGCCTACCAGGTCGTCCACGACGAGCTTCTGCTCGACGGTGCCGCCCGGCTGAATCTGGCCACCTTCGTGACCACGTGGATGGAGCCCGAGGCCGAGTTGCTGCTGGCCGAGTGCTCGGCCAAGAACATGATCGACAAGGACGAGTACCCGCAGACGGCCGAGCTGGAGAGGCGCTGCGTGAACATGATCGCCCACCTGTGGCATGCCACGGAGCACGAGCAGGCGACGGGCTGCTCGACGACGGGTTCGAGCGAGGCGTGCATGCTCGGGGGTCTGGCGCTGCTGCACCGGTGGCGGAGCCGGACCGCAGCCGCCGGCGGGCGGCGGCCGAACCTGGTGCTCGGGGCCAATGCCCAGGTGTGCTGGGAGAAGTTCTGCCGGTACTTCGACGTGGAGGCGAGGCTGGTGCCGGTGAGTGCGGCCACGCCGTATCTCACGGCCGAGGCGGCCGTGGACCGGTGTGACGAGGACACCATCGCGGTGGTGGCCATCCTCGGTTCCACCTACGACGGGAGTTACGAACCGGTGGCGGAGATCGCCGGCGCCCTCGACCGGCTCCAGGCCGACCGGGGGATCGACATCGGTGTGCACGTCGACGCCGCCTCGGGCGGTTTCATCGCCCCCTTCATCGATCCCGACCTGCCGTGGGACTTCCGGTTGCCGCGGGTGCAGTCGATCAATGCCTCTGGTCACAAGTTCGGGTTGGTCTACCCCGGGGTGGGCTGGGCCCTGTGGCGCGACGCGTCGGCTCTGCCCGACGAGCTCGTCTTCAAGGTCGACTACCTGGGCGGCGAGATGCCCACGTTCACCTTGAACTTCTCCCGACCGGGGGCGCAGGTGGTGGCGCAGTACTACAACTTCCTACGGCTCGGGGCCGACGGCTATGGCGCCGTGCAGGCCGAGAGCCGCAAGACGGCGTTGTGGTTGTCGGGGGCCATCGAGGAGCTCGGGCCCTTCGCCCTGGTGTCGCGCGGGGGCGACATCCCCGCCTTCGCCTTCCGGCTGGGGTCGGCGACCGGCTACAGCGTGTACGACGTCTCGGAGGAATTGCGGACCCGGGGCTGGATCGTGCCCGCCTACGCCATGCCCCCGGCCCTGGAAGACGTCTCGGTGTTGCGGGTGGTGGTCAGAAACGGCTTCAGCCGAGATCTGGCCGAACTCTTCCTGGCCGATCTGAAGACGGCCGTGGACCGGTTGTCGCGCCGGGGGGCGGGGGGCGTTGAGGAACGGACGAGCTTCCACCACTGAGGACGGTGCCGGCCGTCACATGGGATACTCGCGGCCCGTCAGGCCCAGCCTGCTCTGGGCCCGTTTCCCGGCAGATCGGAGCCAACGTGTTCAGGACGTCCCCCGTGGTGGCCGAGGATGAGTGGCAACTCGACCTGACGGTCGAAGACCACATCGCCGTTCTGACGCTCAACCATCCCGACAAGCTGAACGCCTGGAGTTGGGAGTCGACGCGTCAGCTCGGGGCGCGGGCCGATCAGATCCGCTTCGACGATCGGGTGCGGGCCGTGGTGCTGCGGGCCGAGGGTCGGGCCTTCTGTGCCGGCATCGACCTGGGGATGCCCGAGGACCGGGTGACGGGACGTTCTCCGGCCGAGAAGGCGCGCAATTACTACGAGGGCATTCGCTGGGCCCACGAACGGTTCAAGGTGTTCGCCGAGCTGCCCCAGCCCGTGGTGGCCGCCGTCCAGGGGTACTGCCTCGGCTTCGGATTCGAGCTGGTGCTGATGGCCGACATCCGGATCTGTGCCCAGGACGCCATCTTCGCCCTTCCCGAGGCTCAGGTGGGGGTGAGCATCGACGCCGGCGGCGACCTCCGGTTGGCCCACGAGGTGGGGGCGGGCTGGGCCAAGCTGCTGGCTTACACGGGCCGGAGGATCGACGCCCGGACAGCCGAGCGGATCGGGCTCGTGCAGGAGGTGACGACCACCGGCGAGCTGACGGCGCAGGCCATGGTCATCGCCCGGGAGATCGCCGCCAACGCCCCGCTGGCCGTGCAGAGCATCAAGCGGACCATCGACTCGTTCACCTACCGCGGCATGACCGAGGCCATGCGCTTCGCCGCCATGAGCGCGTCGATCGAGTTCGTCTCCGATGACATGCCGGCCGGCTACGCGGCCAAGGCGGCGAAGAAGCCCATCGTCTTCGAGGGGAAGTAACGCCACCGTGGCCCTCCCCGAACCGCCGCCGGCGGGGGCCCTGATGCTCCCGGCCGACACTTTCGCCGGCACCACCGTGGTCGTCACCGGCGGCGGGACCGGCCTGGGCAAGGCCATCGCCGTCGAGTTCGCCCGTCTGGGGGCGTCGGTGGGGATCGTGTCGCGCCGGCCCGAGCACCGGCAGGCCGGGGTGGCCGCCGTCGAGGCCGTCGGAGGCCGCGCCGCCGAGGCCGAGGCCGACATCCGCGACGCGGCCCAGGTGGCCGCCGCCTTCGACGGGCTGGAGGCGGCACTCGGCCCGGCCCGGGTTCTCGTCAACAATGCCGCCGCCAACTTCCCCGTACCCGCCGAGGACCTGTCGGCCAACGGCTGGCGGGCGGTGACCCAGATCGTGCTCGACGGGACCTTCTTCTGTTCGCAGGAGCTCTTTCGCCGTTGCGCGGCGGCCGGGGAACCGGGGGCGGTGTGCAACATCCTGGCCACCCAGTCCTTCACCGGGGGGCCCGGGATGGCGCATACGGCGGCGGCCAAGGCGGGGGTGGGGAATCTGACCAAGACGCTGGCCGTCGAGTGGGCGCCGCACGGTGTCCGGGTGAACGCGCTGGCCCCGGGGTTGTTCCCCCACGAGGACATGCGGGCCGACCTGCAGGCACTGCGGACCGAGGGTGAGGACGTGGACGCCCGTCGTTGCCCGGCCGGTCGGCTGGGACGGCTGCACGAGTTGGGCTGGGCCGCCACCTGGCTCTGCTCGCCCTACGCTTCGTTCGTGACCGGCCACACGCTGGTGGTGGACGGGGCCAACTGGTTGCGCCGTGATTTCGTGATGCCCGAATTCGTGGCTGTCCGCCAGCAGATCGCGGGAGTTCTGGGCGATCGCGGATGACGGAACCGGGAGGGCGGTCCCGCGACCGGTCCCGCCGATCACGATCTTGGCGGGGACTGGGGTTCGGGTCCTCTGGCGCCGATAGCCCGGAGATGGCGACGAGGCCGGGCGAGGGCGGCATCGACATCGACGCCCGGCGGGCCCGCAGTCTGCTCGGGCTCTCCCTCGGGTTGGTCGGGCCCCGGGCCAACCTGGCTGTGTCCGGGGTGCTGCTGACGTTGCTCGTCTCGGCCCGGGTGTCGAGCGCGGTGGCCATCACCTTTGCCCTCACCGCCAACCGGCTGGTGGGTTGGATCGCCTACCCCGTTCTCGGTCGGGCCAGCGACCGGACCCGCAGTGCGGCCGGGCGGCGGGCGCCGTACATGGCCGCCGGTCTCGTCCTGATGGGCGCCTGCACGTGGGCGTACACGTTGGTGTCGGGCTTCTGGATCCTCGTCGTGCTCATCGTGGTGGTGAAGACGGCGAGCGTCATGTTCGGCCTGACCAACGTGGCCGTGATCCCCGAGACCTTCGGTAAGAGCCGGACCGTCAAGGCCACCGCGCTCATCGGCGTCCTCGGCGCCTTCGTGAGTCTGATCATCAAGGCCACGGTGATCGCCACCTGGAAGGCCCACGACCCGTCCACCTGGAACCTGCCGTTTCGCGAGGCGGGCGGACTGATGATGGCCGTGGCCGTGGTGGTCCTGGTGCTCGTGCGCGAGGCGCCCGCCGGGCGCGCCGCGGCGGAGGAGGCCCGCAAGACGCCCCCCCGGCCGTGGCGCCGGGAAGTGGCCGAGATCATGTCGGGACCGAACGCCCGGGTGCTCGTCGGCGGGGTCCTCGTCTTCTGGTCCGGTCTGAGCGCCACCGGCTACCTGGCCATCGTCTACTTCCAGAAGGTCCAACACGCCGGGGCCAACGTCCAGACCGTCGCCAGCTACGTGAGCGGTATCCCGGTGGTGATGTTCGGCCTGGCCGCCGGCTACCTGCTCAGCCGGCAACTGACCCGCAAGCAGGTGGCGGTGCTCACGCCGCTGGCCGGGACGGTCGTCTCCCTGGTGCAGTTCACCACCACCCATATCTGGCAGACGGTGGTGCTCGCCTTCGTCGGGGCGCCGCTGTTCAGCGCCTTCGCCATCTCGCTCGCCCCCATGCTGTTGCAGCTGCTGCCGCGTTCGGGCGGCATGGGTGAGCTGCTCGGCAAGTTGGTGGCCCCGTTCAGCCTCTTCGCCGTGGCCTTCTCGTTCCTGGCCGCCTGGGCCGTCGACGTCTCCGGTGACTACCGGGTCATCTGGCTCTTCCCCGCCGCCGCCGGTGTGGTGCAGGCGGTGGTGATGCTGTGGCTCCGGGTTCCGGCCGGACACGAGCGGGCCGAGCTGACCGGGCTTTTCGAGCGGATGACCGATTCCGTGCTGATCCAGGTGACCGGGCGTGACCGGCCTCTGCTGGGCGGAGAGGTCACGGCCGACGACGCCGACGCCGCCTCTCTTTTCGGCATGGCTCGCAACATCCTGGGCAATCCCTACGAAAACGCCGTCGATGCGGCCTCGGAGCCGTCGGCCGACGCCGCCGAAAGGGCGCCACGTCCGGTCGACGGGGTTCCGCCCCCCGGGGAACCCGATGACCCGGGAGCCGCCTCCGGCTCCAGTGCCGACCCCCCGGCTCCGCCCGCCGGCTGACCGGTCCGCCGGCCGCAGCAGCCGAGACGCAGATCCCTTCTGCGGCCTAGCATTGGGCCGTCTGCGCACGCGGTCCGCGTGGCGGTCCGAGCCAGGAACAGGGAGGCGTCATGGAGGTCCGGGACAAGCTCTATATCGACGGTGGGTGGGTTTCCTCGACGGGAAAGGGCACGCTCGAGGTCGTGAACTCCACCACCGAGGAGGTCATGGGGACGATCCCCGAGGGGACGGCCGAGGACGTGGACCACGCCGTCAAGGCCGCCGCCGCTGCCTTCCCGGCCTGGTCGCAGACATCGGCCGACGAACGGGGCAAGATCCTGGCCCGGGTCCAAGAGGGCTTGACGGCCCGCACCGAGGAGATCGCCACGCTGATCTCCCAAGAGGTGGGGATGCCCTTCACCTTGTCGAGCCTCGTCCAGGTCGGACTGCCGCTGATGAGCTTCGCCGGTGCCGCCCAGCTGGCCACCGAGTTCGTGTTCGAAGAGGAGATCGGGACGTCGCTCATCGTGCGCGAGCCGGTCGGGGTGGTGGGCGCCATCACGCCGTGGAACTACCCCCTGCACCAGATCGCCGCCAAGGTGGCACCGGCATTGGCCGTCGGCTGCACGGTGGTGCTGAAGCCCAGTGAAGTGGCCCCACTGAACGCCTTCATCCTGGCCGAGATCCTCGACGAGGTCGGGTTGCCGCCGGGTGTGTTCAACCTGGTGACCGGCGTCGGTCCGGTGGTGGGCGAAGCCATCGCCTCCCACCCGCTGGTGGACATGGTGTCCTTCACCGGTTCGACCCGGGCCGGAAAGCGGGTGATGCAACTGGCCTCCGAGGGCGTGAAGCGCGTGGCCCTGGAGCTCGGGGGGAAGTCGCCCAACGTGATCCTGGAGGACGCCGACCTCGAAAAGGCCGTCCCCGCCGGGGTGGCCGCCGCCTACATGAACTCGGGACAGACGTGCTCGGCTCTGACGCGCATGATCGTGCCCCGGTCGCGTCTGGCCGAGGTGGAGGACCTGGCCGTGCAGGCGGCGGAGACGTACACCGCCGGCGATCCTTTCGACGCCGCCACGCGGCTCGGACCGCTCGTGTCGGCCACCCAACGCGAGCGGGTGCGCGGCTACATCCACAAGGGTGTGTCCGAGGGGGCCAAGCTGCTCACCGGTGGGGCCGAGTCGCCCGACGGACTGGACAGCGGCTTCTTCATCCGGCCCACGGTCTTCTCGAACGTGACCAACGACATGACCATCGCCCAGGAGGAGATCTTCGGACCGGTTCTGTCGATCATCCCCTACGACACCGAGGAAG
This sequence comes from Acidimicrobiales bacterium, assembly GCA_035535015.1. GTDB lineage: Bacteria > Actinomycetota > Acidimicrobiia > Acidimicrobiales > UBA8190 > Palsa-661. The sequence continues at coordinate 25,295 of DATLQU010000046.1, read as the reverse complement.
AGGCCATCGCCATCGCCAACGACACCGTCTACGGCCTGGCCGGCGGCGTGTGGGCGGGCGACGATGAGCATGCCGAGCGGGTGGCCCGTCAGGTGCGGGCCGGTCAGGTGGAGGTGAACGGCGGTGGATTCAACGCCGGGGCACCCTTCGGCGGGTACAAGCAGTCGGGGATCGGCCGGGAGTTGGGCAAGTTCGGCTTCGAGGAGTTCCTCGAGGTGAAGTCTCTCCAGCGCTAGTTCGTCGGGGGGTCGGACGTGCGGCGCCGGGGCCTTCGGGTCTCGGCGCCGCGGCGCGTCCGGACCCCGTTGGAGGGCATCCCCGGCCGGGCCCGGGCCACCCGGCAAGCGCGTCTACTGCCTGACCGACGCCGGCCGCCCAGTTGTTCGCCGCCGCCAGGCAGGTGGCCCAGACGGCCGACACGGCGCAGATCGACCGTGCCGCCGCGGCCATCCGCGCCGCCAGCAGGGAGCTGTACCAGATCCTGTCCGAGGACTGAGTATCCCGAGGGCTACGCGCCCATGGCGTGGACGCCACCGTCCACGTGCAGCATTTCCCCCGTGGTGGCCGGGAACCAGTCCGACAGCAGCGCCACGCAGGCCCGGGCCACCGGCTCGCCGTCGTTCACGTCCCAGCCCAGTGGGGCACGTTGGCCCCAGGTCGCCTCGAAGGCGGCGAAGGACGGGATGGACTTGGCCGCCATGGTCCGGACGGGTCCGGCGGCCACCAGGTTGACGCGGACACCGTCGGGCCCGAGGTCGCGGGCCAGATAACGCGACAGCGACTCGAGAGCCGCCTTGGCCACGCCCATCCAGTCGTAGGCCGGCCAGGCCACCCGGGCATCGAAGTCGAGGCTGACCACCGACGACGTCCCCGCCGCCGCCAGCAACGGCCGGAAAGCGCCGACCAATGCTTTGAGCGAATAGGCCGAGATCTCGAGAGCGACGGCCACGTCGTCCCAGCCGGCGCGCAGGATGTCGCCCCCCAGACAGTCCTGGGGGGCGAAGCCGATGGCGTGCAAGAGCCCGTCGAGGCGACCCCAGCGTTCGGTCAGATCGGCCGCCGCCGCCTCGAGCTGCTCGGCACTGGTGACATCGATCTCGAGGACGTCGACCGGGCGGGGGAGCTTGCGGGCTACGCGCCGGGTGAGCGAAAGACCGCGTCCCGCCCCCGACAACACCACCTCGGCTCCTTCGTCCAGGGCCAGGCGGGCCACGCCGAATGCCAGTGAGGCGTCGGTCAGGACGCCGGTGATCAGGATGCGCTTGCCGTCGAGGAGTCCCACGGTCACGGACCCTAATGGCCGCCGTTCACCGGTTGAAGGAGCCGTGTCGTGCCCTGTCGAGTGGCTGACGCCCGGTCGTCGTGTGCCAAGGTGTCAGCCGTGAAAGTCGGAATCCTCGGAGGAACGGGCCCTCTCGGTCGCGGCCTGGCCCTACGGCTGGCGGCGACGGGGGCGGCGGTCACCCTGGGATCGCGTGATCCCGAGCGGGCGGCCACGGTGGCCGACGAGATCGTGGCCGGCTGGCCCGACCGGGTCCTGGCCATCGACGGTGCCGGCAATCCGGCCGCCGCCGACGCCGACATCGTCGTTGTGGCCACCCCGTGGGAGGCGGCCGTGGCCACGGTGGCCGAGATCGCCGATCGGGTGCACGGCAAGGTGGTGGTGTGCGTGGCCAACGCTCTCGTCCGGGAGGGCTCCGACATGTTGGCCCTGATCCCGCCCCGGGGTTCGGTGGCCGCCTCGGTGGCCGCCGCCGTTCCCGGTGCTCTGGTGGCGGCGGCCGGCCACCACCTTCCCGCCCCGGTTCTGGCCAAGCTCGATCGTCGGCTCGTGGCCGACGTGCTGGTGTGCTCCGATCACCCCGAGGCCACCGAGGCGACCATGACGCTCCTGGCGCAGATCCCCGGCATCAGGCCGCTCGATGCCGGCGGCTTGGCCTCGGCGTCGGCCGTCGAAGCCTTCACCGCCGTGCTGGTGGGGCTGAACATCCGCTACAAGGCGCACAGCACGCTCGGCCTGGCCGGGCTGGACGGCAACAGCCGGGTGCCACCGCGCACCGGGGAGCTGGAACCGTGATGCGTCTGTACGACACCGCCCGCCGGAGCGTCGTCGCTTTCGAGCCGGGTCCCGTCGTCACCATGTACTCGTGCGGGATCACGCCCTACGACAGTGCCCACATGGGGCACGTGCAGGTCTATCTGACGTTCGACCTCCTGCAACGTCGTCTGCGCGACGCCGGGCACGAGACGAGGCTGGTGCGCAACGTCACCGATGTGGACGACGACATCCTGCGCCGGGCCCGGGAATTGGGGGTGCACTACCTGGACCTGGCGGCCGAGGAGATGGCCCGTTTCGATGCCAGCATGCAGGTGGTCGGGCTGCTGCCCGTGTACCGCGAGCCCCGGGCCACGTCGGCCATCGCCGAGATCCTGACGCTGGTGGGGGCCGTCCTCGACGCCGGGCACGCCTATGAGTCGGGGGGCTCGGTGTACTTCGACGTCTCTTCCTACGCCGCCTTCGGAGAGATCAGCCATCTGTCGCGTGGGGAGATGTTGGTCCTGGCCGCCGAGCGCGGCGGGAAACCCGACGATCCCAACAAGCGGGACCCGCTCGACTTCGTCCTGTGGCAGCCGTCGGCCCCCGACGAACCGGCGTGGCAGTCGCGCTGGGGCCCGGGTCGGCCCGGATGGCACATCGAATGCTCGGCTCTGGCCATGCGCGAATTGGGGGAGACGATCGACCTCCACGGCGGCGGTCGCGACCTGATCTTCCCCCATCACGAATGTGAGTCGGCCCAGTCGGAGTCGGTGACGGGCAAGACGTTCTGTCGTCACTGGTTCCACGTGGGCATGGTCGGCCTCGAGGGCGCGAAGATGTCGAAGTCGCTCGGCAACCTCGTCTTCGTCGGTGACCTGCTGAAGGACTGGGAGCCGATGGCCATTCGCCTGGCCCTGCTCGAGCACCATTACCGCGCCGACTGGGAGTGGGAGCACGCCGGCCTCGGGCGGGCCACCGAGCGGCTCGAGCGCTGGCGGGCGGCGGGGCCCGGAGACGGCGGGCTGGAGGATGTTCGCCGCCGTCTCGACGACGACCTCGACGCACCGGGTGCGTTGCGGGTGCTCGACGAGGTGGCCGCCGGCGGGGCCGGGATGTCGCAGGGGGCGGCACTCATGGGCGTTAGCCTGTGACCTCCGACTGACCGTCCGAGGCCTGGGGCCCGGGCGGCCCGACCCCCGAGGCTCACCACCATGGCAGGCGTAATCACGGTCCGGCTCCCCGACGGTTCGACCAAGGAACTGCCGGCCGGTACGACGGCGCTGGGCATGGCGTCGGCCATCGGCAAGCGGCTGGCCGCCGCCGCGGTGGCCGCCGTGGTCGACGACCGCGAGGTCGATCTGGATACGGTGCTGCCCGACGGCGCCGTCGTGGCCGTGGTCACCGCCGACAGCGACCAGGGGCGGACGGTCATCCGGCATTCGACGGCCCATGTGCTGGCCCAGGCCGTGCTCGATCTGTGGCCGGGGGCCCAGTACGCCATCGGCCCGGCCATCACCGACGGCTTCTACTACGACTTCGCCCTACCCGGCGGGGCCACCTTCAGCGACGACGACCTCGAGCGGATCACTGTCCGGATGCAGGCCATCATGGCCGAGGACCAGTCTTTCGTCCGAGAGGAACACGCCATCGACGAGGGTCTGGCGCTCTTCGCCGATCAACCCTTCAAGCGCGAGATCATCACCGGGGTGGCCGGTGACGCGGAACTGCAGGCCGAGGCCTCGGCCGACATCGCCCCCGGTGCCACCGTGGTCACGACGTACCGCAACACCGAGGCCTTCGTGGACCTGTGCCGGGGGCCCCATGTGCCGTCGACGGCTCGGCTCGGTCATTTCGCCCTGCAGCGGGTGGCCGGTGCCTATTGGCGAGGCGACGAGAAGCGTGGGCAGCTGCAGCGGATCTACGGCACCGCCTGGGAGTCCGAGAAGGCGCTGGCCGAGTACCTGCACCGGCTGGAGGAGGCCGAACGCCGCGACCACCGCCGGATAGGAGCCGAGCTCGATCTCTTCTCGTTCCCCAGCGAGATCGGTTCGGGGCTGGCCGTGTTTCATCCGAAGGGCGCCGCCATCCGCCGATTGATGGAGGACTACTCGCGCCAACGCCACGAGGACGGCGGCTATCAGTTCGTGTACACGCCGCACATCACCAAGGCTGACCTGTTCGAGATCTCGGGCCATCTGCAGTCGTTCGCCGACGGCATGTTCCCCCCCATGGAGCTCGACGAGGGCCAGCGCTACTACCTGAAGCCCATGAACTGCCCCATGCACATCCTGATCTACCGGAGTCGGCAGCGTTCGTACCGCGAGCTGCCCATGCGGCTGTTCGAATTCGGGACGGTCTACCGGTACGAGAAGTCGGGCGTCGTCCACGGACTCACCCGGGTGCGGGGTCTCACCATGGACGATTCCCACATCTTCTGTACGCGCGACCAGATGGCCGACGAGCTCGATTCCCTGCTGACCTTCGTGCTCGACGTGCTGCGGGACTTCGGGCTCGACGACTTCTACCTGGAATTGTCGACCAAGCCCGAGGGCAAGGCCGTCGGCAGTGACGAGGACTGGCACGACGCCACCGAGACGTTGCGATCGGTGGCCACCGGCAAGGGACTCGAACTGGTGATGGACGAAGGCGGCGGCGCTTTCTACGGTCCGAAGATCTCGGTTCAGGCCCGTGACGCCATCGGCCGGCACTGGCAGGTCTCCACCATCCAGCTCGACTACAACCTGCCCCAGCGTTTCGGGCTCGAGTTCGTGGGCGCCGACAATGCCCGGCACCAGCCGGTCATGATCCACCGCGCCCTCTTCGGTTCGGTCGAACGGTTCTTCGCCATCCTCCTCGAGCACTACGCCGGGGCCCTGCCGACCTGGCTGATGCCGATCCAGGTGGTGGTGATCCCCGTGCGCGATGACCACGGCCCCTATGCCGACACGGTGGCCGACGCCTGTCGGGCCGCCGGTCTGCGCGCCGCCGTCTACTCGGCCGACGAGCCCATCGGGCCCCGGATCCGGCGGGGCAAGCTCGAGAAGATCCCCTACATCTTGGTAGTGGGAGACGACGACGCCACCTCGGCCACCGTCGGGGTGAACGCCCGGGGCTCGCAGCGCCCGGACCGGGGTGTGGGGATCGACGCCTTCGTGAAGGCGGTGGCGGCCGAGGTGCAGGCCAAGGGATCCCCCGAGATCCGGCGGGACAGCGCGGCCGACGCCGCCGGCCGGTGAGCCTGGAGCAGTTGTGGGCCGGCTGGCGTCACGAGTACGTGACGGCGGCCGGTGCCGCCGAGCGGTCGGGCGTCGACGACGTCTGCGTCTTCTGCCGGATCGCCGCGTCAGGCGATCCGAGCGCCGACAACGGGGTCGTCTGGCGCGGGGAGCTGAGCCTCGTCGTGCTGAACGCCTATCCCTATGCCAGCGGTCATGTCCTGGTGACGCCGGTGCGCCACGTGTCGTCGCTGGGCGAGCTGACCTCGTCGGAGTCGGCCGACCTGTGGGAGGCGACGCGCGCCGCCGCCACCGCGCTGAACGCCGCGTATGAGCCCGACGGTCTCAACGTGGGCGCCAATCTGGGCCGCGCCGCCGGGGCCGGCATCCCCCGGCACCTCCATCTGCACGTCCTGCCCCGCTGGTCGGGGGACACCAATTTCATGACCGCAGTGGCCGGGGTCCGGGTCATGCCCGAATCGCTGCCCGAGAGCTGGCGCAAGCTCCACGAGGCGTGGCCGCCGGCCTGAGCGTCAGGGCGCCGGCTGTCGACGGCGACGGCGGCCCCACCCCCAGGAGGCGGCGGCGGCCAGGACCACAACGGCGCCGGCCAGGGAGCCGATGAGGCCGTCGCCGGCCGAGGCCGGCTGATAGGTCCACGTGACCGTGTACGAACCGGCCGGGATGCGCACGCCCTCGATGAGACCGATACGGACGACGTCGAGCGGGCGCGTCCGGCCCGTGGTCGTGTCACGGGCGGCGGCCGTCCAGCCCGTGGCGTAGGCCTCGCTGCGCACCAGGGTGGCCGGGCGGCGCGCCGTGACGGCGTCGGTCTCGTCGCCCCACATCGTGGTGCTGACCCGGCGCACCGCGCCGAGTTCCTGCGTCGCCGGAGGCGTCGGTGTGGACGACCGGCGCGACTGGATCCAGACCGTCGGCCGCGTCACCGACGTGCGGAACAGAGCCACGCCGCTGCGATAGCCGGCGAAGTGGAACGAGGCGTCGCGCAGCGCCGACTGGAGGTTGCCGTCCATGGACCAATGGAAGCCGGACGCGGTGGTGACGGTGGTGGCATCGGTGGTCGCCTGGGAGCCCGGTCCGCAGAGGACGAGTCCCGAGCCGAGGACAGGGGTCGAGAAGCTGATGTCCAGGTCGTCGTCCGCGGCCGGCGTGATCGTGGCCGTCGTCCACCGGGTGGCACCGGTGTCGGACAGCACCCCCACCCGGAGGCCCGCCGGCGAAGGTGCTCCCGCCGTGGGGGCGAAGGCCAGCGACGCCGAGCGGACCGACAGGACGCGGCCGAACCACCAGACGCGACGGGTGGCGCCCGGCGCGACCACGCCGGCACAGGTGTCTTGCGCCGCCACCTGCGCCGCCGGAGCCCCTGTCGCGGTCCTCTGGATGAGGTCGTTGGTCAGGGTCATGAGCGTGCCCAGGTCGAGGGGGACGAAGGCGCCGGAGGCCAGGGCGCACGGGCTCAGGGTGTTGTGGGTGCGGGTGCCGGTGGCGCTCTGATAGCCGTTGTCGGTGAGAGAGCCGTAACCCTGGACGCTGACGCGGTGCACCAGGGTGTTGAGGTCGTTTTCGCCCAGCACCGACATCTGGACCAGGGCGTCGTTCTCGGGGTCGACGATGGCGAACCTGGTCCCGGGGGCCACGGGGGCGGCGCTCAGCGCGGTGGGGAGCTGGTCGGTGGTGAAGTGCAGGTTCAGCTCGCTGACGGCCGAGAACGTGAACAGCACGAGATCGACGGCGATGACGGCGCCGACGGCCCAGGCGCGCGTCGGGCGCCGCAGGCGGTGCCAACCGAGACCCACGGTCCCGGCCAGCACGGCCACGACCACGGTGGCGATGAACCACGGTGTGAGGGACCGGCCCAGATGGGCCATTTTCGGGGTCACGCCGAGCCACAGCTCGAGACGTGACGGCCAGGCCAGGGCCACGGCGCCGGTGACGATGACGGCGGCCGCCGGGGCGGCGGTGGCCAGGGTGATGAGCCGTCGCCGGTCGTGGTCGGCGGGCGTCGGACCGTCCAGGACGATGTCGAGCCAGTAGGCCAGTAAGACAGTGAGCCCGAGTCCGGCGATGACGATGTTCCGGCTCTGCAGGCGGAGGGCGCCGTAGAAGGGCAGGCGGGCCAAGTAGGGCCCGAGTGGTGTGTAGGTGCCGTAGGTGAGGAGCATGCCGACGACCACGAGAGCGAACCAGGCCGTCCATCGACGCGCCTGCGGATGGCGTCGACGACCGAAGGACCGGGCCAGGAGTCCGGCGGCGGCCATGAGGGGGACGACACCCACGTAGCCGGTGACCTCGGGGAGGTTGTAGTGGGCGAAGAAGGACGGCTGATGGAGGACCCCCGTGCCTCCCATGAGATCGGGGATGAGCATCAGCAGCGACCAGCGGACGGGGAGTGATCCGCTGCCGAAGAATTGGACGGTGCTCTGGGCGCGTTGGGAGTCGGCGATGAACGACCATCCCGGGAGAAGTTGGACGGCGCCCACGGCGGCGGCCAGGAAGGCGGAGGAGACGAACGCCGACAGGAGAGCCGCCCGGGCCCGCAGGGTCGCCCGTCCGGTGAGCAGATGCCACAGGGCAGCCAGGCCCACCACCACCGCGGCGTCGGCCATGCCCCGCGGTTCGCCCGTCAGCAGCACCAGGCCGCCGAGCAGTCCGAGCAGGGTGACCCGCCGCCACAACGCCGGTGGTGGCGCCGCCGACGCCGACACCGCCGACACCGCCGACGACGCCGACACCGCCGACACCGCCGACGACGCCGGCGGACCGGGGGTCTGGGGGAGCAGCTGTCGGGCCAGGCGCTGCTCGACCAGAAGCATCCAGGGAATCCAGCTCGTGCCCTGGACGATGCCGAGGTGGACCACCTGCGCGCTCATGGATCCGGCGAAGGCGAAAGTGGCGGCGGCGAAGCCGCAGGAGAAGCGACGCAGGGCCTGCTGGCGCAGGAAGGCGTACATGCCCACGGCGGCGGTGACGTAGACGACGACGAGGTTGACGGTCCATGCCGTGAGCACGGGTAGGACGGCGAACAACCATGTGAACGGGTAGAGGGAGCCGGCGTTCAGGCCGCCGAGCAGTGGGCTGCCACTCCATATATAGGGATTCCACAACGGGAGATGTCCGTGCCGGAGGTCTTCGCCGGACAGCGCCCGCAACGGCAGGTTCTGGATCTGGTTGTCGCCGGTGACGATGGGGTGGCCGAACAGCGCCGGGAGGGCGAAGCCGACAAGGGGGATGGCCACGAGGACGGCGATGACGCGCCGGTCGACCCCCCGAGGAGCAAGGTCCAGCGTCGTCACCGGGCTCGGCGCGCCGGGGCTGGACCGCTTGTCATCGACCCTCCTCGACGCGTCCATCGGATGCGAAAGAGGGAACTGTACAGCGATGAGCCCCGAGCCCCGGGGGCCACAGGCGCGCCACCGGTGTTCCGCGATTTCCGGCAGCAGCGACCGAATTGTGGGCCCCGACCCGGTCGGGCGCGGCGTCAGCCGCCTGACGGTTCGACGGTCAGCTCGTATTCGAACCAGGCGGTACGTTCGGCCCCCGTCGTCTCGAGGATGCAGCCGACGTCGCTCGGTCCGAGGAAGGGGGCGAAGAAGGCGCGATGGCGGGCCTCGTCGCTGTCCCTGGCGGCAGAGGTGGCCATCGGCTCCGGGTGGATCGGGACGTGGCCGACCGCACCACGTGGGGTCGGCTCAGTCGGCCGTCTTCACCTTCGTCATGCGTTCTGCCAGGTTGGACGGCATGACGTCGTAGTGGTCGTGCTCGGAGCGAAAGCGGCCGCGGCCTCCGGTGAGGGAACGGAGGTCGACGGCGTAGCGCTGGATCTCGGAGGCGGGGACGAGGGCCGTGATCACCTGGCGTCCGCCCTCGGCGGTGTCGGTGCCCTGCACGCGACCGCGACGCGAGTTGAGGTCGCCGAGCACCTCGCCCTGCATGGCCGCCGGCACGGTGACCTCGAGGCGGGCGATGGGTTCGAGGACGACGGGATCGGCTTTGGCCATGGCCTCGCGGAAGGCCAGGGAGCCCGCCATCTTGAAGCTCATCTCCGACGAGTCCACCGGGTGGAACTTGCCGTCGAAGCAGGCGGCCTGGACGTCGACCACGGGGAAGCCGTAGACGCCGCCGAGGCTCATGGCCTCGAGGACGCCCTTCTCGACGGCCGGGATGTACTGCTTGGGGATGGCCCCACCCACGATCTGGTCGACGAAATGGAAGCCTTCGCCGCGTTCGAGGGCCTCGATGCGCAGGGAGGCCACGCCGAACTGGCCGTGACCACCGGTCTGCTTCTTGTAGCGGCCCTCGGCCTCGGCCGGCTTCGAGATGGTCTCGCGGTAGGCGATGCGGACGTCCTCGGTCTCCACGTCGACACCGAACTTGCGGTGGAGCCGCTCGGCGGCCACGGCCAGATGGGTCTCGCCCGTGCCCCGCAGGATGGTCTGATGGGTCTCGTCCACCCGTTCGACGATCAGGGTGGGGTCCTCGTCCTGGAGCCGGTGCAGCGCCGTCATGAGCTTGTCCTCGTCGCCCTTCGACCTCGGTCGGATGGCCACCGAGAGGGCGACGGGCTCGGCCTCGGGTCCGGGCACGGTGACGGGGGTGCCCTTCGGGGCGAGGGTGTCACCGGTGGCCGTGTCCGACAGCTTGGGGACGGCGACGAGATCGCCCGCCTGCGCTTCGGTGAGTGATTGGGCCTCCTTGCCCCGCAGGAGTTGCAGGACGTGGAGCTTGGCCTCGGAGTGGCTCCGGGGGTTGGTGAGGACGGTGTCGGGTTTGATGGTGCCGGACAGGACGCGCAGGAGCGAGATCTTGCCCACGTAGGGGTCGGAGATGGTCTTGAAGACTCGGGCCAGGGGCTGGGCGGCGGGATCGGGGACCACGTCCTGCTCGGTGTCGCCGGCGCGGACGGTGACCGGCGGCCGGGCGTCGGGGGAGGGGGCGATCTCGGAGAGCAACGACGCCAGGCGGTCGATGCCGACGCCGGTGGCGGCCGATCCACACACGACCGGGAAGACGAGTCCCTCGGCCACGCCGGAGGCGAGGGTCGCCTCGAGCTCCTCGGTCGACGGGATGTCGCCTTCGAGGTAGCGCTCCATGAGGGTGTCGTCGCCCACCACGATTCCTTCCACCAGTTGCTCGCGGACCTGATGTTCCACATCGGCCAGGTCGTCGGGAATGGGGGCGGGACGGGGCGGGCCGTCGTCGTAGAGCAGGGCGCTGTCGGTCAAAAGGTCGGCGATGCCGTGGAAGCCGCTTTCTTCGCCCACCGGAAGCTCGAGAGGGGCGATGCCGGCGCCGAAACGGTCCTGGAGATCGGCCAGGGTCCGGTCGAAGCTGGCCCGTTCGCGATCGAGTTTGTTGATGAAGACGAGTCGGGGCAGACCGAGTTCGGCGGCCAACTCCCAGGCCGCCTCGGTCTGGGCCTCGACGCCGTCGACGGCGCTCACCACCACCACCACGAGGTCGACGACCGAGCAGGCGGCGCGCACCTCACCGAAGAAGTCGGCGTAGCCGGGTGTGTCGATGATGTTGATCTTCACGTCGCCGCAGATGACGGGGGCGAGGGCCAGAGAGATCGACATATGTCGCTTGATCTCTTCGGGTTCGAAGTCGCAGACGGTGGATCCGTCGTCCACCCGGCCGGCCCGGGGCACGGCCCCGGTGGCGTACAGGAGGGCCTCGGCCAATGTCGTCTTGCCTGCCCCGTTGTGTCCGACCAGGGCAACGTTGCGGATGCGCGACGGTGGGAAGCTGGTCACCCCGAGCACCTCCCCTCGCTCGACCGCCGCCGGCGCCGACCACCGTCGGGGGTCTCAGCTTACCGAGGAGGGCCGATCTCGTCACTGGGCTCTCGTCAGTGGGCACCGCCTCCGTGTCCACCGGGACCCCGCGGAACCGGTCCGAAGGGCCCGGAGGCGCCGATGGTACGCTGGAGGGGTCAGTCGTGAGGAGGAAGACTCGCACATGTTCGATGGCCGCTGGCGACACGCCGTGGACCGGACAACCAAGCCCGTCGGTAAGGCACTCGTACGGACCGGCGTCACCGCCGACGTCCTCACCGTCTTCGGGCTGGTCATGTCGGTGGTCACCGCCTTCGCCGTGGGTTCGGGGCACCTGGTGTGGGGGATCGTCCTGCTCTTCCCGACCGGGCTTCCCGATCTGTTCGACGGACCGGTGGCCAAGGCGGCGGGGACGGCGTCGATACGGGGCGCCTTCTTCGACTCCGTGGCCGACCGGGTGTCCGATGCGTTCATGTTCGGCGGGGTCTCGTGGTACCTGGCCGCCCACCATGACGGCCAACTGGTGCTGTTGCCGTTCGCCATCCTGGCCCTGACGGCGTTGATCTCGTACCAGCGGGCCAAGGCCGAGCTGCTGGGTCTGTCGGCCAACGGCGGATTGATGGAGCGGGCCGAGCGGTTCATCCTTCTCGGCGTGTGCTTCGTCGCCGGTGCCGTCTCGCCCTCCGCCTTCGTCCCCGCTCTGTGGGTGTTCTTCGGCCTGATCACCGCCACCGCCGGGGGGCGGTTCGTGCGTGTATGGCAAGAAGCCGAGGGCCCGGTACGGGTCGGCTCGACGCGTCCGTCGCGGGGGAGGGTTCCCGAGCGGGCCGTGGCCCGTCGGCGTGACGCCCGGGTGGATTCCCGGTGGCGGACGTGGCGCGAGACGCGCGCCCAGCGCGACGCCACCGGCGTGCACTTCGTCCAACCTCAGCGAGCCGATCAACCCCTGCATCGCTGGCGGGCCCGCCGGCAGAGTGTGATCGCCAGCCGGTCGGGCCGGATCTGGCGTGCCCGGCGCGCCGAGAGACCCCGTGAGCGCAGCGGCCGTCGGCCGGGCGCCGGCGGGTCCTGAGCACACCGCGCACCGACCCCGAGGTGGACGGGCCGGCCACGTCGGAGCTGCGCGCCCAGGCGACGTACCTGATCTACCGGGGGCTGGGAACGGCCATGCAGCGGCTGCCCGAGCCGGTGGCCGAGGTGGCGGCGACGGCGGTGGGCATGGCCCTGACCATGGTGCGACGCCGGTCCCGGGCCGCCTACGGACGCAACATCCGACGGGTGCTGGGGGCCAACCTGTCGGATGCCGAGGTGCGGGCCTGGACGCGGCGGGCGTTTCTCAATTACGCCCGGTACTGGCTCGAGGGGTCCCGGCTGCCCGCCGTGCCGGCCGAGCTGGTGCAGGAGCGGATGATGGTCGAGTCGGGGTACGAACACCTGGTGGCGGGCATGGAGGCGGGCCAGGGCGTGATCCTCGCTCTGCCCCACCTCGGGCGCTGGGAGTGGGGAGGGGCCTGGCTCAACCTGCAGGGCTACCCCATGACGGCGGTGGCCGAGACGGTCGAGCCGCCGAAGCTCTACGACTGGTTCGTGGCGCAACGCCGGGCTTTGGGGTTGAGCATCATCGCCCTCGGACCCGATGCCGGCGGGGTCTTGCTGCGGACACTGCGCGCCGGCGGTCTGGTCGGTCTGCTGTGTGACCGCGACATCGTGGGCAACGGAGTCGAGGTCGAATTCTTCGGCGAACGGACCACCCTGCCGGCCGGCCCGGCCACGCTGGCTCTGCGGACGGGGGCGGTGCTGTTGCCCACCGCCGTCTACGGCGGACCGGGGCGCGACCACAGTGCCGTGATCATGGCGCCGGTGGCCACCGGGCGGACCGGCCGGCTGCGGGCCGACGTGACCCGGGTGACCCAACAGGTGGCCCATGATCTCGAGCAGTTGATACGACGCGCCCCCGACCAGTGGTATCTGTTCCAGCCCAATTGGCCGAGCGACCGCGGCGAGGTCGCCCCGACGCCGGCCGCCGGGTCGGCCGGTCCGGCGCCGACCGACGACGGGGTCTGAGGGGCCGAGGATGCGGGTGGCGCTGGTGTGCCCGTACAGCCTGAGCCGTCCCGGTGGCGTGCAGGGGCAGGTGCTGGGCCTGGCCCGTGCCCTCGGGAGCCTGGGCCACGAGGCCCTGGTGTTGGCACCGGCCGACGGTCCGGTCGAGGCCGAGGGCCTGTCCCCGGGCCAGCTGATGACCCTGGGTCGGTCCCTACCGGTACGGGCCAACGGCTCCGTGGCCCCCATCTCCCTCGACCCCGTGGCCGCCGGCCGGGCCGTGCGGCGACTGCGCCGGGACGCCGTCGAGGTCGTGCACCTGCACGAGCCCTTGGCTCCCGGCGCCGGGTACGGCTGTCTGATGGTGTGCCCGCCGCCGCTGATCGGGACCTTTCACCGCTCCGGCGCGTCGACCGGCTACCGGCTGTTGGGCCCGTTGGCCCGCTGGGCCGCCGGTCGTCTCGACGTGCGCTGTGCCGTGTCGCCGCTGGCCGAGAGCACGGCGGCCGAGGCTTTGGGTGGTCACTACGAGATCGTGGGCAACGGGGTGGAGCTGGACCGGGTGGCGGGCCGCGAGCCGTGGCCGACCGCCGGCCCCACTGTTCTGTTCGTGGGTCGTCATGAACGGCGCAAGGGGCTCGGGGTGCTGTTGGAGGCCTTCGGCCGGCTCCGGTCCGAGGAGTCGGTTCCGGCTGCCACTCTGTGGGTGGTGGGCGACGGTCCCGAGACGGACGCCCTGAGGGCACGCACGGCGGCCGACCCCCGGGTGGTGTGGCTGGGGCGTGTCGATGACGACGAGCTGGCGGCGCGCCGGTGCGGTGCCCATGTGGTGTGTGCGCCCTCCCTCGGAGGCGAGTCGTTCGGGATGGTGCTCCTCGAGGCCATGGCGGCGCGGGCCGCGGTGGTGGCGAGCGACATTCCCGGGTACGCCTTCGTGGCCGGAAGCCACGCCCGGCTCGTGGCCCCCGGAGATGTGGCCGGCTGGTCCGAGGCCCTCTCCCGGGCCCTGGCCGAGGCCGCCCGGGGCACGGGGATGTCGGCGCCCGACGCTCTCGAGCGCGCCTACGAGCACGCGGCGAGGTGGTCGATGGGTCGCCTGGCCGAGCGCTACGTCGGGATCTACCAGGAGGCGTTGGCCCGGCGGTCACGGGTCGGCTGAAGGCGCCACCTACACTTCGGCCATGTCCGCTTCCTCGGGCTCCTCTTCGGGTTCCTCCTCTGGTCGCCGTCGCGGTGGCCGGTCCTCGTCGTCGCGAAACCGGCCCTCGTCGTCGGGAAACCAGCGCGGATCGAGCTCGGGGGCGGGCGGCGGGGCCGGCGGCGCCGGCCCTTCCCGGTCGTCACGTTCGGCCGGATCGAGCTCGGGGGGGAGCCGCTCCGGCGGCGGCGGCCGCAACCGCGGCGGTGGCGGGGGACGCAACAGTGGCGGTGGCGGTGGCGGTCGTGGTGGCGGTGGGCGAAGTGGTGGTGGAGGTGGCGGCGGTTCATCGCAGAACGCCGGCGGCCGGGGGCGCTCGGGTGGGGGCGGTTCGCCGAGGTCGGGCGGGGGCGGTCAGCGCGGCTCGTCCGGACGGCACTCCACTGCGGTGGTGGCCGAGGCCGTCGTCACCATCGAGCAGCCGGCGGCGCCGAACGAGGAAGACGCTCTGGCCCGCCGGAACCGTCGGCGCGCCGTGGCCATTGCCGCCGCCCCCGGGGTGCTGGCCGCAGTGGTCGTGGCCGCCGTGTGCATCGCGCTCATCGACCTGGTGACGGGTCTGGTGGCCGGCGGGGCCGTCGGCATCGTCGTCGCCGTGGTCACCTGGCGGTCGGCCACTGCTGTCCTCGTCCGGGCTCTGGACGCCGAGCCGGCCGACGAGGACGACTACGCCCGGGTGTTCAATCAGGTGGAGGGTCTGTGCGCCTCGATGGGTCTGGCGGTTCCGACCGTCTGCGTGGTGGAGGACGAGGCTCGGGGTGCCGTGACCTTCGGGCGCCGTCGCCGTCTGGCCGTGCTCGTGGTCACCTCGGGACTCGTCGACGCGCTCGACCCGGTGCAGCTCGAGGGCGTGCTGGCCCATGAACTGGTCCATGTGAAATGCGCCGACATCGTGCCCGCCACCATGGCCGCCGCCGTGGCTCTCCCCCTGGTGGCCGTGGTGCCGGGCACGGCCAACCTGGTGCACAGGTTGGCCGGGCGGGGCCGCGAGTTCCGCACCGATCAGCGGGCCGTGGGCGTGACCCGCTATCCGCCGGGGCTGCGTGACGCGTTGGCCCTGTTGGTCGACGGGCCCGTCCCGGGCTCCTCGTCGCCGTTGGCCGGGCGTGGTGTGGCCCTGGTCACCCGTTGGTTGTGGACGGTTTCGCTTCCCGACCCCTCCGGCGAGCGCCGGTCCGGGGGCGGGGTGGCCGGCGAACTCGACGCCGCCGACGTGCGGATCAGCGCTCTGGACGAGTGGTAGGCCGAAGTCCCGGGGAAAGGCGGCGGTAGACTCGGCCCCATGAGCGACGCCCCCACCCCGTCATCCGCGATCCCCGGTGTCCCCGGGACGGAGGCTGAGCGTTCGGCGGGCGGGGGTGAGCGGCGGACGGCGACGTTCACGGTGAAGCGTGGTCTGGCCGACATGTTGCGCGGCGGGGTGATCATGGACGTGATCGACGCCGAGCAGGCGCGCATCGCCGAGGATGCCGGAGCGGTGGCCGTGATGGCCCTCGAGCGGGTGCCGTCCGACATCCGGGCCCAGGGCGGGGTGGCCCGGATGAGCGACCCGGCGCTGATCGAAGGTATCCAGCAGGCGGTGACGATCCCGGTGATGGCCAAGGCGCGGATCGGGCACTTCGCCGAGGCGCAGGTGCTCGAAGCCCTGGCCGTCGATTACATCGACGAGAGCGAGGTCCTCACGCCGGCCGACGAAGCCCACCACATCGACAAGTGGGCGTTCCGGGTGCCGTTCGTCTGTGGTGCCACCACTCTGGGGGAGGCGCTGCGCCGTATCTCCGAAGGGGCGTGTCTCATCCGGTCCAAGGGCGAGGCGGGGACGGGGAACATCGTGGAGGCGGTCCGCCACCTGCGGTCGATCCTGGGCGATATCGGTGCTCTTACCCGGGCCGACGCGGCCGAGCGTTACGCCTGGGCCAAGAACCTGTCGGCCCCCATCGAGCTCGTGCGCGAGGTGGCCGAGACGGGTCGGCTGCCCGTTCCTCTGTTCTGCGCCGGGGGGATCGCCACACCGGCCGACGCCTCCCTGGTGATGCAGCTCGGGGCCGAAGCTGTTTTCGTGGGTTCGGGCATCTTCAAGAGCGAGGACCCGGCTCGCCGGGCCCGGGCCATCGTGGAGGCGACCACGCACCACGACGACGCGCAGATCGTGGCCAAGGTGAGCAAGGGCCTCGGGGCGTCGATGCCCGGACTCGAGATCGGCGGCCTGGACCAGCGCATGGCCGGACGCGGCTGGTAGGCGGAGCGGACCGTGCGACTGGTGTCGGCTTCCGAGGTGCCCCCAGGTGAAGGTCGGCGTCCTGGCGCTGCAGGGCGACGTCACCGAGCATCGACGCGCCCTCGCTGATCTCGGAGTCGAGAGCCGGCCCGTCAAGCGGCCGTCGGACGTGCCCGGGCTGGACGGGGTGATCCTGCCCGGAGGCGAGTCCACCACCATGTCCATGCTGCTGGCCTCGTCCGAGCTGCTCGAACCGCTGGGCAAGGAGATCGCCGCCGGCCTTCCGGTGTTCGGCACCTGCGCCGGCATGATCCTGCTCGGGACGGCGGTGACCGGTGGACGCGTGGACCAGATCTGTTACGGGGCCATCGACATGGCCGTCCGGCGCAACGGCTACGGACGGCAGCTGGCGTCCTTCGAGTGCGAATTGGACGTTCCCGCTCTGGGGGAGGCGCCGTTGCACGCGGTGTTCATCCGGGCGCCACTGGTGGAGACGACCGGCGATGCCGTGGAGGTTCTGGCTGTGGTGGCGCCGTCCACCGACGATCCAGTCCGTCCCGACGGGGGCCTCACCGATGTCGGGGAGGCCAGGGCGGTGTTGTGCCGGCAGGGCCCAGTCCTGGTGGCCGCCTTCCATCCCGAGCTCACCGCCGATCGGCGGGTGCACCGACTGTTCGTCACGATGATCGAGGAGAGGGGACGGTAGACGATGTCCGGACACTCGAAATGGGCCACGACCAAGCACCGCAAGGCCGCCGTCGACCAGGCCCGGGCCAAGAGCTTCGCCAAGTTGATCCGGCTGCTCGAAGTGGCCGCCCGCGAAGGGGGCAGCGACATGACGTCCAACGCCACGCTTCGCAGCATGTTCGACAAGGCCCGTTCGGCCTCGGTTCCCATGGACACCATCGAGCGGGCCATCAAGCGGGGGTCGGGGGAGCTCGAAGGTGTGCGCTACGAGCAGGTGAACTACGAGGGGTACGCGCCGGGTGGCGTGGCCATCATCGTGGAGACGCTCACCGACAATCGCAACCGCACCGGTGCCGAGGTGAGAAACGTCTTCTCGCGCAGCGGCGGCTCGATGGCCGAGCCGGGGGCCGTGTCGTGGCAGTTCGAGCGCAAGGCGGTGATCGAGCTGCCCCGCAGCCTGGACGAGGACAAGGTCATGGAAGTGGCCATGGAGGCCGGCGCCGAGGATCTGAGTGACGACGGGGACCACTGGGTGGTGACGGCGGCGCCGACCGATCTCATCGCCGTACGCCAGGGCCTGGAGGCGGCCGGCATGACCGTGGACTCGGCCGAGCCGGCCATGGTGGCGTCGACGACCGTGCCCGTGACCGAAGTGAGCGAGGCGCGCCAGGTCCTGCGGCTGCTCGAGGCCCTCGACGACCACGACGACGTCCAGAACGTCTGGTCCAACTTCGACATGCCCGACGAGGTCATGGCCGCCGCCGCCGATTGAGGGTCGCCCCACGGTCCACCTCGACCGCCGACGGCCTTGCTAAGGTCGAACGCGTGTTCGTCCTGGGCATCGACCCCGGCCTGTCCCGCTGCGGCTATGGGCTGGTCCAGCGCTCCGGGAGCCGGCTGACCGCCAGCGCCGGGGGAGTGCTGACCACCGGCCCGGCCACGCCCCTTCCCGAGCGCCTGCATACCCTCTTCTGCGAGCTGCGTGCCCTGGTGGAGGAGATGCGGCCCGACGCCGTCGTGGTCGAGCGGGTCTTCTTCCAGACGAACGTCCGGACGGCCATGGCCACCGGACAGGCCGGCGGGCTCGCCCTGGTGGTGGCGGCCGAGGCCGGCTGCGAGATCGCCCAGTACACGTCCAACGAGGTCAAGCAGGCCGTCGTCGGTTTCGGCGGCGCATCGAAGAGCCAGGTCCAGAATATGGTCGCCGCTCTGCTGGAACTCCCCGAAGCTCCGAATCCGCCCGACGTGGCCGACGCCCTGGCGTTGGCCGTGTGCCATCTGACCTCCCAACCGCTGCGACGCGCCATTGAAGCCGCCGGCGTGGCCGGAGCCGGAGCCGGAGCGGGCCGTGGTCCGGGGGAGCGGCCGTGATCGGCTGGCTGAGCGGGAAGTTGCTGGCCCGGACGGCCGAAGGGGAACTGCTCGTCGACGTCCACGGGGTCGGGTACCGGGTGAGCGTGCCCGCGCCTCTGCTCGTGACCGCCGGCGAGCAGGGGTCGGAGGTGGCGCTGCACATCCATACCCACGTCCGCGAGGACGCCATCGTCCTGTATGGCTTCGCCGGCAGCGAGGAGCGACGGTGCTTCGAGGCGCTGCTGTCGGCCCACGGGGTGGGGCCGTCATTGGCGTTGGCCGTTCTCTGCGCCCTGCGGCCGGCCGACCTGGTGCGGGCCGTGCTCGACGAGGACCTCGACACCCTGTGCGCCGTTCCCGGCGTCGGTCGCAAGACGGCGGCCCGGCTGGTTCTCGATCTGCGGACCCGGCTCGAGTTGCCGGAGTTCACCGGGGGTGGCGTGCCCGGTGGGGCGCCGTCCGGTCCGGCCGAGCCGCGCCTCGAGGTCCGGGCCGCCCTGGTCGAGCTCGGCTACGGGCCCGAGGAGATCCGACGCGCTCTGCACGACATCCCCGACGACGGGGCCGTGGAGGAGATGCTGCGCCAGGCCCTGCGTGAGCTGGCGGGCGCCCGGTGAGTCGCCGCGAGGTGGTGGCCGTGCCCGGTGGCGATCCGGTGGCCGGCCATCCGCTCGATGACAGCCCGCCCGATCCGCTGGACGACGGGTCGGTCCGGCCCGTCGACCCCGAGGTCGACCCCGCCGATCTGGCCGAGGAGGTCCGGCTGCGGCCGCGGCGGCTCGACGAGTTCCTCGGCCAGGCGCAGCTGACCGAGCACCTGCAGATCGTGCTCGAGGCCGCCCGACGGCGGGCCCAGCCCGTCGACCATCTGCTGTTCGCCGGGCCGCCCGGCCTGGGCAAGACGTCGCTGGCCGGGATCGTGGCCGCCGAGATGGGTGTCGGGCTGCGGATCACCTCGGGTCCCGCCCTGGTGCGCACCGGGGACCTGGCCGCCATCCTGAGCGACCTGCAGCACGGCGACGTCCTGTTCATCGATGAGATCCACCGCCTACCGCGCCCGGTGGAAGAGGTGCTGTACCCGGCCATGGAGGATTTCCAGCTCGACATCCTGATCGGCAAGGGGCCCACGGCACGGTCGATCCGCCTTGACCTGCCCCGCTTCACGCTGGTCGGGGCGACGACACGGACCGGTCTTCTGACCGGCCCCCTACGTGACCGGTTCGGCTTCCTGGGCCGGCTCGACCTGTACGCCCCCGACGACCTCCAGGGCATCGTGATCCGGGCCGCCGGCATCCTGGGCGTGGAGGTGGCGACCGAGGGCGCCTGGCAGATCGCGGCGCGTGCCCGTGGCACCCCGCGCATCGCCAACCGGCTCCTGCGCCGGGTCCGGGACTATGTCGAGGTGCGGGCCGAGGGCGCCATCACGGCCGAGCTCGCCTCCGAGGGGCTCGAGATGTTCGGGGTCGACGCGCTCGGACTGGACAAGGTCGACCGGGCCATCCTCGACGCGCTGTGCCGGCGGTTCGACGGGCGGCCGGTGGGACTGGTGACACTGGCCCAGTGCATCGGCGAGGAGACCGAGACGGTGGAGGACGCCTACGAGCCCTATCTGCTCCAGCAGGGTCTCGTGATGCGGACCCCGCGTGGTCGGGTGGCTACGGCCCGGGCTTTCGACCATCTGGGGGTGACGGATCCCCGCGCTGATCCCGCCACCGGGACGGCCACCCTCTGGTGAGCAGGCCCTCGCCGCAGGCTGAGCAGCGACATCGCCGCAGGCTGAGCAGCGACATCGCCGCAGGCTGGTTAACCCAATAGCCCCTGGGTAGGCCCCCAATTCCGGCGCAACTGCCCAGGCCGCGGCGGGTGCCTGGGCTATGGTCGACTGTTCGGAACCAGGCGGAGACGACCGACCCATGATGATGACCACTGCTTTTTTTGGCGCCCTGTTGGAGGGTGCCGCCAAGAACTCGAAGCCGACGACGTCGGGCTCGAGCATCGGGACCCTGCTGTTCATGGTCGTTCTCTTCGGGTTGGTCTACGTCTTCTTCCTGCGGCCCCGGTCCCAAGCGGCCCGGCGCCAACGCGACACCCTGATGGAGCTGTCGGCCGGCGATGAGGTCCTGACCGGTGCCGGCATCTATGGGACCGTCCTCGACGTGGCCGATGACCGGGTGACGCTGGAGACGGCCCCCGGCACCCGGATCACGGTGGTGCGTTCCACCATCGCCCGGCGGATCGTCGAACAGAACGCCAATTCGGTGGACGAGCAGAACCGGCACGACGAGGGACACGACGGCGTGGCCGAGGCGGCCGGTTGGCACGACCCGAGCGAGCGGGACATCGCCGCGGCCACACGCGACCACTCGACGGACAACGGCAGTGACGGCGATCACGGTGCCGGTGACCAAGAGCATGGGAGCAATGAGAAGCCTGAGGCCGATGGGGCGCCCGGCGCAGCAAAGGAAGGCGGACGATGAAGCGTTCCCTCGTCATCAGCTTGACGCTCGTCGTGGGCATCACCATCGTGTTCCTGGCGGCCACGCTGGGCGCCGGATGGTCACCGAAGCTCGGTCTCGACCTGGCCGGGGGTTCGGAGATCGTGTACAAGCCGGCGCGGACCATCACCGCCGGTGAGCTGCAGACGACGATCAACGTGATCCGCAACCGGGTCGACGCCGCCGGTGTGTCGGGGGCCAACGTGAACTCCCAGGGCGGCAACGTGGTGGTGCAGCTTCCCGGTCTGAAGGACCCCCAGAAGGTCATCAACCTGATCGGCCAGACGGCCCAGATGCAGTTCCGGCCGGTGCTCTGCGCGTCGGCGCCGTATACGAAGCCCACCAAGGCGACCAAGCTCCCCCCGCTGCCCAGTACGTGTTCGGCCAGTCAGTACTCGCAGCAGGCGCCCAACCTGACGGTGACGCCCAACTCCTCGGCCCAGGGTTACGCCACCAACCAGGGGAGTATCTCGCCGGATCCCGCCCTGGCCGCCTATAAGACGACGACACCGGCCTACGACGACAAGCATCCCCACCTCCCGGTCCTCGTCCCGCTGCTCGGCGGGGGTGGGCTGCGCTACCTGCTCGGTCCCTCCGAATTGAGCGGCACCGCCATCGCCTCGGCCCAGGCCCAGTTCGTCTCGCCCTCGTGGGTGGTGAACGCCACGCTCACCGGCAAGGGCGCTCCGGCGTGGGACAAGCTGTCCCAGAAGTACTTCCACGAGATGATCGGCATCGACCTCGACGGCCAGGTCCAGTCGAACCCTCTCACCCAGCCCAGCCAGGCCACCTTCACCTCGTTCGCCGGCAAGGTGGAGATCAGCGGGAACTTCACCCAGGCCTCCGCCCAGAACCTGGCTCTCGACCTGAACTACGGCTCGTTGCCCGTGCGACTGGTCCGGATCAACCAGGAGACGGTGTCGCCTACGCTCGGCAAGTCGTCTCTGAAGGCGGGCCTGGCCGCCGGCATCGGCGGTCTGTTGCTGGTGCTGATCTACACCATCCTCTATTACCGGGCCCTCGGCATCGTGGTGGTCTCTGGTCTGGCCGTGACCGCCGCGCTGCTCTTCGCCATCGTCTCCGCTTTGAGCCATTCGGCGTTGAACCTGACCCTCGACCTGTCCGGAGTGACCGGATTGATCGTGTCGGTGGGTATCACCGTGGACTCCTACATCGTGTATTTCGAGCGATTAAAAGATGAAGTGCGCAGCGGGCGATCGGTCCGCACCAGTGTCGACAAGAGTTTCCAGGGTGCCTTCCGCACCGTTCTGGCCGCCGACCTGGTGTCCCTGGCCGCCGCCGTCGTGCTCTACCTGCTGGCCGTCGGCACGGTGCGCGGCTTCGCCTTCTTCTTGGGCTTGAGCACGCTGCTCGACGTCTTCACCACGTACTTCTTCACCCGGCCGCTGGTCATCATGCTGGGCCGCAACGCCAAGATCACCGGTGCCCGCCTCATCGGCGTGGCCCGGGGTCTGGCCATCGACTCCGGAGCGCCATCGTGACCCTCACCGACGACGCCGTGCCTACCGGCGCGACCGAGAAACGCCCCAACCCGTTCGTCCGCCTCTACCGCGGCGACACGTCGTTCGACTTCGTCGGCCGCCGGCGGATGTGGTACCTGATCTCGGGGATCATCATCGTGGCCGGGCTCGTCTCCATGGGGACGAGGGGGTTCAACTTCGGCATCGACTTCAAGGGCGGGACCTCGTGGGAGGTGAGCGCCCCGGGGGTGAGCACGAGCACCGTGCAGAACGCCGTCTCCGGCGCCGGGGTGACCGGCGCCACGGTCGAGATCCTGGGCGGCCGCACCGTGCAGGTGTCGGCCGACCTGAACAGCCTGCCTGCCAAAACGAAGGCCGCCGACATCACGGCCGTGTCGACGGCCATGGGCCGGATCGGGAACATCCCGGGGTCGGAGGTGACACTCACCGACGTGGGCCCCACCTGGGGGAGCCAGATCACCAACAAGGCCATCCTGGCCGTGCTGGTGTTCTTCGTCGTGGTTGTCCTCTACATCTCCGTGCGGTTCGAGTGGAAGATGGCCATCGCCGCCCTGGTGGCGGTGATCCACGACCTCCTGATCACGGCCGGGATCTATTCGCTGACCGGCTTCCAGGTCACCCCGGACACGGTGATCGCCGTGCTGACCATCCTCGGGTATTCGCTCTATGACACGGTGGTCGTCTTCGACCGGGTGGGCGAGAACACCAAGGGCTTCGGCGCGTCGGGACGCATGACCTACGAAGACGTCGTGAACCTCTCCATGAACCAGACGCTGGCCCGTTCCATCAACACGTCGCTGGTGGCCATCCTGCCCGTGCTCGGGGTGCTGGTGATCGGGGCCCAGATCCTGGGGGCCACCACGCTTCAGTACTTCGGATTGGCCCTGGTGATCGGACTGACCTCGGGGGCGTACTCGTCCATCTTCATCGCCTCGCCCATCTTGTCGAGCATGAAGGAGCGCGAGACGCGCTACATCAACATCCGGGCGAAGCTGGCCAGCCGGGCCGACCGGACGGGTCTGCTCACGCCCCGCGCCGCCGCTCTGTCCACGGCGTCGTCGGCCACCACGGCCCGGGCCGCCACCGGCCGGCGTTCGGCCGCGGTCAAGCGGCCCGGTGAGGTGTTGCGTCCCGGAGGGGCCGCCCGGGCGGCCGCCGTGGCCGATGACGGCCTACCCGATGACGGGGACGTGGCCACCAACGGCGCCGGCCGACCGGCCACGGGGGCGGCCAAGCGACCGGCCTCGGCGTCGGCCCGACGGCCACCGCCGCGTCCGCGTAAGGGCAAGGGCAAAGGCAAGGGCGGAAAACGCCGCTGAGCCGGGGCCGAAAAGGCTCCCCGGTGGTCACGGTGTCCCAGGCGGGCAGGTACCGTTGACTGGATGGTGACCGTCGAGCGTCAGGCTGCGCCCTTCCGGCGTCCAGCCATGCTCGACGACCTGCTGGCCGGGCTTCTCGGGTCCCCTGACGGGCGCCGTTCGATCCCCTCGGCCGAGGACCGGGAGCTGATCGTCCGGGCCGGGGCCGCGGCGGCGGCCGCCCATGCCGGTCAGGTCCGCCAGTCGGGGGAGCCGTACTTCACGCACCCGGTGGCGGTGGCCGGGATCGTGGCCGATCTGGGGCTCGACGCCCGGTCGGTGGCGGCCGCTTTACTGCACGACGCCGTCGAGGACACCGGCCTGAGCCTGGACGACGTGGAGGTCCAGTTCGGCGCCGAGGTGGCCGCCATCGTCGACGGGGTGACCAAGCTCGACCGGCTGCAGTTCGACTCCAAGGAGGCCCAGCAGGCGGCCACGGTGCGCAAGATGCTGGTGGCCATGGCCAACGACTGGCGGGTGCTCGTCATCAAGCTGGCCGACCGGCTGCACAACATGCGGACGATCGCCGTGATGCCCGAGTGGAAGCAGCGCCGGACGGCCCAGGAGACGCTCGACATCTACGCACCGCTGGCCCATCGGCTCGGTATCCAGGAGCTCAAATGGCAGCTCGAGGATCTGGCCTTCGCCACGCTGCACCCGAAGCGCTACGCCGAGATCGAACAGATGGTGGCCACGCGCGCCCCCGAGCGCGACGACTACCTGGCCCGGGTGCTGGTGGCCGTCCGCCACCGGTTGGCCGCCTCCGGTGTCGCCGCCGACGTGACGGGACGGCCGAAACACCTGTGGAGCATCTACGAGAAGATGGTGGTGCGGGGCAAGGAGTTCGCCGAGATCCACGACCTGGTGGCCATCCGGGTGATCGTGGAGTCGGAGAAGGACTGCTGGGCCGCCCTGGGCTCCATCCACGCCATCTGGAGTCCCGTGCAGGGCCGTTTCAAGGACTACATCAACAGCCCCAAATTCAATCTCTACCAGTCCCTGCACACCACGGTGGTGGGCCTCGAGGGCAAGCCCATCGAGGTGCAGATCCGCACCAGTGAGATGCACCGCCGGGCCGAGTACGGCATCGCCGCGCACTGGGGCTACAAGGAGCAGGCCAAGGACGGCGCCGCCGCGACCACCGCGGAGATGGCGTGGCTGCAACGCATCGTCGACTGGCAGCAGGAGACCATCGACCCCCTCGAGTTCCTCGAGACCCTCAAGCTCGACCTCGAGCAGGACGAGGTCTACGTCTTCACGCCCAAGGGCAAGGTCATCGCGCTGCCGGCCCGGTCGACGCCGGTGGACTTCGCCTACGTGATCCACACCGAGGTGGGGCACCGCTGCATCGGTGCGCGGGTCAATGGCCGCCTCGTTCCCCTCGAGACCCAGC
>DATLQU010000045.1:0-70680 GCA_035535015.1 Acidimicrobiales bacterium | reverse complement strand
GGGACGATGCCCCGCCCCGGTCCCCGATCTTCGGAAGCGACATGCCCAAGGCGGACGAACCGTTGCCCAAGTTCTTAGACGACGGCGACGCCACCCGCTTCGCCCGGTCGGTGGCGGCCGAGACCGATCCCCTTCGGCGTCTCGTTCTGGAGCTGCTCATGCGCACCGGTATGCGAGTCGGTGAATTGTGTGCTCTCGAACGTGACGCCGTGGTGCAGATCGGAGAGGGCTTCTGGCTGCGGATCCCGGTCGGGAAGCTGCGCAACGACCGCTACGTGCCGCTGCACCCGACGCTTCTGCCATTGCTCGATGCCTGGCGGGCCCGCCATGACGACGGCGACCTCGGGCTCCTGCTCACCAACGGCGGGCGGCCTCTCAATCGCCACGCCGTGACCCGCATGGTCAACCGGGCCGGGCGACGGGCGGGGCTCGGTCACCTGCACCCCCATCAGCTACGCCATACGCTCGCCACCCAGGCCATCAACCGGGGCATGCGCCTCGAGGCCATCGCCGCCCTCCTCGGGCATCGGTCCTTGCGGATGACGGTTGTGTATGCCCGCATCGCCAACCGCACGGTGGCCGATGAGTACCAGGCGGTGACGGCCAAGGTGGAAGCCCTCTACAACGAGGCTCCTCTCGGGGCCGACGCCGAGGGGCCGACCATGCGCCGGGTGCGGGCCGAACACACCCGCATGTTGGGCAACGGGTGGTGCACGCGGCCGGCCGAACTCGACTGCAGCTTTGAGGCCATGTGCGAGGGGTGTGGGTTCTTCGCCACCACCGTCGAGTTCAAAGACACCCTGACCCGCCAGGCCGAGCACGCGACAAAGCATGGACAGAAAGCCCGTCAGGGCCTCTACGAATCTCTGCTCGACGGACTCGAGGAGGCGACCTCGTGAGCGACGCCATGACCACAGACCCTTGGCGCCCCTACCCGACGCGCCCGAGAACCGACGGCGACAGTGCGTCTGTCCTCGACGAAGCGGTCGAGACGCTCACGACCCTGCGCTCACCGTTGTCCTCCGGAGACGCCGGTGCCGAGTTGCACGCGCTGGTAAGCCTGATCGCCCATGCCAAGGGGCGGTTGGCCTTCGTCGTGGCTGATGCCCGCGACCAGGAGCACACGTGGGGTGAGATTGCTCGCCAACTCGGTTGCAGTCGGCTCAGCGCCGTCGTCCGTTATGCACCTCAGTCGAAGAACAGGAGGCGGCCCCTCGATCCCGACTGATCACCACTGGCCGCGGTCGCCGGGGACGAGATGTCCCCGGCGATGGGCGGCATATCCCGTTGCTACTTGACAGGATGGGCGGCATAACACCCGTGTGCGGGCGGTGCTGCAACGTCCGTTTCTCGGGGACCCCGCGGCAATCTCAGGACCTCACCGACACGATCACCCATCCGCAAACAATCACGTTGATACCGCACGGGGCACCGTCGGATCGAGGTCTACGCATCTGACGCCGTGAGTCCGGCCTGGGTGGATTGGTAGCCCTACCGAGATCTACCAGATATGCTCGTGATCGTCATCGCCTTTCATTCAACGTAACTGTTCACGTCCCCTGATGGCGGAGTCCACCACCTGGGAAAACGACGCGCGTAACGTGGGGAATTCCGACCGACGACCTCTCCCCGTTCGACGACACGCCCTCATATGAGGAGCTGAGCGAGCAGGTCGCCGCTCTGCATGTGCTGAACGACAGGCAGGCCTCGGAGATCGCCGAACAGACGGTAGTGATCGCCGAACTGAAGGCGCGTCTGGCCGATCTTGAGCAGCGACTCGGGCGCACGCCCCGCAACTCGTCCATGCCGCCGTCGGCCGAGGGGCTGTCCAAGCCGCCGGCTGCCAACCGGGCCGAACGACGGGCGGCCAAACGGCGTCCGGGAAAGCAGCCGGGTTCGGAGGGCAAGCACCTGGCCCAGGTGGCCGATCCCGACGAGGTGGTGACCCATCTCCCCGGGGCCTGCACCGGGTGTGGCGCCGGGCTGGAAAACGCCGAGGTCATCAGCACCGAACGCCGGCAGGTCTTCGACCTGCCCGACATCTGCGTGCGGGTGGTCGAGCACGTCGCCGAGCGTCGTCGTTGCCGCTGCGGGTGCGAGACCAAGGCGTCGTTCCCCGCCGAGGCCACCGCTCCGGCCGCCTACGGCCACGGCGTGCGGGCGCTCACCTCCTACCTGGCCGTGCACCAGCACCTGCCCTACGGGCGCATGGCCGAGCTGTTCAGCGATCTGCTCGGGATCGAGATCTCGGTGGGGGCGCTGGCCCAGATGGTGGCCGAGGCCGGAGAGCTGACCGAACCCTTCACCGACGAGGTCCGTTACCTGCTGCGACGGGCCGATGCCGTGCACTTCGACGAGACCGGGGGCCGGGTGGCGGGGAAGCTCCACTGGGTCCACAGCGCCTCGACGTCCCTACTCACCCTGCTCGACTGCCACCAGAGGCGTGGGCGGGCGGCCATGGACGACCTCGGGGTGATCGACCACATGGCGGGGATCGCCCACCACGACGGTTGGCAGTCCTACCGCGCTTACGACGTCGTCCATTCTCTGTGCAACGCCCATCACCTGAGGGAGCTGGACGAGATCAGCTGGATCAGCCACCAGTTCTGGGCGGGCGACATGGCCGCACTTCTGTGCGACGCCAAGCACATCGTGGAGACGGCCAAGGCGACTGGAGCGACATCGCTCTCGGCCGGTGCCCTGCACTCGATCCGCGTCCGCTATGGCCTGATCATCGCGGCGGGTCGCCTCACCAATCCCGGACCGCTCTCCCACAAGCGCCACGGCTACGAGAAGAAGGCCTACAACCTTCTCGTCCGCCTCGACAACCAGCGGGCCGACGTCCTGCGCTTCGCCTCGGACTTCCATGCCAGCTTCGACAACAACCAGGCAGAGCGGGACATCAGGATGGTGAAGCTTCAACAGAAGATCTCCGGTTCGTGGCGCACACTGGCCGGCGCCCGCGCCTACTGCGCCATCCGCAGCTACGTCTCCACCCTGCGCAAGCAGAACCAGGACATTCTCGGCGGGCTGCGCCTCCTCTTCGAAGGTCAGCCATGGTTGCCGGCTCCAACCTGAAACAACGACGTAGAGGACCCTGCTGGACTGCCGGCACGTCGTCGTGCCAATGTCACGAGTGGTGCCACAGGCAGGACAATCCTCATGAGCCCAGCACGTAAAGCCGACTCAGATCTCGACCAATTGATCGACGAGATCATTGTCGATGCCCATGACGAGGACGAACAGCTGATGGGCTTCGAGAATGCCTTCGACGAAGAGGCTGACTTTCCCTGCCCAGGGACCGTCGTGGGCGAGGAGGTCGAGGTGCTGTCTGTCTCGGTCAAGAACCATCGTCGCGAGCTAATCGTCACTTGTAAGCGTGGCGGCAGGAAGTACGACGTCGCACTCCTCGACACTGATGTTCTCGGCAACGCAGCCACGTCTCGGTTGATCGCCGCATACAGGCGATGGCTTGGTTATTGAGTCCCTACCCCTGAATAGTTACCATTCAACAACCCTGGATGCGATCACCGGCATGATCTGCGGTTATGCCGGCCCGAAGGGCGGAGTGATCTTTGATCACCGACATAGAGAGTCGTAGCTATGCGCTATCCGAGGCCGTCCTCGACCCCAACCATGACCCCGACCGGGAACAGCACGTCTCGCCCGGACGACTTTGATACATCAATAGATCGGTATGGCCACACCCCGATTGCGAGCAGGGCAGCCAGGGCGCCGGTCGTCGAGGCAGCGGGATCGTCGCTGGTGAAGAAACCCCTGGTCTCGCCTAGTCTTTCGCCTACTTGCGGGGACACGGGGTTCGGTGGCCACCACCGAGAACATAGCGGTGCTAATTCACCGACCTGGTTGGGTTCGACTGAGCTCGCCTCTTCGCTGACCCCTCAAGCCGGTGACGAGGTGGCGTGACCAGAAGGTCTGACTCGTCTACGTAACAGTGATGGACAACGTCGCGTCTGCCGTCTGTGAACCTGAGGTGACTTGAACTTCAAAGGTGTCGGTACCGGACGCCCGAGGCTTACCTGAGATCGTCCCGGTCTTCTTGCCGAGCTTGAGACCCTTGGGAAGCTTCGAGTTGATAAGCCTCCATTTGTACGGAGCAGTGCCCCCTGTCGTAGTCAGTCCCGTCGTGTACACAGCGCGGACCTGAGCAGGTGGAAGGGGTGACGTGGTGACCACCTGCAACGCGCTTCCCGGCGCCACGGACAATGTGAAGTCTTGCTTGCTGCTGTGGCCGGTGGTATCGGCGGCGGTGATAGTGATGGGGAAGGATCCCGCTGCCTTCGGCGTCCCTCCGAGCTGTCCGTTGGAGGACAACTTGACCCCCGAGGGAAGGCTCCCGGCTTCCGAGAATGATACCGGAGCTATATCGGGTCCGGCGGTGACCTGGAAGGGCGTGGCCGCCACTCCCTCGGTGAAGGAGGTTGAGTCGGCGCTCGTCACGTCGGGGAGGAGATCGAAACACCCGTCCGTTCCGAGATCCATGGCGGCACTGTAATTGGAATCCCCGTAGTAGTACGCAGCCGCGCACCAGTAGCCGCTGACCTCCGGAATGTGGGGCTGGATCGCTGGTGAGATTCCCGTCGCCGAGCTGGCCGAGGCGGGGGTGAGGATCACCGGTCCGAGCGGATTGGAGTAGCTGGTACAGGGAGTGGGCACTACCGTCGGTCCGCACACGTAGACGGAAACGGGGTCATCGGGACTGCCGTCGGTTGCGTTGCCCGTCGCAGTGACCTGGAAAGTCGTGTATCCGCCGTCCGTAACAGAGACGGTGGCGGAAGCGGGCACAAGCGAGATCGTCGGTGTAGTAGTTCCCACGGCCGGCCGAGTTGTGGTGATCGACTCGACATCGAATTGCTCGGTACTACCGGTATCGGCGTCGTGGTCCGTGACAAGCCCGTTGGCCCAGCAACTCCCTGGCGTGGAACACGACACCTGGAAGAGCTCACCGGCCACGATGTTGTTTGGCACTCCGGGGGTGTATCCTTGAGGCCAGCCTTGCTGCGTGGCTATAGCCCACGTTCCGTTGCTTTGGGTCAGGACCATCCCCGCGTCGCCGATTTGCGTATTCGTAGACGGCTGTGTGGCGTAAGTCCCCACGGCAGTGCACTCTCCGACTGCAGGACACGAGAGGGAGCCGGCTCCGAGACTGACGCCGGGCGTACCCACACTCTCGTCAGCGGGCAGGGGTGCCTGCTGCGCGGTCCAGCCACCGGGCGTATCCTCCAATAGGGCGCCGTACGAGAAAGGCTCAGCGCCTCCAGGAGGGCCGCTCTGGAATGTACCGTCGGCCACACAGGAACCCACGGCGGGGCAGGACAGTGCCCCGATGGTCACGGCCGTTCCGGTGTCACCGGGAATCGGAACGACGACGCCCGACCAACCGGACGTCGACTGCTGAAGGACCATGGCCGAGCGGTAACCGTTGTCCGACTCGTAATAGTTGCCGACGGCCGTACACTGGTTGACCGCTGGGCAGTCGATGGCGGACACAGTCAGCGGGATGTAGCTGGGCGAACCGGGCAGTCCGTCAGCCTCACTGCTGGTCCATGATCCGCCGGCGTTGGTCAGCAATTGCACGCCTTCGAAGGCTGCACCCGACTGGAGATACTTGCCCCCTGCCACGCAGGTCCCGGTCGGGTCGCAGCTGACCGTGGTGACGTCGGGGGAACTCGTCTGAACAGCGTTGGCAGGCGGGGTCAATTTGGTCGTCACCCAGGTCCCGTTGGTGAGCTGCAGTGCCATCCCTGCGTACCTTGCCGTCGCGCCGACCATATAGGTCCCGACCGCCATGCAGCTGCCCTCGGCCCAACATGACACGGCCTTCACGCGAGTGTGCTCGGTGTTGTTGGTCACCTCGTTGTCGGTGGCGGCATCCGAGGGGACGGGGGCCTGCGTTGCCACCCACGAACCGTCGGTCAAGGAGAGCAGCATTCCTTGCTGGACATTGTTGAGGTCCTGGTAGGTACCTATGGCCACACACGTTGTCGGGTCGAAGCATGTCAAGGCACTCAGCTGAACTCCGGCGTCGACCGTCGATGCGTCGCTCGGGACGGGGCCGTCCACGTACGTCCATGATCCATCGCTCAGGGTCCCGATCCAGGGAAGATGCCCGTCGCTCGTGCCGCTGATGGTTCCCATCTCGAAGCACGTGGTGACAGAGGGGCAGCTGATGGTGAGGGGCTGGATGTTGGTCGGATTCAATGGACCCACGGTCTGGGCCGCCTGGTCCACCGAAGGGTAGGCAGGCGATGCACCGGCACCGACAGTCTGGACGATGGTGAGAAGGCTCACCACGAGCGCCGCACCGGAGCCAGCCAGGAGAAAGCGACGCGGGGTCTTCGTCCGTTGTGACATCCGAAAAGTTTGCGATCCGCCGAAGTGACGTCGCCCGTACCGCCTCATTGCCGCCCCCAAATCGCGGCCCCTCGTCGACCGCGCATTCCAGTCGTAATTTACCAGCCAAAGTGGCGCTCCTACCCTTTGCAACGGCATCAGCGGCCACATCCACCCCAACTTTGAGTCAACAGGGAGTGCGACAGTGACGAACCTAGGGGGATGAGCCCTCAAGTTCTACCGCCCCGCTATCGCACTCCTGGCCTTGAGGACGAACGACCCCCCGTTGGTCGACCCGCTACCGGTCCCCTGCCACCCATGCGGGATCACCCGTGTTGCTGCGGGTGGGAAGTGGCGTCAGACCACCCAGAACTGCTTGATGTCGGGTGGTCCGTGGAGCGGTTTGCAGTGAACGACCCTGATTGATAACGCGCCGAGTCGACACACTTTCGCCCATGGCCTCACCCTTTTCCCAGACCTACCCAAGCCACTGATCAGGTGGCCAGCAATCGACCGGCGCATGGAACCGTTCGTCGATGAGACTGAGCACCATGACGACGAGCGGTCGGAGCAAAGACACCCGACCGGTGAACTGATGGCGTCGTGGCGCCGACCCGGACTTGAAGACCTTGCGGCGTCTCTACGTCGACGATCGCCGGACGGAACGTGAGATCGCCCAGCTCCTCGGAGTCAGCCGCTCGCGTGTGGCCGAGGCCATGGACAAGGCCGGCATCGAGCGTCGCACACCCAACCGAGCCTGTCCGGTGTCCGCTGCGGGCCTCAGAAAGGCCTTCGCCGTACCTGGCGCCACCATCGCCAGCCTGGCCCGGCGCTTCGGTGTCTCCGACGCCACCGTGGCGAGGTGGTTGGCCGAGGCCGGGATCCTTCCTCCCGATCCGAGCATCGACCACCGGCGCCTCGAGAAGCTCTACGTCGACCAGGCCCTGACCATCGCCGAGGTGGCCGAGAAGTTCCGGATCTCTCCCGCCCGAGTGGCGCGTGAGCTCGTGGTCGCCGGCATCCCCATCCGTTCCCACACCGTCCGGAGCCCTCGGGGGAACCGGGCCAAGGTCACCGACAAGCGCCTGGCCGACCTCTACGTGAAGAAGAAGCTCAACGTGGCTGAGACGGCTCGCCTCCTCGGGGTCAGTACCGAGTACGTGAGCAAGCGCCTGCATGAGGCCGGTCTCATCAAGAGGCCGGGGACCTTCATCCCGAAGGGACCGTGGGACCCCGACGATCTCAGGGACGAGGCTTCCCGCCTCTACGAAGGCGGCATGACCATGAAGGCGGTCGGGCAAGAGCTGGGTATGAGCGTCGGGACGGTCAGGGTGGCGCTGCAGCAGTCCGGGGTCCAGGTACGCCGTGGCGGCTTCGCCTGCCACACAGACGAGGGACGCAGCCTCCTCGACGACCTTTACGGCGACCCCGAGATCGTGAAGGTCCTGACCCGCCACAGGGTCGTCGTACCCGAGGAGTGGAGCCCCACCGGACCCTTCGAGTCCCTCGCCCCGTTGCCACTTCCGACAGGCTTGGTGACGGCACTGTACGAGGATTTGGGACTGCCGATCCTCCACATGAGCCTTCTCCTGGGGGTGGGCCAGGGGGCGGTCAGGTCCGGCCTGAGGGCCGCTGGCGTGGACCTGCGCCCAAAGGGCCAGGACGCACCCTGGACGACAAGGCGTCGCTCCGGCTGAAGACCCCGGAATCCGCAGAACACCCCGGCGACCAGGGAAGACAAGCGGCAGAGGCTGGTCGTGCCAACCATGGGATTATTGAACCCTGAGCAACCTCAGGTCGGCTCCCATGGTTGCTCAGCATTGCCCCGTGGCTGACGGTCCTTCGCGAATCAGGCGCCACCTTCCATGGCACACCAATAACCGCGGGACGACGGGTCGCATTTCGATGACTGGTGCTGTCGCCCGCGCGATACCTGCGGTTAAGGCATTATCGGAGTCCGCGTTACGGAGCCATCGTCACTGGCACTTCCAGCTCGCGACATTTCGATACACGGTTCTACCGGTATCAACAATTGCAGGCTATGGATCAGCCCTTTGCCAACGGTGTATTGACGTTTGGGTGCTTCCAGGGTTGTCTCGACGCCGAGTCAGTCCACGGGTGCGGTGGAATAGGAAAGCCCCCAGCGCCACGCACTGCCTTTGGTTGTGGGCGTGCGGGCGTCACAGGAAGCAGTCTGTTTCTGCGCGTAATAGACGCCGGCCGCCGTGAGAGGGGTCGAGCCCATCTCTTGGTCGTTCGGTGACTTCCCGTTGGCCGTTCCTGCGAGGAACTGCCTGGTTCCTCCCGTATCCGCAAACTTGATCGTCGTTGGGTTGGCCTCCAAATCCACCGCGTACCAGCACGTTCCATTGTTACCTCGAGTGGCCAGAATGACCCCTCGACCGCCGGCGGGGCTAATCACGTCGACTGGAAATTCGCTCACACAGTGGGCGGACGATGTCGCTGTACACGCCTTCTTCTGGTCCCACAAATACTCGGGTGCCGTACTCGCGAGAGTTACTGCTGCCAGCCAGACGGTTGCGTACGACTGGTTGGGCTGGAACATGGTCTTCACCTCGGAGAGTGCGCCCGATAAGTTCGATTGTGCGGATCGGTCGTTCGCAGCTCCAGACGCGCCCATGAATATTGGGATGGCAATAGCAAGCAGGATGGCCGTGACGAGCAGAACCACAGTGAGCTCGATCAAAGTGAACCCATCGTCCATCGGGGACAAGCGAGGTCGAACTGCCTTGCCCTCTCCACGGCGGAATGTCAGGAGCGAGACTGCCACAAGAGCGACATCGGCGCATTTCGTGGAGGACTTGACTCAGGTCCCAAAACTACGGATGCTCAATCCGCACTCTTCCACTTGCATGCCTAAATCAGGAAGGCGTCGCATCGGACCATCAGCCAGCTCCGAACAGCAGACCAGCGGCTAAAACCCCTGTGACGGACACGTTGGAAAGCACCATTTGCCGTCGCCAGCTGATTGTCCAAGGCAGGTGCCTCCCCGCCGTGATCTCCTGCGATCTGATGCAGCCTTTCGCTTCTTGGAGTAGGGCTCGTTAGTGCAGGTCGAGACGCTTAAAGGCGGAGACTGCCAGGCCGATCAGAACGACGGCGGTACCGAGGAGCACGACCAGCTCGCCCGCAGTCAGACCCGAGGTCAGCTGGTTGTCGCCGACCGACCAGTAGAAGAGCGAGGCGAACCGGGCCGGGCGGATCCAGGCCACGGCGGGGGCCAGGGAGCTCACCAGATACGAAGCGGCGGCGATGGCGCTGGCCAGACCAAGGGCTGTCCCACGACGTCCGGTAGCTGCTCCCACCGTCAGGGCGACGAGCCCAAAGTCGATGCCGAGGAGCAGGGCCCCGAGCGAGGTGCCCCACAGGTGGGCTGCGCTCACGGCGATGTCGAAGAAATGACCGAAGGCGATCACGGTCGTCCCCACCACGACGATCAGCGTTGCCTGGATGGCCATCGCCAACACCTTCTCAAGGGTGATGCGGCGGCGTGGGATCGGCAACGTCACGGTCATGGCGAGCGTCCCCTCCTCATCCTGGCCGGCGAGACACGATGCCCCGTACCCAATGGTGGCGAGCAGGATAAGCAGCGGAAAGATATTGGCGTAGAGGTTGACATTGAGCCAGCCCGCCGGGGAGGTAAGCGATCCAGTGGCACCGAAAAGCGCGGCCATCGTGGGGGAATCCCTGGTGAGGTTGTCGAGACTGGTCGAGTGCTCGAATGACGGGTAGAGGGCGACAATCACGAGGGCGTAGAGAGCCGTGCCGATCGTGTATCCGAGGACGGCTCGTTTCCGGGCACCGAGGTCGAGGCGCGAAATGTCAGTTCGCATCGGGTCCCAGCCTCTCGGAGTCGTCTCGGTAGAAGTCCAAGAAGAGCTCGTCGAGCTCGGCGCGGTGCGACACCAGGTCGACGGGGTCGAGATCGGCGATTATCCGCAACACTGGGGCGATGGCCCCCGTGATCTCCATGATGACGCGCGGGCCGTCGACGGACACTACCCGGACGCCGTCCAGCTGGAATCGGGCGGCGTCGACGATGGACGAGAAGACCACCTCGATGGTCTGAGGAGCACACTTGCGCAGACCCGCCACCGAGTCGGTGAGGAGGAGGCGACCCTCCTTGATGATGCCCACCCGATCGGCCACCCGTTGGACCTCGTCGAGCTCGTGGGAAGAGAGGAACACGGTGTCGCCATGGGCGGTGGTCTCACGCAGCAGGTGCTCGAACTCGTCCTTCATGAGCGGATCGAGTCCCGACGTCGGCTCGTCGAGGATGAGCAACTCAGGGGCGTGCATGAAGGCGAGCACGATCCCGACCTTCTGACGGTTGCCCTTTGAGAGCTCCTTCACTCGAGTGTCGAGGGCCAGCGAAAAGCGCTCGGCCAATGCATCGGCCTGCCCCGTGCCCTCCAGTCCGCGGGCCCGAGCGAACCAGGTCACGTGGTCTCGTGCCGTCATACGTCCGAACAGGGCAAGATCGCCGGGGAGGTATCCGATGCGGCGGTGGATGGTGACGCTGTCACGGTGGGCGTCGAGGCCCAGAACCAACGCCGTGCCCGCAGTCGGGCGGTGTAGGTCGAGCAGGGCCCGGATGGTGGTGGATTTTCCCGCCCCGTTGGGCCCGAGGAACCCGAAGATCTCGCCGGGCTCGACGCGGAGATTGAGACCTTCGATGCCTCGGGTAGCCCCGAACATCTTGGTCAGCCCGACCGTCTCGATGGCGGCGGTCATCCGGCGGCCTCCGAGCGCACGTTGCCCTCCAACGTCATTCGGAGCGCGTCGACCTCGTCGGGCCGCGCCAGCGCGCTCACCAGGTCGCCGGCCTCGAGCACCGTGTCCCCCTCGGCGAAGATCAAGGCCCCATGGCGCTCCACGGTTACGATCATCGTCCCGGCGGGCAGCGCGGCGTCCCGAATCGCCAGGCGGAAGGCTCCGGCTCTGGCGTCGACACACAGCTCGACGGGCACGGCATTGCCGGCGATCTTCGAGAGGCGCTCGGTGTTCACTGTCAGGGCGCGACGGTACCCGGCGATCAATCGGCTGGCGGTGACGATCCCCACGGCACGCTCGCCCGAGTCCGTCACGGTCACCCACGTCTCGGTGGTCGTGCCCAGCGCCTCCAAAGCGACGTCGAGCGCCGCACTCGCCTGCACGCTCGGAGCCGTGACATCGGCGAGGCGCCCGAGCGCCATGGCAGGCTCGCTCAACGCCGTCTCCTGCACAGCTCCGACCGTCGCCGCCCCGAGGAACACGCCGTCGGAATCGACAACCGGAGCTCCGGGAATCTTTGCCTCGAGAAGTTCGGCGAGACCCTCACTCGCCGGGCTCTCCGCGTGCAGGACGACACGCAGCGGGGCCATGACCTCCGAGACGGCCACGTTGGCGAGCAGCGGAAGCCCGAGCTGAAGGCGGTGGGCCGGTGAGTCGTTGCGCGTCCGGGGCTGGCTGCGGTAGATGGTGGCATCGCTTCGCCGCACGATGAGGGTGGCGATCCCCACGGCGATCATGGCCGGGGCCACCACCTCCAAGGACCCGGTCATTTCCGCCACCATCAAAATGACGGCGATTGGGGCCCGCGAGATGCTCCCGAAACAGGCCATCATGCCCACGATCACGAAGGTGGCGGGGTCGTGGGGAATGCCGGGAGCGAAGGGCTCGAGGAGGCGCCACACCCCGGCACCGAGGAAACCGCCGATGACGAGGCCGGGCCCGAAGATGCCCCCCGAGCCCCCCGAGCCGATGGACAGCCCCGTGGCCAGGATGCGGGCGAAGGGGAGCAGGAGCACGATGACGAGCGACATATGGAGAAGGCTCGTCCGTCCGAGCGCCAGCTGGACCCAGCCGTAGCCGGTGCCCAGGACTTCCGGGACGGCCAGGGCGAGGGTGCCGACCAAAAGGCCACCTATGGCTGGCTTTATGTAGCGGTTGACCGGTAGGCGTTCGAAGAGGCCGGCGATGCCGTAGAAGCCACGGGCATAGAGGAGACCGACGAAGCCGCACACGATCCCGATGGCGGCGAACCATACGAGCTGGAGCGGTGCGAAGTGGTAGGTGCGGGCATAGCCGAAGACCGGTGCGTACCCCTCGAAGGCACCGAAGACGGCATAGGAAATACCCGAGGCCACGATGGCGGGGAGCAGCGCCTCGACCTCGATGTCGTCGCGGTAGATGATCTCGGCCGCCAACACTGCCCCTCCGAGGGGGGCTTTGAAGATGGCACCGATGCCCGAGCCGATGCCCGTCGACACCGCTATGCGACCATCAGCGGGAGACAGGTTGCAGATGCGGGCCAGAAACGATCCGAAGCCGGCGCTGATCTGGGCCGTCGGGCCTTCGCGCCCGCCTGATCCGCCCGAACCGATGGTGAGGGCCGAGGCCACCAGTTTCACCAGCACCACCCGGATGCGGATGCCGCGGGGGTTCTCGTGCACGGCATGGATGGCGGCGTCGGTGCCGTGACCCTCGGCTTCGGGGGCGAACCGGTAGACGAGGAACCCCGACAACAGGCCCCCCAGTGCGACGACGAGCGGCAGGGCCCACGGCCGGGTGAACCCCGAGGAGCCCATGCCACCGCCTTCGGCCACGGGGTTCGGGGCGCTGAAGGCGGCCATCAGGTGGAGAAAGAGACGGGTGGCCAGCTTGAGAGCTTCGAAGAAGACGACAGCGGCCAGGCCGGCAATCACTCCAATCAGCGCCCCCAGTAGCGCCCACTTGCGTAGGTAGGACGAGGTGGCGACGGCGTGGCCGGCCGTCGTCCGTAGTCCCCGCCACCGAGCACAAAAGGATGTGATCACAGCTCCCAGCTGCGTTGCCAGCCGTCCTCGGGGACCTCACCGGCGGCGGCGCCGAAAGTGGTGAAGGCTCGCACCAGAGCTCTGTGCTCGGCCGGATCCACCGCTTCGAGGATGCGCCCGATCTCGTCACGCCGCCGGCGGGTGACACGGTCGACCAGGCGCTGGCCGGAGGCGCTTAAGTCCAACAGGACCACCCGGCGATCGACGACGTCGCGCCGGCGAGTGATAAGGCGCTTGCGCACGAGACGGTCACACATACGGGTGGCGGTCGACGGATCGACTCCGAGGGCCTGGGCCAGATCGACTGGTCGCTGCGAGCCCCGGGAACCGAGGACCACGAGGGCACGGTACTGGGGCAGAGAGACCTCCGACTCGTGCTCGGCCAGGGACCGGGCGGCCACGGCCACGAGAACCCGGCTGGCGGTGAGGACGGCGTCGGCCAGCTGGTCGGACTGTGCCTTCGATCGGACCCCGGGGCGGGTAGCGGTAGTCATACAGTCATTGTAGCCCTACAATGTTCTGGAGGGTCCATACCGGATCCTGGCCATGTCAACCCTCGTCATTCTCATGATGAGCCGAGCGAAAGATCTTGATTGAGGTGGTCCTCGTGTCACCGACGTTTCATCCTGATGCCGTCATGGTCGAGCTACGTCGCCATCAAGACGGATGGTTCGTCTGGTTCGTTCGTCCCCACGTCCGCGATTTTGAGTTCTTCACGAGAGGTGACGTTGGCGAGGACATCGACGCCCGTGCCCTTAACAATGAGGGCAACGTCGTCAGGTACATGGAATCGTCCTTGAAGGCGGTTGGCTATAAAGGCCTGAGTCGTCGACCAACTGTTGTTGGCGACGACGTGGCCGCCGTCTGGGACGTCTCACCCACCAACCGCCACAAAGAATCACCAGGATCAAGCCTGGAATTGCGATCGAGGCCCCTATGCCCGCAATGCGGCCACGACCTGACGAGCTCCCTCATGAATCCCCAAGGCACCGATACCACCGGGGTCCTCTATCAAAGCCAAGTTCTGCAGCTCCGAAGACTTGCTGTTCGGAAGAGCATCTGATGGATCATGGACGGTACCTCTGAGGCCTTGATGCATGGCTGTCAGACCGCCGTCTGACATGGCCTCACGTTCGAACGCGCTGATGAGCCTGCCAAAGTCGTCCGGGGCCAGCCGCTCGGCCAGGGCGGTGGAGCCGACGAGATCCAAGAAGCCGACGGGAGATCCGACGTGGCCTCGTTGCCCGACGTCTAGCTGCGGCGATTAGCCGCCTCGCAGGCATGGAAGAACAGCTTGTTAAGGACGGGCGGCACCCCGTCGAGCAGCATGGCGGCGGCGGTGGCGGTGGCGGTGTCGATGGCCTCAGTTCGTGCCAGCTCCCCCGCCTGTTGGGCGTCCAACGCGGTGGCGACGCTCTGGCCGAAGTTCGTCATCGCGGCATCGGCGCTCGGCTAGGGCCGAGGCCGCGACCCGAGAGAGCTGCAGCGATCGGTATTCTTCACGGTCATTCTCGTTCGCCTTCCACTCGCCGTTCAGAGTCGACGGAGTCGAAAAAGAGCCTCAGGCCGGTCGAAGCCGCGCAGCACCACCTCGCCAAGCGGCTCGAAGGTGAACGCCGAGGACCTGGTCCGCTGGCGAACTTCGTCGGTGACGAGTTGCCACGAGGGCTCGCGAGCGGTGTTGGCCGGGAATCTCATCGTTGGAAATGACCGGGCGGGATCCCTGCCGGCAGCGCACCTTTGCGCGCCTCGGATGCTGCCTGCGTGCACGAAGCAGGCGATACGGAGAAGGTCAGGGAGATGATCGGATCGGTCGGCAACTCACAAGGAACACATTCCGGGCAGACCGATTGAGACCGCCGCTGCTATCTGCGGCGTGAAAGAGATGGGGTGAGTCATCTAGCGCGACTTGGACTACCGCAGATTGGTCCACCGAATAGATGATGTCATCTGTCGGAGGTAGGCGGTGACGGGTGGAGCGCTCATTGAAGTTGGATAGCCCGACATGGAGACTCGGTCTGTTCAACTCAGGTACATCCGACTAACAAAGGACGGCTAGCCCCTATCGGATGGGACTTTGGACCATCGCGCGGACACGCAACTAGGGTTCGTCTGGTGTCGAGCGCTTCGCCAAGGGATACCTCCTTGACGGCCCAGCCGCATGGGCCACACCGC
Organism: Acidimicrobiales bacterium; assembly: GCA_035535015.1. Classification (GTDB taxonomy): domain Bacteria; phylum Actinomycetota; class Acidimicrobiia; order Acidimicrobiales; family UBA8190; genus Palsa-661. The sequence continues at coordinate 55,333 of DATLQU010000045.1, read as the reverse complement.
TCACTCGGACTGGCAAGCACGGTGGCGATCGGCATCGGCGGAATGGTGGGTGGTGGAATATTCGCCGTTCTTGGTTTGTCCATTGAACTTGCACGTGGCGCGGCCCCGATCGCGTTTCTCATCGCCGGCGTCGTGGCTTTCCTCACGGCTACTTCCTACGCTCGGCTTTCGGTCGCCTACCCAAGCCGGGGCGGGACCGTCACGTTCCTCAACGAGACCTTCGGGTCAGGCGTGTTCGTTGGTGGTCTCAACGTGCTGTTATGGTTCAGCTACGTCGTCATGATCTCGCTGTACGCCGCGGCCTTTGCCGGCTACGCCGACAGCCTTCTTCCGGGGCGACCATCAGGAGTGGTCGACCATCTCCTCCTGAGCGGCATCGTCATTGTCATCACTATCCTCAACATCGCCCGGGCCTCGATCGTCGGTCGCGCCGAGGAGTGGATCGTGGCCGCCAAGCTGGCCATCCTGGTCTTGGTCGTGGCCACTGCCTTCCACGGTGCTGACTGGTCCCACCTCTCGGCGAGAAAATGGGCCGATCCGCTCGCCATCGTTGGTGGCGGCATGGTGATCTTCGTCGCCTACGAGGGGTTCGAACTCATCTCCAACGCCGCTGAAGACGTACGCAATCCCCGGCGCACGCTCCCGCGTGCGCTCTATCTCTCGGTTGGGATCGTGATTGCGTTGTACGTGCTGGTCGCGATAGTGACGGTTGGGTCTCTGACCATCGATCAGGTCCACAGCGCGAGCTCCTACGTCCTCGCCGAGGCCGCACGTCCAGGCCTTGGACGGGTCGGCTTCGTGCTGGTGGCCGTGGCCGCATTGCTCTCCACAACGTCTGCCATCAATGCCACGCTGTATGGCACTGCTCGGCTCTCGTGGACAATCGCACGATCGGGGGAGCTTCCGGAGGGCTTCGACAAGAAGGTCTGGGACCGGCCCATTGAAGGCCTGCTGGTCACGACAGGACTCACTCTCGTAGTCGCCAACGGCTTTGACCTCAGCAGCATCGCTCTTACCGGTAGCGCGGCGTTCCTAATCATTTTCGCCGCGGTCAACGCCGCGGCAGCTCGCCTCGCCGAACGCACGACTCAACGCATGATTGCCGTGACGGCGTCCGCGGCATGTATCGCCTCGCTCGCAGCCCTGGTGATGGAAGAAAGGAGTCGCAACCTCTGGGGTGTGGTCATCGTTGGGGGACTCGTGGTCGGGTCATTCGCAACGGAAGCCGCATACCGGAAATTCACCAGGCGCGAGATCCCCTCCCACCTGGCTTCCCTGTCACGCGCGGTCGATGATCCCTCCTCGCCCGGAACCGCGGGGGCGGAGGGTGAGTAGTGCCACGTTGTCAGACCAGGAGCCGAGACGCGACGGAGTTTGAGTTCCACACTCCCCGCCACCGCCGTGAGGGCTGCTCATCGGCTCGTCTTGGCGATCAACGGTCTCAAATCAGACCGCATCTCGATCCTCAGCGGATCGAGAATCCGATACGCGAGCACTTTCACGCGGTCAGTCACCAAGAACCACGCCAACGCGTAGCCCCATACAAAGACCGCATAACCCCACCCCAGGGGCGTCATGAAGATCCCGTACACCGCGATGAGGGTCGCCAATGCCTGCGTGCCAAGTACGGCCAGCAAGAGAACCCGAGCGGGGCGTATCGACCAAAATGGCCCGCGTGTGCGGGCGAGGAAGATCGTCAGATGTCCGGCAACGGACAACGTCAGGTACATCAGGGTTTGAAGATGGGCGTGGTTAAGGTGAAATGCTTTGTCGCCAATGTAGAAGAGGCCAAACGCGGCTACGGGGCCGACAATGCCCAACACCGTGGCAATTCCAAGCACGAGGCTCATGTTCCAGGCCTCGGGCTGGTCCCTGTAACGAACATTGTCGTAGGCGATGGACAGGATTGCCCCGTCGTTGAGCAACGCCAGCATGACGATCTGGATCGCGGTCACGGGAAAGAAATTGAAGATCAAGATCACGAGCGTTATGAACACCAACACACGGAGTGTCTCGGCGATGCGGTAGATCGCATAGCTGTTCATCCGCTGAAAGATTTTCCGGCTCTCCTTGATCGCGTCGATGATTACCGACAGGCCGGGAGTCGTAAGCACGATGTCGGCTGCTGCGCGTGCGGCGTCAGTCGCGTCCGAGACGGCGATGCCACAGTCAGCTTTCTTCAGCGCAGGGGCATCGTTCACCCCGTCACCCGTCATTCCGACGATGTGACCCCGCTTCTGCAGGACGTCAACAATATGGAATTTGTGTTCGGGGAACACCTGGGCGAAGCCGTCGGCGTTCTCGATGGACTCAGCGACCGCTGTCATCACTTCGTGCTTGACGTCGCCCAGTCCGGCGGCATCGAGAATGGCCGCGCCCATCCCGAGTGTCTTAGCCGTTTCTTGCGCGATGGCCAGTGCATCGCCTGTGACCATCTTCACGTCCACGCCCATCTGGCCCGCGGTCGCTACGGTTGCCTTGGCATCTTCCCGTGGCGGGTCGAACAGGGGCAATACCCCGAGAAACTGCCATGGGCCCGTCCCTTCGGATCGCGCCACGCCCAACGAACGAAAACCCCGTGCGGCGAACGCGTTGACCGCTTCGTTGACGTTTGCCTTGACCTGAGCACCATTGGCTGACAGCTCCAGGATCACCTGGGGGGCGCCCTTCGTGGCTTTGAACGAGGACCCGTCCGGGGCTATGACTGCCACCTCCGTGCGTTTGCGCACTGCGTCGAACGGCTGGAAGTGGAGCATTTGATAACCCTGCAATGCCTGATCGCTCTTTAGGCCGCCCAGAACGGCCAGATCGATGGGATCGGCATCGTCGGCGCGCGACGCAAGCGCAGCATCGAGGATGACTTGTTCGGTAGGAATACCATTGACGGCAAAGGCATCACCCAAGGTCAGCTTGTTCTGGGTCAGGGTGCCGGTCTTGTCCGTGCAGAGTACGTCCACGCCCGCCTACTCCTCGATGGCGACCAACCGGCTCACGATGGCCTTCTTCGTGGCGAGGTGACGCGCGCCGACCGCCATCGTCACCGACAGCACCGTCGGCATGGCCACGGGAATCGCCGCCACGGTCAGGACCAAGGCGAATTGCAGCGTGGTGAAGATGGCGTCGCCACGGATGACCGAGACGACCGTGATCACGCTCACCAGGGCCACCGCGAGGAAGATCAGGAAGGTGCCGATCTTCAGCACCGCCCTCTGAAAGTGGCTGACGGTCTGCGCGTCCTGCACCAGGTCCGCCGTCTTGCCGAAGTAGGTATTCGCACCTGTGGCATAAACCAGGGCCCCGATCTCACCCTGTCGAATGATCGAAGCGGAATACACTGCCTCACCGGCATTGCGGGTGGCAGGCAGCGATTCCCCGGTTAGCGCGGACTGATCCACCTCGACCGGGTCTCCCTCCAGAAGACGCGCGTCCGCGGGCACGATGTCGCCCAAACGCAGGCGAATGACGTCGCCTGGCACCAATTCGCGTGACGACTGAACGAGCCATTTGCCGTCCCGCTTGACCCGGGCCCTGATCGCCAGCTCGGCCTTGAGGGCGGCAATGGCTTTGCCTGCCTGGTGGTCTTCCCAGAATCCGATGCCAGCATTGGCAAGGAGCAGGACAAGGATGATGAAGAAGTCCGGCCAGTGCCGGAGCACGCCGGACAGGATCACTGCCGCTTCGATCATCCAGGGGATGGGGCCCCAGAAATAGGTGAGCAGTTGCCGGAGCGGGTTGGTCTTGTTCTCTTCGATCTCGTTCGGTCCGTATTGGATTAGCCGCTTCTGCGCCTCCAACTGAGAGAGGCCATCCGGCGTCGATGCCAACCGCTTCTCCACCTCCGGCAGGGGCAGGGAGTTCAGGTCGTCGTTTGCTTCGGAATTCGAACCCGCTTTCGCCGCAGGAGCTTCGGGCTGGGCGCCGTTGGATTGCATTTGGTCATTCTCCAGCCTTTTTTGGCAGGTCCGCGCCTGGTTGTCCCGAAAGGGCCATCGGACTGCTCACTCGGGGTCGGCGCGGCTACTTCGGGTTGCCTCAGCATCGATCCGACGACCGGTGCTACCAGCGAGGGCGTGAGCAGAAATCTGTTCGTGACCACCCCACTTGCGGGGTAGCACGCAGCGTAACGATAGTGTCGAGTGTGCTCGTGAGCGGAGAAGGTGCGCCTGATTCGGCGTTCAGCGTGTCGGGGTCACGACGAGTCGCCCTCCGGTGCCCGCATGGCGCCGCCATACTGGGGCATGGCGGGTCCCAGTTGACCGCCCAACTGCCAGGAGGACGGATCAGGTTCTCCAGCTGTTAACGCTCAGGCGGCCTCGTCCGGGGTGGCTTTCCGCCGGACGTGGGTAACGCCCACCGGTCGGCATCGGCACCTCCAGCTCGGTCCAGTGGAATACGAGAAGTTTTTCAGGATCTCCGTACTGTCGGGCCGATCCTGGGAGACTCCAGCCATGGTCACGGTCCTCGTCTTCGCCGCCACTCTGGCCATCGCGGTCCTGGTTTCGCAGCTCGCCCACCGGACCGTGCTGTCCACAGCTGTGCTGTTCCTCGCCGCAGGCTTCGTCGCTGGGCCGGGGGTCTTGGGTGTCGACACCTTGACTCCGAGTCAGCCTGCAGTCCATGAGCTCGCCGACCTCGCCTTGTTCAGTGTGTTGTTCACCGACGGGATGGGGGCCGGCATCGGCGAGCTTCGGCGGGCGTGGCGCCTCCCGGGTCGAGCATTGCTCTTTGGCATGCCGCTTACGCTCGCGGCGATCGCCCTCCTGGCCCGGTACGTCGGTGGCCTTGGATGGACCGATGCCTTTCTGCTGGGCGCCGTCTTGAGCCCCACCGACCCGGTCTTTGCCGCCGCGCTCGTCGGCCGCGAGGGGGTCCCCGCGCGACTCCGGCAACTGCTTAACGTCGAGAGCGGCCTCAACGATGGCCTGGCGCTTCCCGTCGTCGTCGTGCTTCTTGCCGTCTCTTCGACGGGACCCGTCAACGCCGCGCACCTGGGCACCGACCTCGCGCTCGGGGTAGTCCTCGGGGTTGTCGTGCCGTGGGGCTTCATTTGCCTGGAACAGAGCCGGCTCTTTTCGGCCAGCGCGCTCTATGAGCCGCTGGGAATGTTCGCCGTCGGCCTCGGGCTGCTCGCGATCTGTCGGGTCACTGGGGCCAACGAGTTCCTCGCCGGGTTCGTCGGGGGGATCACCACTGCCTCGGTGAGCACGTCGGCCCGTGATGCCTTCCACCGCTTCGGTGAGCTTGTGACCGAGCTACTCAAACTGGCGGCTCTGCTCGCCTTCGGTGCGCTTGTCACCCCGGCCCTTCTCGGTGGGGTTGGTGTCGGGGGCTGGATCTTCGCCATCGCCGCGATCACCCTGGCCCGTCCAGCCGCCCTGACCATCTCCTTGTACCGAAGCTCTCTCCCGTGGCAAGAGCGGGCGTCGGCCGCGTGGTTCGGGCCAAAGGGCTTCGCCTCGGTCGTCTACGGACTGATGGTTCTTGAGTCACGCAACCCGTTGGCCGAGCGCATTTTCGCTCTCACAGTCGTGGCAGTGGCGATCTCCATTGTCGCTCACTCCTCGAGTGACATTCTGGTGGCTGGGTGGCTCGAACGGGACACGTCAACGTGAACTCAGCTTAGGGTGCCGAGTCTCAGTCGTCTGGCGTGAAGTGGGCCGGCATCCACCGCGGCATTGGCCGCGTTTCAGGGAGTCAGATGGCGGCAGAATCTTCTCAGATCGCCGCCCGATGACATCGCCGACAAGTGTCTCTGGCAGCCCGGATTGACCGCTCGTAAATGCCGGGATTGGGTAGGGGTGACGAAACTGTCTCCTGACGTGAGCCACGCGCAATCGTGCATGGCGGCGATCCCGAGTGAGTCGCCTTCGCACCCAGGTGCTTGACGGGAACTACACCCTGTCCCGGATGGACGCCGGAGCGCCATCAGTATCCCCGATTGACAGAATGTCACTCAGACTCGGATTGCCATCGTCTGTAAAGGGCAATGAATTCGTCTTGCAACTCGGGACTCAGATCGTCGGGTTCCAGACGGCCAACGAGCCGGATCGTCGCTCGCATTTGTGCGAGGTACTCGGTGCAGTCGGGGCAGGCGACGAGGTGGCGCTCAAACCGACGGCTCTCGGCGCGCGACAGCTTGTCTTCGAGATAGTCGGTCACAAGCTCGACAGCCTGTTGACACACGATGTCACGTCGGCGGAGAAGCATTGCTAGACGTCCCCATATTCGACTTCGAGCATTCGGCGAAGGGTGCTCCGCCCACGATGCAAAAGGACCCGCTGATTGACATCGGAGATCTTGAGCACGTCTCGCACCTCCTGGCTGCTCAGTCCCTCAACGTCGTGCAACGTTACGACTTCTCGCTGGCCGCTCGGCAACTCGTTCAACGTGGACCGGATGCGATCGGCCAGCTTGTCGGCTTGCAGGCGGTCGTCAACACGATCGCTCCAGTGCTCGGGAGGGGAGATCCAGCTCCCGCCACCGTCGAATCGAGATGCCTCGACAGCCGACTCAGCGGATCCCATAGGGACACTCCTGTGTTCGCGTACTCCGGCTGACCGGGCGCGATTGACAAGAATGCGAAAGAGCCACGTCTTGAATGACGAGCGACCTTCGAACCGACCCAGACCACGTACCACTCCCAACCATGCGTCTTGGACGACCTCCTCGGCCACTGCTGCGTTGGGCACATACGTCCGGGCCACACGAAGCATGGAGTCGTGATAGCGGCCCACGAGTGTCACAAATGCCCGCTCATCTCCGTCCCGCAGGCGAGTAAGCAGCTCCAAGTCCTCTTCCACCGATCGAGAATCGTAGGGCGGATTCTGTTGGTTAGCAGCGCGGGTGTCGTTCACTTCGCCCGCAACAGCCAAAACCGGAGAATGTGATTTGTGCATTTCGGCGTAACGGCTGGCTTTGAACGGGGACTGATAAGTGGGGATGCCCCCCTCTCACAACGATGGAGGTCAATGAAATGCCAAGGATGAAGTCCCGCGCCACGCGCCTCGCGCTCGGCGCTGTCGTGCTCGGGGGCCTGACCGCCCTTGCCTCAGGTGGTCTGGCCTCTGCTGCGCCGCTCGCCGAGGGCGTTGTGTACACGCAGACGAATGCAACGAGCGGCAACAGCGTCCAGGTGTTCTTGCGTCAGGCAAACGGCACGCTGATCCCGGGTGGCGCATTTGCCACCGGTGGCACCGGCACCGGTGGCACCGGGTTGTCCCAGGGATCGGTAGAGCTGTCAGCGGACGGTCACACCCTGGTGGCGGTGAATGCCGGATCCAGCCAAATCTCGGACTTCACCGTCACGCGGGATGGGGGCTTACGCCTCATCAATACCATTTCCAGTGGGGGGACCGAACCCATCAGCGTCGCCATAGACGGCAGCCTCGTCGAGGTCCTCAATATCGGTGGTACCGCCAATGTCGCCGGCTTCGCTGCGACCAGCTTCGGGCTGATTCCGATTGCGGGCGCGAGCCAGCCCCTCAGCAGCGGGGCCTCCGGGGCCGAGGACGTCACCATCAGTCCCGACGGATCCCACGCTTTCGTCACGGAGAAGACCTCCAATACCATTGACACCTTTGCCATCGGGTCTGGAGGCACCCTTGCTCCTGTCGTGACCAGCCCTTCCGATGGGCCAGGAGCGTTCGCCTCGGTTTTCACTCACGACGGTCGGCTCCTCGTGGCTGATGCCGGCGGGTCGGGCGCATCGGCGCTCTCTCCTTATCAAGTAGACGTCGACGGGACGGTGGCCGCTACCGGGCCCGCCCTGCCGAATGCTCAGAGCGCCGCCTGCTGGATCACCCTGGGCAAGGGTGGGAACGTATTTGTTGCGAACGCCGGCAGCTCGTCGATCTCCACCTATCGAGTTCTGCACAACGGCAGCGTCGGATTCTTCGGCAACTTCAACGCTGGCGCAGGCGCGAAGCCGCTTGACCTGGCGACCGCACCTAACGGACGATTCCTGTACGAGCTCGACGGGGTCAACCACGTGATCTCCGCGTTCGCCGTTGGGCCGGTCGGGCAGCTGACGGCCATCAGCCAGCAGCCGATTCCGGCCAGCGCAGTGGGGCTCGCCGCGGGCTGAGCCAACGAATGCCCATTCCTCGGTCGATCTTCAGTGAGGACCACATGAGAAGCGGAGGGCCGGCTGTGGTGCTGGTTTCGGGCACCACAGCCGGCCCGAATCGTCCCGAAGCTCAGAAGAAGGGATGCTCTGACGGCAATCCGAGCTCATTGAAGCTTCTGCCCAAGACACCCACACCCGCTCCGAAATATCTGCAAGAGGCGCACCGTGATCCAAGGTGACCCCAGGCGCTATTGCGGCTACCGAGTCGGCTCCGAGACAACTCCGACCGGACCTGCTGTCCGCAATCGCTCGGCGAAGCCGTTACTGGGTGGGTGCCTTGGGGGCCTCACTGGATCCGCCCGATCCAGTGAGGGGCAGATGGCCATCGCGCCGTCTGACGACAGGCGGCTGGGCTGAGCCGCTCGACGCTGACTGGTTCAGCCAGACCAGTCACATGAACCCAGAGCAACCTCAGGTCTCTCCTATGGTTGCTCAGCATCGCCCCGTGACTGACAGTCGGCCCTCGCGATGTCGGGCAATACCTTCCAGGGCACACCCCTGCATCCCTTTGATGCCTTCTCGCGCACCCGCTCCGACCCCCTGCCGGGTGACGTTCGGTCCCCAGTGGTTGGATTTTGCCCGTTCTGACGACCTGAACATCGCCGCCACCTGGAAAGGTGACGGCCAAGGTGACGGTGATCCGGATCATGGCCACCCATGGACCGGTTGTCTCGTGTCGCGAACCTTGGGTGTTCGCCGCCGTGCTCTCGATAGGTCGCTTGGGGGTGGCCTCGGGGGCCGATTACTACCTCGACCATGTGGCCAACTCGGTCGACGACTACTACCTGGGCCGCGGCGAGGCCCCGGGACAGTGGATCGGCGCCACATCGGCCGGTCTCGACCTGACCGGAGCAGTGGATTCCGTCGTCCTGCGCAACCTGCTCGACGGCCGGGGCCGCGCCGGAGAGGACCTGGGCATCATGCGCCGGGCCGACCGTCGGCCCGGGTTCGACCTGACGTTCTCCGCTCCGAAGGGCGTGTCGCTCCTGTGGGCGTTCGGGTCGTCCGAGGTACGTGACGTCGTGTCGTCGGCCCATGACCGGGCCATCGCTGGCGTGATCGACCACCTGTCGGCCGAGGCCGCCTACGCCCGTCGTGGCAAAGACGGGAAGGAACTGATGAAGGCCAAGGGGTTCGTGGCCGCCGGCTTCCGGCACCGCACGAGCCGGTCCGGCGACCCGCAACTGCACACCCACGTCCTCATCCCGAACGTCGTCTGCGGAACCGACGGGCGATGGTCCGCCCCCGACATGCGCCAGCTCTACCAGTGGCAGAGGGCGGCCACCGCCATGTACCAGTCGGCGCTCCGGGCCGAGCTGGCCCCTCTCGGTGTGTCGTGGACCGTCGGACGCAACAGCCTGGGGGAGCTGTCCGACATCCCGAGAGGTGTCCTGCGGGCGTTCTCCAAGCGCCGGGTCGCTATCGAAGCCTCCCTCGAGGACAAGGGCTTCGGTTCCCAGCGTGCCGCCGAGGTGGCGGCCCTCGCCACCCGACCCCACAAGCCCGGTCATGTCGAGAACAACGACGTTCTTCGCCACGGGTGGGAAGCGGAACTCGCCGACGTCACCCTGGTAGATGACGTCCGGGAACCGAGGTCGGCCACGGTGGCCGATGTCACCCTGGCCCTCGGTGCTACCCCGGCGGTGTCGCTGTCCAAGGTGAAGTGCGAGGAGACCCTGGCCACACTGGCCGGCGAACGGTCGGTGGACCTGGCCGACTACGACCTCTCCGATCCGACGTCACCCCGGGTCGCACCTCTCACCCTGTTCGCCTCCACCTTCACCCACCGTGACGCCCTGGCGGCGGTGGCCCGGGCCCTCGATGCCAGTGCCTCCGAGGTGGCACAGCTCACCACCGAGCTCCTGCGACGCGACGGCGTGCTGTGGATGATCGGCGGCGACGACAACCGACAACCCGATGTCTCGGGCCGGGGCCGGGAACGGCGGGCGACCACGATCGGGGACCGGCGTTACACCACGCTCGAGATGCTCAGGGTGGAGGGCAGGATCGTGAACTCCGCCGTCCGGCGGGTAGGGCGCTTGGCCGGCCAGGTGAACCGGAGAACGATCGACGAGGTGCTGGCCTCCCACCACCATCTCGACGGCGAGCAGGCGGCCGGGGTGCGGAAGCTCCTCGGGTCGGGCAACGGTCTGGACGTGGTGATCGGCCAGGCCGGGACGGGGAAGTCGACCATGCTCGGGGTGGCCCGGGTCGGATGGCAGTCCGCCGGCTACCGGGTGCTGGGGACGGCCGTGGCCAGCAGGACCGCAGCCGAGCTCCAGGCGGGCTCCGGCATCGAATCGGTCACCATGGCCCGGCTGCTTCTCGATCTGGAGCGGGGGACGACCACGCTCACTGCCCGCCACGTGATCGTCGTCGACGAGGCGTCGCTCGTGGGCAGTCGTAGTCTGGACCGGCTCCAGGCCCAGGTCGACCGGGCCCGGGGGAAGCTGGTCCTGGTGGGTGACCACCGTCAGCTCTCGTCCATCGACGCCGGTGGTGCTCTGCGGGCGCTGTCCAACACGATGTCCTCCCATGTCATCGAGCTGACCACCAACCGCCGCCAGGCCCAGGTCGCCCAGGAGTGGGAGCGCCAGGCCCTCGTCCAGCTCCGACAGGGTGACATCGCCGCGGCGGTCGCCGCCTACGAGGCCCACGACCGGATCACCGTGGCCGGTGACGTCGCCGACGCCCGTCACCAGCTGATCGACCGGTGGTGGAGCGTCCACGCCGAGGCCACCACGGCCATCCTGGCCGTCACCCGCTCCGACGTGGCCGCCCTGAACGACCTGGCCCGGCAACGCCGGCGCCAGGCGGGCGAGCTGGGGGAGGAGATCCGCCTGGCCTCGGGCAAGAGCTTCGCCGTCGGGGACCGCATCCTGTGCGAGAAGAACGCCCGTGCCCGCCTGGCCCACCCGGATCCGGGCGCCGACCGCTCCACCGTGGCCATCCGCAACGGGACGTTCGCCACCGTGGTGGCGGTCCCCGGCGACGGGGCCGGCAGCCCGTCGACCAGGGAAGGTGACATCGCCCCGCGCCGGGGTGACGTCTCCCCCGGACAACACCATGGCGCACTGGTGGCCGCGCTGGCCTCGGGACGACACGTCACCCTGGATGCCGAGTACCTGGAGGAGTCGACCAGCCTCGGCTACGCCCTCACGGTCTTCCGCTCCCAGGGCATCACCGTGGACCACGTCTTTCTCCTCGGCAACGACACCTTGTTCCAAGAGGCGGGCTACACCGCTCTCAGTCGGGGGCGGCTGTCCAACCACCTCTACGCCGTCGCCCCCGAGAGTCCCCGGGCCGAGATGGCCCACGGCGGCGAGATCCCCCCGCATCAAGATGCCCTGGCCGGCCTCGTCGAGGCTCTCTCGCACAGCCACGAACAGACCATGGCTCTCGAATCGCTCCCCGCTCACAGTGCCGGCGATGGGGAGCGGGCATCGACTGAGGCAAAAGGAGAACCGGCTGCTCAGCAGTCGGTCGAGGAATTGTTCCAGCGCTTCGGACGAGACCTGGCCAGGAACGACGAGCGGGCCCACGAACGCCCGACCCCGGTTTCAGACCACAGTTGGTCCTACGACGACGATCGTGGGTACGACCGCGGCTACGACGACGGCTTCGGACTGTGATCGGAGATGCGCCCGAAGTTTTCCAGTGCTCTGATCGAGCTGCCGTTGGGAGCAGCGCCCAGGAGCCGGCCCGGCCGGCTCCACATCCAGTGTCCCCGCGCCGGTGACCAGGCCCGTCAAGGCTTCCCCTACGGGCGGCCTTTCGGCCGGCCTTGACCGGCCTTCCCTCTGACCGGCTGGGATGTGCACGAGTCCGTGCAGCTGCTCGGTTGACCTGCGAAGGTGACACGCTCAGCCGTTGGGCGAAGTCGAGGGTGACCTGCGGTCCGACAACAAGGTGAGGTTCGGGAAAGCCCGCTGAGAATGTCACCTCGTCCCGTCTGGTGCGATTCTCGCTCAGGTGACGTTCGAGGTGACGCGCATCCGGATCATGAGTGCTTGATATGAGCCTGTATCCGCACCTGTCCGAGGCACTCCCTCAGCTGGCCACGCCCGAGGAGGTTGCGCCGCTACTTGGCATGACTCCCTTGGGGATCGTTCGGCAGTGTCGGGCGGGCAAGCTGCCCGGGGTCAAGGTCGGCGGCCGTTGGTTGGTCCATGTGGGCAAGTTGGCCGTACAACTCGATGAGGAGTCCCGCCCCCGCCCTCTACAGAAGCGAGCTGAGTGACGCGGCGAACGAGTTCGTGATGGAGACGACGCGATCGGCAGGAACGGCCGATCGGAAGCTGTCGATCGCCATGAGGGTTCCCTTGCTGGCCGGTCGGGAGAAGAGATCCAGCAGATGTCGAAGTCCGGTGGCGGTGACGTCCCCGGCCATCGGGTGGGCCAAGAGTTCCGAGAGAGTCTGCCGAATGGCGACGACGTCGCTCGTTTGCATGAGTCGAAAGATGTCGCCCGCGTCTTTGTCCAAGATCCGCCTCCGGCCGGGTTCGGCGACACGGTCGTGGATCTTGTGGGCTTTCGCCACGAGGAGCGCGGCGACACCGGCGATCTCTGTGGTGACCGTCCGGTCGTCGGTCGGATCGAGCCCGGTGATGATCATCGGGTCGTGGTCGACCAGAGCGGCTTCGAGTCCGACGGCGCGGCGGACGGCCCGCTTCTCATGGGGTGGGAAGTGGGCGCTTCGGCGACTGCCTGGTGGAGCAACGGCGGCCGGGACGATGAGGTCGACGGGGATGTCGAACGTCCTACCGTCGACTGTGGTCCGCGACAGCCAGACACCCGGTTCGTCGTGACCGTCGGACTGCGAGAGATGGAACCCAGCGTCCCTCATCGCCGTTTCGAGGCGTGGATCCCCCAGAAGAAATTCCGGATCGAGCGCGAGGTCCCCGTCGGTGGTGAACGGAGCAACGGCGAGGTCCGCCGAGCCGGTCCGGAGGTAGACGGCCTGGGCGCCGGCGACGATGATGGCGCGCCCGTGGGGGGCGAGGGCCATGAGCGCGTCGAGGAGAACCTTCCGGGCTGCCACATACTCGGCCTCGTGGGGCAGGGGAGGTCCTGTCACTGGAGATAGTCCTTTATGGAGGGAATGCGCCACTCCGTCTCGTGCTCTGTCATCCAAGCCAGGATCGCGTCACCCTCGGCCGGCATACGACCGTTCCCGGTCAGGCAGTCGACGGCGAGCTGTGAGGGGGCCACGGTGGATATCCCATTTCGGACGGTGGAGCGGTCTCTCACGACAGCGTCGAAGGGCGACAGGAGCACGACGTCGGCTCCCGTATCGGCCGGAAGGAGCCTGAGCCGGCGGGCCAGATCCGGCCGATCTTCGGTGTAGATCGCCAGAAGCCTCGGCGCGGCCACAGGGGAATAGGTAACCGCCGCGAACGAGCCCGTCAGTTCCCAACGTGGAGCAGCGTCGCCCATCTCCACGAGCTCCTCCAAGCAGCGACGCGCACCGTCGGGAGCGATGAAGGACTGGCTGTCGTTCGCACGAAAGAGGTCGTAGGTCTCGGCCCACCGCCGAATGATCCCCGGTGGATCGGCAGCGTTGATCGCACCTCGCGGCCCTGACTTGTCGACGAGTCCCTGGTTGTAGAGCGTCTTGAGGATCTCCGACACCCAACCCTGGTTGAGGCCGGTCGCCGCTGCCACTTCACGGACACCGTAGGGAGGGCGGACATCACACAGGAACCGGAGCAGCCGTCCCGTGCGGGCACCCCCGAGACGGAGGGTGCCTCGTGCCCTGGGTGCAGGATCGCGTTTCGCGCCCTGGAGATGAACGAACAGGGGTGGGTTGCTGACGCTGATGCGGACGTTGCCGGTGAGATCGACGTAGCTCCAGCCCGCCTCGGTCAGGAGCTTCTGGCTCGCCTCCGAGAGCCAGGGGGCGATGGCCAGCAGGATGGTCCCCTGTGTCTGGAGAGCCAGGGTCGGACCGTTCACAAGTTGCTGGACGTCCCGGGGGTTCATGGAGGTGCCGGACTGGGCGTAGAACGACCCCGCCACACCTCCCGGAGCGATGATGTTGAGGAACCCGTCGACGGCGCGTCCGGTCTGCTGTGATGTCCGGTTCTGCCGTTCGACCTTCCAGTCGGCAGGCAGCACGGTCGACAGGAACCCGATTGCCTCATCGACCAGATTGTTTGGTGGAATAGCCTCGTTTGTCGACGTCACGAACTGCGACGATACTACATTTAGTTTGTAATTTCAGTTAGTTTGTGAAAATCCCAATCTGGCTATTAGCCCAAACACCGTGGGACCTGCCGGGCGCTCACGGCGAACCGGCAAGGAGCACGCGACCAAGGACCTCGGCGGCCCGCTGTTGGCGGTCGGCGCTGGCGTGGGCGTAGACGCTGAGGGTCAGGGAGGGATTGGCGTGGCCCAGCACGTCGGCGGCGTTGCGGGCGTCGATGCCCGCCGCCAGCATCTCGGTGGCGGCGAAGTGGCGGAGGGAGTGGAGATGGACGTGGGACATCTCGAGCTCCCGGCACAGCCTGTGGATGGCAGCGGAGAAGCTGTCGGGATTGACCGGCCGGCTTCCGTCGGGAAAGGGCGAGACGACGAAGGCGTCGGCCACCAGCTCGACACCGGCTTCGGCCGCTCGGTCCTCGCAGCGGGCTCTCCACTGACCCAGGAGCTCGACACCCGGGCCTGCAATGGTCACACGACGCTCACGCCCACCCTTCGTGGTTTTCTCACCACGAGCATCCCCCGCCCGGTAGAGGGAACGGCGGAACCAGATCGTCGTTCCCTCGACGTCGGGCCAGCGCAGGGCGCACAGCTCGCCTCGCCGGGCGCCGGTCAGCACCGCTAACGCCACCAGCGTTCCCCATCGCTCGTTGTCCGCCTGGGCACCAGCTACGAGGGCCCGAACCTCGTCCGGTGTCGGCACCCGGAGGTTCGCCTGGCCCAACTCCGGGGGCTGTGCCCGGGCGGCTGGGTTGTGGTCCAGCCAGCCCCAGCGTACCGCCTGGCCCAGGGCGGCCGACAGGACGGCATGGTGGCGCCGGAT
This sequence comes from Acidimicrobiales bacterium, assembly GCA_035535015.1. Lineage (GTDB taxonomy): Bacteria > Actinomycetota > Acidimicrobiia > Acidimicrobiales > UBA8190 > Palsa-661. The sequence continues at coordinate 40,184 of DATLQU010000045.1, read as the reverse complement.
GCTGGTCGCCTTGAGCGGACGGGCCCGTCCCTCGCCGGTCGCCAGCCGGCGGTAGAGCTCGTCGAGGTGGCGGGCGCTCAGATCCCGCAGAGGGACCTCCCCCAGGGCCGGGAAGATGACGGTCTCGGCCGACCGACGCGCCTCGTGGAGGGTCTTCGGTGCCCGGCCCCGCACCTCGGAGTGCGCCAGCCACTCCTCGACGACGGTGCGGACGGTGGCCGTGCTCCCGGTGGGATCGACGACGGCGACCTCCTCTCGCAGCATGTCGAGGAGCTTCTGGGCCTGACGCTGGGTCTTTGCCCGGACCACCCGCGTGATCTGACGGGGCGAGCCGGTCACCGGGTCGGTACCGACGAAGACCCGGAGCCGGTACTTACCCGGCGCCAATTCCTGGACCGATCCAGTACCCTTTGGTCGACGCCGATCTGTATCGCGCTTGTAATTCGAGTTGGCCACAACGGAAAATATAGGCACGATATAGGCATCAGTCACCTGGAGAGGTGCGAGAGCGGCCGAATCGGACTCACTGCTAATGAGTTGACCTGGGAAACTGGGTCCGAGGGTTCAAATCCCTCCCTCTCCGCCAAGTTTGAGCCTCCGCGGGGCGCCGTCGGCGCCTGTCGGGGGGTGGTCGTTGGGGCCCCGGTAGATTGGTCCGGTGCCCGAAAGCTACTGGTTGGAGACCCTGGGCTGTCCGAAGAACCAGGTCGACTCCGACAAACTCGTCGGCACCCTGTTGGCCGACGGCTACGAAGAGGCCGACGGACCGGAGAACGCCGACCTGGTCGTCGTGAACACCTGCGCCTTCATCGAGGCGGCCCGGCAGGAGTCCATCGATACCATCTTGGAATTGGCCGACAGCCGCCGGGCCGGCTCCCGGCTGGTGGTGACCGGATGCCTGGCCGAGCGCTACGGCTCCGAGTTGTCCGACTCCCTGCCCGAGGTGGACCTGGTGGCCGGCTTCGGGGTGCCCGTCACCCTGCGGCGGCGCAACTCCTTCGACCTGCTCAACCTGCCCCGGCCGGCGGCGACCGCACCGTGGGCCTATATAAAGGTGGCCGAGGGCTGTGACCGGCGCTGCGGCTTCTGCGCCATCCCCTCGTTCCGGGGCAAGCAGCGGTCGCGGCCCACCGACGTCCTTCTCGACGAGGTCGACGCCCTGGGCGACGCCGTGCGCGAGATCGTGCTCGTCGCCCAGGACCTGGCGTCGTACGGGCTCGACCGCACCGCACCCGAACGGGTGGCGCGGCCGAAAGGAACCCCCCGGCCCATCGTCGAGCTGATCCGGGCTGTGGCCGACCGGGTCGAGCGGGTGAGGCTCCTCTATCTGTATCCGTCGGCGCTCGACAACGAGTTGGTCGAGACCATCGTGGACACCGGTGTGCCCTACTTCGACCTTTCGCTTCAGCATGTCTCTCGGCCCTTGGTCGAGCGGATGCGGCGTTGGGGTGACGGTGAGAAGTTCCTGGACCGGATCGCCAAGATCCGGGCGGCCGCCCCCGACGCCGGGCTGCGTTCCTCGTTCATCCTGGGCTACCCCGGGGAGACCGAGGAGGACCACGACGCCTTGCTCGGCTTTCTGGAGGAGGCGCAGCTCGACTGGGCCGGCTTCTTCACCTTCTCCGAGGAACCCGGGACCTACGCCGCCGGGCTCCCCGACCCCGTGCCCGCCGCGCTGGCCCTCGAGCGGTTGCGCGAGTGCTCGGAGCTGCAGGACCGGATCACCGCCGTTCGTCGGGCCACCCTGGTGGGGAAGACCATGCACGTCCTCGTCGACTCTGCCGGCGTGGGTCGTTCGCATCGCGAGGCGCCCGAGATCGACGGCATCATCCATGTGCCGACGGACCTCGAGCCCGGCCGGCTGCTCGACTTGGTCGCCACCGACGCGGCGGGTCCCGATCTCTGGGCCGATGTGCCGGTCGGGGCCGATGTGCCGGTCGGGGCCGACATCGTTGTCGGGGCCGCCGTGGCCGTCGACCGGTGAGCGGTCCGGGCGCGGCGCCGGTGTTCGACGTGCCCGGTGAGAAACAGCCTCAGACAACCCAACCACCGGCAGCTCCGGTGGCACCGCTCGGTGACCGGGTACGGCAGTACACCTTCGGACCTTCGGCGCTGATGACGCCGGCCAACGTGATCACCGTGGCCCGGTTGCTGGCCACCCCGGTGGTGGTGGTCATGGTGGCCATGCACGGCGCCGGTTGGTGGCCGTTCGCCGTGGCCTTCACCATCGGCGCCACCGACGGGGTGGACGGATGGTTGGCCCGCCGTCAGGGCACCACCCGGTCGGGGGCGTTCCTCGATCCGCTGGCCGACAAGGCCGTCGTGCTCAGCCTGCTCTTCGTGCTGGCCGCCAAGGCCGAGTTCTCCTGGGTCCCTGTCGGCCTGATCGCGGCGCGCGAGGTGGGTATGAGCGTCTACCGGTCCCTGGCCGGCCGTCGGGGCATCTCCATCCCGGCTCGGAATTCGGCCAAGATCAAGACCCTCGTCCAGGGGATCGCCATCCTGCTCGCCCTCACCCCGCCTGTGACCCGGCACGGATACGTCCTCAGCATGGCCATCTGGGTGGCCGTGGCCATGACTCTCGGCACCGGTATGCAGTACCTCGTCGACGGCCGGAGGGCCGCCGGCCTCCGGGAGGCCGCCTGATGCGGATCGAGGTCGTGGCCGTCGGCACGGAGCTGCTTCTCGGCCAGATCGCCGACACCAACTCGGCCTGGTTGGGCGAACAGCTGGCCCTCGGCGGTGTCGACTCCCATTTCCATCAAGCCGTGGGGGACAACCTGGAGCGGATCGTCCTGGCCCTTCGGACGGCCCTCGCCCGCAGTGACGGCGTGGTCGTCTGTGGCGGCCTCGGCCCCACCCACGACGACATCACCCGCGACGCCATCGCCGAGGTCATGAACGTGGCTCTCGTCCGGGACCCGGCCATCGTGGCGCGGATCGGGGAGATGTTCTCGACGCGCGGCCGGACCATGCCCGAGAGCAACGGCCGTCAGGCCGACGTCCCCGAGCGGGCCACCCCGATCGTCCAGATGCTGGGCACCGCTCCGGGACTGATCTGCCCCGTCGGCCACAAGGTGATCTACGCCCTGCCCGGTGTGCCGTACGAGATGTACGAGATGTTCAGCCGCGCCGTCCTTCCCGACCTGCGCCGCCGGATGGCCGAACAGGGAGACACGGCCGTGATCGTCAGCCGGGTGGTCCGGACCTGGGGGATGAGCGAGTCGGGGCTGGCCGAGCTCCTCGCCCCCCGGATCGACGCCCTCGACGCCGCCGGCGGCAACCCCACCATCGCCTTCCTGGCCAGTGGCATCGAGGGGATCAAGGTCCGGATCACGGCCAAGGCGGCCGACACCGCCGCCGCCGAGGCACTCTTGCGGGCCGAGGAGCAACAGGTCAGAGCCGTGGTGGGGGAGGCCACCTTCGGCGTCGACGACGACACCATGGAGTCGGTGGTGGCCGGTCTGCTGAAGCACAGGGGGCTCACCCTGGGGCTGGCCGAATCGCTCACCGGAGGTCTCGTGGCCTCGCGGCTCGTGGCCGTTCCCGGTGCGTCGGACTGGTTCCGCGGCTCGATCGTCTCCTACGCCAGTGACGTCAAGTTCGACGTGCTCGGCGTGCCCTCCGGTGCGGTGGTGTCCGCCGAGGCGGCCCGGGCCATGGCCGACGGGGCCCGCCGGGTGCTCGGCGCCGACGTGGGTCTGGCCCTCACCGGCGTGGCCGGTCCCGATACCCAGGAGGACCAGCCGCCGGGGACGGTCTTCGTGGGCCTGGCCCGTCCCGGTGTCGACACGGAGTCGCTCGAGGCCCATCTGCCCGGAGACCGCGACCGCGTCCGCCAGTATGCCAACATCTCCGCTCTGGACCTCCTGCGCCGCCGCCTCGTCAACGACGCAGCGCCGCCCACCCCTCTTTGACGCCGTAGACCAGGATCACGTACCCGGCCAGCGGGTCGGCCCACCACCATCCCCGCCAGCTGTTGAGTACCAACCCGACGAGCACGGCCGTGGCCAGCAGGCCGTCGACGAAGGTCACCCGTCCTTCGGTCTCGAGCACCGGGTTCCCGAGTTGACGGCCGGTGGTGCGCTTGCCGGCGGCAAGGAGGAACATCACCACGGCGGTGGCGCTTGTCCAGGCGATGCCGAGCTGACTGTGGTGCGGGTGGTACCGGGCCACGAGGACGAGTGTGGACTGGACGGCGAGGTAGAGGGCGAGAACGACGAAGGCGCCGCCGATGATCCGCAGGGCCAGGGCTTGGCGGCGGACGCCGGTGCCCGAGAGCTCCCAGATCACCACGGTGCTCGCCCCGATCTCGATCAGCGAATCGAGACCGAATCCGGCCAGCGCCACCGAGCGGGCCGCCAGGGCGGTGATGGTGAGCACGACGATGCCGGCGACGTTCCAGCCCAGGGTGACGGCTTCGAGGAGAACCCCGCGGCGCAGCAGCGGGGTCCATGTCGATGGGCCGGGCACGGCACCATCAGATCACGGCCTCCGTGACGTCGATTCCGTGACGTCGAGCAATCCGCCCGCCGCCATCAGCGCCTCGATGTCGGCGGCCGGGGCCGGCCGGGACAGGAAGTATCTCTGCCCGGTGAAACAGCCCAGGTCACGAAGCAGGTCGAGTTGCCGCCGCCAGCGACAGCACCAGCATGATGGTGAAGGCCCGGGACCGTTCCCGTCGCAGGCTCCAGTTCCGTCCGGGACCCTGGCCCCGACCACCCTCGTGCCCCACGGCGTCATTCCCGCCTGAGCCCGGCGCTCGTCCGAGCCCGCATCGGTGACGACAGCGGTCGTCACCCCTCCATCGCCCGATGGCAACGGGAACTGGAGGTAACCGGACTGCCGCCTACGGCGTCCTGCCCGTCAGGCCGAGCAGCCGGTCGAGCAAAGGAGCCTCGGCCGCCACGGCCACGGCGGCCGGGAAGACGCCGATGGCCCGCCACTGCTCGGCGTGGGGGCTGATCTCGTCCCAGAGGCCCTGGACCAGCGGATCGGAGAGCCCGGATTCGACACCGATGACCCGGGCGATGTCATGGGCCCGCAGTCCCCGGAAGCGGTTGATCTGCCAGAAGTACTCCCGGACCGTGTAATCGCCGAAGGAGCAGTGCACAGTGGCCTGCAGGTCGCTGACCTCCCGGGCGGCGGCGCAGGCCTTCTCGACGATGGCGGCGAAGGCGGCCCGCGGATCGGCTCCCAGCAGGTCGCCGTCGAATGTGTCGGCGCCCGCCTCGTCCATGGTCCGGCCCGCCAGCATGTCCGGCACCCAGGCGTCGTCGTAGGCGTGGTAGCCGATGACCTGGCGCAGGGTCGGTAGGACGTCGCTCGGGCGGCGGGCGAAGTTGGCGGGCACGGTCATGTCCCACTGGTCGTCGGAGATCCGGGCCACCACGGCCTCGAGCGTCCGGTCGGCCAGTTCGAAGACCTGCGGTTCGTCCATCACGACGGCCGGGCCCACGGCGTCACCCATGGGGTGGGGGCCCAGCCCTCGGCCGCGGCCATCAGGGAGCCCGCCGTCGCTCCGTCCAGGGACTCCCGGATGACATCGGCATGTCCGGCGTGGCGGGCCGTCTCCTCGATCAGGTGCAGAAGGACCCAACGGACCGACGCCGACTCGGGGAACCAGGGCACACCCGTCGGCAGCGCCACGGGCCGGCCCAGATCGGCCACCCCGGCTATGGCCCCCTCGGTCCGCTCGGCGACCTCCCGGTAGAGCCCGAGCAGATCGGCCAGGGTCTCGTCGGGCCCCATATGGAACCCAGCCATGTAGGCCGAGTAGTCGGTGGGGTCGGACTCGTCGCAGCCGAGGACCTTGTCGATCCAGTTCCGCTCGGCCGCGGTCACGTGCTTCACCAGGCCGCCCACGCTCAGGCTGCTGCCCGTGGTGACCTTCCGGGCCCCCTCCTCGGTCAGGCCGTAGGCGGCGATCGAGAGGGCGGAGCGCTGCTGGGCTAAGAACCCCAGCAATCCGGCCCTCTCGTCAATGACATCGGGAACGTTCATGGGCATGGCCACTCTCTCCTCTATCCGGTTCGATATTCGGTTCGGCCGTGGGGCTCGATCTCCATCATGCGCCTCAAAAGTGGCCATCCTCTGACCTGTTTCCGGGCGATACTGGATCGATGCGCGCCGACCGACTGGTGGCTGCCTTGCTCTTTCTCCAGGCCCGGGGCCAGGTGACGGCGGCCATGCTGGCCGAGGAGCTCGAGATCTCCGAGCGGACGGCCCGGCGCGACCTCGAAGCCCTGGCCATGGCCGGCATCCCCGTCTACTCCCAGGCCGGTCGGGGTGGGGGCTGGTCGCTCGTGGGGGGAGCCACCACCGACCTGAGTGGCCTCACCGGTGCCGAGGTACGGACCCTCTTCCTGATCGCCGGTCCCTCGGCCGCCACCCCCCCGGTGAAGGCGGCGCTGCGGAAACTGGTCCGGGCTCTGCCCGAGACATTCCGGGCCGAGGCCGAGGCGGCCGCCTCGGCCGTGATGGTCGACCCGACGGGCTGGGACCATCATCCGGCCTCCCCGCCGGCCCACCTCGAGGCTCTCCAGAAAGCGGTGATCGAGGGGGTCCAGATCCGGCTCTCCTACAAAGCCCGCAACGGCACCGAGTCGGACCGGACCGTCTCGCCCCTGGGTCTCGTGGCCAAGCGGACCGTCTGGTACCTGATCGCCAACACCGAGGCCGGCCTCCGGACCTTCCGGGTCGGCCGGGTCCGCTCGCTGGCTCTGACCGGGGACCCCGTCGACCGGCCCGAGGACTTCGACCTGGAGGAGGCCTGGCGGTCGACCCTGGCCACCCTGGACGAGCACCGGGTGCCGGCGGCCGCCACTCTCCGGGCCTATCCCGCCCTCGTCCCCACCCTGCGCGCCGCCCTGGGAACGCCCATGGAGGTGACCCGGACGCTGGCCGACGGCCGGCTCGAGATCGAGTTGCGGAGTTACTCGCCCGGCCAGATCGCCGTCCAGATCGCCGGTTTCGGGGGCCGGGTCGAGGTGATCGCCCCCGACGAGGTCCGCCGGCACCTGGAGAGGATCGCCTCCGAACTGGCGGCCGTCTACGCCGTCGGGTCCGCCGGACCCGGTCCCACCGAAAATGCCGTTCCCCGTAAGGTAATTCCGTGACCAGACGTAACCGGGCCCGACTGTTCCACGACCTCCACCGAAGCGGCAGCTTCGTCCTGCTGAACGCCTGGGACGCGGCCAGCGCCGCGGTCATCGAGGCGGCCGGGGGCGAGGCCATCGGGACCACCAGCTCGGGAATATCGTGGGCCCTCGGCGTTCCCGACGGGGAGAACCTGAACCGGGACGAGGCGCTGTCGATGACGGCGCGGATCGCCGCTGCCGTCGACGTCCCCGTCAGCGCCGACATCGAAGCCGGCTACGGGCCGGCACCCCACGACCTGGCCGAGACGACCAGGCTGGTCATCGCCGCGGGCGCCGTCGGCATCAACCTGGAGGACCGGCTCCTGACCGACGGGATCCGGCACCCGGAGATGCAGCAGCTGATGAGCCGGTAGGGAGCTGATCCGACGGTGGGCCGTGGCCGGTTGGCTCCATCGGCCCTACGACGGCCTCAGTGGGCCCACATCACGCCCGGCTTCTTCAAGAAGAAGGTGTAGCCCGTCTCCGCCTGGGTGACGGCGATCAGCTCCCAGCCCTCGGTGCCCTTGGTGAGAAGCATCGTCTTCATGCCCGGCTCGCCTGCCTCGCCGGCCCACTCGCTCGAGGATGTCCAGTTGACCACCTCGTAATCCCACTTCTGCGCCATCGGCCCAGCCTAAGTCCGGTCGACGATCTCCATGATTACCAAGAAAGGTCCTTCGGCCCTACGGGCGGTCTTCGACGATCCCGATATTCAGTTCATGGACAACGTCAGAAGGCACGACCTGGCTTATGTGCGCCGTCAACTGGACGAGCTGAGCCTGGTCCGTGTCATGGGCATGATGACCGATCGAGACAAGATCTGCTACGAGGAACTTTGCGATCACGAGCGAATCTTGCTGCATCTCGTCCCGAACCGGAGCGCGGCCCCGGTAACCGCATAGGAAGCGTCAAGTGGCCGAGATCAGAAGTGGTCTCCGGGCCCCTACGTGCACTCGGACCATTTGAGAATGGGCACTCCATGGATGGGGTGTCCATTCGCCTGTCGCAGGTCTGGTCAGACCGGACGCCCTCGCCGGCTCCGGAGGAGCTCGTCGGGCCGGTCGTGCTTCTGTGTCCTCGGTGAGCTTCTGTGTCCTCAGTGAGGCAGAGAAGGCGAACTCACCTTCCCCGTCTTGACCGGCCGTTGCCGTCAGACTGGAGCGGTGCGTCTCTTCGTCGCGGTCGGCCTTCCTCCCGATACGACCGCGCTGATCCGGGACCTGCCCCGACCCGATCTGGCCAGCCTGCGCTGGACCACGGAGGATCAGTGGCACGTCACCTTGCGATTTCTGGGCGAAGTGGAGGAGCCGGCATTGGTGATCGACGCCCTGAAGGAGGTGCCGGAGTCGCTGTCCACCGCCGGGGTGGACCAGGTGGAGGCGGTCCTCGGGGCGGCCACGGCCTGGTTCCGGGGCCGGCGGATCCTGCACGTCCCGGTGAACGGGCTCGACGAGTTGGCCCGGGCGGTGGCCACGGCCACCCTGCCCTGGGGGGAGGGATCGGAGGACCCTCCCTTCGCCGGCCATCTGACCCTGGCCCGGGTCCGGCAGCGGGCCACCGGCCCGGCCAACCTGGCCGGCACCCTGATCTCGGCCGAATGGACGGTCGACGATTTCGCCCTGATCTCGTCGACCCTCGGTGCCGGCGGCTCGCGCTACGCGGTGGTGGCCCGGGTGCCGCTCGGCGGCTGAAAAGATCCCGCACGAACACCTGTTCGCCAACTACAGTGCTGTAAGTCAGGCAGGGACCGACACACCCACTTCGTATGGTCCGCCGGGTCGGAGCGACGTACCCGGCGACATGCAGACAACGAAGAGAGGCGAGGGAAATGGAACGTGACAAGGCACTCGATGTGGCCCTGAGTCAGATCGAAAAGCAATTCGGCAAGGGCTCGGTCATGCGGATGGGGGAAAACCTCAACATGGGCATCGAGTCCATCCCGACCGGTGCGATGGCGCTCGACATGGCCCTCGGTATCGGCGGACTTCCCCGGGGTCGGATCGTCGAGGTCTACGGCCCCGAGTCCTCGGGAAAGTCGACCCTGGCCATGCACGTGGTGGCCGAGGCTCAGCGCAACGGCGGCATCTGCGCCTACATCGACGCCGAGCACGCCATGGACCCGGTCTACGCCACCGCCATCGGGGTGAACATCGACGACCTCCTGATCTCCCAACCGGACACGGGCGAGCAGGCCCTCGAAATCGCCGACATGCTGATCCGTTCCGGTGCCCTCGACGTGATCGTGGTCGACTCCGTCGCCGCCCTGACACCCCGGGCCGAGATCGAAGGGGACATGGGCGACGCCCACGTCGGCCTCCAGGCGCGGCTGATGTCACAGGCCCTGCGCAAGTTGACGGGCACCCTGTCGAAGTCCGACACCATCGCTCTCTTCATCAACCAGCTGAGAGAGAAGATAGGTGTGATGTATGGATGTTTTTCCTATTCCACCAGGGTTGTTCTCGCCGATGGGACCACGGAGAAGATCGGGAAAATCGTCAACCAGCGCCTTCCCGTCGAGGTCCTCTCCTACGATCCCAAGGTCGGTGCCGTCGTCCCCAAGCGGGTCGTCAACTGGTTCGATAACGGCGTCACCGACACGTTCCTTCAGTTCACCGTGGCCAAGCCGGCCAAGAACGGGAAGGCGCAGTTCGCCTGCACGACCAACCACCTCATCCGGACACCGGCCGGGTGGCGCGAGGCCGGGGAGCTCAAGGTGGGCGACAACGTCATGACCTCGTTGCCGCGCTACCTGTCGCCCTTCCAGTGGCAGGCGTTGCGGGGAACCCTCATGGGCGACGGCTCGGTGGCCAAGGCCAAAAGTGACGGCGCCGCCCGGTTCCGGTACTGCCACTGTGCACGCCAGGTCGACTACGCCGACTGGAAGGCGTCATTGTTCGCCAACGTCAGCAGCTCCCGTGCCATCCGCAAGGACGGTGTGGTGACCTACGACTTCTCACCGTTGCCGGAACTGGCCGAACTTCGGCGATCGGTCTACACCGAAGGGAAGAAGACCTTCGACGACGACTACCTGAAGAGCCTGACGCCGTTGTCGTTGGCGCTGTGGTACATGGACGATGCATCGTTCATCATCCGATCGAAGGGTAAGCAGACCCGTAAGGGCGGAATCACCGGGCGCGCCACCATCTGTGTCGAAGCCATGGAACCGGCCACGCGGCAGCGGGTCGTGGACCATCTGGCCGATACCTGGGGGATCCGCGCCAAGCTGGTGGCGTCGGGCAAGGCGCAGAAAGCGGTTCTTGTCTTCTCCTCAGAGGAAACGAGGAAGCTGCACATCCTGATCGCCCGCTTTGTCCATCCGAGCATGGAATACAAGCTGCTCCCGCAGTTCCGGGGACGCTTCGGGGTGGAGCCCGTCTTCACTCCGATGCGCTACGAACTCGTGGCCCAACCGGTGACGGACATCCATGTAAAGCCCCCCACCCGGTCGATGCACCGCTTCGACATCGAGGTGGAGGACAGCCACAACTACATGGTTGATGGCGTCGTCGTGCACAACTCACCCGAAGTGACCCCCGGAGGCCGGGCGCTCAAGTTCTACTCGTCCGTCCGGCTCGACATCCGCCGGGTGGAGGCCATCAAAGACGGGGCCGACGTGATCGGGAGCCGGACTCGCGTCAAGGTCGTGAAGAACAAGTGTGTGGCAGACGGCACTCAGGTGTTCGACCCCACCACGGGCCTCACCTACAGGATCGAGGACATCGTCGATCGAGACGAAGGCACTTCGGTCGTCGCCGTCGACAAGCTCGGCAAGCTGCACTCCCGCCCGATCGTCACGAGGATGGACCAGGGTGAGCACGAGGTCATCGGTCTCCATCTCCGTGGTGCCACGGTGCTGAATGTGACGGCAGACCATGAGGTCCTCACCAGTACCGGATGGCGACAAGCAGGTGATCTGGCGATTGGTGATCGGCTGGCCCGTCCGCGCCGAGCCCTCGGGTTCGGCGAAGAGGAGCCCCTGCCCCCCGAGCACGCCCGCATGCTCGGATACCTCATCGGTGACGGCTGTGTGACCGGGAAGACGCCCATCTCCTTCACCAACATCCAGGAGCAGTTGCATGAGGACGCCGCCGCCATCGCCGCTTCGCTGGGGTGCGACGCTCATGCCAAGGGCATCCAGGTGTCCTATTCCCACCGCAAGGGAGAGAAGAACCGGTTGCTCGCCCTGGCAAGGTGGGCAGGGATCTGGGGCCACACCGCACCGGAGAAGAAGATCCCGGCCGCCTTCTTTGACGCACATGTGTCGGCCGAAGTGGTCGGGAACCTCCTGTTCGGAATCTGGGAGACCGACGGGTGGGTGAGTCGAGAGCAAACAGGGAGTTTGCGATGTGGATTCGCCACCACCTCCGAGCAGCTGGCCCATCAGATCCACTGGCTCCTCCTTCGCTGGGGAATCGTCAGCTCTGTCCGAACGAACGACCCGCGTACCAAGCGGCCCAGCGTCATCAAGGGACAACGAGTTCAAGGCAAGTTTCCCTGCTATCAGGTCCGTGTCAGCGGGATGGACAATGTCGATCGCTTTGCCCAGTCCCTGCCGATGTGGGGTCCCAAGGGCCGCGTGCTCCGCGCAGAATTGAACAGCCTGGACCAGGGCAGGCACCGGGGATCCCAAAGTGCTTACCTCGCTCCATCGCAGACCGAGCCCGTCCTCGCCTATCTCACGCATCGAGGAGTCACGGCCGAGCTTGCCGCTCGGCTGGTGGGAGACATGGCCGGAGACCCACAAGGGGGACTGAAGCAGGTACTCGGCGTGAGCCGCCTCCGTCGTGACCGGCTCCAACTGCTCGCCGACGCTTTGGAGAGCGATTTCCTCCATGAGGTTCTGGACGAAGACGTCTGGTACGACCGAATCGTGAAGATCGACGGACCTCGGTGGCGGCGGATCTATGACCTCGAAGTGGAGGACCTGCATACCTTCGTGGCTAACGATGTCGTCATCTCGAATTGCAGCAGTCCGTTCAAGGTGGCCGAGTTCGACATCATGTACGGCACCGGCATCAGCCGGGAGGGTTCTCTCCTCGACGTCGGTGTGGAACTGGGCTTCATCAAGAAGTCCGGGGCCTGGTTCACCTACGAGGGTGAGCAACTCGGTCAGGGGCGGGAGAACGCCAAGCAGTTCATGCGCGAGACCCCCGAGCTGATGATCGAGATCAACGAGAAGATCCGGAGCCATCTGGCCACCATGAATCTGCCGGCCGGAGCCGAGGTCGGTGTGGCCGCCAACAGCGACGACGACTCCGTCAGCGTGGGGGCCAACAGCGACGATGCCCCGATCACGCTGAAGGACTGAGGGCCCGGAAAGACCGGCTTGGCGCGGCCTTCCCGGCGATCAACGCCGTCGGTGACCGAGGGACTCGGTTCACCGACGGCGTTTGCCGTGTGAGGAGACTGGTCCCCCGTTAACCTCGGTTCCCGTGACCTCGTCGGAAGAGCTCCAGGCGCAGGCCGACGACCTCTACTGGTTCCACACGATCGACCTGGGGAACGGGGTGACGACCAAGGGGGTGGGCATCCCCTGGCGGCACACGGTGGAGATCCTGCCCGACTTCGCCGGCCAGAGTGTGCTCGACATCGGTGCCTGGGACGGGATGAACGCCTTTCAGGCCGAGAAGGGGGGAGCGACGCGGGTGGTGGCGCTCGACCACTACGCCTGGGGCGTCGACATGGCGTCGCGTGCCGCCTACTGGAACGACTGCATCGGCCGCGGGGTGTTGCCGGATCACGGGCGCGACACCACGGATTTCTGGATGCCCGATCTCCGGGGGCGCCGGCCCTTCGAATTCGCCAAGGCGGCGCTCGATTCCAAGGTGGAAGCAGTGGTCGATGACTTCGCCACGATGGATCTCGACGGCCTCGGCGTCTTCGACGTGGTCCTCTACCTCGGGGTGCTCTATCACATGCAGGAACCGCTGAGCTGTCTCAAACGGGTGCGCTCGGTCACCGACAGGGTGGCCGTGATCGAGACGGAAGCCGTGCATATTGAAGGGTGCGACGACGCCTCGCTCCTGCAGTTCCACGCCGGTGACACCTGCCGGACCGACTTCGGCAACTGGTTCGTGCCGACTCTGGGGGCCCTGCACGGTTTGTGCCGGGCGGCGGGATTCTCCTCCGTGCGCACCATTGTCGGCCCACCACCTTCTCCGGCGCCCGATCCCGAGTCGGCGCGGGCCCGTCTCGGCCGCAGGATCGCCGGTACGCCGCCTCCGGGGCCGACCTCCGCTCCGTCGATGAACTACCGCGCCGTGGTCCACGCTTTCGTGTAGTTCTCACGAGGGATCCCGCTGCCGATGGGCCGGTGGGGTCCGCCGTCAGTGGGAGGGTGACACCGCTCCTGACGTCGCGGCCGACCCCGCCGTGGTGATGACGGGGATCGTCGACGGGACGAGCTCGACCCAGGTCTTGCCCGGCTGGAGGGCGATGGTGGAGCCGTCGGAGGCGACGAGCTTCGTGGTGTCACCGAGAGCCGCCCGTTGCCAGCTACCGGTGATCTCCTCGCCGTTGCGGAAGACGGCGAGCGGACCGAAGCCGACCAGCTGGGCCTGGACCTCGAGACCGCCCTCGCTGTTCTCGAGCCAGGGGCCGTAGGTGATGTGGACGGTCTGGACGACGATGTTGGTGGCCGCGATCCGACCACCCCCGTTGGCCGTATTGGCCGGAAGGCTGCCGATGGAGAGCAGCCATTCGCCCGTGATCGGGCTCCAGGTCCAGAGGTTGTCGTTGGTCGAGGTGAAGCGGATGTGCACCGACGAGACCGCAGTTCCCGCGGGAACGGTGTTCGAGTAGGTGTACAGCGGTGCCGGCGGGGTGGTGTCGAAGGGATTGAGGGCCCAGGCCGCCGACGTCGACGCGTAGGTGTCGTAGGGCGCCTGGCGGCCGGGTGGGTGCTGGACGATGCCGGCGTGGGTGAAGACGTCGTCATTGATCAGGTTTCCGCTGTTCAGCAGCGCGATCACCGGATTGATGCCGCCGGCATGGACCAGAAGCGGCTTGCTCAGCTGGTCCAGGATGGGCACGTCGATGGCCCGGGCCGATCGGATGGGCCCGACCAGTTGGGCGTCCTGGCACTGGAAGACGGCCACCAGACGGGTGATGCCGCCCTCCACCGGTTCCTCGAAGATGACGTCGGCGCCGGTCAGTCCCGACTGCGGACGGGCGTCGGGGTAATTGTCCACCTTGAAGGCGAGCGCCGGTCGTTTGGGGACCTGGCCTCCGGGAGCGGGCTGGCCCGTGAGTGGACAGGCCGGGCCCGTGGGGGCCGGGATAAAGGTTGCCGCGCCGGTCCGATCTCGGGGAGGCGAGGCCTGGGGCTTTTTGGTCGTGCCCGACGTGACGGCCAGGGCGACCCCCGCCCCGGCCAGGACGACGACGGCGGCGACGATGGCGATGAGCCAGCCCCGGTTCATCGATGCCCACCAGCCCCGGTTCGATTCCGTGTCCCCCTCGCTCTGCTCCGCCGGCAAGGGGCCGACGTAGCGGCTGCGCACGGGCTCACCGGCCGTCGTGGCGGCCAGGACCGAGGTGGCGTCTTCGGCCCCGGTTCCGGACCCGGCCCCGGTGGCGGCCAGGACCGAGGTGGCGTCGCCGTCCCCCGATCCGGTCGTCGGCTCCTCGGGAGTGACGCCGGGTGTCTCTGCCGGAGGTGTGGCGTCCGGGTCCGGCTGGTCGCCGGCGCCCCGTGGGCTGTCGGGAGTTTCGTCGTCGGACATCTCGTGTTCGACGTTAGTCGCTGGCTTATCTCCCCCTGTGTGACCGTCTTGGCCTCTCACCCTCACGACCAGTGGTGGAAATCGCATCGGTGTGAGGCGGTGGCCCTCGACGTCGACGGCGACGGCGACGGCGCGGTAGCACGGTGCGGTGGAGATCAGCGGGGTGCACAGCATGGCGACCGCCTTCGACGGGGCCGCCTCGGTCTACGAGCAGGCGCGTCCCGGTTATCCGGTCGAGGCGGTCGACTGGCTGGTCCGGGCCCTCGGGCTCGGACCCGGCCGACGGGTGCTCGATCTCGCCGCCGGCACCGGCAAGCTGACCTGCGCGCTGCTCGGGAGCGGAGCGCAGGTGATCGGCGTCGAGCCGGTTCCCGCCATGCGGGCGACGTTGGCGGCACGGATCGGCGCGGCTTCGACGGTCGAAGCGGGAGGGGCGCCGGCGTCGTCGGTGGTGGGAGGCGTGGCTCAGGCCCTGCCGGTGGGCGACGGTCGGCTCGACGCCATCACCGTGGCCCAGGGTTTTCACTGGTTCGCCACCGAGGATGCCCTGGCCGAGATGCACCGGACCTTGCGACCGGGCGGTGGACTCGGGTTGATCTGGAATCGGCGTGACCAGTCCGACCCGCTGCAGGCGGTGTTGACGGCATTGATGGAGCCCTGGCGCGGTGACACCCCCTCTCATGAGAGCGGGGCATGGCGCCATGTCCTCGAGCCAGTTGACCGCTTCGCCCCCACGGGCGAGACCCACCTGGCCTGGCGCCATCTGGTCGACGTGGGGGAGGTGGCCGATCGGGTGGCGTCGGTGAGTTTCATCGCCGCCATGAACGGTGACGAACGGGCCAGGCTTCTGGACCGGGTGCGCGCCGCGGCGTCGGAGCTGCCGGCACCGTTGGCGCTCGTCTACAACACCGACGTCTACTGCTTCATCCGAATGGGCTGATTCACGCCGGTGCCCTTGCGGTGTCGCTGATTGACGGCGGGGCGGCGGATCTACCCGGGTGGGGCTGATTACACGGGGTGGGGCTGATTACACGGGGTGGGGATGATTACCCGGGTGGGGCTGACCGGGGGTCGCGGCGCTAGCGTCACGGCCGTGGCAAGCTCAGGGCAGGTCCCGTCCTGGTTCCGGAAGCTGGCGTCGGCCGGGATCAATACGACGTGGAGTTGGGTGACCCAGCTCGGTGCCGTGGGCCCCGATGATCGACGGGCCCGACGGTTCGGGGCTTTCGGCGACGGCAGCATCATCGCCTTTCCCCCCGGGGCGATCTACAACGAGCACCTGATCCGGATCGGTGCCCAGACGATGATCGGACCCCATGTCTCACTGACGGCGGGGATGGCGCCGGGACAGAAGATGGTGAGCGATCCCGTGGTGTCCATCGGGGACAGGACGCTGATCGGGCAGGGCAGCTACATCGTGGGGCACTTCAGCATCGAGATCGGCGACGACATCCAGACGGGGCCGTACGTCTACATCACCGATCAGAACCACACCTACCTGGATCCCGATACCCCCATCGGCCGGCAGTGGCCGGTGGAGTCGAGGGTGTCCGTGGGCTCGGGGAGCTGGCTCGGGACCGGGGTGGTGGTGCTTCCCGGCGCCCGGATCGGCCGGAACGTGGCTGTGGGGGCCGGGTCCGTCGTGGTCGGCGAGCTGCCCGACCACTGTGTGGCCGTGGGAGCGCCCGCCCGGGTGATCAAGCAGTACGTGGAGGGCGACGGCTGGGTGGCCGGAATCGGGTACTCCGAGTCCGAGGGCAGCCACAACAGCAACACCCGCAACAAAGCAGGCTCCGAGGACGACGGCGGGACCGGCGGGAGCACCGGTGACGACGCGCCGGTGACGGGCGCGCCGTCGTCGACAAGCCTCTGACGTGGGACGCAGCATGCTGCAGAAATTGATTTGCAGGATGCGCGAATTTCCGGGCCCGACGCGATAGAGAGAGTGCACGGCACCATACGTCGCTCTCTGTTCACGAACTGCGTGGAAACACTGGGAAATCGGGAATTCTGCTGACCGTCCACAGCCTCGTCCCCAGGCATTTCCACAACGATCTCCACAGGGAATGACACAGCCGCGCGTTACCGTCGGATCGATGCGACGGAGTCGAACGAAGTGATCACGGAGGTGCGGGCGACAACGTACTCTGGCGCTACCGACCGGGCGCGGTGAGACGTGCCAGACGCTGCAGGACCTGCAGCCGGAAAAGACAAGAACAGCAGACGTAGCAAGAGACAGAAGCGAACAAGGTGATTCGACGGACGAGCGGTGCGACGAAGGATGAGGGCATGACTATCAAGAGGTTCGGTCGGGGATGCGGTGTGGTGATGACGGTTCTCGCCGTGGTGGGGATCCCGTCCATGTCGGCCTTCGCCGACAGCACCTGTTACGTCGGCTGCACACCGCCGACCACTCAGGCCGGTGGTGGCGGGACGACGGGCTCCGGCGGTGGTGGGTCGAGTGGCGGTGGCGGTGGGACGCGTCCGCCTGTGACGGGATCGAAGGGTTCGGGTTCGATCGGGACGGGGTCGGGATCGGGATCGTCGGGATCGGGGACCAACGCGCGGACGGCGGTGTCGACCAAATCGTCGGGTGGGGCGCTGCCTTTCACCGGAGCCGACGTCGAGGAGATGACAGCCGTCGGAGCGGGTGCACTGCTGGTGGGCGGGATTCTCGTGCGGCGGGGCCGCCACCGTCGTCGCGCCGGCGTCTGAGCCGAGACCTACCGGCCGCCGGTCGGCCACGGCGGCACCGCCGAAGCGGCGTCTGGGCCGGTCAGGGCTCCCACCGGGGTCCCCGAGCGGGGACGGAGCGGGGCCGGAGCGGGATCGGAAGACGGTAAGCGGACGGCTGTCGCCGGGCGATTGTCCCTGGCGCTCCAGGATTTCGGGGAAATGACGATACATTTCGTGAGGCGGGTCGCCTGACGGACGCGCCCAGTGTTCTTTCGTCGATCGATGGGACCAGGCAGGAATAGTGGACGAGACTCTTGGCGGCGTACGAGTGGGGACGGACCTGGTGTCGGTCGGGCAGGTGGCCGAGTCCGTGGCCCGGTTCGGCGACCGGTACGTCGATCGGATCTATACGGCGCACGAGATCTCGTGCTGCCGGGGGACGCCGGCGGTGGTGGCCGCCGGACTGGCCGCCCGGTTCGCGGCCAAGGAGGCGACGGTGAAGGTGCTGCGGTCTGTCGGCCATCAGCCCGACTGGCGGTCCATCGAGGTGCGGCGCGAGCCGGCCGGGTGGTGTCGGCTGTCGCTCAGTGGTGAGGCGGCGCGGATGGCGGAGGAGCAGGGGATCAGCGAACTGGCCGTGAGCCTGACCCACGAGGGCCCGATGGCCGCCGCCGTGGTGGTGGCCGTCTGCGCCGGCGACGAGGAGTGATGGTGATGGAAGAGGAGATCAGGCAGATCCTGGCCGAGCACGGACGGCTCCCCCTCGAGATGGACGAGCTCGACAACGACACCGACCTCTACGAGGCGGGGATGACCTCGCACGCCTCGGTGAACGTGATGCTGGCGCTCGAGGACGCCTTCGACTTCGAGTTCCCCGAGAGCATGCTGCGCAAGAGCACCTTCGAATCGGTGACGGCCATCCAGGCCGCGCTGATTTCCCTCGTCGGCGCCCCCGTCGAATGACCGGCCAGACGGAAGTGGCCGGCCCGACGGAAGTGGCCGGCCAGACGGAAGTGACCGACGCGACGGGATGACCGACGACACGTTCGGGGCATTTCGCGACGAGTTGATCGACTCGGGTCTGGTGATCGACGCCGGGGTCGAGGGCCTCTACGGCCGGTCCCTGGCCTATGAAGAGATCGTGGCGGGGATCACGGGACTGACGAGCCGGACGGGGGCCGACGACGGGGCGTTGGCCGTGCACTTCCCACCGGTGATCCCCCGGACGCTGCTCGAGCGGACCGACTACCTGAAGTCGTTCCCTCACCTGATCGGATCGGTGGAGACCTTCCGGGGCGACGACAAGCTGCACGCCCGGCTGCTGGCGCTGGTCGAGACCGGGGCCGACTGGGACGAGGTGCTCGAACCGGCTGAGGTGGTGCTGCGACCGGCGGCGTGTCACCCGGTCTACCCGCTGTGCACCGACGGGGCACTGCCGAGCGAGGGACGGCGCTTCGAGGTGCACGGCTGGTGCTTCCGGCACGAACCGAGCGCCGATCCGGCGCGGATGTTGGCCTTCCGGATGCACGAGTTCGTCTATGTGGGCGACCCCGAAGGAGCCGAGAGGCACACCGAGACGTGGGTGAAGAGGGGGACCGAGATGTTCGAGAGCCTCGGCCTCGAGGTCGAGGTGGTGGCGGCCAACGATCCCTTCTTCGGCCGGGCCGGGGTGTTCCTGGCGGCCAACCAGCGTCAGAACGCCTTGAAGTTGGAATTCGTGAGCCCGGTGATGTCGACGGAGGCACCGACGGCCGTCGGCTCGGTGAACCGGCACCAGGACCACTTCGGGCGGACGTTCGGGATCCGATCGGCCGACGGGGCGGTGGCCCACTCGGCCTGCTTCGGCGTGGGGGTGGACCGGACCGCGCTCGCTCTGCTTCGGCGCCACGGACTGGAGAAAAGGTCGTGGCCGGCCGAGGTGCGGGCCCTGCTGTGGCCCTGAGGGGGTGACGGTGAGCGCCCGTCCGCTGTGGTTCGGGCCCGAGGAGCGGTCGCTGTTCGGATGGATGCACAGCCCCGAAGAGGGCCGGGCCCGGGGGGCGGTGGTGCTGTGTCCCCCGCTCGGGCTGGAAGGCGTGTGCAGCCACCGCGCCTACCGGCGGCTGGCCGAGCGGTTCGCCGAGATGGGGATCGTGGCGCTGCGATTCAACTACGACGGGACCGGGGACTCGGCCGGCGGGGAAGACGATCCCGGGCGGGTGAAGGCCTGGATGGGCAGCGTCGGGGCGGCGGTGGAGCTGGTGCGGGCCGGTGGGGCGCGGCGGGTGGTGGTGGTCGGGATGCGGGTCGGCGCCACCATCGCCGTGGGTCAGGTGGCCCAGAACGGCGGGGCCGACGGCCTGGTGCTGTGGGATCCGTGCGCCTCGGGCCGGAGCTACCTGCGCGAGCAGCGGGCGCTGGGGTTGCTGAGCGTGGGGGGCGCGACGAGCGCCGACGGGTCGGTCGAGGTGCCGGGGATCGTCTACCCGGCCGAGACGGTGGAGGAGCTGTCGGCGCTGTCCATCGCCGGCAGCGCCGGACCGCTGGCCGAGCGGGTGCTCGTGCTGGTGCGGCCCGAGCGGCCGGCCAACACGGAGATGGTGAGACGACTGGAGATGGGGCATGTCGAATGGGGCGCGGCCGAGGGCCAGGCCGAGCTGGTCGACGTGGAGCCGTGGCAGGTCCGGCAGCCGGCGGCCGCCCTGGAGGTGGTGGCGGGCTGGGTCTCGGAGGTGCTCGGCCACGAGACGCTCCCCTGGCCCGGCGCCGGGGAATCCGGAGCCGGGGAATCCGACGCCGGGGAATCCGGAGCCGGGGAATCGGACGCCGAGGAATCCGGAGCCGGGGAATCCGACGCCGGCGCCGGTGGCGGTGGCGGTGGCGGGACCGTTCGGACGGTGGCCGCCGTGGTGGACGACGGGGCCGGGACGGTGATCAGCGAGAGGATGGTGGCCCTCGGACCGGTGGGGCTCTTCGGGATGGTGAGCGAGCGGGGGGAGCCGGCCGAGGTGCTGCGGAGGGCCGAAGAGGGAAACGGCGGCGGGGGACCGACGGCCATCTTGTTCAACGCCGGGATGATCGACCATGTGGGGCCGTCGCGGCTGTGGGTGGAGTTCGCCCGGGAGTGGGCGGCCGGGGGGATGCGGGTGCTGCGGTTCGACCTGTCGGGGCTGGGCGACAGCCCGGTGCGACCGGGACAGGCCGAGGACATCGTCTATCCGCCCGAGGCGCTCGACGATCTGGCCGAGGTGGTGTCGGCCATGGGACCCGACGGGGCGGGGGAGATCGTGTTGTCGGGACTGTGCTCGGGTGGGTACCACTCGGTGGAGGGGGGGATCGCCCTCGGGGTGGGGGCGGTGTGCCTGATCAACCCCAGCCTGATCGCGGCGCCGGCCGAGGCCCACGGGGAGGACGGCGGAGAGAGGGCGGCCGAGATCGATCCCCGGCGGCAGGCGACGACGGCGCGCAAGAAGTGGGTGCGGGCGCTGCCCGCCCACGATTTCCTGGGGAGCATCGTTGACCGGTTGCCCGACGGAGCCTGGTGGGTGATCAACCGGGTGGCCGTGGGCAATCCTCCGGCGCGGATCCTCGAGCGGCTGGTGGCGGCCGGGGTGGAGACCTACATCGTGTGCGGGGAGAGCGAAGCGCGGGCCATGCGTCGCGGTCAGGCCGCCGCCTTTCGGCGGCTGGCCCGGACCGGACGCTTCCATCTCGAGGTCGTGCCAGGCATCGACCACGAGTTGTTCGCCCGCGTCTCGCGCGATCGGGTGCGCCCGATGGTCACCGAGAGGATCCAGCAATCGGTGGCCACCAGACCCGGCCCATCGCGCGTGACGCGGAACATTTCCTGACGGAGAGAGAGCTCTCCGAGAGCGTTACTTCTTGGGCGACTTCTTCGGCTTCTGGAAGTTGCAGACGGCGGTGGCCGTGCCGTTGGCCGTGACGACCTTGACGTTCGAGGCCGCCTTGATGCCGGTGGGGACGGGAACCTTGATGGACTTGGCGGCGTTGCTGAGCGGGGTGACGGCCTTGGCATCGATGGCCACCTTGGTGGCGGCGGAGAGGCCGGTGCCGTGGATGGTGACCTTCTTGCCCATGGTGGCGGTGGCCGGCAGGCAATGGGTGATGGTGGGAGCGGCCGTCCCCGCCGAGGCCGAGTTGCCCAGGGCCAAGGGCACGGCCACCGAGGCCGAGACGGCGAAGGCGACGCCGGACGCGAGAATGCGGACTTTCACTGTGTTCCCCCTGAGTCGTGACCCGCAGAGTCCTGAGATGAGCAGCGTGGACGACGGGTATCACCGGGCGCCCAACAGGGGGTCAAGAAACCATCATGGAGTGACGACGGGTGGGGACAACGGACGGACAACGAGGAGCGGGGGGCGGGGCCGGGGGCGGACGATACGGTGCTGGCCCGGCAGAAGCGACCGGCGGGGGGGTGAGGCGGGAGGTGGACAGAGAGGACAGGGCCGAGGCGAGCGGTCCGGTGGCGCTGGTGGGCTCGGGCGAGTTCCTCGACGAGATGGTGGCCGTCGACGCCGGGTTGCTGGCCGGACGGCCGGCCCGGGTGGCCATCGTTCCGACGGCGGCGTCGCTCGAGGGAGCGGAGCGGGTGGCCTGGTGGCTCGAGCTCGGCCGGCGGCATTACGAGGCCATGGGGGTGGAGGCCGTGGCCGTGGCCGTGGGCAACCGGGCCGAGGCCGACGAGCCGGAGATGGCCCGGCGGATCGAGGGGGTGGGACTGGTCTACCTGTCGGGGGGTGACCCGCACCATCTGGCCGCCACGTTGCGGGGTTCCCGGGTGTGGGAGGCCATCGTGGGGGCCTGGCGCGGGGGTGCGGCCCTGGCCGGGTGCTCGGCCGGGGCGATGGCACTCACGTCGGGGGCACCGGCCGACCTCGGCCCCGGTGGGGGACGGCGGGCCGCCGGCGAGGAGGTGGACGGCTTGGGGTTGATCGGGCATCTGGCCGTGATCCCCCACTTCGACCTGCTCGAGCGGAGGCGGTCGGACGTGGTGGAGTGGTTCGCCCGGTGGCAGCCGGTGGGGACGACGCTCGTGGGGGTGGAGGAGCAGACCGCCCTGGTGGGCCGGGGGGCCGGCTGGCGGGTGCAGGGAAACGGTTCTGTCTGGGTGTTCGGGGCCGGGAGGGCGCAGCGCTTCGTCGACGGCGAAGAGGTCCCCCTGGAGCCCGCCGCCGGCTGAGGGGTAGCCGGGGCGGAATGTCGGGTCGGGCCCGGGTGTTGCAGTGGCCGTGCGTCGGGCGCCGGGAAGCGGCCGCCCGGCGCCCGGAAAGGAAGGCCCGCCATGCCGGCCGTGACCGTCGAGGACATCAGCTCTCTGCCCAAGCTGTCGAGGCCCGGAGGGATCGAGCGAGCCGTGCTGTCGCTGACGACGGCGCCGAGCGGATTCGAGGGGGAGGGGTTCCCCGTGCGGCGGGCCTTCGCCGGGGTCGACCTGGCCCTACTCGATCCCTTCGTGCATATGGACCAGATGGGCGAGGTGGACTACGCGCCGGGTGAGCCCAAGGGGACGGCCTGGCATCCCCACCGGGGCTTCGAGACGGTGACCTACATGATCGACGGGACCTTCCAGCACCAGGACTCGGCAGGCGGGGGCGGGCTGATCACGAACGGGGATACGCAGTGGATGACGGCCGGGGCCGGGATCCTGCACATCGAAGCCCCACCCGAGGCCCTGGTGATGAGCGGCGGGCTGTTCCACGGGATCCAGCTGTGGGTGAACCTGCCGGCGGCCGACAAGTGGGTGCCGCCGCGCTATCAGGACATCCGGAGCAATGAGGTGGTCCTGGTGTCGTCGGCCGACGGGGGCGCTCTGGTGCGGGTGATCGCCGGCCAGGTGGACGGGCACGGGGGTCCGGGGGCCACCCATACGCCGATGGCCATGGTGCATGCCACGGTCGGCGCCGGCGGGCGGCTGGTGCTGCCCTGGCCGCAGGAGTTCAATGCCCTGGTCTACGTGCTGGGCGGCAACGGGAGGGTCGGATCCTCAGAGGCGGCGGTGTCGACCGGGCAGATGGTCGTCTTCGGCGGGGGGGAGAGCCTGGTGGTGACGGCCGACGACAGGCAGGAGGGCCCGGCCGGTGAGCTGGACATCCTGGTGCTCGGGGGCCAGCCCATCCGGGAGCCGGTGGCCGCCTACGGGCCCTTCGTGATGAACACCCGGGCCGAGATCGTCCAGGCCTTCGAGGATTACGAGAAGGGAAAGCTGGGGACCATCCCGGCCGACCACATCGGGCACTGAGCCCCGGTGCCGACCGGTCCGGTTCGCTGCGGGATCCCTGACCGGCGGCGTGGCGCTGACAAGAATGGGCCCCTTCAGTGCGTCGCGGCGGCTCGCAGACCCGACGGCGTGGTGACCCGTCGGGGGGAGGACGTCCGATGGGGGCAAAGCATGTGGTGGGAGCGGTTCTGCTCGGGGCGGTGATGTCGGTGGCCACTCCGGTGGCGGCGTTCGCCGGTTCGGGGGGGACCGAACACTTCACCTTGGTCTTCGACTCGCAGACCGGGCCGGGGTCGATCTTCGCCTCGGGTGCGTTCACGGCCGGCGGGACGGACTACCAGGGTCACACCACCGACGATGCCGTGTTCGCCGCCGGCGGTTTCAAGATCCACCATGGCCATGTCAAGGGGACGTTCCGGTTCGACCAGAAGATCTACACCGGCCACCAGGGCGGGAGCGGTACGTACACGATCAACGGCGGGTTCGGCGTCTACGCCAAGATCAAGGCCAGCGGGACGGCCCACATCAGGGGAACGATCGAGACGGCGCGCAATGCCAACGGAACGTGCAACTTCCACGAGATCACCGCGTACTCGCTGATCGTGCACGCCGGCGGACCGGTCAGCTTTTAGTTTCGGGCCACCCTCCGGCGGCGGATGAGGAGCATGCCACCCAGGGCGAAGAGACCGAGGCCGGAGGCGGCGGTCGTCCAGAAGGCGCCGTCGAGGCCGGTGAAGGCGAGGGCCGATCCCGAGGCGGGCTTGGTCGATCCGGCCCCCCGGGTGAGGACGTGAGGGAAGGGGGCGGACGGCGTGCCGGCCGAGCCGGTGCTGGTGCCGGGGTCCGACGAGCCGCCGCGTCCGGTGGCCGTGGGCCCGGCGCCACCCGAGCCGCCGGTGCCCGAACCCCCGGAGCCGCCGGTGCCCGTGCCGCCGCCGGTGCCCGTGCCGCCGCCGGTTCCGCTGCCGCCGCCTGTGCCCGTGCCGCCGCCGGTTCCGCTGCCGCCGCCGGTTCCCGTGCGGCCGCCGGTTCCCGTGCCGCCGCCTGTGCCACCGCCTGTGCCACCGCCGCCGTTCCCGCCCCCGTGACCGCCGGAACCGCCCCCGCCATGTCCGTGACTGCCCGGCAACAGGTGGCGGGCACCGGAGTACCAGCGACCATCGCGTCGGACGTCGGCCTGGAGGAGGCCGTGCACCGAACGCGGCACCGTCACCTGGAGAACCCCCGAGTTGCCCGTGTCCGAGCCCAAGAGTTGGGCCTTACGCCAGACGCTCAGGACCCAGACCGTTCCCGGCTGCGCCTTGGGTGGAATGACGAAGGTGGCGGTGCGCGGGGCGATCAGCGGTCCGGAATGGGCGTCGGCGAAGGCCGACGGTGCCAAGCCGATGAAACTGGTGGCGGCGATCAGCAGACCGACAGTCAGTCGGAGCGCGACTTTTGTTTCCGCCCGGTTCCCGTCGCCCGCCATTGACACGATCTCCTCGGAGAGATGGCCCACCTTGAGTGGGCCCCACTCACAGGTGAAGTCCAGCACAACCGTACCCGGGAGACAACAGGGCTCCCGAAGGTCTCGACCCGGGTCGCCGACCGACGTTTACGGGGTGCCGACCCCGCTGAAGGTGACCGCGAGAGTCCCGTGTCCGTTCTCCGCACCGAAGGTGTAACGACCCGAGAAGGAGCCTGACGCGGTGGGTGTGAAGGTGACGGCCTGGCTGACCCCGGTGTCGGGATCCAAGGTGATGCCTTCGGGCAGAGGCCGGTCGGCCGAGAAGACGCCCGAGGGTGCCGCCGCTCGCGAAATGGTGAGGGGGATGTTGCCGGTGTTGTCGATGTGGAAGGTGAGCGTCACCGACCGGCCGACGGGGACGGATCCGAAATTGAGAACACTGGGGGTCAACGCCAGAACGGCGGTGCCCGTTACGGCCGCTCCGGTGAGCGGTTCGGACACCGCACCGTGGTCGGAGGTGACGGTGATGAACTGATCGTCGGTCCCCGGGGCCGTCGGGTCGTAGGCGACGGACACCGTGACCGCCTGCTGGGGCTCGAGGACGGTGCCGAGGTGGGGCAGGCCGGTGACGGTGAAGGGGGCGGTGGCCGACGTGACCGCCGTGATGGTCTCGGGTCGATCCCAGGAATTGGCCACGGTGAAGGTGAGGGTCTTGCCGCCCGCCCCGGTGTCGAGGACGCCGAACGAGACGGGCGGGGCCGACAGGATGAGACCGGGAGCGGTGCCGTAGCCGGTGAGGGCCAGGGTCCGCGATCCCGTGGTGCTGGTGACGGTGATGTCGGCCACCACGGTGCCGGCGGAGCGCGGGGTGAAGGTGACCGGGATGGTGAGGCTCTGGCCCGGCGCCAGGGGGTGGCGGTGTCTCGGGACCCGGACGCTGAACTCCGGGGTTTGCGGGTCGAGGGGGGCGGTGCCGGAGGCGCCCGTCGACCCCTGGAATCCAGCACCCGTGTTCGCCGGGATACGACCCGACAGTCCGCTCACGTTCTGGACGCCGACGGGGGAGGTGACCCCGGTGATGGCGGTCGAGCGGGTGGCGGTGACCGTGACGTTCTCGGTCTTGGCGGTGCCGACCGGGACGCGGCCGAAGTCGACGGGTGCGGCCTGGAGCGGTGCGTTCGACTTGGTGCCGAAGGCGTAGACGAGGCCGGTGCGGGTGCCGACGTAGACCATGCCGTTGGCGGCGGTGACGTCGGAGAACTTGGACGCCGTGCCGATGGGTGCCGACCACAGCAACGGCAGGGTGCCTCCGCTCGGGATGGCTCCGTAGGCGCGCAGCTGGGCGCCTGCCCCCGAGGTGCCGCCGGCGTAGACGAGCCAGACGACGGCGCTACCGGCGGTGGTGCCGTTGCTCGTCACCGTCGGCGATCCCGACGAGTAGCCGAGGGCCCCGGTGCTCGTGCCCGCCGAGGTGAACTGGGGGACGCCACCGCTGGTGACGCCGTAGCTGAGGGCGCGGAGCACCCCACCACCCGTCGACTCGGCGATATAGACCCAACCCCCCTCACCCCCGTAGACAGCGGGGTGGCCCCAGAGGCCGTTGAAGGGACCGATGAGCTGGAGGGGATCGTCGGTGCCGCCGGGACCCTGGGAGCGGCCCCCCAGGTTGTCGCGGTCGAGGAGATAGATCCGGCCGTCCTTTCCGTCCTGGATGAGCAGGTTCGGATCGGAGCTCGTTCCGAAATACGCAGATGGCAGCGCGATCGGTCCTCCGGAGCCGAAGTCCTGGTCGTTCTGGTCCAAGGTGGGGGCGTTGGAGGGGGCGAAGTAGTCGGTGGGGGTGAGCTTGCCGTTGCTGCCGATGGTGAGGGCGACCACCGATTCCGAGAGCGTCGGCGGGGGATCGGTGCCGGCCGAAGGCGGTGGGGCGATGCCGTTGCCGGTGGTGACGAAGATCCGGTTGGGCCCGTCGGAGACGATCCCGCCACCCGACTGCCAGATGCCGGCCTGGGAATTGGGGCTCGTTCCGGCTCCGGCCTCGTCGCTCCACATGGTGGTGACGGAGTGGGTGGTGGTGGAGACCCCGACGACGATGCCCCGGTAGGTGGGGTTGTCGCAGTCGCTCGAGAAGGCCGCGTAGACGACACCTCCGAGGAGCAGCAGCGCCGGACGTTGCAGCTGGCTGGCCCCGGCGAAGGGGACACCCGGGGTGTTGTCGGGGGTGCCGGAGATCTCGACCGGGAATCCCGGCCTGTTCTTGCCGGTGGCGGCCGATATGGCCTCCATCCAGGTGTGGTTGTTCGCCGCCCCCTTGCCCTTCTGGAGCCGGACCGTCATGTAGATGGTGTCCGTCGACGGGTCGACGACGGGGGTCGAGGTGGAGCCGAGGTCAGGGGTGAGGTCCCCGCAGGAGATGGTGGAGGACAAAAGGGGCTTGCCGAAGTGGCGCCTCCACTGCACCTTGCCCGTGGTGGCGTTCAGGCCGTAGGCCCGGGCCTTCTCGGTGGTGACGATGACCGTGCCGTTCACCACCAGCGGTTGGGCGTAGACCGATCCTTTCAGCTGCCGGGTGAAGACCTGGCCGAAAGACGCCGACTGGACGTCGGAGGGCGAGAGGTTCGGCTCGTTCGGATCCCAGCCCGAGCGGAGGTTGTCGTAGGCGCCGGTGATCACGTTGGGCGGGGAACCGGCCAGGGCGCCGGTGGCCACGATCCCGCTGGTGACCACGATCAGGGCGGTCACGGCCACGACGGCACGGCGTGAACGTCGCCGATTCATCTAGTTCCCTCCGCTCGTGCCCGCCCAGTTGCGGCCGGCAGCTCCCGATCCTACTGGGGCGGTCCAGAGGAAAAGGCCGCTACACGGTCGAGCGCCGGCGCAGGATGTCGAGGGCGCGGTCGGCGTGCTTCTGCATGCTCAATTCGCTCTTGATGACGCCGATGACCAACCGGTCGGTGTCGATGACGAAGGTGTTGCGCTTGACGGGGACGAGACCGCCGCTGCGCTTGACCCCGAAGATCTGGGCCACCTGGCGATCGGGGTCCGAGAGGAGGGGGAAGTCGAAGTTGTACGTGTCGGAGAATTCCTTCTGCTTCTCGACCGTGTCGGCCGAGATGCCGACCCGCTGGCCGCCGGCCTGCTCGAACTCCTTCTTCAGGTCGCGGAAGTGGCAGCTTTCCTTGGTGCAGCCGTAGGTCATGGCGCCCGGGTAGAAGAACAGGGTCACGGGACCTGCGGTGAGCAGGTCGCTCAGTTTGCGGACGGTGCCCGTCTCGTCGGCCAACTCGAAGTCGGGAACCAGATCGCCGATGTCCATGGCCGATGACCCTAACTGGCGGCGACGCTGGTCGGAGGCGACGGGTTCGGCAGACGGGCTTCGGTGCGCCGGTCAGCTCGATGCCGAGGGTGCCTCGAGGACGACGACGGCGTTGTGGCCGCCCATGCCGAGCGACGACTTCATGATGGGACCCTCGGCGGCCGCCGTCAGACCGTCGAGCAGCTTGGGATGGCCCTTCGAGACCCGGCGAGGAGCGGGGATGACGCCCGTCTCGAAGCCGTAGAGGCTGGCCACGATCTCGATCGCGGCCGAGGCTCCCTGGGTGTGACCCACCAACGGCTTCATGGAGAAGATGCCCTCGGCGTTCGGGAGCAGTTCGTCGAAGAGCGCACTCTCGGTACCGTCACACTGGGCCGTCCCCGTGCCGTGGGCGTTCAGGTAGGCGATGTCGCTGCCCAGGACTCCGGCGTCGTCGAGAGCTCCGGTGAAGGCCCGGCGGACCTGGAGCAGGTCAGGAGCGATGGAGACGGGGTGATAGCCGTCGGAGGACATGGCCCCGCCGAGGACCGTTCCGTATGACGCCCGGGGTCGGCCGGAGACGACCATGGCCACCGAGGCCTCGCCGGGATTGAATCCCCGGCTGCCTTCCTGGAAGGGTCGGCAGACGTCCCAGGGGGGCGCGTCGATGTGCAGGACGCCGAGGTTTCCGAAGGACTTGGCGTTCTCGGGGGAGACCGAGACGTCCGAGGCGATGACGACCACGTCGGTGGCCAGGCCGGCGTTGATCCACATCCGGGCCGTGAGGAGACCCACCACGCCCGAGGCGCACATGGCGGTGACGTTCATCGAAGGACCGTGGAAGTCGAATTCCTTCATGAAGCCCATCAAGACCGTGGACGGCATGAGCTCGAGCCAGTTACGTCGGGTGGTGCCGGCACCGTGGCGGTGGTGGTACTCGGCCCAGTGGTCGACGTCTCCGAGGACGACGCCGTGGATCAGTCCGACGTTGCCCCCCGGGCGCCAGCCCCGGTCGAAGGCGTTGTGGACCGCTTCGCGCCCGGCGTGACGCACGGCCCGCATCATGCGGCTGGGCCCGTCATCGGGGTTCCCGGCGTCGTCGATCAGGGCCACCCAGCCCCAGTCGTCGTCGAAGGTGGGAGAGAAACCGCTCCGGCAGCGGACCGCCGATTCGCTCGTGTAGAGGCCCTCCCGGAGGAGCTTCTCGCCCCAGCCGTAACCGCTCACCGCACCGATGCCGCAGATCGAAACGGGTTGGGGGGGGAATGACGTTTCCAACATCCTCGCCGGTCCCGAAGACATCTCTCAAC
The DNA here is from genome assembly GCA_035535015.1 of Acidimicrobiales bacterium. GTDB lineage: Bacteria > Actinomycetota > Acidimicrobiia > Acidimicrobiales > UBA8190 > Palsa-661. The sequence goes on along the minus strand of DATLQU010000045.1, from coordinate 10,376 downwards.
CCCCCTTGGCCCTTTGGCCGTTTGTGACTCATTGGCCGTTTGTGACTCATTGGCCGTTTGTGACTCACTAGCCACATTGGCAACAGGAGCCAGAGTAAGGGCTGTGATGCGCGGCGTAAAGACGCAAAACGGTCTTCGTGACTGTGGAGCCACGGTACAAGGGCCTTTTCCTTTGAATCACAACCTTGTCATTCGAGAATTCGCCGCAAAGTGCGGGCTTTCCGCGCGGATCGTGGCCCTGAGCGGTCCCGAGGTAAAGATCGGGGTGGGGCGCACCGATAGGTAGGCATGCCTGATGCGCGCCTGGGCTTGGTTCAGAACGCCCCCGCCACGGCACCACAACGCGGGGCGTCGAACGGCGCCGGGTACCCTGACGCCGGGGATGGCCGGGTGCCGAGCGCAGAGCCGGAATCCGACGAGGCTCCCGAACGTCTGGCCCTTCTGTCCGGTCTGGCCGGCGTGGCCACCTGGGAGCTCACCACCCCGGGGCCGGGACTGGTCTGGCACTCCCGTTTCGAATCCCTGGTCAAGAACCCCCCGGCCGGGGGTCGTTACCGGGTGCCGCCCGGTCCTGACGGGCGTCTGGTGGCTCTGGAGGATCTCGGCGACGTGCTGTTGGCCCCGATCGTGGAGACGGTGAAGGCCGGCGTGATGTGGGACAACTACGAGCTGATCCAGGAGATGGAGGAGCCCGGAGGGGTGATCCACCGGATCCTCGTCCGGGCCACGCTTCTGCCCGAGTCCCGCGGTTTCTTCGGGATCATGGCCGACGTGAAGGACCCGGGCTCGGTGCCCTGGGTCACGGCCGACGTGGGAGAGCGGCTCAAGCTCCTCGTCGAGCACTCACCCGACGGGATCATCGTCCACCAAGAAGGGATCATCGTCTACGCCAACCCCGCCGCGCTCCACTTCGCCGGACTGAACGTCTTGACCGAGGCGCTGGGCAAGCCCATGACGCTGTTCATCAGTCCCACCGACATCGGGCCCATCGTCGCCCGGCTGTCGCAGTTGAACGAACCGGGCGACACCGTGAAGGGCACCGAGGTGACGATGGTGCATCCCGACGGCGTGAAGTTCGTCGTCGACATCGTGAGCGTGCGCACGACCTGGGGCGGCAAGCCCGCCTTCCAGGTGATCCTGCGCGACGTCTCGGAGCGCAAGCGGGCGGAGGAGGAAGCTCAGGCGCGCGCCGCGATCGAACAACGCTACGCCGCCGCCGTGGCGGCCCTCGAAGAGGGCGTGATCGTCATCGACCGCGAAGGAGCGGTGACCGCGGCCAACGAGTCCGCCGTCCGGATCCTCGGAAGCCGGCTCGACGGCAGCCGGGGCGACCTCATCTTCACCGGTGGCGGCCCGGCCCGGAAGAACGACACGCAGCCTTTCGCCCCGGCCGACCTTCCCCTGGCCGTGGCGTTGGCGCGCCACGAAGGCTCCTCCGACGTGGTGATCGGTGTGCGCGACGAGGATGGCAAGGAGCAGTGGCTGTCGGTGAGCTCCCGGCCGATCGACGACGCCGAGGATTCGATGGCCGGGGCCGTGGTGTGCTCGGTATCCGATATCACCGAGCGCAAGATCCTGTTGGACCGGCTCGCCTGGGAAGCCCGCAACGACCCTCTCACCTCGCTGGCCAACCGGAGCGGCTTCCTGGCCGCCGTGGAGGCGGCTCTCGAGGTCAGGGACTCCGAGCGTGACGGGCTCGTGATGTTCTTCTTCGATCTCGACCGGTTCAAGTTGGTGAACGACTCTCTCGGTCACGCCGTGGGCGACGAGGTCCTACGGGCGGTGGCCCAGAGATTGCGGACGGCCATGCCCCGGGCGGTGAGCCTGAGCCGGCTCCACGGCGACGAGTTCGCCGCCCTCGAGGTCGGCGTGCCCGACACCGACGCCGCTCTTCACCGGGCCGAAGAGTTGCGGTCGATCTTGTCGCGTCCCGTGCAGCTGAGCACGGGACGGACACTCACCGTCACTCCGAGCATCGGGCTCGTGCGTCTGGCCGACGTGGGACGCGAGGCGTCGGAGGTGTTGCAGGACGCCGACATGGCCATGCTGCAGGCGAAGACGCGTGGTCGGGGACGGGTGGCCATCTTCGACGCCGGGCTGCGCGAAGAGGTGGGCAGCCGTCTCGAGCTCGAGCACGACCTGCGCGCCGCCGTGGAGAACGGGGAGTTGCGGCTCGAGTACCAGCCGCTGGCGTCTCTGGCCAATGGCCGGGTGCTCGGCCTCGAGGCTCTGGTGCGGTGGGAACACCCGCGCCGGGGGCTCCTGCTTCCGGGACGATTCGTCGGTCTGGCCGAAGAGTCGGAGCTGATCATCGCCCTCGGTCAGTGGGTCCTCGAGGCGGGTTGCGCCCAGATGGCGCGTTGGCGCACCATGTACCCCGAAGCCAACGACTCCTTCCTGGCCGTGAACGTGTCGCCTCGCCAGTTCGACGGTTCCCAGTTGCTGCCGGCCGTGCGCGGTGCGCTGGAGAAAAGTGGGCTGCCCCCCGGGGCGCTCATGCTCGAGATCACCGAATCGGGCATCGTGTCCGATGACGTCCGGCTGCACGGGCTGCTGAACGAGTTGCGGGAGTTCGGGATCCGCCTGGCCATCGACGACTTCGGCACCGGGTACTCATCGCTCAGCTACCTGAAGCGCCTGCCCGTCAGCTACCTGAAGATCGACCGTTCCTTCGTGATGGGCCTCGGCAGCGACACCGAGGACGAGCGGATCGTCGCCGCCATCACCGACCTGGGTCACGGTCTGGGACTGCGGGTGATCGCCGAGGGGGTGGAGAACCGTCAACAGCGCCATGTGGCGCGTCAGCTCGGGTGTGACCTGTACCAGGGGTACCTGCTGGCCGAACCGCGGCGGCCCCGGGACATCCCGCCCTTCTGGCGCCCCCGGCACCAGGCCGCCGGATCGGCCGCCGACCGGAGCTGAACTCCGGCCCCGACCCGACCTGTGAAAGCGGGTAGGGGAGGGGTCTGCGTGCCTTCGGCGCAAGCACCGAGGGCGCCGCCCCCCTGACCCCTTCCCTTTCCCGCTTCCAGGCCACGGCGATGAATCAACGTGGCCCCCCGCTCGGGTGACCGGGCGCTGTTTGGGCACCCGGACCGGCCGGAGATCGGTTCCCGTCCCCCGAAGACTGCGCCCCGCCGGACAACTCAAACCCACGGCTTTCACAAAATTCGGCCAAATCAGGACCTTGGGCTCAGGTGGTGACCGCGATCTGGGCTGTTCGTGCCTCGGGGTTCGCCGGGGGCCCGAGCCGACCATGAGCCGGGGTCAGGCGGGGTGAAGGGTCCAGCTCGTGATCAGGAGCTGGCCCTGGGAAACCGTCTGGACGACGCTGACCAGGTAGCGGCCGGGGGCGCCGCCGCCGGCGATGGTGGCCGTGTCCGTGAGCTGGACGCTCGAGGCCTGTGTGCCCGTGGCGGTGACGGTGACATCCAGGCTGGCGTCATAACCGGTTACGTGAGCTCCCACGAGCGCCGCCGGCGCCGTCACCCCGGGAGCGAGAGCGCTCCACCATCCGATCTGATTCTGCTCGAGGGCCTTGATGCCGCCGATGAAGGACTGAACGGCAGAGCCCTGGACGGCCAGGGGACCGGGGCCTTCCACCCAGGTCGGGTCGACCTGGCCGGACACCGACATGGTCCCCATGAGGATCGAGTTCGTGGCCAGGGTGAGACCCTGGGACACGAGGGCGGCCGGGGCGGGCACGGTGGGGGCGATGGCCGAGCTGGGCACAGCCGCCACGTCGGCGGTTCCCTTGTTGGCGGTGGCCTGGACCTCCGTGGCGGTGACCAGGTAGCGCGACGGGGTGAACCACAGGGCGTTGGTGGGCCAGCAGGTCACCAGGCTGAGAGTCGGGTTGGGGGTGTTGTAGACCGGAGATCCCTGCTGGATGACCTGGTGGCTCTGGACCGTGTAGGTGTAGGTCATGCACGGCGTCTCGTAGCTGATGGTGTCTCCGGTCTTGAGCTGGTCGATGTTCACGAAATAGCTGACGTCGTGGGCCTCGAGGACGGCATTGCCGTTCGTCCCCGGCCAGACCGAGGTGGGGACGTGCCCGACGGCCACGCTGAGCTGAGCGTCGTCCGTCCCGTCCTCCACCGGGGCGGTGAGTCCGATGGCGGGGATGACCAGGAGGCCGGTGGGCCCACCGGCCGCCGTTGTGGCCACACAGGGGGCGGAGGTCCCTTTGGCGCTCTGGGTGGCGTCTCGGGCCGCTTGGCGTTGTGCGTTCTCGAGCTTCTTGACGAGGGAATCACCCACCCGGTTGGAGTGGGTCGTCCACAGGGTGGCCTGGACCTGCCAGGTCACGGCCGACGCCACCAGGAGGACGCCGACGCCGATCAGGGCGCGGTAGCCCCACCGCCGACGGCGCGGTGGGCCGGTGCTGTCGTTGTCGGTGTGGCTGTCGTTGTCGGTTGCGCGGCGGAACACGACCGCTTCCGTTCGTGGGTGGACAGCTCCCAGGATAGTGTGACCGTGCTCCGTGGCGGGCGCGCAACGAGCGGTGGGATTATTGTCACCGGTTCAGAAGGGTGGTCCGGTACGCTGGGCTTTCAGTGAAGCGCCGAGAACCGCCCAGCATGGGGCCACGGCTCGACGGCGGGTCGACCGGGGAGGGTGTCCGAGGGCCTCGTCCGGGAGATCCCTCCGCCTCTGCGTCCGCCACCGAGGATCCCCCCCGGTGGCCGCTGACCCTCTCGGATGCCCTCGAGAATGGGCCGGGCGGGCTGCGTCAGGAACGTCGCCGGCCTCGCCCCGAGCCCGAGCTCGTACCCGGTGAGCCGGGACCCGCCGTGGACAGGCTGGTCCGGCAGGCTCTCGGCCGGCACATGCTGCTCGGCGAGCTGGCCCTCGTCTGCACCTGGGCCTTCGTCTCCATCGTCGTGTTCCACTTCCTGACCTCGGGCCACGAGTCGTCGGCCGGCGCCGTGAGCCTGGCCTGGCTGTTTGCCGGGGCGAGCGGAGTCATGGTGGTCGTGATCCTGGCCTTTCGCCGGGTGGCCGAACGCCGGATCCGCCAGGGGCTGAGAGACGCCTCCAGTGCCCTGCGGTCCATCGAATCGGTCACCGACCCGGCCCTGTCCTTCTTACCCCTGGACGCCCTGCTCGAGGAGCTTCTCGCCCGGACGTGCGTGGTGGTCGGGGGAGAGGCGGCCACCATCTACCTGGTGGCCGACGACGCCAGGACCCTGACCGTGCGCGCCTCGCGTGGTCCGGCCGAGCCGGAGACCCGGGCCGACATCGACATCGGTGAGGGTGTCGTCGGTGTTGTGGCCCACAGAGCAGAAGCGGTCATCGTGAACGACGTGGCCGACAGCACCTTGGCCACCACGCTCGGCCACCAGGGCGTCGTCTCGATGGTGGCCGCCCCGCTCCTCGTCGGCGGCCACGTCATCGGGGTCGTGCAGGTCGGAACGGGAAAGAAGCACCGGTTCAGCTCACGCGACCTGCGGCTGCTGCAGTTGGTGGCCGATCGTTCTGCCGCATCGATCGAACGGGCCCGGCTCGACGAAGATGCACGGCGGAGCCGACTGGGTGCCGAGCACGCCCGCCTGCATCTCTCCATATTGGCGCTGGCCGGCGACGAGATGGCCACCGCCCTCGAGTCCTATGACGACGCCCTGTCGCGGTTGGTGGGCGTCATCGTGCCGACGTTCGCCGACTGGTTCGCCGTGGACCTGGCCGAGAGCTCGGGGGCGATTCGCCGGGTGGCCTGCGGATCACGGGCGCGCGACCCCATTGCGTCGACGCTGCATCGCCATCCCGAGGGGGACGAGCTCGTGCACCGGGTCATGGCCAGTGGCCGACCCGAGGTCCTGATGAATACGCAGTACCGGGGGCCCGAGGTCTCGGCGGACGAGGAGGGCGAGGCGTACTCGGAGGCGCCACCGGCGTCGGGCATCGAGTCCATGGTCATCGTCCCTGTCCATGTGCGGGGCCTGTCGTTCGGCGCTCTCAGCTTCGTCACGGGCTCGGGTCGGCGCGGCTACCGACCATCAGACCTCGAAACAGCCCGCGGTCTGGCCGAGCGCGTCGCCATCGCCGTCGAACGGGTGCTCCTGTGGCGTGAGAGCCGCGCCGCCGAACGCGCCGCCACCCGCAACGCCGGTCAGCTGCGCCGTCTCATGGAGGCGGCGCTGGCGGTGAATGCTCCCTTGGCCGAGAGCGAGGTACTGCGCGTCGTCGCCGATCACGCCCGTCGGATCCTCGGAGCCGACGCCGCTGTCGTCTCGCCGGTGACCGACACACCGGATGGTCCGGGTCTCGTCGAGGTGTCGTCACCGGCGCTGCTCACCCCGGCCCAGACGGCACTGGTGGGCGTGGCCTGCGATCTGGTGGCCACCTCGGATCGACCCGTCCGGTGGCCGACATCTCCGACGGCCGATGAGGTCGCCGCGCCCATCGCTTCGACGGGAAACTCCGTGGGATCGCTGACGGCGGTCCAGCCGGCCATGCCCTGGTTGGCCGTTCCGTTGGCCGACGCCTCGGGCTCCACCGGGCGCGTCATCGTCGTCCTCGGTGGACCGGGAGGCCCGTTCAACACCGAGGACGAATCGGTGATGGTGTTGCTGGCCCAGATGGCGTCGGTGGCTCTGGTGAACGCCCGGCTGTACCAGGCCGTGCAGAGCAATGAACACCGGCTGCGTGCCGTCGTCGAGTCGTCGCCGCTGGCCATCGCCGAAGTCGACCTGGCCGGCGACGCCCGCTGGTGGAACGGCGCCGCCGGGACGCTGTTCGGTTGGGACCTCGTGGCGGACGGGGCACGCCGGGTGTCGGGTGACGACGCGGCGGCGTCGGTGTTGGCCGAACTGTGGAGTCGCACGGCTCATGGCGTGGCTTCCGTCGGTACCGATCTCGAGACGGTCGGTCCGGACGGGAAGGCCCTCGAGTTGTCCGTGTCCACCGCGCCGCTGTTCGATCACGAAGGGGCGGTGACCGGAATCCTCGTGGTGGCCGAAGACGTGACCGAACGTCGGCGTATGCTCGAGCAGTTCCACCAGGCCGAAAGGCTCGGGGCCATGGCCCGGTTGGCCGGCGGGGTCGCTCATGACTTCAACAACCTCCTGACCGTCATCCTCGGATCGAGCGAGGTTCTCCTTCGACGTGCCCATGCCGACGACGAATGGCGCGACGACGTGGCCGCCATTCAGCGTGCCGGGGAGCGGGCGGCCGCTCTCACCAGCCAGTTGCTGGCCATCGGACACCGCAGGCCCGTCCAGTCCGTGGCGGTGGACCCCGATGCCGTGATGGAGTCGATGCAACCGATGCTCGTCCGTCTGCTGGGGGCGGACGTCGAGCTGGCCGTCGTCCCGGGATCGCCCCCGGGGCGGATCCTGGCCGACCCGGCCGAGCTCGAGCGGGCGTTGCTGAACATGGTGATCAATGCCCGCGACGCCATGCCCGGGGGTGGTCGGATCGAATTCAGCACCAAGGTCATGGGCGCCGATCTGCCCGGATCCTGGCAGGTCGTCGCCCTGATGGTCTCGGACACCGGGGCGGGCATGGACGCCGACACGATCGAACACTGCTTCGAGCCCTTCTTCACCACCAAGGGTCTGGCCCGGGGCACCGGCCTCGGGTTGGCCGCCGTGCACGCCATGGTGACCCAGGCCGGCGGCCACATCACGGTCGAGTCCGCCGTCGGGAGCGGGACCACGTTCACCCTGTGGTTCCCGGCCGCCGAGGCGGATGTCGAGCCCGAGGTGCCGGAGTTCGCCCCCGCCCAGGACAGGGGCGACGAGGTGATCCTCCTGGTCGAGGACGAGGAGGAGCTACGGCGTCTGGCCGTGCGCGAACTCGACCGACGGGGCTACGCCGTGGTCGTCGCCTCGGCCGGCGCCGAGGCCCTGGAGGTGGCGCACTCCCTCGACGGCCGGATCGACCTGCTGGTGACCGACGTGGTCATGCCCGGGATGAGCGGCATCGAACTGGCGGCCAGGGTCAACGAATTGTGGCCGTTGCTCCCGGTCCTCTTCGTCTCCGGGCACCTCGACGAGGGTTCGGTGGGTCGCAATCCCATGGCCGACGATGCCGACCTTCTGGCCAAGCCCTTCACGCCCGATCAGCTCGGGCACCGGGTGCGCCAGGCCCTGGACCGGGCGCAGGCCCGGGACCGCGACGGGGTCGGGGCGGGAGACCGGCGCAGTCGGCCCAACCGGGCCGCCTGGTCCTGATCAGGGCTCGAAGCGGTACCCGACGCCGCGGACGGTGCGGACCCAGCGCGGGTGATCCGGGTCCTTCTCGATCTTGCGGCGGATCCGGCGGACGTGTTCGGTCACCGTTCCGGCGTCCTGCCAGGCGGAGGAGGATCCCCACACCTGGGCCAGAAGCTGCTCCCGGGTGAAGACCTGCCGGGGAGAGCTGGCCAGGAAGGCCAGGAGGTCGAATTCTTTGGCCGTGGTCTCCACCAGCTCGTCGGACAGCTTGACCTCGCGAGCCATGATGTCGATGGTCAGGTCCCCGAAGTCGAGCGTGGCCGTGGTCGCCGCCGGCCGCTGGCCGACCCGACGCAGCACCGTTCCCACACGGGCCGCCAACTCGGCGGGGGAGAACGGCTTCACCACGTAGTCGTCCGCTCCGAGCTTCAGACCGAGTACCCGGTCCGACTCCCGCCCGCGGGCGGTGACCAGGATGACAGGCACGTTGCTCGTCCGCCGTATGGCGGCGAGCACGTCGAAGCCATCCTCGGTCGTGAGCATGACGTCCAGGATGACCAGATCAGGGGAGCGCCCCGACAGCGCCGTCGTCGCCTCGGCCCCGGTGGAGGCTTCTTCCACCTGGTAGCCCTCGGACTCGAGCAGCCGGACGAGCAGGCCGCGCACCTCCGGGTCGTCATCGACCACCAGTAGACGTCCGCACGCCCGACCGGTGTTCCTGTGGGAGACCGGAGTCGTCGTTTCTGCTCTCACCGCTGCCCCCTCTGTGTCGTCACTCCAACTAGTGCCACGGCCACCGACGGTAGTGGTGTTGACCAACATTTGGGAAGGGGACTCCTTCAGAATTCAGAAACTCGCTGACCGCACCGGCTTTTCGCTGCCTGGAGGCGACCCGAGGAGCGGGATTGTTGGGGTGGCGTTGATCTGCCGTAGCGCTCCTTGTGGCTTCGCTAATGCACACTCATCGCTGTGGGGGACTTCGGGGTGGCTCGGTGACGGGGGCGCGACGCGCTCAAGGTGACGATTCGTTGGTTCTGTCCGACGTCCTGGAGGAACGCGGGGGCGGTCGCCGGGTCCTTGTCGTGGGTACAGACGACTGGGCCATCGAGCAGTCTGCGGCCGCCCTGGAGGACGCCGGATTCGGCGTGCTGCGCTGCCACGAGCCGGGCGAGCCGGAGTTCCCGTGCAACGCCCTGATCGAGGGTCGGATCTGTCCGCTCGACGTGGGATTCGACGTGGTGGCCACCGTCCGGGCCCGTCCTCTCGACGTGATGGCCCCGGGCGAGCTCGGGGTCGTCTGTGCCCTGCGCCACGGGATCCCGCTGGTGGCGGCCGGGGTGGCGCCCGAGCGGCCGTTCGGTCCGTGGGCGGCCGTCACCGTCGAGCAGGGCGGCGAATTGGTCAACGCCTGTGAGAAGGTGACGGGAGAGGTTTTGACCGAATTCGCAGGTGGACCGCCTGTCCGGTCACCGATAGGAGGCCAGTGATGCCACCCGAAGGTGCCATCCGCGTCATCGATGACATCGAGCCCTGGCTCGAGGAGCTCTGGGCCACCAACGGCACGGACCTGCTGCTCACCGCGGGAGCTCCTCCTCTCCTCCGGATTGACGGCGATATTCAACCCGTCAAAGGAGCCGAGCTCCTCACTCCGGCGAGAGTCGAGCGGATCGTCATGGCCGTCATGGGCGACGACCTGGTGGTGAAGTTCCGTGAGGAGCGCGAGATCGACTTCGCCTTCAGTTGGCGGAATCAGGCCCGGCTGCGGTGCAACGCCTTCCACCAGCGCGACACCTGCGCAATCGCCTTGCGCGTGATTCCCTACGAGATTCCCGGATTCGACGAGCTGGGCATTCCCCCGGCAGTCGAGCGCCTGGTCAATCTGCCCATGGGCCTCGTGATCGTCACCGGACCCACAGGTTCGGGGAAATCAACCACCCTGGCGGCCATGCTCGATTACATCAACCGCCACCGCGCCTGCCATATCGTGACTATCGAAGACCCCATCGAATACGTGCACGGCAATCACCGTTCGGCCGTGAGCCAGCGCGAAGTAGGCAACGACACCCAGTCGTTCCCGAGGGCCCTGCGCTCGGCCCTGCGCGAGGACCCCGATGTGGTCCTGGTGGGTGAGATGCGCGACCTCGAGAGCATCTCCACGACGCTCACGATCGCCGAGACCGGACACCTCGTTTTCGCCACGCTCCACACGAACGACAGCGC
>DATLQU010000044.1:0-19296 GCA_035535015.1 Acidimicrobiales bacterium | reverse complement strand
CGACTCACCCCGGCGCGGGTTCGTCGAGGGTTTCGTCGACTTCGTGCAACACTCGGCACTCCCGCCAGTCCACCGAAATCCGATACGCCTGGTCCGGGCCGTCCGAAAGGCACACGAACGGGCCCACTCAAGCGCTATCCGGTCGTCAAGAAGACCGCTTGACGTAGTCTTCAGCGTTTAATCGCAAGTTCAGAGGTTGAGCGAGATCAGATCCCGCCATGGCCTATCAGAGCGCCAGCGTGGAGTGCTTGGCCAGGCTCACGGCACCAGCGGATGTGGCGCAGGCTGCATACGTGACCGGCCTGCTCAGGGCAACCTTGCCACTACCACTGGCCAGCAGAGTGCCGACGGGGGTGCTGCCGTTGCCCAGGCCGCCGCCGCAGCCTCGCCGACAAGGTACGGCTGAAGCCGGATCCACCGAGTGAACACCCCGACCGACCAGGGGGCTTCGACGCTGTTGACGGGCGAGGCGACGTGCTACGTCGTGACGAACTCGGGTAGCGCTGGCGGAACCGGCTGGGCCGGGGTCCAGGATACGCACTGGAGCCGGTTGGGCGGATGGGCTGTGGTGTCGAGGGGAGTGCCGTCGGCCGTCTGGTTGTTGCACTGGGTCACCTTGACGTTCTGCTTTGCGGTGACAGGGGTAGGAAGGAACCCAGCAGGGGAACCGCTCGTGGGATTGAGGATGTTGTCCTGGACGGCCACGTCGGTTGAAGCGTGCCGGGTGCCAATGTGGACGAAGACTTTGGTGGGCGGCGCCATGGGAACCGAGTTGCCCGTCACCAGCACCGTCGCCAGGTTGCCGAACGCCATGCTCCAGGGCTTGTTCCAGAACGAAGGCCCAGAGGCGCTGTTGTCGCCGACCGTGATGTCATGACCCGCTGTGGCCGTCAGCGGGTGCATTTGCACCCGCCAGACCCCAACGGTGTTGTTCTCAAAGGCGATGTCGAAGAGATGGGCGCCTGTCCGGGCGGAGAAAAGCCAGGTGGCGCCGGAGATGGTGTTGTTGGACACATTGATATCCGCCTCGGTGCCCGCCACCACGTCGGACTCGAGGTCGATGGCCGCATTCGGGATGTTGCCGGCGATGGTGTTACCCGTCACCGCCACCCGCTGTCCGTAGACGACGGTCACGCCCTGGCGTCCTGAGGCCTTCATGGTGTTGTCGGAGATCGTGATGTCGAGAGAGGGGTACGAAGGCCCGCCCGTCGGGGCCTCGTGGAGCCCGAAGACGGTCACGAAGTCCCCATACACGCCGTGGATGGTGTCGTTCGTCACGAGACCCCGCTGCACCCCGGCGAGCTCGATGCCCGCGTCTTGGGCCCGTCGGATGGCGCTGCCCCTCCCACTCGTGTTGTTCCCCTCGATGTCCATGTTCTCGAACACCAGGTCGCATCCCCCCTCGATGAACCACATGACATCCATGTGGGGGGGACGGGACCCGTTGGCGTTCGGGAAGTCGGACGAACCGCAGTAGGGCGGCCGGTTGGGCGGAGAAGGGTCGTTCTTGGTGTCGCCGGGCTTGCGGAAGGTTTGGCGGAAGGTGGCTCCGTTGCCGTTGAAGTCGAAGTCGGTAAAGCCGCGTAGAAAGAGCATCCCGTCCACCTGGTAGCAACCGCCCGGGGCGAATACGACCTCGACCGGGTTGCTCGGGGTACCTTCAGGGAGTGAGTTGAGCCAGTCGTAGAGCGGCTTGGTGACGTCGACCGAACAGTCCGAGGCGACGGTCGAGGGCGGTGAGACGACGGTGGTGCCCGGGGGGAGACCCACTGCGCCAGCCTTCGGCGGGAATACGGCCACCACAGTGGCGGCCACGAATACGACCGCCAGAGCCGGAGCCAGCCGATGGGTGCTCCTCATGGTCCGGGTTCTCTTGATCACGTGGCCCCCCACGGTGCAACGACGCCCAAGGGACGGAACCTCCTGGCCTTGTGTGCTGGTCTTGGCCCAGTACACAACGGCACCAACCGCGATGGCGGTGGTGCTGAAAACCATTCCCGTCAAACCCATTTCTGTGCCTCCATCTCGTTTCCCTGGCCATGGCCAGATGCGAAGGAAGCAGGGTCTGGGCGTCTTCAGCTCTCTTGATCGTAGCTGGTAGACGACCCGTGTCGATCCGCTCGAGAACTCACCCGCCGCTTCGGAGAAACCTCATGCGATCGGTCAGAATCCTCGGTGTTGAGGGCGGTGGCCGCCTTTTCGTGATGCGAGAGTGCGGTGACGGGTAGCGGGGGATTACCGGGCCAGCCGGCAGGTGCGCCACGCCACGGACAGCGATGAAAGGGTCACGTCCAGCAACGTGGGGTATGACGACCGCCACATCGGCCTTCACTCGATGTTCCAACTGACGTCGGCCGGCTCTGCCAGCTCCACCTCCTCACCGGTGCCGCTCCTCACCCGAAGGCGTGCTTTGGTCAGGGACTCGACGCCCATGTAGCGACGGGCCACGGCCCATTCCTCGTGCTGTTCGGCCAGCACGGCGCCGACAAGTCGGATGGCCACCGCTCGGTTGGGGAAGATGCCCACGACACCGGTGCGCCGGCAGATCTCCCTGTTGAGTCGCTCCTGGGATTGCTCGACCAGATCGCATGGCGCCAGTGCTCCTTCGGGAAGGTGGCGAAGGGCCAGGATGTCGCCCGCCGCGTCGGTGAGCATGTCGGCGGTATCGGCCCAGCGTTCAGAGCTCTGTTCCACCACCCGGGCGTCATGAGCCAGGACCTGGTCAGCGTCGGGCTGTCCGAAGATGGAGCGGATGAGGGTGGCCACCACCAATTCTGGAATCAGAATTCCCGATGTCGTAGGAGAGCATGGACCACGTAGGCACAGAGGCCGGACGACAACACACGACGCTAACGGGTGGCGTTGAAATGCGGTTCTTACGCCCGGTCAGTGAAAGGGCCGCCCAATTGGGCCGTCCCCCTGTCGTTCGCGGACATGTCCATCAGTCGTCCGCCGCCATCCGGACCGGCTCGGAGCCGGAGGCGGCGTCGATGTCACGGCGGCCGATGACGTGGACATCCACGCCGCGGTCGGAGGCGAAACGCAAGACCCGCTGCACCACCGATCCCTTGGTCATCTCCTCCCAGCGGCTGCGCCGGCTCGAGCCGAGGACGATCTGTGTGACCTGATGTTCACTGGCGAAGTCGACGAGAGCCCGGGCCGGATCGTCGCTCGTGATCTCGTGCCAGTGGGCACCGAGGTCGTCGGCCAGGCGGTGGAGCGCATCCAGAGCCTCGGCGTCGCCATGACGACCTTGTTCACCGGCGACGACATGGACAGCGTGGATGTCGCCCTTCATCCGGGCGGACAGGCGCGCCGCACGGCGGACCACGGCGTCGGTGCCGTGGGCTCCGGTCACCGCCACCATGATCCTCTCGGTCGTGTCCCACATCTCGCCCGGATGACGGTCCCGGAGGTATGCCAGCAATTCCTCTTCGGTCTCGTCGGCCACGAAGCGCAACGCCAGCTCCCGCAGGGCCACCAGGTTCTCGGTCCGGAAGAAATGGGTCAATGCATCTTCGATCTTCGCCGGTGGGTAGATGTTGCCGTGGACCATCCGCCGCCGCAGCTGCTCGGGAGAGGAGTCGATCAGCTCGAGCTGGTCCGCTTTGCGCACCACCCAGTCGGGCACGCGTTCGCGCACACGCGATCCCGTCATCCTTTCCACGGCGTCGGCGATGCTCTCCAGATGCTGGACATTCACCGTCGTGATCACATGGATTCCGGCATTCAACAGCTCGATGACGTCCTGCCACCTCTTCTCGTTGCGCCCCGACCCCGGGACATTCGTGTGGGCCAACTCGTCGACCAGGGCGACCTCGGGCCGGCGGGCCACAACGGCGTCGAGATCCATCTCCTCGAATTGCGACCCCCGGTAGCTGACCACCTTGCGAGGGACGATTTCCAGGTCACGGATGAGCTCGGCTGTCCGGGGCCGACCGTGGGTCTCGACGAAGCCGACGACGACGTCGGCACCGCGGCGGTGTCGACGCCAGCCCTCGTCGAGCATGGCGAAGGTCTTGCCCACGCCGGCCACCGCCCCCATGTAGATGCGGAACCGTCCGGCCGGGCTGACGGCGTCGGCCTCCAGCCTGCCGTCCGCCCGCTCCTGCATTGTCGGTTCGCGCCCTGACGCCATCCTCCTTATTGTGGCCCGGGGAGCGGGACGCCGAGGTCGTGCCGATAACGTGGCATCCGGGCATTGCGGAACTAGGCAGGGGCCATGACTTCGGTACGACGCAGCTTGGCAGGAGCGGGCGCTGCGCTCGGCGCCGCGGCCGTCCTCACCGCCATCATGGCCCCCCTCCGGAACCACATCAGCATCGCCACCCCCGCCCTCGTTCTCGTCATCCCCGTCGTGATCGGCGTGGCCATCGGTGGCTTCCCCTCCGGTGTGGTGGCCGTGGTCGCCGGCTTCTTCGTCTACGACATCGCCTTCATCCCTCCTTACGGCACCCTCAGCGTGGGAGCAGCCGAGAACTGGGTGGCCCTCGGTGTTTACGTGGTGGTCATGGTCCTCGTGGCCCGGGTGGTGGCCCGGCTCGACGTGGCGCGATCGCACGCCCACGGACGCGAGACGGAGGTCCGCCGCCTCTTCGAAGTCACCGATCTGCTTATCGGGGAGAAGCCGCTCCCCGAGCTCCTGGCCCTGATCGTCTCCACCGTCCAAGACGCTTTCGAGCTCCGCAGCGTGACCCTGCTTCTCCCCGCCGGATCGCGTCTGGCTGTGGCCGCCGCCGCCGGCGAGCCGCTCACGGGCGACGAGCTCAGCCGCATCATGCCGGCATCAGGCCGACCCACCAGCCTGGGAACATCCTCCACCACACCCGACGAGGTCCAGAGCGTCGCCCTCTCGGCCCCCGGGGGGCCGGTCGGGCTTCTCGGCATCAAGGGCCACGTCCTCAGCCGTCACGAGCGGGAACTGCTGCTCACCTTCGCCAACCACATCGCCCTCACCGTGGAACGGGCCCAGCTGCGGAGCCAGGCCCTGCGCACCGAGCTTCTGGAGGAGATCGACCATCTGCAGAAGGCGCTGATGGGAGCGGTGTCCCACGACCTGCGCACCCCGCTGGCCACCATCAAGATCTCGGCGTCGACACTGCGCAATCCGGCGGCCGACGTCGCCCCGGCCGAGCGCCAGGAGTTGTTGGTTCTCATCGACGATCAGGTCGATCGCCTGGATCGGCTGGTCACCAATCTTCTGGACATGAGCAGGATCGAGGCCGGTGCCCTCGCCCTGCGCCGTCACCCCGTCGCCGTCAGCGATCTCGTGGCCGAGGCCATGGGCGCCATCGGGCTGACGTCTGCGACGGGGCGCTTTCGCCTGGACGTGGCCGACGATCTCCCCCTGGTCGACGTCGACCATCTCCTCATGGCTCAGGTCCTGGCCAATCTGTTCGACAATGCCCTGCGCTACGCCCCCGAGGGCACCGCCGTCTCCGTGTCGGCCCGTCCGGGCACCGACGGGAAGGTCGTCGTGACGGTGACCGACGACGGTCCCGGGGTGCGGCCCGAGGAGCGCGAGATCGTCTTCCAGATGTTCACCGGCCGGGGAGCGGCCGGGGGGACGGGTGTGGGGCTGTGGATCGCCAAGGCGTTCGTCGAAGCGCACGGAGAGCAGATCTGGGTGGAGGTCGCCGACGGACACGGCGCCCGTTTCTGCCTCAGCCTGCCCACCACCGCCCAAACAGCGGCGGTGTCCTGAGTCGTGGCCCGCATCCTCGCCGTCGACGACGATCCGGCTCTGCTGCGGGTACTGCGCATCGGACTGGTGGCCCTCGGTCACGAGGTCATCACGGCGTCCACCGCCGCCCAGGGAATTTCCCAGGCCGCCATCGTGACACCCGAGGTCATCGTTCTCGACCTCGGCCTGCCCGACATGGACGGGCTCGAGGTCTGCCGTCGGATCCGTCAATGGAGTGCGGTCCCCATCATCGTTCTCTCGGCCGACGGCACCGAGGACCGAAAGATCGCCGCGCTCGACGGCGGAGCCGATGACTACATGACCAAGCCCTTCGGCATGGGCGAGCTCGAAGCCCGTCTCCGCGTGGCGTTACGCCACCGGCCACTGGAGCAGGCCGACGACGGCGTCGACCAGACGGCGCTGACGGTCGGGGACCTCACCCTGGACCTCGTCCGTCACGAGGGCCGCATGCACGGCCTGCCACTGGACCTCACCAGTCGGGAGTTCGCCTTCCTCTCCTACCTGGCCCGCCACGCCGGCAAGGTCTGCACCCACCGGATGATCCTCGAACACGTCTGGGGACCGCGCTACGGCACCGAGAACCACTATCTCCGCGTCTACGCCTACCGGCTCCGCCGCAAGCTCGGAGACGACGACGGTCGGTTTCTGCGCACCCTGCCCGGGGTGGGATATGAGCTCACCGGCACCGCCGCCTGAGCAGACGCCCGGCCCGGCTGCGGTCTCGACGTGGCAATCTGGTCTGACACGGCGTCACCGCGGCCGCCGGAGAAAGCTGGGGGTCGACCCATGTACGACTTGGTCATCCGAGGGGGGACCGTCATCGACGGGACCGGATCCGGGGCCCGGACGGCCGATGTGGCCGTGGACGACGGGCGGATCGTGGCCGTCGACAACCTCGCCGGGGAACAGGGTCGCGACACCATCGACGCCGACGGCCTGCTGGTGACGCCGGGCTGGGTGGACATCCACACCCACTACGACGGCCAGGCCACCTGGGACGAGGTACTGGCGCCGAGCAGCTGGCACGGGGTGACCACCCTGGTCATGGGCAACTGCGGTGTGGGGTTCGCGCCGGCGCGCCCCGACCGGCACGACTGGCTCATCGGCCTCATGGAGGGCGTCGAGGACATCCCCGGAACGGCTCTGGCCGAGGGCATGACCTGGGGCTGGGAGAGCTTCCCGGAATACCTCGACGCGCTCGACCGCCGGACATGGACGGTCGACGTCGGAACCCAGGTCGCCCACGGAGCCGTCCGCGCCTACGTCATGGGTGACCGCGGCGCACACAACCAGCCGGCGTCGGCCGAAGACATCGAGGAGATGAAGCGCATCGTGAAAGAAGCGGTGGCCGCCGGAGCCCTCGGCTTCTCCACCTCGCGGACAATCGCCCACTTGGCCATCGACGGCGAGCCGGTGCCGGGCACATTCGCCGCCGAGGACGAGCTCTTCGGCATCGGCTCCGCCCTCGGCGAGCTCGGCACCGGGGTTTTCGAACTGGCCCCGGCGGGCGTGGCCGGCGAGGACATCTCCCTACCCGCCAAAGAGGTCGACTGGATGCGCCGCCTCTCGGTGGCCTGTGGACGACCTGTCACGTTCGCCATGCTGCAGGTGGACTCCGCTCCCGACCTCTGGCGCGAACTCCTCGACACCTCGCTGGCCGCCGTGGCCGAAGGCGCCGATCTCTGGCCCCAGGTGGCAGCGCGCGCCACCGGGCTCCTCTCCGGTCACTTCGCCACCCTCTGCCTGTTCGAAGGCATCCCCGCCTACCAAGCGCTCAAAGCCAGGGGGCTGAGCGACGACGAATTCCTGGGAGCGCTGCGCGATCCGGAGGTCCGTCGCTCGATCGTGTCCTGGGAGCCCGAGGGCGGTGCCGCCGAGCGGATGCAGCACTCCTACCGCAACACCTACGTCCTTGGATCCCCGCCGGACTACGAACCGGGTCCCGAACGTTGCCTGGCCCACGTGGCGGCGGCGTCCGCCCGTCATCCTCTCGACGTGGCCTACGACGCCATGCTCGAGGACGACGGCCAAGCCCTGCTCTATGTCCCCATCCTCAACTACGCCTCGGGGAACCTCGACCCGGCGCGCGAGATGCTCCTGCACCCGCGTGCCGCGGCGGGCCTCGGCGACGGTGGTGCGCACTGCGGCGTCATCTGTGATTCGTCGCAACCCACCTTCATGCTCACCCACTGGGCCCGGGACCGCACCCGCGGCGAACGGCTGCCCCTCGAGCTCATGGTCAAGAAGCAGACCCACGATACGGCCATGCTCTACGGCCTCACCGACCGGGGCACGCTGGAGACGGGTAAGGTGGCCGACGTCAACATCATCGACTACGAGAACCTGCAGCTGGGAACACCGAAGATGGTGGCCGACCTCCCTGCCGGTGGTCGACGACTGGTCCAGGACGCCGCCGGCTACGTGGCCACCATCAAGTCAGGGGTGACGACCTTCGACAAGGGCAAGGACACCGGCAAGCGCCCCGGCGTCCTCCTGCGCGGTGCCCGCTGAGCACCGGACAACCCGTCGCCCTCGGGACGGCCCTCAGCGACCGCGCCACTGCGGTGAACGGCGCTCGAGAAACGCCTGGCGACCTTCACGGGCATCCTCCGACGCCATGACCACCTCCATGGCCTGGCCGCTCAACGTCCATGCCGTCTCGTCAGGCGCCGTGCACGCCTCCAGAAGCTCGAGACTCTGACGCACGGCCACCGGCGCATTGGCGCAGATCCTTTCGGCCAGAGCCAGGGCACCGTCGAGGGCCGCCCCCGGTTCGGTGACCACGTTCACCATGCCGTGACGCTCCGCCCGGGTCGCGTCGATGGGGTCGCCGGTGAGCACGATCTCCTTGGCCAGGTTGAGCGGCAACGCCCGGGCTGACCGGAAAACTCCGCCGTAGAGAGCCAAGAGCCCCCGCCGTACCTCGGGAAGACCGAAGCGGGCCGTGCTCGACGCCACCACCAGGTCGCAGGCCAGCACGATCTCCATCCCCCCACCGAACGCGAACCCCTCGACGGCGGCGATCAGGGGCTTGGACCTCCGCCGCCGGATGATCCCGTAGGGACCTCCTCTCTCGGTCCCGGCGCCCGAACCCACCCGCAAATCGGTGCCGGCCGAGAAGACCTCGCGCCCACCGGTAATGACACCGACCCACAATTCGTCGTCGTCCTCGAGCTCGTTCAGTGCCCCGTCGATGCCGAGGGCGGTCTCCTCGTCGATGGCGTTGCGCTTCGCCTCGCGCTGCAGCGTGATCACGAGGACACGACCCTGGCGGGTGCGTTCAACCGTCATCAGACCCTGCGTCCATCAGACGCGAGCATACGGCCACCCATCGGCATGGGCGCCTGACGGCGACACGGGTCGCACCGGGCACTGCATGGGGCCCGGGCCCGCTTCTCCCCCGGAGATAGCGGGCCCGGGCCGGGGCTGGGAACCGGTTTGGCCCCATGCAGGAGCAGGGACGCAGGAGAGAGAAGATGTACCGGTCGTCCGAGGCGCCTGTGTGCTGCTTCAACGACGCAGCCAGCGCGCCCGTTACGCCATCGTTCGCAGATCGACGTCGACCACGCTCGGACCGCCGGGAGGCCGCCAAGACCCTCTGTTACTCTCAGAAAGTGCGCCGCTACCTGCCGCTCGTCCTCTTCGCAGTGACGATCGGCGCCGCTTGCTGCGGGAGCTCACCCCCCGCGTCGAAGGCCCGGGTGCCGGTCCCGGCAGGGAACTTCCCGTCGCAGATCTCCAAGATGGTCTGCTCGTCGGAGGCCCAGAAGGTGATCAACCACGTTCTCGGTGTCACCGCCGACGTGGCCACCCCCACGTGGGTCGGACACCTGTACTCCTGCCGCTATCAGTACCCCGACGGGGTCATGACCCTCTCGGTGAAAGAACTCTCGAGCTGGTCCCAGACCGACGCCTGGTATCACATGCTCGGCCGTCAACTGGGCGACATCAGCCGGTTGGGCAATCTCGGACAAGGGGCCTTCACCACCACCAACGGATCGGTCGTCGTCCGCAAGGACTGGAAGGTCCTCACCGTCCAGATCTCCGGGCTCCCCGCACAGTTCGGCGTCCCCCCCACCTCTCGGGCCGACGTCGCCGACACCGTGTCGGACTTGATCCTCGGCTGTTGGGCGGGGGACTGATTCCGCCCGACAAGTGACATCGCCCCTAGCGACAGAGCCCCCCTCGAAGGGGGGCTCTGTTTTACGGAGTGCGGCCGCTCTTCCGCCGTGGAGTCGCTCAGACCGTGGACTGCAGCAGGGCGAGGCACATCTCGTCCGACGAACCGTCGCCCCAGGTCACGAAACGCGGCGGGAGCTTCCGCAGCTGCGGGAGCTTCTGGCGCAGCGTCGGGTCGTAGGTGCAGGTGACCTGGACGGTGTCACCGCGGTGGGTGGCGACGGGCTTGGCCAGGTCGTACGAACGCTGGTAGTCGAAGTTGTAATTCGTAACGTTCAAGAGGGTCTTCTGGTCGGCCCGTCCCGGGTTGAGCACGATCTTCATGCCCCGTCCGAGCAGGTGCATGTGGGCCGTCACCCGGACGATGTGACCGGCACCGACCGGCCATGTGCAGCTGGTCGTGTCACCGGCTGGGGGACTGTCGGCGTTCCGGCCGCAGACCCGCTCGATGGTGTTCACGAAGTTGACCTGCTCCTGGCCGAAGCGCCGTCCGAGATCAGCCAGGGAGGCCGCCCGGTCGCAGAGGGGACCCGTCACGCCGGCCGGGCAGGGGATGTCCGGCGGGGCGGGCAGGAGGTCCAGGCTGAGCCTCTTCAACCGCGTCGAGGCCGGCACGGTGTTCAGCACCAACTTGGACCGAACCGGCTCGTCGCCGCGCAGAAGGTTGTAGTGGATCTGCATCACCACCATGCTGCCCTTCGGCAGGTAGACGCCTGTTCCCTTGGGCAACACGTCGCGACCGTGACCCGGCGCCCAGGCCGACAGCCACGGAGTGTTCGAGATCTGGGCCAGTCCCGTCCCGGGAAGCGCCGACTCCCCGAAACACGACCAACCCTTACCGCTCTTGTCCGCCGCCTTGGCCGCCGCGGCCAGCCCCGGTGGCACCTCGAACAGGATGGCGTGGTGGACGTCGACCCCCTCGGGGAAGAACTGACTGGCCACGATGTAGGAGTTGGCCTTCACGCGGGGATTGACGAGCGTGCAGTGGTAGTCGTCGGTGGCCCCGGCCGGCGCCTTCGGCTTGTAGGCGTGGGCCCCTTGCAATGTGAGGGTCGTCACCTTGGGTGATACGCCTGTGGCCGATGTGGAGACGGCTACCAGTCCCCCGACGACGATGGCGGTTGTGGCAATGGCAAAGACGACGCCACGGCGCGCTGAACCCAATTTCCCCATGGCGAAACGCTAGCCCTTTTCCGGGTTTTACGCAGGCCGCGGGTTACGCCACCCCGCACCGGGGCGAGACGGTGGACACCGGCGGCGCCGACGCCCAATGTCCGTGGCCCCGGGCCATCGGTAGGGTCGGCGCTGTCCATGGCCCCGGTGACGGCCCCGACCAATTCTTCCTCTACGCCCCGTGGCGGCCGGATCGTAGGCCACGAAGGCCCGCGTGGTGGCCTGGTCCACCGACGCGCTGATCACCCCGCCCTGGTGGGCCAGCGCTCCCGCGATCCGCGTGGCACATGCGCTGCAGTGCATCGCGCGTCGCGGTCACGCACCAAGGTCGCGTCGGTAAACTGCCGAGGCTCGGACGGAGGTCCGGGGTCGCCACCGGAGCCCGCCGAAGCCCTTCAGGAGCCCTTCAGGAGCCAGATGACTGTCACCCAGCGCTTCGTGGGAGCGCCCGCCTCCTCGGCCTCGGCAGGCTGGGCCCTGCTCCCCCTGCGCGGCTTCCTCGGCGTCACCTTCACCTTCGCCGGTCTCCAGAAGCTGGCCAATCCCGGCTTCTTCGATGCCAACAACCCGATCTCGATCCAGCAGCAGTTGAAGGAAGCGGCCCACACCAGCCCCATCCACGCGGCGATCAGTCCTCTCGCCCACGTCGCCGTTCCCCTCGGCGTCGTCATGGCCCTGGCCGAGCTCGCCATCGGGATCGGCGCTCTTCTCGGTCTCTTCACCCGCGTCGCCGCCCTAGGCGGCATGATCCTGTCGTTCGCCCTCTTCCTCACCATCAGTTTCCATTCGAGCCCCTTCTACACGGGCTCCGACATCGTCTTCCTCTTCGCCTGGCTGCCGCTCCTGGTGGCCGGGTCGGCCGGCGTCTTCTCCGTCGACGCGATCCTGGCATCGGCCCCGGCCACCGATCCGGCGGCGCGCCACCGGCCCCCGCCGGCGGGAGCCGGTGCCATCGACCGCCGCACCTTCGCCTTGAGGGCCGCCGCTCTCGGCTCGGCCGGCGCCGTCGGTGTCGTTCTGGCCGGATTGGCTTCGGGCCTCGGCCGGCTGGTGGGCCACTACGCGAACTTCCCCGCCGCCACCGATCCGGGCGCCCTGGGCTCGGGCACCACCTCGCCCTCCACAACATCAACAGCGCCGACCTCCACCACGGCCCCACCGGCCAGGAAGCCGCCGGGCCAGGTGGTGGGCCCGGCCAGCGCCCTCACCGTCGGCGGGGCGGCGACATTCAACGATCCGAAGACGGGCGACCCGGCCGTCGTCCTCCAACCGGCCACCGGCACCTTTGTGGCCTTCGACGCCATCTGCCCCCACCAGGGCTGCACCGTCGCCTTCAACACCGACACCAGGACCTTCATCTGCCCCTGCCACGGATCGAGGTTCAACGGCGAGACCGGTGCCCGAATCAGCGGCCCCGCCCCCCGCGGCCTCACCCGCATCACCATCGCCGAAGGACCCGACGGCAACCTCTACGCCGTCTGACCCGGGCGCCCGTCGCCCGTCGCCTGCCTGTCGGCCCTCGCCTGCCTGTCGGTCGCCCGTCGCCTGCCTCGTCGCCAGCCGGGGCCCTGGCGCCTCGGCCCACCTTGTAGCCTGTGACGAACCTCCAGGGAGGACCGATGCCACATCTCAAGGACGAGACGGTGCCCAATCTCACGGACGAGACCGAAGGTCAGGACGTCACGCCGTGTTAGTCCTGGGTCGCCGCGTGGGCCAAGGCGTCATGATCGGCCACGACATCAAAGTCACCGTTCTCGTCGTCGCCGGTGACAAGGTCCGCATCGGCATCGAGGCACCGTCGGAGGTCGAGGTCCACCGCGAAGAGGTCTACCTCGAGATCCAGCAGGCCAATCTCCAGGCCGCGTCCACGTCCTCGGACGATGTGGCCGGCATCACCGCCGTCCTGCGCGATCGGGAGCCGGGCCCGCCCGACCCCGGCGAACCGTCCGGCGCCGACCCGGCGCGACCGACGTCGGGGCGACTCAGGCGGAGCGGGGGGTGAGCGGCTCGGCCGCTCGATGACTGCTCAGGTACTGCACCACCTGGGCCGCGGCCCGGCTGTGACGATTCACCACCAACGGTCCGAGCAGATTTGCCGTCGGCGGCTCGCCCAAAGTCACGATGGCCAGAACCAGGGCGTCGTCGGCTGACTCCAGTCCCAGGCTGGCCACATGCTGCTCGTCGATCTCGATCTTGTAGTCGGGGAACAACGCACCCGGCGCCACCAACGTGAAACAGATCCCGCTCTCCTCAACCGAACGCATCTGACAGAACGGCTGGAGATCGGGCGCCAGCACCTCCAACCGGAACTTTCGCAGCGCCGGGAAACCCGGCAGTCCCCCGGCGAAGTCGACAACGGCCCCGTCAAGGCTGTCGTCGCCCCGGCCGGCCGAGCTCTCCTGCGCCGGCGACCTCTCGGCCCCCACCTCGGGTTCCTCGGCGCGGTCCCGCGTGATCAGCATCAGCTTCTCTCTCCCGTCGTCCCGGTCATCCCCGTCATCCTAAGAACTGCACGAGCGATTCTTGTGACAACTGCGATGTGGCCCACAGAGCCGACTGGTACGACTGCTGGGCTTCGGTCAGCTGTGTGCTCACCTGTGCCACATTCGTGCTGTCCAGCCCCGTCATCTGCGCCTGCAACGCCTGCTCGGTATTGGTGGCCTGCTGGGCGAACGTCTGCATCCGCTGGTAGTTCGCCCCCATCTGGGCCGCCTGTGACGTCACCGTCGTGGTGGCGTTGTCGAGAGCCTGCAGATCCGTCGTCGCCGCACTGTTGAGCGACGCCGTCGTCCCCGTCTGCAGGTCCTGCACGATCTGGGCCAGCACGCCGGTACTGCCGAGAAGCCCGGTGGTCCCGGAACCGAAAACCTGGTCGCCGGTCACCCCGACCGCCACCTGCACCCCCGGAGCCACCGTCCGCGTCGGTGCCGACCCACCGCCCACGTAGTTCCCGTTCTGGTCGTAGGCGTTGGTCACGTTCCCGGTCCCGGCGAAGATGGCCTGCCCGCCGTAGTTGGTGTTGGAAAGGCTGATCAGCTCCTGCCGCACCGAGGACACCTGTTGGGCCAGGCCCTGCAACGCTCCCGGCTGATTCGACAAGTTCGCTCCTGAAACCGACAGCACGGCCTGCCGGGCCTGCTGCAGAGCAGAGAGGATCTGGTTCATGGTGGAGTTCCCGAGCGACAACCAACCCGACCCGTCGCTGGCGTTGGCGGCGTACTGCTGGCTCCGGACCATGCTGGCGTTCAACTGCATCAGGTCGGCGGCCCCGGCGGGATTGTCCGAGGGCTTGTTGATCATGTCGCCCGTGGACAGCTGCTGCTCGAGAGTGGCCTGCGCCGCCTGATCGCTGTTCAACCCCGATATCAGCTGCTGAGCGATGATCTGCGGCGTGTAGGAAATCGCCGTCCCCATCACGTCACTCACGATTCCCTCCTCACTCCGGTCGTCGTCGTCATGACGCCTGGATCAACGCCTGCATCATGGTGTCGACGGTGCTGATCAACTTGGCCGATGCCTGGAATGCCTGCTGGAAGGTCAGCATCTGCACCATCTGGTCGTTGGTGTTGACCCCGATGATGGCCTGAAGGTTCTGCTGGGCGGCGTTGGCCACCGACGTCTGGGCCTGAACCTGGTTGTTCACGGCCTGCACCTGAGAGCCCAGTCCCTGAATCAGTGACTGGTACTGGAGGTCCGGTCCCGTGGGGGCATTGAAGAGCTCGGCCATCGCCTGGGCGTTACCCCCGTTGTTGGTGGCGTCTGGCAAGGTGGCCGTGCTCGAGGCGGCGATCAACTGCGTGTTGCTCACCACCGCCGCGTTGACCGTCAGGCCGGCGGCACCCGATCCTTGGAACAGCGGGTAGCCGGACCCCGAGGCCCCCGTGGCCGTGAACCCGGCGGCCAGTTGGCCGTTCACCGTGCTCGAGAGATTGTTGGCCGTGGCGTCGAGTTGCGCCTGGTACGCGGGCAGATACTGGTTGATGGCGGCCAGCTGCCCGGCCACCTCCCCCCCCGTACTGGCGATGGTCACACCGCTCGCCTGCGCCACCAGGCTCATGCTCCCCACCCCGCCGGTGGCCTTGATCGTGTCGCTCCACGATCCCTGGACGAGTGTCACCCCGTTCACCCCGACGTTGATCGTCCCGTCAGGCTCCGGGATCCCGACCGCACCGATGGAGGAGGCGAGCTGGTTCATCAGCTGGTTCCGTTGGTCGATCAGGGCGTTGGCCGGGGAACCCGATCCGTTCACGGCGGCAATCTGCGTGTTCAACGATGCCACCTGCCGGAGCATGGTGTTGGCCTGGGCCACCTGGGAGCTCACCTGCGCCTGGGCATTGCTCTGCAGGTTGCCCAACTGCTCGGCGGCCTGCTGGAAATCCGATGCGAGATTCTGGGCTAGGTCGACCACCTGCGTCCGAGGTGCCGGATTGGAGGGGTCCTGGCTGATCCCGTCCCAGGCCTGCCAGAAGCTTGCCAGGTCGGCCGAGATACCCGACGATCCGGGCTCGGGGAACACCGACTCGGCCCCCTGCAGCACCTGCTGGAGCGAGGTGCTCTGCGACAACACAGCCCGGGATTGTTGGGCGTTGGTGATCAGGAGGCCGTCGGTGTTCTGGGTGACCCCGACGACGCGTACCCCGTCACCGACGCCAAGCAGATCGCCTCCGGGGTTGGCCGTGAGCTGCGCCGCCTCCGAGATGTAGCCGGGCGTGTTGGCGTTCGTCAGGTTCTCGGAGATGGTGTCCATCGCCGTCTGCTGGGCATTGAGGCCCGACGCCGCGATATTGAGGGCCAGATCTCCCATCGCCGTCTCCTCCTCTACGCCCGGGCGTCGAGCATCCGGGGACGCGCCGTCCCCGGGCTCGTGGTGGCGCCGGCGGTGTACGAAGGACCTTCGCCGAGCAAAGCCAACGCGTCGGTGGTGGCCGCCAGGTTCCTGGCCAGGATCTCGCGGTTCCTGGCACACAGGTCGTTGATCCGGGCCACCTGGGCCCGCATGACCTGCCCGCGTTCGGTCAGCACCCGCCGCTCATCGGCATCGGTGGTGGCATCGGCCAGGGCGCTCAGGGTGGTGCTCGGAGCCAGGCCCAGTTCGGCGGCGGCGACGACCACCAGCTCCTCTCGCCGCCGGCTCACGGTGGCCAGGGCCTTGACCGCCTCCTCGAACTCGGCGCTGTTCCGGGCCAACAACTTCGGTCGTCCGGCCACCAGAACAAGCTGCTCCTGCTCGAGCTTGAAGGCGAGGTGCTCGAGCGCCTCACTCTCTTCGAATAGGCATACCAGCAGGGCGTTCAGTCCCATCAGGGACCTATCGGCCGGATCCGCCGCCAGGTGTAGCCCCTGGCGGCGAAAGTCGCCCGTGGCCGGCGCTCACCGGCGGCCCCTGGCCTCGTCACCGGCCTCGTCACCGGCCTCGTCACCGGCCGGTCACTGGACCACGAAGGTCGTGAAGTACACGGCGCTCACCTGTTCGGCCGCCCCGTCCACGGGTTTGGCGATCTTCTGGACCAACGCCAGGATCTGCGCCTTCACCGACGTCCGTCCGCCGGGGGCCAACAGCGAGTCGTAGGTCTGGGCCCCGAGGACCGTGATGGCGGCGTCGTCGAACCTCGGCACGTCGGCCGTGGCCGTCTTGGCCGCCACCTTGGTCAGCTGCAGGGAGATCGAGGCCTGCACCAAGTGGCCGTCGGACATGTTCACGGTCAGCTGATCGAGAGGGAGGATCGCCCCGAGAGGGACCACCTGACCGGGCTTGTAGGTCGTCTTCAACAGCATCGACTTGGCCTCGTAGCCGCCCACCAGCAGCACCACCAGCATGATGATCAGGATCTTCTTCTTACTCTTCTTGACCTTGACGTCCCCGCCGTCCTTGCCCGCCCCTTCGGGCGCGTCGACGCCGGCGGAAGCCGGCCGGGTGGCCTGGTCGGTGGCCATGGCGCTCATGGCTGAGCCGCCCCGTCGGCCAGGATGACGAAGTCGATCCGGCGGTTCAGAGCCCGGTGAGCCGGCGTGTCGTTCGGCGCCGCCGCGTGCGTGTCGCCGAAGCCCGTGGCCACCAGCCGGTCGGGATCGAGACCGTCCGTCTCGATCAGTCTGGTCACGACACTGGCTGCGCGCACGGCACTGAGCTCCTCATTCGATGTGTACGGTCCGCCCGTGATCGGCTCGTTGTCCGTGTACCCCTCGACGTCGATGTCGTTGCTGGTCGTACGCAACACCGAGGCGATGGTGTCCACCACCACATTTCCCTGGGCCTCGAGATCGGCGGAGTCGGAGGCGAAGAACACCCTGTCGGTGAGAACCTGGACCACGAGCCCTCGGGTCTGCAGCGAAGCCGACACGGAGCTCCGCACACCCTTCGCCTGCAGAGCCTTGGAGATCTTCTGGTCGACCGACGAGAGTTGCGACTCAGCCGACTTCGACAGCGACGGCGGGGGCGTCGACGTGGTCGTCTGCTTGACCGGCGTGGCGATGCTCGGGTGCTGCTGGACCTGCCGCGGCCCGGCCGTCGGAGTCAGGCTGTCGTACTGCAGCACCCCGTTGCTCGAGGGTAGGGCGCCGGGATTGGGCGAGAAGCTCTGCTTGAAGCCCAGGGCCAGGGCCTCGAACTTCTTCGTGTTGATCGTGCTCACGGCGAAGAGCACGATGAACAGGGCCAGCAAGAGAGTGATCATGTCGGCATAGGTCAGCAACCAACGTTCCCCATTCTCGACCTCCTCCTCGTGGCCCGAGTCGGCGGCGAGCCGGGATTTCATGCCGCTTCCTTGGTCCGTCCGCCGCCGTCACGATCGGCATTGGAGAGGTAGGACTGAAGTCGGGTCTGGATCAGCCGTGGGCTGCTCCCGGCCTGGATGGCCAGAAGCCCGTCGAGGATCATCCGCTTGTGGTGGACCTCGAGCTCCGAGGCACGCTTCAGCTTGTTCGAGATCGGCAGCCAGAAGATATTGGCCGCCATCACCCCCCACAGCGTGGCCGTGAAGGCCGAGCCGATGGCCGGACCGATCACATTGGGGTTCGACAGGTTGGCCAACACATGGATCAGGCCGATGACCGTGCCGATGATGCCGAGGGTCGGTGAGAAACCGCCCATGTCACCGAAGAACTTGGCGCCCATCTTGTGGCGTTCTTTCATGGCGATGATCTCGCCTTCCAAGATGTCCTGGATCTCCTCGGGGTCGATGCCGTCGGCCGTCATCTCGAGACCCCTCTTGAAGAACGGGTTCTCGATCCCCTCGGCCGCCTTGTCCAGCGCCAGCAGGCCGTCGCGGCGGGCCATCTCGGCCAGGCTCACCAGCTTGGCGATGTCTTCGTCGGGGCTCTCCTCCGAGGGCCCCATGGCCGTCTTCAAGACGTCCTTCACCTTCTTCACATCACTCTTCATGAATCCGGCGGCGGCCGCCAGCGCCGTCCCGGCGAAGACGAGGATGATCGGCGCCGGCTTGAACAGAAGAGTCGGGCTCGATCCGTCGACGATCATCGAGAAGAAGATGGCGACGAGCGCTCCGCCCACGGCCATCGGGGTCATCCGGTCCATCTTCTTCATGGCTCCACTGCCCCCGTGTCGTATGTTCCTGAGCTCTGTCGCGAACCGATGGTCTCGCCCTCTTGGGCACCACGAACGACCCGCAATGGTGGCGTGCGGGCGATCGACGGATGGTCGGTCATCTGAGAGGCCAAGATGAGCAGCGACGCCCGGAAGACCCGCACCTTCTCGGAGATCTCGTCGATGCCCTCCTCGACCACGTAACGGTTTCCATTGGTCATATGGACGACCGTGTCCGGGCTCTCCTCGATGCGCTCGATCAAGTCGGGGTTGATGGCGATGCGCTCCTTGCTGTGAAAGCGTCTGAGCGAAATCATCGGTCCCCCCTTCTTCGAGAGTCGGCGTCCGTGCCGACACGATGCGGTCTTCTGGGTGCGCTCGTCGGAGACGGCCCGCGGGCACACCCGGACCTCTCCGACAGAGAATGAAGCGCCGACGGATCGAGCGGTGCGATCTCCCCGTCGTCGAGAGACGGCAGTCGGTTGCCCCGACTGCGTTCCCGACATCAGGGGAGGGCGGCCCGCCGGCCACCCGTACCTTCGATCTCTCTTGGACGCGTGACCGCCGTCGACGACGTGTCTGCGACTTGGAGCCACCCCCCGGGGACGACGACGCTGTCGTCCCCGGGGGGTGCGGCCCCGTGTCGGCTTACTGCAGGAGCTTCAGCACCAGCGACGGTGTCTGCTGGGCTTGGCTC
>DATLQU010000043.1:0-49870 GCA_035535015.1 Acidimicrobiales bacterium | reverse complement strand
TCAACTTCCAGGACCAGTTCGCCGACCCCCGCCGCCGGGGCCTCGGCGCCTACGGCTCGGACTCGGCCGACCTGGCCGGGGATGACGAGGAGACCCGCTCCGAGCGCAAGGCCGCCCGGGGCCTGGGCCGGATGACCCCGGACATGCCGAACGCCCCCGATGCGGCCCGCTCCTTGATGCACGGCATCTTCGTGGGCGAGATCCAGGCCCTGGAGGGCGCCGGGCGGACCTGTTTCGACTTCGAGCTGGGCGACGGCGCCGACCAGGTGCCCTACGCCTTGAAGCTGGACATGGCCCGCCAGTGCTGGGACGAGGCTCGCCACTGCGAGATCTCGGTCAAGTTGACGGAGTGGATGGGGACCGACATCGGTGAGTTCGCCGAGTCGCCCTTCCTCTTCCAGGCCGCCTGCAACGCCGACCCGGTCCTGCGCCTGACCGGGGTCAACCGGGCCCTGGAGGGCCTGGCCATCGACGTGTTCAACACCATGCGGGACTTCGGGGACAAGTCCGGGGACCCGGTGCTAGAGTTCTGCGAGGACTGGATGCTGGCCGATGAGGTCACCCATGTGAAGATGGGATCGGACTGGCTGCGCCGCCTCACCATGAACGACCCGGAGCGCCGGGAGCGGGCCCTCGAGTTCCAGCACGTGGTGGACAAGCTCTTCTCCCTGGGCGGCGGCCGTGGGGATGAGGAGGACAGCCCCATCCGTCTGGCCCGGCGCTTCCGCCAGCTGGCCGGCTTCTCCGATGAGGAGATCGATGAGATCGGCGCCGTGGCCAAGGAGGCCCGGGTCGAGGCCGAGGCCCGCTATACCGCCCCGGCGGCCGCCCCGGCGGCGCAGTAGGCCGGCGTTCGGCTAGAACCAGACCGGCAACCAAGCCAGGCACCTAGAGAGAGGCGCAGGACAAACCTGTGGGCACCGTCACCGTCGACCCGGAGCAGTTCACCCTGGTCCTGTTCGAACCCGAGCGCATCATCAGCGCGGCCAAGGAGCTGGCCGCCAAGATCGGCATCGATTCGGACATTCGCATCGAGGTGGATGAGCCCAGCGCCCTCGGGCGCTCCCGGGTCACCAGCGTCGACCCCGTGGTCCTCTGGGCCCAAGGGGGAGCCTTCGAGGACCCCAAGGCGCCCCGGCACCTGTCCGACCACAACCTCAACGAGGTGCTCGGCCGGTTGCTGTTCCGGGTCAAGGACCGCCTGGAGCCGGGCTTTTCCGGAGCCCCGGGCGAGGCCGAGTTGACCCTGGCGCAGCAGACGGCCTGGGACGCCTACTGCCTGGGCCGCCTGGCCCGGCTCGGCTACGACGTGGCCAAGCCCCGCCGGCTCTACCACTTCCGCAACCGGCACGGCTTCACCGACGTGGCCGATGCCGCCTTCGAGCGGCTGTGGAGCTCCCAGGGTCTCACCTGGGCCGACATCGAGAAGGTCGTGGCCGAGACCGAGGCGGCCAAGGCCGCCGTCTGAGCATCCAGGCCGGGGCCGGCATCCACCGGCGGGGTCGGGCCGGGGGGCTCGGTCCCGCCGTCGGGAAGTGATCGGACCCCCGGGCCGGGGCGACGGGTGGGAGCGGGGGAGTAGTTGAGGTCGTGGGCCGAGATGCCCACGAACAGGTCGATGTCCGGCCTCTTTTCCAGCAGGCCCTCGCAGGACTTGGCCATGTCCACCATCTCGGCGGAGTCGAAATGGGTGGCCTGGGCATCCGGGCTCTCCCACTTCTGCACGATCAGGTAGCGCCCGGGCCGGGTGGCCGAGGCGCACAGGTCCATGTTCCGACAGCCCGGGTGGCCCCGGGAGACGACCACGTACTTGGACAACACGGACAGGAGCCGGTCGGCGGCGGCCTCGTTGGCCTCCCGGGAGTCGAAGACCATGGTCACCATGGTCAAGTCCACCTCTGGGGCCGTGGGCGAATCGGTCACCCGGCGGACCTTACCGTTCAGGTCCGGCCTGCCTCGGCCGATAAGGGGCCTGTCCGGATCAATCGACCGGATCGGCATAGTGGGACAGACTCACTCCGAGCTTGGAGGTCACGGTGGCGGCTAAGGGGCGAGAGCGGGACGATGAGGACCTGATCCGGGTCTATCTCGGGGATATCGGGCGCCACCCGCTCCTGACCAAGGACGACGAGGTCGACCTGGCCCAACAGATGGAGGAGGGCCTGGTGGCCGAGTCCCGGCTGGCCGCCGACATCGAGCTCGACCTGGCCAGTATCCGCCGGCTTCGCCGCCTCATCCGCCGGGGCGAGGAGGCCAAGTACCGCTTCGTCCTGGCCAACCTGCGCCTGGTCGTCTCGGTGGCCAAGCGCTACCAGTCCTCCGGCCTGCCCCTTCTCGACCTCATCCAGG
Source organism: Acidimicrobiales bacterium (assembly GCA_035535015.1). Taxonomy (GTDB): domain Bacteria; phylum Actinomycetota; class Acidimicrobiia; order Acidimicrobiales; family UBA8190; genus Palsa-661. Next base: position 47,521 of record DATLQU010000043.1, on the reverse strand, counting down.
AGGGCAACATCGGCCTCATGCACGCCGTCGAGAAATTCGACTGGCGCCGGGGCTTCAAGTTCTCCACCTACGCCACCTGGTGGATCCGCCAGGCCATCACCCGCGGCATCGCCAACACCGGCCGGACCATTCGCCTGCCGGTCCACGCCGGCGACACCTTGAGCGCCGTCCAGAAGGCCCAGAGCCATCTCGAGTCGAAGTTCGGTCGCCGGGCCACCATGGACGAGCTGGCCGCCGAGACCCGCCTCTCCTACGAGGCGCTGACCGACGTTCTGCGTTGGCGCTCCGAGCCCCTGTCTTTGTCGGAGCCTCTGCGCGAGGACGGCGATGCCGACCTCGGGGACGTGGTGGCCGACGCCGGCGCCGTCTCGCCGTTCGATCAGGCCGCCGAAGCCATGCTGGTCGGCGAGATCAGCCGGCTGCTGGCCCCGCTCGACGAACGCGAGGCGACCATCCTGCGACTGCGCTTCGGTCTCGACCGGGGCGAGCCCCGCACCCTCGAAGAGGTGGGCGAGTACTTCAACCTCACCCGTGAGCGGATCCGTCAGATCGAGGCCCGGGCCATGTCGAAGCTGCGGCACCCGTCGGCCGACAACGGTGCCCGCGACCTCTTGATGGCCTGAGGGCTCCCGCTTCGGCGGCCAGCGCCATGTCAGGGCCAGCGCTATGTCAGGGCCAGCGCTATGTCAGGGTCAGCGCTATGTCAGGGTCAGCGTGAAGGGCTGGTGAAGAACGGTTTTCGTCTTCCCCCGCCCGAAGGTGGCCGTGATCGTCAGGTGATAGAGGCGGGCCTTCTTGGCCGTGGGGACGCCGAAGATCGTCGCCGTTCCGTTGGCGTTGTCGTGGAAGACGAGACCCTTCGGTAGCGCACCTTTCTTGGTGAACTTCGGGACCGAACTCCCGAAGGTCGTCACGGTGAAGGAGAAGGCCGCCCCCCGCGAGACGGTGGTGTGGTTCACGCTGGTGATGGTGTCGCCGGTCAGGCCGGCGAACGATTGGATGTCGCTGAACGCGTCGGTTGTCGACGCACCCGGCCCGGCGCTGAGCCCCGTCACGGCACCGGGTGAGGCCACCGAGTCGCCGTTCACCGTGACCGTGGACGTGGCGCCGGCGGCGCTCAGGTCGAGCGTGTTGCCCGAGCCCTGGCCGACGAAGCTGTGACCGCCTGTCGGGCCGGCCAGGAACGTGGTGTTGCCGGTGGTCGCTCCCTCGAAGGTGGTGATGTCGCTTCCGGTCGAGCTGAAGGAGTATTCGGTCGGACCCACCGAGGCGGCGTCGTTCGGCGGACCGGCCGACGGCCCACCGGACACGTTGACGGTGAGCGGTGTGACCGGGCTGGTGGACAGCTGCGAGAAGTCGAGGCTGTCGCCACCGACCGATCCACTGTCGCCGAAGGTCTCACTGCCGCTTCCGGCCACGAAGTGGTTGGCCCCCTGCGACGAGCCGACCACGTCGGGGATGCCGCTGATGGTGTCGGATGCCGACGGTCCCACGGTGATGATTCCGGTGGACAGGTTGGCCGTGACCGGGTCGGGGTCGCCCGAGAAGTCGGCCAGGTTCCCCGACCCTTCTGCATCGAAGCTGTATCCGCCCGTGGCGCCGGCGTCGAAGGTGGTGCCGCCCGATGAGCCCACGAAGCTGGTCGGTCCTCCGCTGAACGAATAGGTGGCGGTCGACGTCGAGGCGGTGTCGTTGGCAGTCGGGCCCACCTGCACCCCCGCCACGTTCAGGGTCAGCGCCGCGGTGAGAGCGGAGAAGTCGATGGTGTTGCCCGCCGCCGGGTCAACGATGACGGCCGGAGACGCGCCCAGGGAGAAGGTGTTCCCCGAACCACTGTCGGAGAAGGTCTCGAGGCCGGTCCCGGCCACGAAGCTGTTTCCGCCCGCCGCCGACCCCACCACGCGGCTGATGCCGCTCACGGTGTCCGTGGCCGACGGCCCCACCCCGACGAGTCCGGTGGACAGGTTGGCGCTGACCGGATTGGCGTCGGCCGAGAAGTCGGCCACGTTGCCCGTTCCGGCCCCCACGAAGTTCTCTCCGGCGGTCGCTCCCCCAAGGAAGGTGGTGTTCCCTGACGCCGCCCCGTCGAAGGTGGTGAAATTGCTTCCCCCCGACGAGAAGGAGTAGGTGCTCGAACCTACGACGGCGTTGTCGTTCGGGAGTGGGCCCGAGGGACTGACGGAGACCGTCGCACCGGACAGGTTGACGGTGAGCGGTGAGAGCGCGCTGGTGGCCACCTGGGAGAAGTCGACGGTGTCGCCGGCGCCGGATCCGGAGTCGGCGAAGCTGGCGCTGCCGCCTCCGGCCACGAAGGTGTTGCCCCCCGACGCCGAACCCACCACCCGGCCGATCCCGCTGAAGGTGTCGGATGCCGAGGCCCCCACGGTGACGAGTCCGGTCGTCAGGTTGGCCGTCACCGAATGGGCATCGCCCGAGAGGTCGAGAGTGTTCCCCGTCCCGAGCCCGCTGAAGGAGTAGCCACCCGTGGCCCCGGCCACGAAGCTGGTGCTGCCGGCGCCGGAGCCGATGAAGCTGGAGACGCCGGAGAAACTGTCGGCGCCGGCGCCCATGGTCACCGATCCCGGTGAGCCGGTGGAGTCGCCGTTCAGCGTCACCGTGTCCGGAGCCGGCGCGAAGGAGAGGTCGAGGGCGGTGGTGGTGCCGCCGGGACCGTCGAAGGTGATCCCGGCATCGGATCCGGGCTGGAAGGTCGTGGGAACGAACGGTGACGAGTTCTCGGTGACTTGGACCGTCGGGTTGTCGGCCGGCGCATCGGAGATCGTCTGGCTGCAGACGGGACTGTTGTCGAGATCGATCTGGTAGGTACCGGAGCTGGTGCTGATGACCAGGGCGTCCGACGACGAGCCCGAGACACCGATGCTGAGGACGTGGCTCGCCGCGCTGCAGGTGACGAGCGGGGCGGCCCCGGCTCCGGTCCCGTCGGCCACCAGACATGCCGCTGCGCCGATACAGACGCTCAGCAGCAGTCCGAGGCGGCCCCGCCGCCGACCGATGGTTCCCATCGACCCACGGTAGGTGACGGGTCGGTTTACCGCATCACCGATATTGGGGACGGGTCCAGGAGGCGGTCACGGCCGAGGAGGATGTGCTCGGCCATCAGCCGACCCGCCCTGGCCGCCTCCCCGGTGCCCACGGCCTGGGTGATCATCCGGTGGAAGAGCGCCGAGCGTTCGAGCTCGGCCGGGTCGAAGCGTTCGAGGGCCTGGTAGACGAGGGGGACGTCGACCGTCCTGTCGAGCATCTGGAGCAGCCGCTCGTGGCCTGCCGCCGTCACGATGGCCCGGTGGAAGCGGCCGTTGGCCTCGTGGAGTGCCCAGCGATGCCCGGCCGTGCGGCGGCGGCCAGCCGGCTCGGCCCCGACCAGCGCGTCGAAGGCGTCGGCGGCGTCGACGAGCGCCTGCCGGTCGTCGGCCGTGCTCCGCACGGCGGCCAACTCCGCCGCGTAGCCCTCCAGCCGGGCCCGGAGCTCGTAGAGGTCGGCCACCTCTTCCGGCGTCGTCGCCCGGACCACGGCCCCGCGGTTTCTGCGGTAGAGCACGAGGCCTTCCACCTCGAGACGCCGCAGCGCTTCACGGATCGGCGTGCGCGAGAGAGCCAGCTCGGCGCTGAGCGCCTGTTCCACCAGACGGCTTCCGGCCGGATAGGACCCTTCGACGATCGAGCGGCGGATGCGGTCGTAGGCGATCGACACGCTGCCCGTGCCGGCCGGGGTCTGCACCGTCAGGCCACCGTGCCGGACGCCGTCAGCTCGGCCCACTCGCCGTCGTCGACGCCGGCCAACGCCCGCAAGAGCTCTTCGGTGTGCTCGCCGAGGCGGGGCCCGACATCGGCCACGGCCCCCGGGGTGCGCGAGAACTTGGGCACCACGCCGGCCATGGGGACGGCGTAGCCGGCCCGGCCGACGGCGCGCAGCACCATCTCCCGGGCCGCGTAGTGCGGGTCGCGGAGAACGTCGGCGGCCGTGTAGACACGACCGGCCGGCACCCCGTGCGACGAGAGCAAGGTGAGAAGGTCGTCGCCCGGCACGGTGGCCGTCCAGCCGGCGATGAGGGCGTCGAGCTCGACCATGTTGAGTCCCCGGGCGCTGTGGCCGGCGAAGCGCCGGTCCTCGGCCAGATCGGGCCGGCCCATGGCCGCGCAGAGGCGGACGAAGACGGAGTCGGCGTTGCCGGCGATGAGGATGTCGGAGCCGTCGAGGGTGGGGTAGGAGTTGGAGGGGGCCACGCCGGGCAGGACGCCACCGGTGCGCGATCGCAGGACGTCGCCGACCTCGAAGTCGGCCAGCGTCGACTCCATCAGCGCGGCCACGGCTTCGTAGATGGCCACGTCCACCTCCTGGCCCGACCCGGAGCGCTGACGCTCGGTCACCGCCGCCAGACAACCGATGACGGCGAAGAGGGCGGCCAGCGCGTCGCCCAGGCTGATGCCGCAACGCGCCGATGGCCGGTCGGGCGCGCCGGTGGTGAAGCGGATGCCGCCCATGGCCTCGCCGATGGAGCCGAAGCCGGCGTCGGCCGACCGCGGACCCGTCCGGCCGAAGCCCGACACGTGGACCACGATGATCCCGGGGTTGCCGGCCCGGAGGTCCTCGTAGCCGAGACCCCAGTCCTCGAGCCGACCCGGTCGGAAGTTCTCGAGAACGATGTCGCAGCGCCCGGCCAGACGCCGGACCAGGCCCCGGCCGGCTGGCCGGCGGAGGTCGACGGCCACCGACTTCTTGTTCCGGGCGATGGCCGGCCACCAGAGGCTCTCGCCTTCGTGGGTGACGCCCCAGCTCCGCATGGGGTCGCCCTCGCCCGGGGTCTCCACCTTCACCACCTCCGCCCCGTAGTCGCCGAGCAGCTGACCGGCGAAGGGGCCGGCGATGAAATTGCCGAGTTCCAGGACCCGTATCCCGGCCAGCGGGCCACCCGGGCCAGGACCGGAGCTGGAGCTGGAGCTGGAGCCGGGGCCGGGGCCGGAGGCGGGCTGGTCGGCGCTCATCCAGGGATTGTATGCAATCAATCGGAAATGCGCAGGCTCCTCTCCTCCCAACCGGCAGGATCCGGTACTCTTGGACACAATTGGCGGGGGCGGGCGACGGTGGGTCCGGCGGCAGTAGGGGAGGACGGCCATGGCGACGTCGGGAGGCGGCTTCGAGTTCCGGGGGATCAACCACCTGGCCCTGGTGTGTCGGGACATGGAGCGGACGGTGGACTTCTACTCGAACGTGCTCGGGATGCCGCTGATCAAGACCATCGATCTGCCCGACGGGATGGGCCAGCACTTCTTCTTCGACTGCGGAGGGGGCGACGCCCTCGCTTTCTTCTGGTTCCCCGATGCCCCGCCTGCCGCTCCAGGGATCTCGGCCCCCGTCGGCCGGCCCGACCAGGGCAGCCTGACCAGTGCCGTGGGCTCGATGAACCACGTGGCCTTTTCCGTGCCCAACGAGGCCATCGACGAGTACCGCGACCGGCTGCGGGCGGCCGGCGTCGACTGCACCGACGTGGCCAACCACGACGACAGCGAGTGGGGGATCGCCGACGATCTGCATCCCGGGGTGTTCGTGCGGTCCATCTACTTCCTGGATCCCGACGGCATCCTGCTCGAGTTCGCCTGCTGGACCCGCTCCCTCGATGCCGGTGACGTCAGCCACGCCCCGGCCCGCGCCGTCGACGCCGCCGCCGACGCGGCCAGAGCCTGAGGCCGGGCCCGTGCCCCGACTGCGCCAGGTCCCGCGGGCCGACGCCGAGGCCCCCATCGTGAAGGTGATGTACGACTACCTCTTCGATGATCGCGACCCGGTGGCCGAACCGGGGACGGCCACAGGATCGCCGGGGGACTGGTGGACGGTGTTCGCCCTCGTGCCCGATGTGCTGGAGCACGCCGTGCAGGGCTTCGGTCTCTATCAGAGCGACAAGCGATTGCTCGCCCCGGTGCTGCGGGAGCTGGCCCAGGCCCGCGCCGGCTGGGCCGCCGGCAGCCAGTTCGTCTTCTCACAGCACTGCAAGTCGCTGCGCGCCCTGGACGTCTCCGAGGAACGGATCGCCGCCGTCGCCCACTGGGCGTCGGCCTCCTGCTTCGAGGAGACCGAACGTCTGGTGCTGGCCTACACCGACTGCCTGGTCTACGACCGCGGCCGGGTGCCCGACGGCGTGTTCGATGCCTTGCACGCAAAGTTCGCTGACGAGGAGATCCTCGAGCTCACCTACATCGCCGCCCTCTATCTGCAGCACGCCGTGATGTCGCGGGCATTGCGGACCGAGTTCGACGACCGGGCCGAGCCGATCGTGGAGGTCTTCGTGGAAGGGGTCGACGAGGCGCGTGACGTCGGGCGCGACATCAGCCTCCCGCCTTCGTGAACGACGTGATGCGGTGACGGACGCGCAGGCGGTCGAGATCGTCGAGGTGTCCCCACGCGACGGGTTGCAGGACGAGGCGACACGGCTGTCGACGGCGTCCAAGATCGAACTGATCGAACGGTCCATGGCCGCCGGGGCACGGCGGATCGAGGCGGTGAGTTTCGTCCGGCCCGACCGGGTGCCGGCCATGGCCGACGCCGAGGAGGTGCTGGCCGGGGTGACCCGCCGGGCCGGCGTGCGGTTGGCCGGGCTGGTGCTGAACGAGCGGGGCCTCGAGCGGGCACTGGCCGCCGGGGTGGACGAGGTCAACGTGGTGGTTCTGGTGACCGACGGCTTCTCGGCCAAGAACCAGGGGATGGCGGTGGAGACGGCGCTCGCCATGTGGGACCGGGTGGCCGCCGGGGCGGCCTCGGCCGGGGTGCCGGCCTCGGTCACCCTGGGCGCGGCGTTCGGCTGCCCCTACGAGGGCGAGGTCGATGCCGGCCGTGTCCGGCAGCTGGCGCTCAGGGTGGCCGCCGCCGGGCCTTTCGAGATCGCGCTGGCCGACACCATCGGCTGCGGCGTCCCGCCGCAGGTCGCCTCGCTCGTCGGGTCGGTGGCCGATGACACGGGGCTGCCGGTGCGGGTCCATCTGCACAACAGCCGGAACACCGGCTTGGCCAACGCCGTGGCCGCGTTGTCGGCTGGGGCGGCCGCCCTCGACGCCAGCATCGGTGGCATCGGCGGCTGTCCCTTCGCGCCGGGGGCCACGGGCAACATCGCCACCGAGGACCTCGTCCACCTGCTCGACCGGATGGGTGTCGCGACGGGAGTGCGCCTCGACGCGCTGCTCGACGCCTCGCACTGGCTGGCCGGCGCCCTCGGTCATGCATTGCCGGGACAGGTGGCCCGGGCCGGGCCGTTTCCCCGGCCGGTGGTTCCCGCCTGACCGAGATTGCGACGCCCCTGTTGCGATTCGCACTGGCGTTGTTACGATCGATTCGGACGCGGCGTGCGTTTCCCGGCCCGGAAGACGGGTATCGGGTGCGACCGAGATGGTCTCGACGGCGGACGGATCCGGGCCCTGTGGCTCCGGTGGAGGGAGGGGCATCCGGTGCGGAAGTCAACGATTGCGTGGGTGACGGGTGCGTTCGCCCTCCTGCTGGTGACCGGTCCGTTGGTGACTTCGGGGGCGGTCTCGGCCGCGTCGGCGGTGGCGAGCCAGGCGCCGTTGAGCGCGGCGGCGGCGGCCGCTCTGTCGACCGACGTCAGCCGGAGGGTGATCGTCGTGCTGAAGGACCAGGTGTCGCAGTTCCCGGCCTCGCGCGCCGACGTGAAGAACCGGTCCGCCGTGGTGAACGGCCTGCAGAGTCCGATCCTCGGTGATCTGAAGCAGACCAACGCCCACAATGTCCACTCCTACACCAGCATCAACGCGGTGTCGGCCACGGTGTCGCCGGGCGAGGCGGCCCGGTTGGCGGCCGACCCGGCGGTGGCCAAGGTCGTGCCCGACCAGATCATCAAGCTGGCCAGTCCCTTCGACGCTCCGCCCACGGCGGGCGCGGCCGGCTCCGGTTCCCGCACCCCGCCGGCCGGGACCTGCCCGGCCAAGGGCGAGCCCCCGCTGCTCGAGCCCCAGGCGCTCACCGCCATCCATGCCGACGCGGCGACGCCGAACGTGGGGACGGCGCGCTCGCTCGGGATCGACGGTTCGGGGGTGACGGTGGCCTTCATCGCCGACGGCCTCGACATCAACAACACCGACTTCATCCGGGCCGACGGCAGTCACGTCTTCGTGGACTACAAGGACTTCAGCGGCGAGGGGACGGCCGTGCCGACCGGCGGGGCCGAGGCCTTCCTCGACGCCAGCTCCATCGCCGCCCAGGGCCGGAACGTCTACAACATCAGCCGCTACAGCGCCCTGGCTCTGAACCAGCCGTGCCGGATCCGGGTCGAAGGTGTGGCCCCCGGAGCGAGCCTCGTCGGCTTGGACATCTTCGGAGCCGAGGACGCCGGTTTCAACTCGTCGTTCCTTCAGGCCATCGACTACGCCGTGTCCGTCGACCACGTGAACGTGCTGAACGAGTCGCTCGGCAACAACTTCTACCCCGACGACCAGGCCAGCCTCGATCTGATCAAGGCGGCCAACGACGCCGCGGTGGCGGCGGGGACGACGGTGACAGTGTCGAGCGGCGATGCCGGCGTGACCAGCACCATCGGGACACCGTCCACCGACCCGAACGTGATCTCGGCCGGCGCGTCGACCACGTACCAGCTGCCGGCGCAGATCGGATACGGCGGCTTCCAGTTCCCGGGGGTGACGGGCTACCTCGACAACAACATCAGCGCCCTCAGCTCGAGCGGCTTCGACCAGAACGGGGCCACCATCTCCCTGGTGGCGCCGGGCGAGCTCAACTGGGCCCTGTGCACCACCAAGGTCAGGAAGTTCGGGGAGTGCTTCGACCTGGCCGGCAAACGGTCACCGGTGGAAGAGAGTGGAGGGACGAGCGAGTCGGCGCCCCTCACGGCCGGGGTCGCCGCGCTGGTGATCCAGGCCTATGCCAAGACCCACAGCGGTGCCGTCCCCAGCCCGGCGTTGGTGAAGCAGATCCTGACCAGCACCGCCGATGACATCGCCGCCCCCGCCGACGAGCAGGGGTCGGGGCTCGTCGACGCCTACCGGGCCGTGCTGGCGGCCGAGGCGTACCAGGTCCCGACGGCGACCCCCGTGCCCGACACCCTTCTCGAGAGCACGGCACAGTTCAACGCCAGCGCCGCGGGGGGAACGTCCGAGAGCTTCACCGAGCAGCTCACCAACCTGGGTTCGACGCCCGAGACGGTGTCGGTTTCCAGCCGGACGCTGGGCAGCTACGCACCGGTGAAGAAGGCCACGGTGACCCTGAGCGACACGTCCAGTCCGCACAGCACCGACTATCAGGGGATCACCGACAACTACCAGACGGTGAGTTTTGCCGTGCCGTCGGGAGTGGACCGGCTGAACGGCTCGATCGCCTTCCAGGGGGCATCGGGTGCGCTGTCGTCCCGGGTCCGGATGGCCCTGATCAGCCCTTCGGGTCAGCTGGCCGATTACTCGCTCCCGCAGGGCGTCGGCAACTACGGCGATGCCCAGGTGGCCGACCCGACGCCGGGGACATGGACGGCGTACATCTGGAGTCGTGACAGCGCCGACGGGGGGACCACGGGCAAGGTGATCTTCGGAGCGAGCGTGGCCAACTACGAACCGTTCGGCACCGTGAGCGCCCCCAGCCTGACCATCGGCCCCGGGGCCAGCGAGCCGGTCACGCTGTCGGTGCCCATGCCGGCCACGCCCGGGGACACGTCCGGGTCGCTCGTGGTCTCGTCGTCGTCACAGGCGTCGCTGGCCGTCCCCGTCACGTTGCGGTCGCTCGTGCCGAGCGGTCCGACGTCGTTCACCGGCGTCCTCACCGGGGGCAACGGCCGGGCGTCGTTCACCGGGGTGACGGACTACTACCAGGTCGACGTGCCGTCCGGGCAGCCTGCGCTGAACGCCTCGATCGAGCTGGCCGACAACCCGAACAACCAGACCTACGGCTGGTTGGTCGATCCGTCCGGTCAGGCCCAGGCCTCCCAGAGCAACGGCATCGTGACGTTGCAGGGCGGCCAGCTCTACTACACCAACAGTCTGGGAACGAGCCTGCACGTGGTCGATCCGGCGGCGGGCCGGTGGACGTTGATCGTCGTGTTCGCCCCCACGGTGTCGGGGACGGCGCTCAGTGAGCCCTTCACCGTGTCGGTCGATCAGAACGCCCCCGTGGTGAGCACGGTGGGGCTGCCCATCGGGAGACGGATCAACGCCGAGAACCCGGCGGTGGTCGACGTCAAGGTGACCAACACCGGCATTGCCCCGGAGGCGTACTTCATCGACGGCCGGACCGTGGCCACCACGCAGTACGAGCTGCCCTCGATCTCCTCGGCTCAGGCCACCGTGCCGCTGAGCGCATTCGGAAGCATCCCCTTCTATCTGGTGCCGAGTCAGACGACGGAGATCGACGGCACCGCCACGGCGGCGGGAACCGAGCCCATCCAGTTCGATCTGGGTGGGCCCACCGGCGACCCCGATGTGGTGTCGGGTCAGGGGACGTCGGTGACGGCCAGTGCGACGGGCACACCGGTCTCGGCCGGAGTGTGGGACCTCGCTCCCGATGTGATCGGGCCCTTCGGCCCCACCGGGGCCGCGCCCGAGATGGTGGACACGACGCTCACGGCCACGACGCAAGGCTTCGACCCCGCCGTCAGCTCCTTCACCGGAGACCTGTGGCAGGCGGCCGTCGGTGCACCTCTGACGGTGAGCCCGGTGATCGTCCAACCGGGCAAGAGCGCCGTCATCCCGGTGGTCATCGCGCCGACGGGCCCGAAGGGCACCAAGGTGTCGGGCGTGATCTACCTCGACGACGACAGCCTGTTCTCCGTGTACGGGACCCTGGCCCCCAACGCCGACACGGTGGCGGCCATCCCCTACTCCTACGTCATGAAGGGGTAGCACCCGAGACGAGTGGAAACACCTGGACGCGTGACAGGTGGTGTCTCCGTAGCACGGTCCCTGACCGAGGTCAGAGACTCTCCTTGACTAGTTGCTCATAGGGAGCAGCCAGTCGATCGGGTCGGGGGATGCCAATGCGGGGCAAACGAAGCACGTGGCTCGGGACCGGGGGGCGTCTTCTTTCGGCGGTGTGTGTCTCGGGTTTGCTCGGGGCGGGGTCGCCGATTCCGCACAGGCACTCGGCACGCCGATGCTTCTCTCCATCACCGTGACACCGGCGCTGACCTCCATCGCCCAGGGCCAGACCCAGCAGTTCACGGCCACCGGGCTCTTCTCCAACCTGACCACACAGAACCTGACCAACACGTCAGCGGCACCGGTTTCACTCCCGGGCAGACGGCGACCATCAGCTACCTCTCGGGCAAGAAGAAGCCCAAGCGGGCCAGCTCCACCCTGTGCACGGCGACGGTGGCGAGCGATGGGACGTTCAGTGGCAACGGGACGATCCCACGGCGGGGCCGGGCCGGGGTCCTCGGTCAGAAGACCGTCAAGGGCGCCGATTCGGGTGCCAGCCAGGCCACCACGACGTTCACCCTGACGTGACGGAGCGGTGGGCCAGGGGCGGGATGATCGATACGGAGGCTTCGGCATCGATCATCACAGTCAGCTCAGCAGCTCCTGGATGTCGGCCGCCGTCATGGCCCCGGATTCGAAATCACCGGAGTCCATGACGTTGGCGAAGAGGGCGGCCTTCTTGGCCTTCAGGGCCATGACCTTCTCTTCCAGGGTGTCCTTGGCCACCAGCCGGTAGACCATGACCTTCTTCTTTTGGCCGATGCGGTGGATGCGGTCCACGGCCTGGGCCTCGACGGCCGGATTCCACCAGGGGTCGAGGATGATGCAGTAGTCGGCCTCGGTCAGGTTGAGGCCGAACCCCCCGGCCTTGAGACTGATGAGGAACACGGGAGCGGTGCCTGTGCGGAAGCCCGAGATGACGTCGTCGCGTTGGCGGGTCTTGCCGTCCAGATAGCAGTAGTCGATCCCGGCGAGATCGATCCGGCGCCGGGCCAGAGTGAGGAACCGGGTGAACTGGCTGAAGACCAGGACGCGGTGTCCGTCGGCCACGATGTCCTCGAGCATCTCCATGAGGGCGTCGAGCTTGGTGGAGGGAACCTTGGCGTGTTTGGCGTCCACCAGCGACATGTCGAGGCTCGCCTGTCGGAGCAGTGTCAGGGAGCGGAAGATCTCGAAACGGTTTTTCTGCATGTCGCCGATGAGACCGAGGACCTTCTGACGTTCGCGTTGCAGGTAGGTCTGGTAGAGCTTCTTGTGCTTCGCATTGAGGTCGAGCTCGAGAACCTGCTCCTGCTTGGCCGGAAGGTCCCGGACGACCTGCTCCTTGGTCCGCCGCAAGATGATGGGACGGACACGGCGGCGCAGCTGGATCAGGCGCTCGGAGTCGGCCTTTTTCTCGATCGGTATCCGGTAGTGCTCGGTGAAACGGTCCGGGCTGGCGAAGAGACCGGGGGCCGTTATGGACAGAAGCGACCAGAGCTCCATCAGATTGTTCTCGATGGGCGTCCCCGTCATGGCCAGCTTGAACGGCGCCGGCAGCATCTTGGCACTCCGGTAGGCCTGGGAGGCCCGGTTCTTGGCGAACTGGGCCTCGTCGAGAAAGAGGCCGGCCCAGTCGATCGTGGCGTAGTGGTCGTATTCCAGCCGGAAGAGCGCGTAGGACGTGACGACGAGGTCCACCTCGGCGGCCATCTTCTCCAAGGCGAGGCCTCGGCGAGCCTCGGTCTCGGTGACGGTGACGACGTCGAGTCCGGGGGCGAATCTCCGGCACTCGGAGGCCCAGTTGCCGACGACGCTCGTCGGGGCCACCACCAGGTACGGCGATGTGCTGAGCCCCCGTGCCTTGGTGTGGCACATGAGGGCCAGCGCCTGAATGGTCTTCCCCAGCCCCATGTCATCGGCCAGGACGCCCCCGAGTCGGTGCTCGTAGAGAAAGGCCAACCAGTTGAAGCCGGTCAACTGATAGGGCCGGAGGGTGGCATCGAGGCTGGCGGGCACGGCGTGGTCGATCCTGGTCGTCGCCTGGTTGAGGGCGCGCACCGAGTCCTCCCACTGCCGGGCCTGGGCGGTGACGACCCCGAGGCGCTGGAGGTCCTCCCACAGGCTGGCCTGGAAGCGGCTGAGGCGGACGGAGCCGGCCGACTCGTCGCCCAGTGTGCGTGCCTCGGCGATCAGCTCGGCCAGTTGGAGGAGTTCGTCGCGGTCGAGGGAGAAGAACGTGCCTGAGGGGAGGATGAGATGCGACCGTTGCTCGGCCAGGGCCACGAAAAGCTCAGCGAAGGGGACGTCCTCGCCCTCCACGCTGACCGTGACCGACAGGTCGAACCAGTCGCTGTCGGCCGACGGGGAACCTCCCAGACTGACGACCGGTGGATCGAGGACCTCCCGGTAGTCGAGAACCGTTCCGTGGTGTTCGATCTCCACGCCGTCGAGTTCGAGCAGGCCGGGGAGAAGCTCGGTCAGGAACGTGACGGCGGACATCCCGAGGAGGACGGCTTCCTCGGCCAATCGCACGCCGAAGGGGGTGATCTCGAGGAGCTCGGGCACGGAGCCGGAGCCGAGCAACGTCGTGACCGCATCGATGATGGCGGTTTCGGCAACAGTGTCGCCGGCTCCCACCAGCGGATCCCAGAGTCCTTCGCCCGAGCCGTTTCCCGGAGATCCCCGGGTCCAGGTGAGCTCCAGGCGGTGGCCCCCATCGTGGGTGACAGTGAGACCGATGGTGGCCGGAGGGAGCTCCGGGAGGTCGACGGAGGCGTCGCTCGATCGCACATCGATCCGACGCCGCAACCTCGGGGAGAAGTCGCGGAGAAATCGCTCCTCGTCACTCCGGGGAACAGCCAGGGGAGTCGACCCGAGGAAGCGACGGAGGCCCTCGTCCAGCGGAGCGGCGAAGGGGGCCAGGGTGAGAAGAACGGCGGCTCCCGGCGGATGGACCGGGTCATGCCACCAGGCGATGCCGTGGGCCGGTCGGCCGATCAGAAGCGACGATCCGAGGGGTACCTCATGGCCGTCGACCCCGACATGGGGTCGGAGCTCGAGCCCGTCGCCGTGACGGGTGGCGTCGAGGGTGACGGCGGCGGGACTGACGCGTAGATCGATGGGCCCGGGCATCCGGCCGGCATGGAGCAGGGGCAATTCGAGGTCGCGGGCTTCGACGAGAAGGTCCCAGAGGCGGCGGCTGTTCACCGTCTCGAGCCAGAGGGTCTCATCCGCCGGGTTGTAGTAGCTCCGGGCTCTGGACAAGCGGCTGAGGGCCAGGAGCTCGGTGAGAATGGTCAGGTGCTCGGCGTGGCGGCCGGGGCCCCATCGCCCGTAGGAGGCGTACTCGAGCCTGGACCACGAGATCCCTGTTTTCACCCAGTGTCCGGACCGGCTGCGCAGGACGGGACGGACCCGGACGCCCGGCGCCGACGAGTTCTGTCGCGACGCGAGTTTGGGCGGTGTCATGACCAACTCGAACTGGAGTCCGATCTCCCCTGGCTCTGACCCGCTCGGACCAGATGTCGTTGCCGACATGAGTGTCTGCAGGGAGCTTTCCCAGGCGGGTCGCTTCGGGGCCCGCCTGGCCGTCGGTTTTTGATCGGTACCGGAGCGAGGCTTCTTGGCCGGTGTTGCCCGAGTGGCCGCCAGCGGGGCCGTGCCGGCCAGAAGGAGGGCGACGGCGTGCTTGCAGTTGATCTCCATGGGGCAGGTGCAGACGGCGTCGATGTCGATGAGTCGGTCCGACGTCGATCGTCGCAGGATGATTGAGACCGCGTAGGGAGCGAGGTTCGCACCCTGGACCTTGCCGGAGGCGCGAGTCCGGTCTTTCTTCCACGCCACGCTCCGGACCGCCCCCTGGCGGGCGTAGGCCTGACCACGGGTGAAGGTGGCGGACCCCACCAACCTCCTCAGGCTCTGCGTGTCGGCGGGCGTGAGCACGCGGTGGCTCTCCTCGGGTCGGAACTTCGCACCACGACCGTAGCGTCCGGTTGTGTCGGCGAGAACGCCGCCGCCAACCGTTCCCAGGCGGTGTCATCGGGCACCGCTCAGGGGCGGAGGTATCTGTCGGCCAGGGCTCGGAGGATCTCCTGACACTCACGGACGCAGTCCCCGATGATGTCGGCCACGGGCCGGCTGGAGGAGATGCGGCCCGCTACCTGACCGCCCAGGGCGATGCCGGCATCGAGGTGGCCGCCGAAGTAGACGTCGGGGACGGATCCGAACGAGGCCATGGCGTTGTTGGTGTGGTCGGCCTCGAGGCGCTCGCTGTACGGGGTGCGCAGGGCCCGCAGGCCGGGCGAGGTGTGGCCGTTCAGAAAGACGGTGTCGGTTTCGGTGGCATCGAGGATGGCCTGCTTCCAGCCCCGGTGGACCGGTGACTCGATCGAGGAGACCATGGCCGTGCCCAGTTGGACGCCCTCGGCGCCGAGGGCCAGCGCCGCCGCCATGGTGGACCCGTCGAGGAAGCCGCCGGCGGCGATGACAGGGAGGTCGAAGGCCTTGGTCACCGAGGGCAGGAGGACCATGGTCGAGACCGGTCGCGGGTTCTTGAAGCCGCCGCCTTCACCGCCTTCGACGATGAGGCCGTCGACGCCGGCCTTGACCGCCTTCTCGGCGGCCCGGAGGGTGGGGATGACGTGGAAGACGGTGAGGCCGCCGTCCTTCAACTGCGCCGTGTACCTGGTGGGGCTGCCGGCCGAGGTGGTGACGAAGGTCACCCCCTGGGAGATGACGAAGTCGACGATGACGGTCGGGTCGGCCACGAAGGCCTGGGCGATGTTGACACCGAAGGGCTTGTCGGTGAGGTCCTTCATCTTGGCGATCTCGTGGCGGATGTTGTCGAGCTCGCCCGACGAGGTCTCGATGATGCCCATGGCCCCGGCGTTGGAAACGGCCGAGGCCAACCTCGATCGGGCGATCCACCCCATGGGGGCCTGGACGATGGGGATCTCCACCCCCAGAAGCTCGGTCACCCGGTTGGTCAGCATCTCCGGATCTTGGCATGCAGAAGCGTCTCAGCTCCCGGCGAGCTGCTCCGACTCGACGTCGAGATCGGCCTCGTCGAAGGGGGCGGCCAGGTCCAGGAAGAGAGCCATGGCCGGGTCGGAGGACTTGGCCGCGAACTGGCGGTGGAGGTCGGCCACGCCCAGGCCGTCGGGATCGCAGAAGGGACAGGCGACGAAGATCGACGTCGAGGTGTCGGTGGGGAAGTGGGGGAAGACGCCGGCCTCGATGCCGGCCACCATGGTTCCGATGGTCCGGCCCACCTTCTCGAGAACCTCAGGGGTGACCGGGTAGCCGATGCGCTCGAACCTTCCCCTGGTCGAGACGAACCAGTACTCGGCCCGGACGGGGGCGTCGGGGGCGTTGCACAGCGCCCGGGCGGCCTGGCCGTAGACGGCGAGCTGGAGCATCTGGCCCTGGGCGTCGGGGTTGTCCTCGGACAGGTCCTTGTAGCTCCGGGCGCTTCCCGTCTTGTAGTCGACGACGTGGATGGTGCCGTCGTCGCCGATGTCCACCCTGTCGGCCAGGCCCCTGAAGTGGACGGACCGACCGTCGGGCAGGGCCAGCGCGATGGTGGGCAACGGGGCGTGGGCGAAGCCGAAGGCCAACTCCGCCGCCGCCGGCCGGGTGCCGTGGGCCAGGCGGTGGTCGCTGTCGGCCGAGAGGAAGCGTTCGAGCTCGGCCATGATGCGCTTGCTGTCGCGTCGCCAGAAGACGGCGCGCCCCGTCTGGCCGTGGGCCTCGTAGCGCGTGCCGATCTCCTCGGCGATCTCCATGATCCGTTCCCGGTCGGCTTCCGTCCACCGATCCGTCGGCGCCGGCTGATCGTCAGGAGGACGGGCCAGGACCTCGCCGATGAAATCCTCGAGCGCTTGGTGGACTAGGGAACCCCGGTCGCGCGGGGTGATCTCCATGAGGTCCTCGGGGTTCTCCAGCTCGTCCACGCCGAGGAGCTGGCGCAGGAGATAGGCGAAGGGACAGCCGGCCCAGGTCTCGAGCCGGGTGGCCGAGGTCGGCTGTTCGGCCGGCGACGGGATCGCCAGTCCGGCCAGGTTCCCGTCGAAGCGGGTGAAGCGGTCGCTGCGCCGGGCGGCCACCACATCGGCCCCGGCATCGAGCGTGGTGTCGCCGGCCGCGGCCAGTGCCGCGGCACCCAGGCGGGTGGAGCCTTCTCTCATGAGGAGGCGCAACCGGTGTTCCTGCTCGTTGGCCGGAAACGACATCTGGCGGAGTCCGCCGTCGAAGGAGGCGACATGATCCAGCCAGTCCCGCTTTCCGTGGACGAGCTCGTCGGACCACCAGCGCTCGCCGGCGATGGCCGAGGCGATCCGGAGGACCCAGCGCGAGGGGACCCGTTCGATGTTGCGACGGAGGTCCCCGCGGGGCACGCACAGGACATGCCGGGCCGCACAGGCCAGCGCGGCCGACAACTGCCGGTGCTGGCGCTCGACCTGGCTCGAGCGCAGCGGCAACTCGTCGCCGGCCGCCCGGCGCTCGTGGTCGGGCAGGAGGGAGTCGTCGCGGATGGCGCAGGGGAAGAGGCCCTCGGCCAGACCGAGGATGACGACGAGATCGAGGTCGAGGCCCACGCCCATGGAGATGGATCCGACGAGGACCCCCTCGCCCATCCGGCCCACCCGACCGAGGTCGGCCTCGAGCTCGAGCTCGATGGTCCGGGCGAAGACGTCGAGAGTCACCGACGGCTCGACGGCATCGAGACAGGCCAGCCGGTCGAGGGCCTGTTCCACCCGCTCGGCCGCCTTCTGCTCGGCCTGGGGCCAGTCGGCCCGTCCACTCTCACTGCCGAAGAGGCCGGCCAGATGACGACGGGTCCAGGCCACGCGCTCACTCCACGGCCGTGGCCGGAGCGCCGCCTGAGCCAGGTCGTCGATCAGGCCCAGGACGAACGCCCGCAGATCGCGGGCCCGACCGGCTTGGGTGCGACTCCTTTCGGCCCGCCAGGGAGGGGCATTCGGATCGGCCTCATCGCCGGTGGCGCTGGCATCGAAGTCGTCGGCCAGCGTGGCCAGCCGGCGGTCCCAGTCGGACCGGCCACCGACCACACCCGCATCGCGCGACAGGCGCTCCCAGGCCGTGACCGGGATGGGAGCCCCGTCACGACGGAGTCGGGCTCCGGCCAGCCAGGCGAAGACGTCCTCGCGGCGGAAGCCGCTCTCCGGGAGCTGAAGCAGGTGCAACAATGTCCGGCCCGCCACCCGGGCCGTGAGCGGCATGACCGCCGCCCCGTTGAGGGCAATGCCGGCGGCGGTCAGCTGCTCGTGGGCCAGCCGGGCATAGGGCTCGGGACTGGCATGGAGGATCGCCATCCGGTCGAGCGGCGTCCCCGCCCGCGCCGCGTCGACGATCGTGCGGACCGCGGCCCGGACCTCCTCGTCGCAGTCGGAGACGGTGACGATGCGCGTCCGCTCGGCATTGACCGCCGCCATGGGATCCCCACCCTCACTCCGCTCACCGCCGTCCCCGGCGATACGACGAACCGACAGCGCCACCTCGGCGTCGGCCCGTTCATCTCCCGTGGCTCCGGCGATGACGACGAGATCCCCGAGCTCGGCCACGGTTCCGAGCAGCAGCCCCCCGTGCCGCGAGAGTCGCTCGGGGAGATAGACGGTGACGGCACCGAGACCCCGGACCGCCGACGCTTCGGCGCGGAGAACCTCGATGGCGGAATCGATCAGGTCTTCCTCGTCGTACCAGTCGGCCACCAGCCGGGCCCGGGCCGCACGGTGGAGCCGAACCACATCGGAGGCCCGGTCGCTCCGACGGGCCAGCGCGTCGAGCGCGCCGTCCGACAGGTCCCGCAGTTCCCGGTAGGCGGCGATCAGCGCCGTCTCGGTGGCGGCATGACCGGCGACGGGAGCGAAGATCCCGGGGTGCTCGGCCAGAGAGGCCCGCAGGGCGGCGGCGATGACGGGGGTCGACACCGGCCGGCGCCCGGCCCCGGCCAGCCTCGCCGACCCGAGAAGCTCGGCCATGCGGTAGACGGTGAGAAACGAGACGGCGGCCACGCCGATCCCGGTGCCGCAGACCGGACCGAGAGCCCCTGACGCCAGGAGCCGGCGGGTGGCCACGCCGACGTAATTGGAGGCAACGACGACGGTGACCGGCGTGAGGGGTTCAGCTCCCTTCGCCTCGCTGATGGCCGTACGCAACGCCTCCGCGGCTGGGCGCCCGTATCCCGGGCGCATGATCTGGACGCTCACACCACCGACGGCGGAACGGTGAAGGTCGGATCGGATTCGAGAATCTCGTCGCAGAGATCCGACGCCGCCATGTCGGTAACGGACACGTAGGCCAGCATCAGGGCGATGGCGCGGGCCGGGAATCGATCCCGGATCTGCTCAATAGCATCGAGGAGTTGTTGTCGATCGGGTTCATCCGCGGCGTCGCCCAGGGCGGTGACCACCGCATCCACACAGTCCTCCGAGACGGCCTCGGCCACCAGCGGAACGGTGGGCCGGTACTGCGGCTGCGTCAGGACTGTAGCCGGGTCACGCTTGCGCCGAAGGGTCCGCATGGCCGTCCGTATGGCCAGCGGCTGCTTGTCGATCTCCGCCACCGAGAGGCTGCGTAGGCCTCGGGCCACATCGGCATCCCCGACCCAGAGGAGGATCCGCAGGAGCCGTTCCATGCGAGCGTCAATATCCGACGTCGAAGAGTCGGAGTCGCCGGGCCCGCCGGCCGGCTCGGCCAGACCCTCCTCCTCGGTACCTTCCATGTCCGCTCCCTTGGGAGACTCTGCCGAGTCCGATCAACGCGTCCAAAGAGACACTACGGGGTGGCAGACCTGCCCCTGGCCGGGGGCATCTCACTGATGAAAGATGGTGGCACGGAGGGTGAGCCTGGCGATGGCTCGGGCGGACGGACCGGGATGGCGATGCTTTCGAGGATGGTGACGTCCCCCACCATGAACGCTCAGGCGCGGCACCGGGTTCCCCGGGCCGGCAGGGCACCGCGGGCGAAGTAGCCGCCGACCACCTTCTGCATGCAGACGTTCGTCGATCCGTTGAGCAACCAGCTGTGGCCGTAGCCGACATAGGTGAGGAGGCGCCCACCGATGGCCGAGGTGAGGGCGCCGGCCGCTGCGTACGGTGTGTTGGGATCGCCGGTGTTGCCGATGACGAGGGGCGTCGGGGCGCTGACCGGGTGGAGATGGGCGACGGGCTCCCGGGCGCCGGTCCAGCCGGGGCAGCCGATGAGGTTGTTGGCCACCGCCTCCGCCCCCCCGAGCGGGTAGCGCGCCTCGAGCGACCGGGCCAGAGCGGCCGTGGCCTCGGCGTCCGGGTGGGCGGCGACATCGTTACAGGTGATGGTCCACAGCGGGCCGACCAGTGACGTGCCGTTGAGGTCGGTCTCCAGGTCCCGCGCCACCGCCCGCAGCGGTGCCCCGTCGCCGGCGGCGGCCGAGGCCAGAGCCGGGAGGTAGGACGGGGTAAGGCCGGGGACGGAGACGTACAGCAGGGTGGCGGTGGTGAGGTCGCCTTCGGTGACCGGCAGGGTGTCGCCGGCGCCCGGTGCCGGGAGCGGCGACCGGGCCAGCCTCTCCTCGAGATCTCGGTACACGGTGAGCGGGTGGGCACCGAGGGGGCAGCCATGTGAGGCGGGGCAGCGGCCCAGGTCGTAGCGGATGGCCGCATCGATGGCCGGCGCCTCCAGGGTGGCGTCGGTGGCGAGGCTCAGGTTGGCATCGACGGCACCGTCGAGCACCGTCGACCGGACGTGGCCGGGGAACGCTTGCCGGTAGACGGATCCGAGTACGGTCCCGTAGGACACCCCGTAGTAGTTGATCCGACTGACGCCCAGCGCCAACCTCAGCTGATTCATGTCCCGGGCCGAGGTGGTGGTGTTCACGGTGGGGAACAGAGCCGGGCGGGCGGAGCGACAGTTTCGCTCGATGTGGGCGAAGAGCTTGGTGGCCGCCGCGGTGCCGGCGACGGCACTGCCCGCCGCCACCACCGAGGGTCCGCACAGGAGCGGATCGCTCGACCCCGTTGCTCTCTCGTCGAAGCTGACGAGGGTGAAGTCGTGGCGCACGACGGCGGGCACGTAGATGGCGAGGAGGGAGAGGATGAGCACCCCGCTCTCACCGGGACCACCGGGATTGAAGATGACCACGCCCCGGCTGTGGGCCACGCGATGTTCGATCACGGCCAGGCGGAGCGAACCTCGAGACGGATGCCGGTAGTCGAGCGGAACCGGCAGTGCTCCGCACCGGTATCCCGCGGTGTGCGGGCACGGCGACCAGGCGATGTGGGGAGTGGGAGCGGGGGAGGCCGACGCTCTGGCGCCGGGGAGCAGTGGTGATGCCGGCAGAACGCCGGCGAGCATGGTCACGGCGACGATGATCACCGCAGATCGAGCACGGCCCCGCACGATGCCGACCCTATCGAGTCCCCCGGGCCAGGGGTCTCGCCCGGTCGAGGCCCGGAGGTTCCCCGAAATCATCAGATCTGCTGATGTGGCCGAGACATCACGTTTCGTAGGATCAGGCCCCTAAAGGACCGGGTCGGCGTATCGATTCCGCGTCCCCCTGGTCGATTCGCGTGGTGGGACTGCTGGTGGTCTGCGCCACCGCTTCCGCACTTCTCACTCAGGGCTCCGCCTACGCCACCGGCTCCACCTTCACCTATGTGAACCATGAGCAGACCTACACGGTTCCCGCCGGGGTGACCTCGGTGACCATCAACGCCGTCGGCGCAGGGGGGGCACGAACAAGGTGACGGGGGGCGCGGCGGGACCGGGGGGCGACGGGGCGTGGGTCACCGCCACTGTCGCGGTCTCGCCCGGTGAGACCCTTGTACGTCGAGGTGGGGGTCCGGGAACGTCACCCGCCGCGCCGCCCACCATCACGGCCGACTGCACCGGTGCGGGTACCGCTTTCAACGGCAGGGGGGACAGGGGCTGACTGCGGCGGGGGCGGTGGCGGCGCGTCCGACGTGCGGTCCTGGTCCATGGTCAGCTGCCCGGACGTCACACCCGACACCCGTCTGGTGGTGGCCGGAGGCGGCGGGGGCGGGCCGCGGACTTCGACGACAACGGGGGTACCGGAGGCGACACCGGGGACGCCACGGTGACCGGGGCGGGGGCCGGCGATGTCGGGTGCGCCCACAACCCGTGCACCGGCGGAAGGGGATTCAACGGCGGCTTCGGTCCGCCCCCGGGGAGTTCCACCTGCCCCGGAGGAACGGCACCGCCGGTCAGGGCGGGGGCGGCTCGTGCGGAGCGTCGCCCGGTCAGGGCTTCAGCGCCGGCGGCGGAGGGGGCTATGACGGCGGAGGCGAGGGAGGCGGCAGTGCCGACGTCGGTGGTGGCGGTGGCGGCGGACCGAGCTACTGGATCCCCGGGGCCATCGACACCTCGATGACCGACCCGGCCGCCGCCCCGTCGGTCACCATCACCCCGGGTCGGGCGGCATCGGGCTCGCAGGTGCACGCCGTGATCCAGGTGGAGACGAGCCCGGCCTACGGCGGGGACACCGTGAACATCTCGTCCTCCCAGCTCCAGGCCAGCTGCGGGGGGACCATCACCTTCGAGACCCTTCAGGGAGGGTCGACCATCGCCCCCCGGACGAGCGTCAATTCCATCTCGGTGTTCCTGGACGGCGACGGCAACGTCACCGTGGTGGTGGACGGCAGAGCAACCCGGTTCTCGCTGACGACACGTTCACGGCCACCGAGACCGGTGGCGCCAGCGGTTTCACGCCGTCGGCCACCGATGCCGGTTTCAACGACATCCACGCCACGGTCGATCTTCCCGCCGATTCGTCAATCACCTACAAGAGCAGGGGGACGATGGGCTTGAGCCTTCGTTCGAGACAGGTACGAATGCGAGACGAGCGCCTTGGCGCCGTTCACCGTCTCGGGCCCGCCTCGGAATACAGACGAACCAGGACCTCGCTGTCGACGACGACGAGGTAACCACGACCGAGCGCAATGGCGCCGGCGCGTGTCGCATCTCGGAGAACCCGGTTGGCGGTCGGCCGGGTGGTTCCTGCCAGTGACGCGATCTGCTCTTGATGAAGGGGGATCCGAACCGAGCCGGCACGAGGCGCTGCGTAGGCGTGGGCCAGGCGCAGGAGGCTCGACAGGACCCGTTGTTCGGCTGATCCGTAGAGCGCCTCGAGCAGCTGGGATGTGACGTCCTGAAGGCGGGCCGCCATGATCGTCAGGAGAAACCTGCTCACCGCCGGGTGGGCCACGCTCAACTCCTCGAACTCTCGGCGGGTCATGTAGAGAAGGTCCAGAGGTTCGATGGAGACCACGGAGGCCGTCCGGCGATCCATTCCTGAGATGAGCGATTGCTCGCCGAAGACGTCGCCTGGCCCAAGGACGGCGAACGTGCTGATGTCGCCTTCGCTGGTCATCGTCTCGACGAGGGCGTGGCCTACTTCCAACAGGAACAAACGGTCACCCCGCTCTCCCAGCCGGCAGACGAACTCACCCTGTGCGACGTGGCGACGCGAGCAGAGGTTCAATACGGCAAGGCGTTCGCTCGTCGGTAGCTCCGCCAGAATCGGCCATTCCATAGCGCTTGAGCGTATGCGGAGGGTGGTGGGGTCGGGCGACTCGTGACCGGACTTCGTCGCCGGGGACGATCCGCGCGAGGATACCGCTGATGGGATCGCTCCCTCGGGGGCCGCTCGTGAAGATGGGCGGCCACACCGTCAGTTACGAGGACCTCGTCTGGGCCGGGATCTCCCACGGGTCGTGGGACGCTCTGGTGCGTTGGAGTGGCGAAGGTGTCGAGCGCGACGGGAAGGGATCGTCCAGCGATGGCGATGTGCGCCGTGCAGCGGAATCCTTTCGACGCCAACGCAAGCTCGAGGCCGGAGAGGACCTTCGGGCCTGGCTCGATGCCCGGTCCATCACGTTGTCGGAATGGGAGTCCCACCTGAGGCGGGCCGTGGCGCTCGGGGAGGCGACGGTGCCATCTCGGCCGGCCCGGTTGCCGGCGGGATTCCAGGATGCCCTGCGCGTGGACTCGTTCTGTCGTCGTTTTTGGGAGAGCGAGGCGGAGCGGGTCCTCTCTTGGCTGGCGGCGGCGGAACTCGTGGGTGAGGTGGCGCCCGATGTGACCGAGCTCGACCGGCTTGTCGAAGAGGCGATCAAAGACGCGACGGCTGAGATCGATGCCGGCAGAATCGATGGCCACCGTCGGCGTACGACCACTCTGATGGCATGGCGTGGGGCTTACGAGAAATTGAAGGCACAGATCGTCGACGATCCGAGCATGGCGGAAACCGTGGCCGGACACTGGCTCGACTGGAGCATCGTCAGCGTCGAGTCCTGTCGTGTGCCGACAGAATCTGCTGCTCGAGAGGTGATCTCGTGTGCAACGGAGGACGGTCTCCAACCGCAGGAGATCGCTGACCGTGCCCGAGGAGCCGTCGAGCTGCGTACCGTCCGAGCCGCCGAATTCGGCAGCGGAGTGGCAGCCCGAATGCTTTCTGCGCCACTCAATACTCCGGTCGGACCGGTCAGGGACGACGACCAGTGGTCGGTCGTGTGGATACGCCACCGAGAACCCCCTGATCCCGCCGATCCTGCCCTGCGGATGGAGGTCCAGGCGGAACTGCTTGCCGCCGCCGTGAAGCGGCAGCTGATCGGCAGAGAGGTCTGGCTCGGTCAGGTATGAGCGAGACTCGACAACACCTCACCGACGCGGAACTGGTGCTCCTCCATCACGTGGGCTTCGTGGTTCTCGTGCCGGAGCATCTCCGGGAGCTGGTATGTCGGATGTTCCGTCGCGATCGGTTCGGTTTCGGAGACGAGATCGTGCGCCAAGGCGATGAACCCGACAGCCTGTTCGTCCTGACGTCGGGGAGTGCCCGCGTCGTCGTCCGGCGCAATGACGCTGACGTCATGCTCAACCGGCTCGAACCCGGCGCCGTGTTCGGGGAGACAGCCCTCATGGTGGGGGCGCCCCGCACCGCCACCGTTCGGGCCTCGGGAGACGTGGAGGTCCTTCGCTTGCCGCGCCAGGCCTTCGACGCCCTCGTCGACCTGCATCCCGAGATCGCCGATGCACTTTCTGCCCATATCCGGATGCAGGAGATCCGTGACGTGCTGCAGCTCCACCCCGCCTTCTCGGTGCTTCCCTTACGTGTGTTGTCGCAGTTCCTCGAAGCGTTTGAGACGATGGAAGTTGTCGCCGGAGAGGTGATCGTCCGCGAAAACGGCCCGGCCGACGCCATCTACGCCGTGGCCGCCGGCCGACTGACCGTCTCACGGGGAGAGAACGCAGAGATCATCGGATATCTGCGGGTGGGCGACTTCTTCGGCGAACGGAGTCTTTTCGAGAATACGGCACGTCGGGCCACGGTCACCGCAGCGGTGGCGTCGAAGTTGCTGCGCGTGGACGCCGGGGCCGTCCATCAGTTGCGGGCGGCGAGTCCGAGGTTCGCGGCGCGACTCGGAGATTTGGCTGAAGAGCGGGATCGGCGGGGGGCCGACCTGGTCCCCCTTGACTTTGTGGAGGGCGAGACCGGTGAAGCACCGACCGATCCCCCGGAAGCGGACGTCGAACCAGGGCCGCCACAATCGAGGCCACAGGTGCGCGGACGGCGGCGATTCCCGTTCGTAGCCCAGTTCGATGCCGCCGATTGCGGGGTTGCCTGTCTCGCCATGGTGACGCGGCATTTCGGTCGAGACGTCTCCGTGACGTTCCTCCGTGACGTCGCCGAGACGGGGACGGAGGGAACGACCCTCACTGGAATTGTCTCGGCCGGACGGGCCGTGGGGCTCGATGTCGAGGCCCGGCGTGTGTCGCGGGACCGCCTCGACGAGCTCGCCCTTCCGGCGATCGTGCACTGGCGCGGCGACCACTGGGTCGTTCTCTACGACTTGGGCAAGGATCGCGCCCGCATTGCCGATCCCGCGGTCGGGCTTCGTATCGTCCCCCGTGGCGAGTTCGATCACGATTGGACCGGCTTCGCCGCCTCAGTGAGACCTACTGCCGCTCTAGACGAGGCACCGGTCGATGAAGCGTCGTTGCGATGGTTGATGCCCTTCGTCACGGAGCATCGTGGGACTCTGGCCGTGGCGTTCATCCTCGCTCTGCTCGTGGCCGGATGCGAGGTCGCCGTTCCCGTCACGGTTCAGCACATGGTGGCGGTGTTGACCGGCCGGACGGGGGTGAGCAGGATAAACCTCTACGGACTGTTGCTGCTCGGGATCGTCGCCGCCAGCGGTCTGTGCCTCTATCTACAACGCCGGATCCTCGTTGGCGTCGCCGTGAGTTTCGACACCTCGACCCTGGACTTTCTCACGGCCCGACTTCTGGACCTGCCCATGTCGTATTTCGCTCGTCGACGCACCGGGGACCTGGAACGACGGGTCGCCGGAATGGCGGAGGTCCGTCGGCTCATCGTCCAAGAGGGCATCCAGGCGGCAACCGCCGTCCTTCTCCTCGTCGTTGCCATCACCTTGATGATCACGTACTCGGTGCCGCTGGCCCTCGCCTTCATCGCCACGATCCCCCTCTACGCCGGGATGATGCGGTATTCCCGACGGCGTCTCCGACCAATATTCGCAGCGATGGAGGAGGCCCATGGGTACTACCAGTCGCGTCAGATCGACCTGCTGAAGGGAGTGGAGACCGTCAAGACCCTGGGAGCGGAGACCGGGCTCCGGTCCAAGTTGCGCGACACGTTCTCCGACGTGACCCGGCGGGTCACCCCGGCCTATCAGGCGCTCGGCCGCTATGAGGCCATGGTTGCCGCGCTGACCCTGGCCACGTATGCGACTTTTGTCTATCTCGGCGCTCTGGCCGTGCACGCCCATTCGATCTCGTTGAGTCAGTACGTTGCGTTCATGGCCCTCGTCCTGACGGCCACGGCGCCTCTTCTCGCCCTCATGTATTTCTGGGACCAGGTTCAGATGTCATCGGTCCTCCTCGCCCGGATCCACGATGTCTTGGCCCACGAACCGGAACAGGGCGACCGACGTGACGGACTCCGTCCCGTCACCTCGCTCCAGGGTCATATCGTCGTGAACGACGTGGAGTTCCGCTACCGAGCCCACGACCAGGCCATCTTGTCCGGGATCAATCTGGATGTCCCCCCGGGGACGACCGTGGCCCTCGTCGGGCGATCGGGATCCGGAAAGTCCACGCTTCTTCGCCTGCTCGCCGGCCTCCTCGATCCCACCAGCGGGAGCATCTCCTACGACGGGGTGGACATCGCCGACGTTCGCCATCGGGAGTTACGGGCCCGGATCGGGTTCGTTCTTCAGACACCCTATGTCTTCGACGCCACGGTGGCGGAGAACATAGCCTTCGGATCTCATCCCGTTGACAACGATGCATTGCGCAGGACGGCTCAAATTGCCGACGTCGACGGTTTCGTCAGCCGGCTCCCTCTCGGATACGACACCCGGATCGGTGACGGTGGCCTCAAGCTCTCTGGAGGCCAAGCCCAGCGCATCGCCATCGCTCGTGCTCTTTACCGGAGTCCACCGGTTGTCTTCTTCGACGAGGCGACAAGCGCTCTGGATGCGGAATCCGAGCAGACGATCAAACAGAACCTTGACCAGCTGGCCCGGGGGCGGACAGTCTTCATCGTCACGCACCGGCTCACGAGCATTCGGGACGTCGATCTCATCGTCGTCCTCGACGGCGGTCGCGTCGTCGAAACGGGGACCCATGACGCCCTTCTCAACGCCGCCGGGCTTTATGCGCATCTCTTTCGGCAGCAATTCCTCGACAGGTCGGGAGCGTAAGGCGCCGCATGTGATCGAGAAGGCTCCGACCGAAAGCGCTGCAGCCTGTCCCGTTCCCATCGTTTCCGCCCCATAGTGCCAGCTCACAGTGGTGTCTTCCGTTGTGTCGTCTGGACGACAGACAGCCGATGGGGCCGCTCGGTACAGTTGTCCATGTTGGAGTTGATCCGCAAGAATCAAAGGAGAAACGACATGGGAAGCTCACCGAAGGATGCAGCCACGAAGACGGTTCCCGCCCTCGACGAAGACCTGGATCTCGAGACGTCGGACACCGACGCCGTCGCCGGTGGCCACAGGCGTCACGGCAAGACCAAAGTCGGCAAGGAGAGCTGGAAAGACGCGAAGTGCCTGCCCGACTGAGGAACGCTCCCCCTTCGTAGCGCTTCCCACGGGATCACGGGTCCGACGGGTCCCCGCCTGTGAGACTGCCCCAGAACTGGCCGGTGTCGGTTGCCGATCCGGCCAGCTCGGGCACGCGCCGTCAGTCGATAACCCGTCCCGGAGCAGAAATGTGGATGTCTGGCTGTGTCAGTTCCCATCGGACGAGGGTCTCGGTGGCGTGACGCCCGGGCCGGTCGGTGGAGCGGCGAGAATCCCGAGGGCCAGGAGCATCCCCTCCGCGCCGACGCCCTCGTGCTCGGTGTTCGAAGCGGATGCCGGTGGCCGTGTCCGCGCCCGGGATGTGAAACCCTGGGCCGTCGACGATCAGTGGTCAACCGACAGCGCCCTGCACGATAGGTAGGTTTCTGGCCCGGTGACGGAGACCGGATAGGCAGGGGGTATTCGATGGCGGACGTGTTCCTGTCGTACTCTCGCCGAGACAGCGAATTCGTGGACCGGCTGAGTGCCGCCCTCGACGTCCGAGGCAAGCAGGTGTGGATCGACACCGACTCCATCGCCGACGCCGAGGTCTTCCCCCAGGCGATCCGGACGGCCATCGAGACCTCGGATGCCTTTCTGTTCGTCATCACCCCCGAGGCGGTGTCGTCGGCCTACTGCGAGCAGGAGGTGACCTACGCCGGCGAGCTCGGCAAGCGCATCGTCCCGGTGCTGCGCCAGCCCGTCGAGGACTCGGAGATCCCGACACAGATCCGCGAGCGGAACTGGATCCCCTTCACCGAGGACGGGGAATTCGACGCGGCGGCCGACCGAGTGGTGCAAGCCCTCGACACCGACCTCGAACACCGCAAGGAGCACACCCGTTGGCTGGTCAAGTGCATCGAGTGGGACAGCGAAGGACGTGACCGGAGCTTCCTGCTACGCGGCAGCGAGCTGAAGGCGGCCGAGAATTGGCTGGCCCGGACCCCTGTCGACGCCGATCCGACCCCCACCACCCTCCAGAGCGAGTACGTCCTGGCCAGCCGCAGGGCCGCGGCCCGGCGGGGACGCACCCTCCTCGGGGCCAGCGTGGCTGTGACGGCACTGGCCATCGTGCTCGGCGTGATCGCGCTCGTGTCGCGGAACCAGGCGGTCTCGGTGGGCAACACCGCCCGGGCCCAGGCGCTGGCGGCCGAGAGCCAGAACGAGCTCACGGCCGATCCCGAAGTCTCGGTGCTACTGGCTCGCCAGGCCGTACAGCAGCGTCCCACCCCCCAGGCCGTGGCGGCGTTGCGCCAGGCTATGGACGCCTCCCCCGTCCGGGTGGCCCTGCCCACCGAATCGGTCGGGCCCTGCGCGCCCAACGGTGGCCCCTCGGTCGCCTACAGCCCGACCGGTCGTCAGGTGGCGGAGGTGGCCTGCAACGACGACGTAGTCGTGCTCGACGCCGCGTCGGGGCACGTCGTCTACCGCCGCCACGTCTCGGGACCGACAGCCGCGGCCGCCTATGACCCCACCGACCGGGTGCTGGCGGTGGGTGCGAGCACGGGGGTCGACCTCCTCGATCCGTCCACCGGCGCCGTCCGGTCCCGGCTCGTGGTCCCCCCCGGGCCCAGGGGGCTCGCCCCCGGCGGGCCCAACGCGCCGGGGCCTCCCGGGCTCAAGGCCCAGAGCCCCCGCGCCCCCAACGCACTCGCCTTCAACGCCACCGGCTCGGAGCTCGCCGCCACGACCTTCCTGGGGACGACGGTGTGGGACATGGCAACGGGCAAGGTGCTTCTCTCTCTCGTCGAGCCCGCCGCGGACCACACCCTCGCCTTTACCCCAGACGGGCTCTCCCTCGTGGTGGGTACCCAGGGCCCCGCCGAGGTCGTCGACGTGGCCAGTGGGCGGATCGTGAAGAGGCTGTCTCCCCCCGGCCAAACCCCCGCTGCGAACGAGGTGAACCCGGTCGCGCTCGAGGGGAGCTTTCTCGTCGTCGGAGAGAATGTGACCGGCCCCGGGGACGTCAGCGCCGAAATCGACCTGTGGAACACCAAGACCTGGACCATGTTCGACGCGCTGACGGCGGTGACGGGCACCGCCGTCGGCGACGTCTCGATGAGCCCCGACGGGCAGAGGGTCGCCGTCGGGAACTACGACGGCACTGGTGGCGTGTGGTCGGTCATACCGGACGAGGAGCTGGTCTCCCTGGCGGGCCAGACGGCGGATCTCAACACCATCTCCTTCAACCCGAACGGCACCGATCTCGTCACCGCCGCCAACGACGGGACGGCCCGGATCTATCGGGCGAATGGACCTTGGCTGGCCACGTTGAACGCGCAACTATGCGGGTGCGGCAACGAGATCGGCTGGCAGGCGGACAAGGTGGTGGCGCTCGCCCGGTCGGGGAACAACATCGTGCTCCAGGCCTGGTCACTACCCTCCGGCAAAGCGCTCCCCCACCCGCCCGTGCTCAACACCGACCAGCAGGCGGCAGGGGCGGTGCTCAGTGGGGACGGGACGCTGGTCGCCACATGGAGCGAATCAACCTCACAGTCGACCGTCAAGGTGCAAGACACGGCAACGGGGCGGACGGTCCTTACCCTGCCGGCGACGACGGTGGCGGGGGTGAGCTTCAGCCAAGACAATCGTCTTCTCCTGGTCATCGACGCCAATGGACATCTCCATGTCGCGACCCTGGCCACCGGTCGCAGTGTCGTCGGGGCCGGTTGGTCCGATTCCTGCAACGGCTCGGGCAATCCTCCCGCGGTCAGCACCGACGACCGCCTGGTGGCCGTCTACTCGTTCTGTGGCGAGGTACAGGTGGGACGGGTCGCCACCGCCCGACCCTTCGAATCGTTCAACCAGCACGGACAGCTGTCCTCGGCCGCGTTCGACCCGGCCGGCCACACTCTGGCCCTCGGGTCGTGGGACGACGTTGTCACCATTCTGAACGTGGTTACCGACAAGCCTGTCTCGGAACTGGTCGGCCACACGCGCGGCGTCAACGGTATCGTCTACAGCTCACGCGGCCAGTACATCATCACCACCAGCACCGACGATACGATGCGGGTTTGGAACTCGGCCACCGGTCAACTGTTGCAGGTCGACCACGACCTGTCGTTCCCTGGCGCTCCCTCGGTGAGTCCCGACGGTGCATTCGTGGCCGAATCCAACAACGACAACCAGGTCCGCGTGTGGGCGGTCTGTCCGCAGTGCCAGGATCCCAACGGCCTCTTGAAGGCGTCCCGGTCGTCGGTGGTCTCGCCTCTCACCTCCCTCGAGCGCGCCGAAGCGGCTTCACAAGCCGGGTGACAGGCCCGTGGGCCATTGATCGAGGGCCGTTGTGGTCGATCGCCTTGGGTATGTGGTCACTCTACGATTGAATCATGGTGCGACCGGGAGATGCGCAGCCGAGCGGCGAGCTGTCTCGGACGTCCGAAGCATGGCTTGATGCCGTGCGCGCGGCCGAGCGGCGCGGTGAGTTGCTCTCGGCTTTCGACCTGGCCGAGCGCGGACTCGAGGAATACCCCGCTGACGTGGCCCTGCAGTACCACGCCGTCCTATCTCTCGCCCGCACCGGCTCGACTTTTCAGGCGGGGCGGCGCTTCATCCAGTTCGACCTGTCCTCCGTCGATACGGAGGATGTCGCCGCTCTCGAAGCACGCATCAAGAAGGACGAGGCTTTGGCCGCAACGGGTGCCGAACGAAGACAACTGGCGGCACGCGCCGCCAGCTCGTATCGGGTCATCCGGGATCGGACACACGGGTACTTTCCTGCCATCAATGCCGCCACACTGGCTCTCGTGGCCGGCGACGAGTCCAGCGCTCGAGCACTGGCGCGCGACGCCCTCGACCTGTTGGCGGCGTCGAGAGACGAGTCGTACTTTGCCATCGCCACCGAGGCCGAAGCCCGCCTCCTTCTCGGCGACGAGGACGGTGCCCGGGAATCGCTCCAACGAGCCGCCGTCCTGCACTCAGGGGACTATGGAGCGCTGTCGACAACCCGCCGTCAGCTGCGGCTGATTTGCACTGTCTCCGGCATCGACCCTGCGATACTCTCCGCGTTGGCGGGACCTGCGGTGGCGCACTTTTGCGGGCACCGGATGGCTGCACCGGGAAAGAATGGTCGTCTCTCCAGTGAGCAAGAAGACGATGTGACATCTCGCATTGCCGATGCCGTCGACCGACGGCCTGTGGGGTACGCATACGGTTCGCTGGCGAGCGGGGGTGATATCCTGTGGGCTGAAGCTCTGTTGGCGTGTGAATGCGAACTCCACGTCGTATTACCCTTCGCCCTCGAAGAGTTTGTCGCCACCTCGGTGGCCCCTGCCGGCGAGGGTTGGGTCGAGAGGTTCGAACGTTGTCTGGAGGCAGCCACCAGCGTCGACTACGCGACCGTCGACGCGTACCTCGATGATGATGTGCTGTACGGCTACTGCACGGAGTTCGCTATGGGACTAGCCCTCGTGCGCGCCAGACACCTCGACTCCGATGTCCACCAGTTGGCACTGTGGGATGGCGAGGAACCCCAGGGCGTGGCAGGAACGGCCGCAGACGTGGCCCGGTGGAGAAGGACGGGGCACGACGTGGTCATCGTCGCGCCGGGAGAGCCGATCCCTGCCCGCAGTGCTGTGCACACCAGCGCTGACGTCACCAGAATCGGGTCCCAGCTGGAGCGGGGTCGGCCACACCCTCACCGCGTGATCCGCGCCATGTTGATCGGCGACATCAGAGGGTTTTCGAAGCTGACCGACGACCAGCTCCCGACGTTCGCCGAGATAATTCTCGGAGCGTTCGCCCGCGTGCTCGGTGATCACGGCACGGAGGTCGAGTACCGCAACACATGGGGTGATGCCCTGTTTGCCGTCCTGTCGGGCGCACCCGCCGCGGCGCGCTGTGCTTTGGATCTGCAAGACGCCATCGGGGCGTTGGATCTCGAGGCGGTGGGACTGCCGCCGCACCTCGCGTTTCGTCTGTCAGGACACATTGGACCTGTGTTCCCGATCCGGGACCCCGTGTTGGGAGCCGACGCGTTTATGGGTTCCCACGTCAGCCGCACCGCCCGGATTGAGCCGGTGACGCCCCCCGGCGCCGTCTACGTGACTGAGGCCTTTGCCTCCGCGCTCGAGCTGTGTGGGACCTCAGATGTGGGCTGTGACTATGTCGGGCACATGCCGGCCGCCAAGGACTTCGGACGGCTCCGCATGTACCGACTACGACGACGAGGTTCGAGTGGCGCACCAGTTCCTTGAGCCGGGAACGGTCCGCTCCGTAGTGGTCGCCGCTCCGTTGGAGTCTGTCGTGCTCATGGTGGCGTGCGGGCCGTTGGCGAATATCCCGCTGGCGCCACTGCCCGCCGCGGTGAGCGTCAGGGTGGTTCCGGCCACGAGGACGGCGTTGCCGTGCACGTCCTCCACGGTGGTGCTCAGCAGCGTTCCCAGATTGGCGCCGACCGTCCCACCGTGGTTGCCGCCGCCGCTCACGACCTGTGACGCGACGACGACGTTGGCTTCCGCTGAGGTGGACGTTGTCAACCCGGACGACGTTTCATCTCATTGAATAGCGTCCCACCACCGCATCAGCCGTAAGGGTCGTGGCCGTTAGCCCTCTTCATCTCTGCAGTTGGCTTATTTCCCCTGCTCAGGAAGACAATGTGGCCAATTCGAGGAGGTGGCGAGAGGGCCAAGAGCGGCTGCGAGAAGGAACGGCTATGTCGGCGCCCTTCTATTGACACTTACGGGGTGCGCATAACCGCCCGAGAAGAATGGACAACCAAACCCGGGTGTGAAGCGTGTTGTAGGACGTGGTCCGCGTAATGCAGCGTTCGGTGGAGCGGTGAAACACTTGGGCCGCCTACCCCTATTTCCACGGAGCAGATTTAGAAAGGAGGTGGGATGACAGGTCACCAGGTTGGGGCCATGATTGACCGAACTCCTCGGCGACGCGCTAGGTGGTCGGTGAGTGTGGCGGTTGCCGTCGCGGTGGTGACGATCCCCCTTAGTGATTGCGCAAGCAGACAAGGTGCGCGGACGACATCGACGACTCCGAAGACCACGCTGCCGCCGGGTACCACTTCAACTTCCAGTCCGTCGTCGGTTCACTGGCCACTGCGGACCATCACGAGCACCGGAACCGTGCAGGGCGTCGCTCCCACAAGCCAGACCCTCAATTGGTTGGTGGTCACAAGTCCAGCCTCGGCAGCCCCTGTCAAAGTCACCCCAGTCCGCTATGACCTCGCGTCGAGGCAAGTGACTAGTGGAACGTCCATAACGGGGGTTGCGAGCAGCTCGGGTCTCACCGACACGGGCGGCTGGGTATGGGTCGTGGTCGGCGATGGCGCTGAGGCATTGGTCGAGCAGCTCGACCCCACCACCTTGGCCGTTCATTCCGAGCGCCGTCTTCCCGTCACAGACACGCTCCATCCTTCCCTGTATAGCCCCGTTCTCACGGCCACCGTGGGAGGTCCACTGTGGGTAGCCGCGGGAGAGGACATTTGGGCCCTAAACCCTTCAACTGGCGTCATCGAGACCGAGTTCGACGCAGGGAACCAGATCGGCTCTATGTCAACCGCCCCGGATGGGACGCTGCTCTACACCATCGGACTGACTTCCGATGATGGGGGCTCCATTGTCACTGAATACGACGCCCGCACCGGTCGGCAACTAAATCGTTCGGATCAACAAGCTGCCGTCGGTGCTGGCACCGTGGCGGCCACGAACGGGGGCGTGTGGGTGTCCTATCGCACTGGAATGGCGGGACCGGCACTGGAGCTGTCGAGCAAGGATCTGAGCAAGATTGCCCCCCCGAACAACCCGAATGGTCCCTTCGACACCTTCGATCAGATCATGGGCGTCGGCTCCGGCGTGAGCGAGGGCGTCCTTTGGCTAACGAGCTCCAATGAGATCACCTGCGCTAACCCAAGCACAAGCGTCGTGCGAGCCAGCGAGTCGGCTACCGTCTCTGACCCGGTTGCCATTGGTGGGCTGCTCTACGCCCTGCCTCCTTCAGGAGGGGTCGTGGTGATAACACCACCAAAGACTTGCTTCGGAATGTGATTGGAGCCGACCGGCCAGGCGTCGTAGAGCTTGCCCCAGCGGCGTCCGCGCCAAGAGGGCAGCGGTTTCGAGCACGCATAGTTGACGCTGTGAGTACGGGCCTCCCTCCGTGCTCACTGGAGTAAGACTCCTTACGAGCTGGAACCTGACGGTCCGCTCAAGGTCCTCTCGAGGACCGTTGACGAGCTCGGGAAGGAGGCCCATCGCCATGTTCGTCGGAATGGACGTGCACCGCAACCGCACCCAGGTCTGCGTCTTGGACAGCAAAGAAAACGAGGTCCGCAACAGAAACGTCACCAACGACCGCCAGGCACTCCGAAAGGAGTTGGCCGGGCTCCGACGGGGCACGCCCGTCGCCTTCGAGGCCGCCTACGGCACCGGATGGATCGCCGAGCTGCTGGGCGACCTCGGCTTCGAGGCCCACCTGGCCCACCCGTCCGGATGTCGGGCCATCGCCGACGCCAAGCTGAAGAACGACCGGGTCGACGCCCGGACACTGGCCAATCTGCTGCGCACTGGTTATCTGGCCGAGGCTTGGCTGGCGCCGGAGGAGGTACGTGAGCAGCGCCTGCTGCTGCGTGAACGGGCGAGGCTCGTGCGCATCCGCACCACGGCCAAGATCCGGATCCGGGCTCAGATCGCCGATGAGGGCGTGCCATCTCCGAGCCACGGCCTGTGGACCAAAGAGGGTGCCACTTGGCTCGACGCCTTGGACCTCTCGCCCATGCACCGCTGGGTGGTGACCGACTGCCAGGCGCTCATTGATGTCCTCCAATCACGGATCTCGCTGCTCGAGGCTGAGATCCGTCGCCAGGCCAAGCCCGACAAGCGTATCGATGCTCTCACCGCTATCCACGGCATCGGGTTTCTGAGCGCCATGACGCTTGTCTCTGAGATCGGGGACATCTCCCGCTTCGCCACCGCCCGGAAACTCTGTTCGTGGGCCGGGATCATCCCCTCCATGCGCAACTCCGACCGGACTGTTCACCACGGCCACATCACGAGGGCCGGTCCGTCCGCCGTGCGCCACGTGCTCGCGGAGGCCGCACAAGTAGCCATCCGCAAGGAGCCCTACCACTCCGACTACCTCGCCACCAAGCAACGTCGGGGGACGGGTATCGCCCTGGTGCGGGTGTCACGCAAGCTCCTCACCGAGGCCTTCTACGTGCTAAAGGCCCTCGAAGACGAGCAGCGCCAATGTTCGTGAGATTGTTGTATCTGTTCAGGTCTTCAAGTCCTCCCTGGTTGACTGATTCGGCGATCCGGCAGGGAATTTTTCAAAAACATTCGCGCGACCAGCGCGTTTGTGCCCACGCAATGCTCGCGATTTGCGCCCGCATCTGTTGCACTGTTGTACGTGGCAGAGCGCGATGTCGCCGGACTCGAGGCACAAAATGCTCTGCTGCGCGACGAGAACGCCGAGCTGCGCAAGACGATCACAGAGCTTCAGAAGAAGATCACCGATCTCGAAGAGCGTCTTGGTCGTAACCCACGCAACTCCTCGATGCCTCCCTCCGCCGAAGGGCTGAGCAAGCCGCCGGCGGGAAACCGGGCCGAGCGCCGCCAGGCCAAGCGTCGACCGGGCAAGCAGCCCGGTGACCCCGGCCACCACCTGGCCCAGGTCTCCCACCCCGACGAGATCGTCGCCCATCGCCCCACTCGCTGCCCGGCCTGCGAGGGCGATCTCACCGACGCCCAGGTCATCGACATCGAGAGACGCCAGGTGTTCGAGGTCCCCCGCACCCGGGCCCATGTGACCGAGCACCAGATGCTGCGTCTTCGCTGCCGGTGCGGCTGCGAGACCAAGGCGTGTGCCCCGCCGCAGGCCATCGCGCCGGCCTGTTACGGACCGTCGGTGCGGGCGGTGGCGGTCTACCTCTCCGTCTACCAGCACGTCCCCTATGACCGCCTGGCCGAGATCTTCGCCGATCTGCTTTCGATCCCGGTGTCGGTGGGGGCGATCAAAGCCATGGTGGCCGAGGCCGGCGGCGGACTCGGCCTGTTCTCGGACGTCGTGAGGGACCTGTTGAAAGACGCCCCGGCCCTGCACTTTGACGAGACCGGCGCGAGGGTGGAGGGCTCTCTTCACTGGGTCCATGTCGCCTGCACCTCGCTCTACACGCTGCTGTCCTGCCACAAGCGCCGCGGGACGGTTGCCCTCGATGACGGCGGGATCATCGAGAAAATGACCGGGGTGGCCATCCACGACGGCTACGCGTCCTATCGCACCTACGACGTCGTGCACGGATTGTGTGATGCTCACCATGTCCGCGAGCTCCAAGGAGTGATCGATCGCTTCGGCCAGGAGTGGGCCGAGCAGATGATCGACCTCCTGCTGGACGCCAAAGAGGCCGTTGAGAAGGCCATCTCACGGAGAAGAAGGCGTCTCGATCCGTCCACCTTGCACTCGATCCGAGTGCGCTACGGCAAACTCATCCAAAAGGGCTGGGCGGCCAACGAAATGCCGACCAGCGCGATAGATGGCAAGTGGTACCAGAACAAGGCGGTGAACCTCCTCGAGCGCCTGATGTCTACCGGGACGACGTCCTTCGTTTCACGACCGACCTCAACGTGGCCTGGGATAACAACCAAGCCGAGCGGGACATCCGAATGGTCAAGATCCAGCAGAAGATCTCAGGCTCCTGGCGCACCAAGGCGGGAGCCGATGACTTCTGCGCCATCCGCAGCTACGTGTCGACTATGAAGAAGAACGGCTATGACGTGCTCGACGGGCTCCGTCAGCTATTCGAAGGAAAGGTCTGGCTACCAGGCGGGACCTGAACAAATACAACTAATTTGGGGTCGACTAGCCTCGACGTGTGTCTCTAAGTACCAAGCCATCCCCAGCGGCGACGGACGTCGGCTGACGGGGGTGTCTACCGCGCGTCGCAATCGCCGCGTCTCGGCGTTCGTGATCCTTGTGGTCGCTGCCCTGGTGCCCTGGACGGGGTACCTGGCCTACGCGTTGCCAACTCGCTACAACGCCCACAACTGGGACGTGCTTTGGGCCGGATTCGACCTAGCGCTGATGGCTGTCCTCGCCTACGCCGCTTGGGCGGCATGGTTCCGCCGCCAGATCATGGTCGCCACCTCCCTAGTTGCCGGAACGCTTCTTGTCTGCGATGCCTGGTTCGACGTGGTCACCTCGTTCGGTACCCCCGACATGACCATCAGCATGGTTACGGCCATAGGAGGCGAACTCCCGCTCGCCTTCTTCTTCTTCTTCTTGGCACGCCGCACCATGCGGAGAACAATCGCGGCGTTTCATCGGGCCACTGGCGCGCCCGGCGCGCCGCCTCGACTGCGTGATGCACCTGTCCTCTTCGCCACCGTTAGGCCACCCACCACAACGGATTCTGATCGTGGTGGCAGGTAGAACCTGACGCCAAACAGCCCGTCCACTTGGGAGCGCGCAAATGCCGGTGATGTGCTGCGTTGTGTCGCTCAGCTGATGATCCAAATCTCACGGTATCCCTCCCCGTTGCGGATACCGATCGTTAGGCCTCGGCACCACACTTGTGTTTCCCCGAGGGCGATCTCGAGGCCCTTGTTGTCCGCCCATGCAGCGAACCGCGTCTTCAGCTCGGCGTTCGCCGCTTCGTAGTCCTCTTCGTCCTCGGGCTCCCAGCTGTGCGACGGTTCAACCGCACCATCATCGCCCAAGGCGAGCCGCCATCCTCACGTCGCACGTCGGACCGCAGAATTGACCCACGGATCAGTCAGGAGAGCCGGAATTCCTGTGTCGCCGTCGACGGGGCCGGTCGGGCCACCACCTACGACGGCCGTTGGTCGAAGCCGGTCACGGTGGCCAGGGGAGCTTTCGCGGCCGTCTCGTGCCCGAGCCGGACCTTCTGTATCGCCGTCGGTTCTGCCAAGGGATCAAACAATGAGAGCGGGCCTCTCGTCGCCGTGGACAGCCACGGGACCTGGTCGTCGTCCACCGGGCCGATTGCCCGACCATTTGAGGCCCTGACCGGGGTCTCTTGCGTGAGCGCCCACTTCTGCGTCGTCTCCGGCACCTACTGGGGGAATGGCGGCCGGGGGACGACAGCGTTCGTCCAGACATTCGATGGCCATTCTTGGACCGTGGTCTTCAATCAGAACCTCACCGGTTACGCATCGGGTGACTCCATGGCGGACGTCGGCGGTCTCGTGGATGTGGACACCGACGGTACCTGGGCGTGGGCTCAGATCTCGGATGACCGGACAGTGAGCTACGAGGAATCGGGTGGACTGGGCGCGATCGCGTGTTCGGCGGTGAACTCGTGCGTGGCGGCGGGCCCCAGCGGCTACGTCTACAGCAACCATGGCCGCGGGTGGACCGTGGAACTCGGTGATCCCCAGTCAGTGGTCACCGACGTTTCCTGTCCGGACGCACAGACCTGCCTGGCCGTCGACAGCGCCCGCAACGTGCTTGTCAGCGACAGGGGCGACCGGGAGGTAGCCCGCTCCGTCGATCCTGGACACGCCCTCAGTTCGCTCTCGTGTCCCACGACAGGTTTCTGCGTGGCCATTGATACGGCGGGCCGTGTCGTCATGGGGCGCCCATAGCACGCCGAGCAGCGAGAGCCACCCAGAACCAACGATCCTCGATGAGATCGGTCACTTTGATTGGTGCGGCCCAGATGCTCCACCATGAACGCTCAGGCGTGGCGATCATCTCGCACGAAGCGTTGGAGACGGAACCCCTTCGCAACACGATCCGATCCTCCAAGAAGACAGCGGCGGTCTCGATCGTCCGCCCCCCAAGGTGGGTGCCGATCACGCGATGGTGGAGCTGTTCGGCCCGTGGTCGAGTGTGTCCCCGGTCGATCCAATTTCCGCCACAGGCAAAACTGAAAAGTTGCAGCATGTACTCCCTCAGCAAGGTACCTGGCAAAGAGGCAGTGTTATCCAATTGCCCACCGCATGACCCCCGGAGCTGGTCCAGCCTTAGCCCTCCAGGTGCCGGGGGAGCCGAGGCTGAAGTGAGTCGATTTCCTCGCCCTGTGTTCTGCCTGGCCTTCCCCTTCATATGGGTTACATCGCATACTCCGAGGTGCAATGGCATGAAGTCCGCCGACCGTCCCGAGCTGCTCGCACAGCTCACCAATGGGATCGCCATGCTCACCACGTCTGACGAATGGCGCCGATTCCTCGACTATCAAAGCGCGTTCCATGGCTACTCGTTCGGGAACGTCCTACTCATCGCCGCTCAGCACCACGATGCAACTCAGGTGGCCGGCTTCCACGCCTGGCGTAAGGTGAATCGCTTCGTCCGTAAAGGCGAGAGCGCGATCTTCATCCTCGCTCCCATGATCTACAAGAACGCTGATGTCCAGTGTGCCGACGTGGCCGCTATCCGAGGCTTCAAATGGGTACCGGTTTTCGATATTGCCCAGACCGATGGCTTGGATCCGCCCTCCGTCTGCAACCGAATCGTTGGAGATGACTCCGCGGGCCGCTACGCCCAGCTTGTCGTCGTGGCCCAGTCCATCGGCTTCACCGTCGACGACGTCGACATCCCAGGCAGCACGAACGGCGACTGTTCGTTCGACCTCCGCCGAATCCGGGTGGCGTTGACTAACTCGCCGGCACAGCGAGTGAAGACTCTCGCCCACGAGATCGCCCACGCGATGCTCCACGAGGGCTTCAAGGACCGGCCGCTGGCTGAGCTGGAGGCTGAGTCCACTGCGTATGTCGTGTGCGGCTCCTTGG
Source organism: Acidimicrobiales bacterium (assembly GCA_035535015.1). Taxonomy (GTDB): domain Bacteria; phylum Actinomycetota; class Acidimicrobiia; order Acidimicrobiales; family UBA8190; genus Palsa-661. The sequence goes on along the minus strand of DATLQU010000043.1, from coordinate 6,804 downwards.
GGCTCGACACCTCTGGCTACTCCTTCGGGTACGTCGCCAACTGGGCCGGCGGGGGCGACGCCGCCATCGCCGGCATCAAAGCGTCCTGCGAGCGAATCCAGAAGACCGCAGCCTCGATCCTGCGATCGTTCGAGGTCGATGAGGAGACGACCGCATAGTGGGAGCCTAGGAAGATAGGATTGCTCCGCATCCAGCCCGATGCCGCTCCTACCGCCATCGGGCTGGCCCGGCAGAATGCCACAGAGCGCAGCCTCGAGGTTCGCTTCGCATTAGGGGACGCCCTCGACCTCTCCGGTCTCGGGACTCAGTTCGACTCGGTGCTCGATTGTGGGCTCTTCCACGTCTTCGACGATGACGACGATCGGGCGCGCTTCGTGGCCAGCCTCTGCGTCGTCGTGGTCTCCGGGGGCCGCTACTTCATGCTCTGCTTCAGCGACAAGCAGTCGGGAGACTGGGGCCCGAGGCGGATCCGGCAGGAAGGGCTCCGCCGCAGTGTCGCCGACGAGCGGCGGGTTGACCACATCGAGGAAACGGTGCTGGAGACAACATTCATGCCCGAGGGTGTGAAGGCGTGGCTGGCGTCATTGACGCGGAAGTGAGGGTCTTTGTCCCTGGTCGACGGTCCGCTCGTCATGACCGGCCTGTGGGTGCACCTCGATCCGTTTCTACGAAACGAAGGTCGACCACGGGCCACATTGGATGATCCGTGCATCGTCGCCGGCACTAAAGTGGTGCCGGCGGCCAACTTCACGCGCTCGATTCGCGTGGTCACGGTTGGTGATGTCAGTCGCACCGAGCAGGTCATTGACCAACGAGGTCGATAGATTTCCTCATACCTGGTGCAACCCGAGCGGGGAGGTCATTCCGATGAGGACACGCGGCGCAATCGTCAGACAGGCACCGGGAAAGTACGAAGTCGTCGATATGGAACTGGACGATCCCATCGAAGACGAGATCCAAGTGGCGATGGTCGCATCGGGGCTTTGCCACTCGGACGACCATATGGCCACCGGTGACCTGCCGGTCGGCGTCTACCCCATCTGCGGCGGCCACGAGGGCGCGGGAATTGTCGAGAAAGTCGGGCCGAACACGCGAGGCTGGGAAGTGGGTGACCATGTCGTCTTCACCTTCATCGCCACCTGCGGACGGTGCCGTTGGTGCTCGACCGGCCAGCAGAACCTTTGTGACAACGGTGCGCTCATACTTGCCGGGTCGAGGCCAGGGGACCCGACGAGTTTCCGCCTTCACCTCGACGATGGCACGAACGTCGGGCAGGTCGCCGGCATCAGTACGTTCGCTGCCCATACCACGGTCCATGTGAGCTCGGCGATCAAGGTCGACAAGGACCTCCCGCTGGAAAAGCTCTGCCTGCTCGGCTGCGGAGTCGGAACCGGCTGGGGCTCGGCGGTCTATTCAGCCGAAGTCGCTCCCGGTGACACCGTCATCATCATGGGAATCGGTGGCATCGGCATCAACGCCGTGCAAGGGGCCGTGCATGCGGGAGCGGCCCAAGTGATCGCCGTCGATCCGGTCGCCTTCAAAAGAGAGAAGGCCTCGGAGTTCGGTGCCACTCACGTCTTCTCCGACATCTCCGAAGCGGCTGAGTTCGCTCGGAGTGTCACCAATGGCCAAGGTGCCGACAGTGCCATTGTCACGATCGGTGTTGTCCACGGTGAGCACGTTGGACAGGCATTCGACGCGATCCGGAAGGCGGGTACCGTGGTGGTTACGGGTCTTGCCCCGATCATGGAGACGGGGATCCCGGTGTCACTGGCCATGCTGACCCTGTTCCAGAAACGGATCCAGGGTTCACTCTACGGAGCCTTGAACCCGACCTATGACATTCCTCGGCAGATTCAGATGTATCGCGATGGCACGCTCGAGCTTGACGAGCTCGTGACCCGGGAGTATGCCCTTGACGAGGTCGCTCAGGGTTACGAGGACATGCACGCCGGAGTGAACATCCGCGGCATCATTCGCTACTGAGGTGTCCTGCGATGATCTCGAAAGTGGCGACTGATGGTGCTTGCCTCCAGTTCGCCACACCGCGTATCTGGGCGTCGCCGCAGGGGTTCGTGCATCTCTTCCTGATGACGAACCCCGGCCGGGGGGCCGTAGGACCCCAGCGTCGAGGGGAGCGGAGTGGTGAGTGAATTCGGCCGGGACACCACGACGGACGAAGTGCTCGGAGGGATGGACCTCACCGGCCGCCGGTTTCTTATCACCGGCGCCGCCAGTGGCTTGGGCCGGGAGAGCGCGCGCTCCCTGGCCGCCCACGGTGCCTCGGTGACCTTGTTGGCCCGAAGCCCCGAGCGGGCGGCGGGAGCGGTGACGGAGGTGGGTAGCCTCGTGGACGGGGCCGACCTCGAGGCCGGGGTCGCCGACCTGGGAGATATGGATGGCATCCGCGCCTTCGCCGAGTCGTACCTGGCCGGCCACGACGCGCTGGATGTCCTGATCAACAACGCCGGAGTCATGGCCTGTCCCCTGGGGCACACCGCCGACGGGTTCGAGACCCAGTTCGGAACCAACCACCTCGGCCATTTCCTGTTGACAGCCCTGCTGTATCCGGCGCTGCACGCTGGTGCAGAGCCGCGTGTGGTGACCCTGACCTCGGCCGGCCACAGCCGCGCCGATGTCGATGTGGAGGATCCCAACTTCGAACGCTCCGAGTACTCCCCCTGGGTCGCCTACGGGCAGGCCAAGACGGCGAATGCGCTATTCGCCCGTGAGCTGGCCCGACGGGCCGGGGCATCGGGGTTGCTTTCGTTCGCCGTCCATCCGGGAGTGATCGCCACCGACCTGGGCCGGCACCTCACCGACGACCTCGTGAACGAGATGGTCGCCTTCGCCCGTCGTCGTTCGGCCGACGCCGGTGAGAGCGGGGAGTCCCACGGCTTGGCCTTCAAGACGGTGGAGGCGGGCGCGGCCACGCAGGTCTGGGCCGCCACCACCCCGGACCTGACCGACCACAATGGCGCCTACCTGGCCGACTGCGGCCTGGGGGTGCTGGGGGCGGATCCCGGCGCCAACGGCTTCCGGCCTTATCTTCTCGATGACGAGCATGCCGCCGCCCTGTGGGAGCTGAGCGAGCGGCTGGTCGGGCAGCACTTTGCCCCATGACATCGAGCGGGCCGCATCCCGTGAAAGTGCCGTGAGCAAGTCGTGAGCACGCGGTCACCCGGAGACGCCCGGTGCGCCGCTTGGACCAAGAAAGTCCAGTTCAGGGGGGAGTTCGTGGGTTACCGACAAAACCTCTGTGACCGGGGCGGGGGGCCCGCCCGTGCCTGGCCATTTCCCACGTCATTGCTCCCGATTTTCCACATTGTTGTAAACGCAAGTAAATGGGCCCTGGACTGTCCCTACTGCGGCAGGGAAGGGCAGGAATGACGTTCGAACGGGCCTGCTGAGGGTGTGGATGCCCACGCCCTGACCAGGGAGTTCGTCCACTGGGCGTTTCGACGATTCCGGATATCGAATCGTGCCCAGGGCCTTTTGTTAGCACCTCGTGAGCATGCTGGAGCCTGGGGCGGCGGCCCGTTCAGAGGTATTGGTGCAGTTCATGGCGGGTGAAGTCGGTCGTTGCTCGTCCGGTGGATCCTGCCGGGTAGGGGCTCGGTGTTCGCTCATCGTTGACGTCGGAGGGCTCGGCGGCATTCCGTCGAGGGCGATCGATCTACGGCATGCGCAAGGCCGTCCTGAGGGCTTCGCTGAAGATCGACCCCAACGCCTCGACGTCGCCCGGTTCCGTATTCTCGTCCGGTGATACGGAAGCGATCCACCGGGCGGTCCGGGTGGCGCTGTGGATGAACAGCTCTTCGAGGTTCGACGCGCACCATTGGCCGAGGTCACCCGGAGCGCCTGCCAACGCACGTGAAATCTCCCTGGTGACGCGGTCGGCCTGGAGCAGTCGATACACGTCATAGGCATCGCTCTCACGCTTCGCCTCCCTCCCGCCACGTCGGGTCGGGATCGACTGCAGCTTCGCCGCCACCAGCGCGGCGGGGCGGGCCAGACGAAGTTCCAGTCGGGCCCGGACACGACCGGCGTCCTCCCGGTCGACCAGGGTCCACACCACCACCTCGGCCGTGTCGGCCATCCACTAGTGGGCAAGAGCGAACATCCGCGGCCGCTCGTTGGATTCCGCAAGGTCTTCCAGGACAAGAACTGGCGCCACCTCGATGACGTCGATCTTCGTGCCGTCCTCCAGCCGTATTCCGGTACTGGTCTCCTTCGACGCGATGCGCAGCAGCGTGGCCTTGGCCGGTGGGTCGGTTTGACGGGACAGCATGTCGATGTCGCCTGTGGGTCGGTGGCCCTCGGCGAGGCGTGCCATGACGGCCAGCCCGCCAATCAGCGCCCAGTCGGTGAGACCGGCCCTGTCCACCTCGGCGAGGTGTTCGATCAGGTCGGCCATCGTTCCGGGCGCATCAGCCACGAGGACGATGTGGGGTTCACCAGACACGGTGGAATCCCGGTGGTGGGTCAAAGTCCTCAAGGATCGCCCGGCCACGTGCGCCACTGCGGGCGAGATCGAGTGCGGCGACAACCGGATGCGGCGCCGGCCACATGATGCCCCGTTCGGGCCGGCGCTTACTCAGATCGAATCGGTGGGCGACCACCCAACGCGTCGGCGCCACCGTAACCGTCGCGCCTCGATTGGCGTAGGTGTGCGCTTCTCCGCAGAGCTGCCGGGCTATGCGCAGTGTCCGGTCGTCCGGAAGGTAGAAGTCCGGCGGCGAGTCTCCCTGCAATGGCAGTGGCGCCCCCCAGGCCGCTGCGGCCTGGTCACCGCGTAGCGTCCAGCCAACTGTGCCCTCGATGGCATCGAGGCCCAGTCCGAGTTGTGGCGAGCCGGCGTTGCCGTGCAGAGTGGGAGCCTCGACCAGAGCCACCGTACGGGAGCGGGTACCCCAACGTTCTGACAGGCTCCAGAACAGTGGCGCCCCCACCGTCTCCGTACGCGTGACCGGGTCCCCCTGAGCTGATCCACCCGTTGTGCGAGTCCGATCCCCAAAGATGGGGCAAGGAGGACCGCACCATGAAGAAGCGCAGGCACACGCCCGAGCAGATCATTAGGAAGCTGGCCGAGGGGGAAAAGCTCCTGGGCGAGGGGAAGTCGATCGACGAGGTGGCCCGCCACCTCGAGATCACCGAGTCGACCTGGCACCGTTGGCGCAATCAGTACGGCGGCATGAAGGCCGATGACGCCAAACGGCTGAAGGAGCTCGAGCGCGAGAACACCCGGCTGAAAAAGATCGTGGCTGATCAGGCCCTCGACATCGACATGTTGAAGGAGCTGAACCGGGGAAACTTCTAACCCCGGACAGCCGCCGGCGGGCCGTGGTGGCCCTTCGGAAGCAGTTCGGGGTGACAGAACGAAGGGCCTGCAAGCTCGTGGGTCAAGCCAGAAGCACCCAGCGTCTCCGCCCACCGGTCCCACCCGACGACGAGCAGGCGCTCCGGGCGTTCCTCCGGGCCTTCTCGAAGAGCCGGCCGAGGTGGGGCTGGCGGCGAGCCGCCAAGGCGGCGAAAGACGCCGGCTGGCGGGTCAACCACAAGCGGATCCATCGCCTCTGGATCGCCGAAGGCCTGCGTGTGCCCTACAAGAAGCGCAAGAAGCCCCTTCGGGGGATCGGCGTCGCCATGGGCGCCTTCAGCCCCATCCGGCCCAACGTGGTGTGGGCCATGGACTTCCAGTTCGACCAGACCGCAGACGGAAGGACCCTCAAGATCTTGAACGTGGTCGACGAGTTCACCCGAGAGGCCCTCGCCACCGACGTCGCACGCTCGATCGACGCCGACGGGGTGGTGGGGTGCCTCGAACGCCTGGCCAACGAGCGCGGCGCCCCTGCCCATGTCCGCTTCGACAACGGGCCCGAGTTCATCGCCTACGCCGTGGCCGACTGGTGCCGCTTCAACGGCACCGGCACGGTGTTCATCGATCCCGGCAGTCCGTGGCAGAACGCCTGGATCGAGAGCTTCAACGGCCGCATGCGAGACGAGCACCTGAACGGCCAGCAGTTCGACTCCCTGCTCGAGGCCAAGGTCTTCACTGAGGACTGGAGGATCGACTACAACAGCAACAGGCCCCACAGCGCACACGACTGGCTCACCCCGGTCGAGTTCGTCGAGGCTTGGCTCAACCGACAGGCACACCAACTCGCATAGCGGGTGGCACAGCTATTGGGGTCCGGTCACGCGGCCCTGGACTCGGCCATTTCCCACGCTATTGGCCTCGACTTCCCATATTGTTGCGATCTCAACCAAACCGATAGAAGCCCAGGTCAGGAGCGCCGGGTGAGGTTTTCGACTCCCACAGGTACGACCACAGCGACGTTCTGGACGAGGCCGTTGCCATCATCGAGTGGCAGGAGCTTCTTGTCGAGCGCCGGACCGTCGGGCCGGTTATCGAGGAGCGGCCACAGCAGCGCTTGACCATGACCGCCGAGGAAGCAGCCACGGCCCTTGGCATCTCACGAGCCACTGCCTACGAGGCCGTGTCCCGTGGCGAGATTCCGGCCACCGCATCGGCAGGCGCATCCTCATCCCCAAGGTGGCGCTGGAGAAATTGCTCGACGGCTCCCGCTCTAACGACCCGAGCGGTTGAGCGACGTCAGACGGTTGCGCGAGCCTCAGCAGGCGTAGTCGTTGTCCGGGCTTCCGGTCCACTGCGTGACCGAGATGCTTGCGGCACCCGTAAAGGAGGTCAGGCTGCAGTTCGACTGGGCCTCAGCCAGGGTCGTCGCGCCGGGAATCCAGTTCGGGATTCCATACAGCGATCCTGCTGCCGTTGTCGTCGTC
>DATLQU010000042.1:0-25070 GCA_035535015.1 Acidimicrobiales bacterium | reverse complement strand
TCGGACTCGAGTAGGACCTGAAAGTCCACGGTAGGGGTGTCCTCGGCCACGTCGCGAGATTACTGCCACGGTTCGGGTCCGGCGCGCGGGTGGGCAGCCACGTAGACCCGGCGGAGATGGTCCAGGGTGACTTTGGTGTACACCTGGGTGGTGGCGATCGAGGCGTGACCAAGCAGCTCCTGGACCACCCGGATGTCGGCCCCGTGGGCCAGCATGTGGGTGGCACAGGAGTGCCGCAGCACGTGGGGATGGACCAACTCCTCGAGGCCGGCGGCCCGGGCCCGCTTCTTGAGCACCCCCCAGATCCCCTGCCGGGTGAGCCTGCCTCCCCGGCTGTTCAGAAAGACGGCCTCGGCGTCGCCGCGCCGGGCCCACCGACGGGGTTCGAAGCGGCCGCGGCCGGCCGGGGCCAGCCATTCGTCGAGAGCGGCGGCGGCACATCGCCCCAGGGGGACGAGCCGTTCCTTCGCCCCCTTGCCCAGCACCCGGACGAGACCGGTGTCCGATCCCAGGTCGCCGAGCGAGAGGCCGGCCAGTTCCGACACCCGCATGCCCGTCCCGTAGAGCACCTCCAGTATGGCCCGGTCGCGGCGGGCCGACGGGTCGTCGCCGGGTGCCGCCCCCAGGAGCTTCCCGGTCTCCTCCTCGGTCAGTGCCTTGGGCAGCCGCCGGGCCAGGCCGGTCGGTCGGACGTCGGTGGTGGGATCGGTCTCGGCCCACCGCTCCTCCAGCCGGAAGTGGTGCAGCCCCCGCACCGCGGCCTGGGCCCGGGCCACCGAGGCGGGTCCGAGTCCCGAGGCGCGTTGGGCGGCCAGGTAGTCCTCGACCAACGCCGGGTCGGCGTCGTCGAGGCTGCGGCCGCGCCGGCTGAGGTAGCCCTCGTAGACGAGGAGGTCGCGTCGGTACGAGACGAGGGTGTTGCGGGCCCGTCCGCGTTCCACGGCCAGCCACGTCAGGTATTCCTCGGCGCTCGGGCTGAGCGCCGAGGCCACGGTGGTCCGGGCCATCAGGCGCCGGCCAGGGCGCCGCGGGCGAGCAGCAGGCCGAGGATGGTCTGGCCGTCGACCAACTCGCCCGACGCCACCAGCCGGTCCACGTCGGCCAGGGCCACCGGGACCACCTCCATGTGCTGTTCCTCCACGCCGTCGCGGGCATGGGTAGCCGCTTCGAGATCGGTGGCCAGGTAGAGGTGGGTCTCCTCGTCGCAGAATCCGGGGCTGTTCAGCATGGTGCCGAGGAGCTCTATCCGGCGGGCGTGGACGCCCACCTCCTCGAGCAGTTCCCGTCGGGCGGTGTCCGCCGGTGACTCGCCGTCCACGTCCCGGGTGCCGGCGGGGATCTCGAGCAGTTCGCGGTCGACCGGTCCCCGGTACTGACGGACGAGCAGGACGTCGCCGTCATCGGTGACGGGGACCACGGCCACCGCCCCCGGGTGACGGACGATGTCGCGGGTGAACTCGGTGCCGTCGGGGGCGCGGAAGGTCGCCTGGACCACGGAGATCCGCCAGCCGCGGAAGCGCTGCTCTTCCCGGAGATGCCGGAAACCGGCGGATCCGTCCGTCGGGGACGGTCCCTCGGCCATGGCGATCAGCCGGTCAGGAGACGGCGCCGACATCGACGTCGATGTCGATGAGGCGCGGCAGCCGGCCCTCGGCCCGGGCCAGCGCCGCGTTCAGAAGCGCCCGGAACAGAGGATGGGGCCGGTCGGGACGGCTCTTGAACTCGGGGTGGCCCTGGGTGCCCACGAAGAAGGGATGGTCGGGCCGTTCGACGAATTCGACCAGCCGCCCGTCGGGGGAGATGCCCGAACAGACCAGGCCGCTCTTCTCCAGCGCCGGCTGGAAGTGGGTGTTCACCTCGTAGCGGTGACGATGGCGCTCGGAGACGACGGTGGTGCCGTAGGCCTCGGCCACCACCGATCCGGGGAGCAGCTGGGCCACGTAGGAGCCGAGGCGCATGGTGCCGCCCATGTCGACCACGTCGTGCTGCTCCTCCATCAGGTAGATCACCGGCGCCGGGGTGACGGAGTCGAATTCGGTGGAGTTGGCCCCTTCGAGCCCGGCCAGGTGACGGGCCGAGTCGATCACCATCACGTGGAGGCCGAGACAGAGGCCCAGGCACGGGATGTCGTGTTCCCGGGCGTAGCGGGCGGCCGCCACCTTGCCCTCGATACCGCGTTCTCCGAAACCACCGGGGATGACGATGCCGTCGAGCTGCTGCAGCCGGTCGCCGGCCAGCCAGTCGTCCATCTGTTCGGCCGAGTGGATCCAGGTCAGGTCGACCTTGGCGGCGTGGTGGAACCCGGCGTGGCGCAGGGCTTCGACCACCGACAGGTAGGCGTCGGGCAGGGTGACGTATTTGCCCACCACGGCGATGCGGACGGGACGCTCGGCCGTGGCCACCAGGGCCGCCACCCGCTCCCAACCGGAGAGGTCGACGGGGTGGAGCTCATCGTCGATGGCCAGGGTGCGGCAGACCACCCGGTCGAGGCCTTCCTCGTGCAGGGCGAGAGGGATCTCGTAGATGCTCGGCGCGTCGACGGCCGAGATCACCCCCTCCACGGGGACGTCGCACAACAGCGAGATCTTGCGCTTCAGCGCGTCGGAGATGGGCTGGTCGGAGCGGCAGACGATGACGTCGGGCTGGATGCCGTAGCCGCGGATCTGGGTGACCGAGTGCTGGGTGGGCTTGGTCTTCTGCTCCCCCGACGGCGCCAGATAGGGCACCAGGGTCAGGTGCATGTAGCAGACGTTGTCGCGACCCACGTCGTGGCGGAACTGCCGGATGGCCTCCAAGAACGGAAGGATCTCGATGTCGCCGACGGTGCCGCCCACCTCCACGATGACGACGTCGACGGCGTCGGAGGCGACTTTGCGGATGCGTTCCTTGATCTCGTCGGTGACGTGGGGAATCACCTGGACGGTCTTGCCCAGATAGGCACCGCGCCGTTCTTTGGCGATGACGTCGCGGTAGATCGAACCGGTGGTGGCGTTCGACCGACGGCTCAGGTTCTCGTCGATGAAGCGTTCGTAGTGACCGAGGTCGAGGTCGGTCTCACCACCGTCGTCGGTGACGAAGACCTCGCCGTGCTCGAAGGGGTTCATGGTGCCCGGGTCCACGTTGATGTACGGGTCGAGCTTGATCATGGTGACGCGCAGGCCCCGGCATTTGAGCAGTCGACCGAGAGAAGAAGCGGTGAGACCTTTACCGAGCGACGAGGACACCCCGCCGGTGACGAAGATGTATTTGCTCACGCTCGGATTCCGCTGAACACCTGGTCCACGTTAGACGACCCGCGGCGGCGGGCGGGTCATCGGGGCATGGTCAACGGGCCTTGGCCTTCTTCGTCCCGGCGCCGGTGGTGGGACCGGTGGTGGGACCGGTGGTGGGACCGGTGGACATGGTGTCGGCCGCCGCGGCCAGGAGCTCCTCGGCGTGGCGGCGGGCCGTCGGTGAATCGGGCTGACCGGACAGCATGCGGGCCAATTCGACGACGCGGGCCTCGGCGTCGAGGGCATGGGTGACGGCCAGGGTGCGGTCGCCGGTGACTTCTTTGTGCACGGCGACCTGGTGGCCGGCCGAGGCGGCCACCTGGGCCAGGTGGGTGACCACGAGGACCTGGTGACGAGTGGCCACCTCGGCCAGAGCCCGGCCGACGGCCAGGGCCGCTTCGCCGCCGATGCCGGCGTCGACCTCGTCGAAGACGATGGTGGGAGGGGCGTCGGTCAGGACCAGACGCAGGGCCAGCATGGCCCGGGCCAACTCGCCCCCCGAGGCCACCTTGGCCAGGGGTAGAACGGCTTCTCCCGGATTGGCGCCGAGCAGGAAAGCCACGTCCTCGCCGGGATCGCGTTCGCCCACCGTGACCTCGAGACGGGCCCGGGGCATGGCCAGGGCCCGCAGGCGCTCCTCGACGGCGCGGGCCAGAGCGGGCGCACCCCGTCGGCGGGCCGCGCCGACCTCGGCCTCGACGGCGGCCAGCCGGGTCTGCGCGGCGGCGATCTCGGCCTGGAGCGCGCCGGCGCGCTGCTCGACCGATTCGAGGGTGGCCACCCGGGTCCGTGTCTCGTCGGCGTAGGCGAGCACTCCGGCGACGCCCTCGCCGTACTTGCGCGACAACTCGTGCAGGGTGTTGCGCCGTGTCCGCAGCTCGGCCAGACGTTCCGGGTCGTCCTCCCAGGTCTCGACCACCTGGCGCAGCTCCGAGGCGATGTCGCCGGCGTCGGCCTGGAGAGCGGCCAGCCGGCCGGCCAGTGCGGCCAGCGGTGTGCGGCCGGCCAGGGCGCCGTGGGCGGCCCCGATCTGGTCCAGCGCGCCGGTGGCGCCTCGTCCCGGAGCCGCTGGCGCCCCGCTCTGCTCGGCGTCCAGGGCGGCCAGGGCCTCCCCCGCCGCCTGGCGGTGGGCCGACGCTTCGGCCAGCCGCTCTTCTTCCACGGCCAGGACGGCGTCCTCGTCGGGGTCGGTCAGGCCGGCGCCGTCGATCTCCGACAGCTGATGACGAAGGAGGTCGAGCTCGCGGGCCCGGGCCCTGACGTCGCCGCCCAGGGCGTCGAGCTCGGCCACGAGCGAGCGGCAGGCGGCGCGGGCGGCGAGAAGAGGTGCCGTGTCGATGGCGGCGAAGGTGTCGAGGGAACGGCGCTGGACGGCGGGATCGAGAAGCGACTGGTGGGCGTGCTGTCCGTGGAGGTCGACCAGCTTGGCCCCGATCTCCGAGAGCGCCGAGACCGGGGCCATGCGCCCGTCGATCCAGGCGCGTGACCGTCCCTTGGTGGCAATGGCCCGGGCCAGGATGACCTCGTCGTCGTCAACGACGAAGCGGCCCTCGACGAGGGCCTGATCGGCTCCGGGCCGGACGAGGACGGGATCGGCCCGTCCTCCGACGAGCAGTTCGAGGGCTTCGACCAGAAGGGTCTTGCCGGCTCCCGTCTCGCCGGTGAGCGCCGTCATGCCCGCCTCGATGTCGAGGGTGACCGATTCGATGACACCCAGGTCCTTCACCCGGAGCTCGACGAGCATGGTCGGGACCGGACCGATCAGCGATCGGCCAGGTGGAACCTGGACCGCAAGATGGCGTGGAAGTCGCGATGACCGAGCGAGACCAGTCGGGCGTCGACCGGACCTTCGCGGCACTCGACGGCATCGCCCGGCTCCAGCTGGGCCACGCTGACACCGTCGATGACGAGAATGCCGGGCCGCGGTCCGGCCACTTCGACCCGGAGCCACTGCCGGGGTTCCAAGACGATGGTCCGGTCGAAGAGCATGTGGGCGGAGATGGGCGTGACGACGATGGCGCGCAGGAGCGGGCTCAGGATGGGCCCACGGGCCGAAAGGTTGTAGGCGGTGGATCCCGTCGGTGTGCAGACGAGGAGTCCGTCAGCCAGATAGGTGACGAAGGGGAGCCCGGCGATCGAGGTGCTGAGGCGGACGGTGTGTCCCGAGACCGTCTTCTCCACCACGGCCTCGTTCAGCACCAGGTAGGGGGAACCGGCGTCCGACGGTGGTCGGGGTCCGGCGCGCCTGATCTCGACCTCGAGGGTCATGCGTTGCTCGATCTCGTAGTCGCCACTGATGAAGCGTTCGAGGGCATGTTCGAGAGCGGACGGTTCCACTTCGGTGAGGTAGCCGAGCTGGCCCAGGTTCACCCCCAGGATGGGGATGCCGCGTCCGGCGGCCATGGCCACCGTGCGGAGCATGGTGCCGTCCCCGCCCAGGCTGACGGCCAGGTCGACGGCATCGTCGTCGAGCCCGTCGTCGTTGTGGATGGATTCGACGACCCGCGTCACCGTGTGGCCGCGCTGCACCAGCCAGTCGCCGGCACGGGCGGCCAAGTCGGCCGCCACGGGACGGTCGGGATGCACGACGAAGGCGACGGCCACCACCGGCGGCTACCGGTCCCCGGGACGGGAGGCGGCGTCGGTGCTGTCCGGTGAGCCGGCGACGGCGGCGGCCAGGGCTTCGTCGACGTCGATGGCGACCGGCCGTTCGACCCCTCGTTGCGGCCGGCGGGCCCAGAGGAGGTATTCCGCATTTCCGGCCGGGCCGAGGACGGGGGACGCCATGGCTCCCATGATGGTCGCTCCGGCGTCGGTGAGGGCGGAGGCGACCTTGTCGAGCGCACCCCGACGCAACACCGGATCGCGCACGACTCCCCGGCCTCGGCTGGCCTCGACGTGTCCGACCTCGAACTGGGGCTTGACGAGCAACAGCAGATCGGCGCCGGGGGCGGCCAGGGTTCCCGCCAGTCGGGGAACGACGACGGTCAGGGAGATGAAAGACAGATCGGCGACGATGAGCTCGAAGGCTTCGTCCGGTTCATCGGGGGAGTCGGCCAGGCTCCGGATGTTCGTCCTCTCGCGGACGGTGACGCGCCGGTCGGCGCGGATGCGGGGATGGAGTTGGCCGTAACCGACGTCCACGGCCATGACCGAGGCGGCTCCCCTCTGGAGCAGGCAGTCGCTGAAACCACCGGTGGAGGCGCCGGCGTCCAGGCAGCGGCGACCGGCGACGGCGACGGCGAAGCGCTCGAGGGCGGCCTCGAGCTTGTCACCACCGCGCGAGACGAAGCGCCGTCCGGCCCGCTCGACCACGATGGCGTCGCTCTCGGCCACCAGACGGGCGGGCTTGTCGGCCACCGCCCCACCGACCAGGACGGCACCGCGGGCGACGACATCGTGCGCGTGAGCGCGAGAGGCAACGAGCCCTCGCCGGACCAACTCGAGATCGAGTCGGCGGCGGATGCTCCGTCGAGTCAGCGGCGCGCCTTGCTCGCCGTCGAGGTCGTCTTCTTGGCCGCCGACTTGGCCGGAGCCTTCTTGGTGGCGGCTTTCTTGGTGCCGGCCTTCGTGGTGCCGGCCCGGGCCCCGGCGGGACCGGACGAGGTCTTCTTGGCCGCCGACTTGGCCGGAGCCTTCTTGGCCGGCGCCTTGCGGGCCGGGGCCTTCTTGGTGGTGGTGGCCCGGGCCGACGTGCGTCCCCGACCGGGACCGCGGTTGGTGGCCTTGCGGGCCGCCGTCTCGGCCCGGTCGAGCACCTCGGCCACGCGGTGGGCCAGGTCGTCCATGCTGGTGATCCCGATCTCGGCCAACTGCGACTTCACCTCGCCGCGGACGGTCGAGAGCAGAGTGTCGGATCGTTCCCGGCTCGTCTTCACGAGGTCCTCCACCCAGTCCTGGGCACGGGTGGTCTCCACCTCGCCGGCCTGGATCAGCTCGTGGACGAGTTCCTCGGCTCGGGCGCGGGTGATCTGGGTGAGCGCCAATCCTGCTTCGAGATACCGCTTCAGACCGTCATTGGGGGGCATGGGCGCCACGCTACGACCCGCGATGGCACGCGGCAAGGGCGCGCGGCCGGGCCGCTGTGCTGGCCCGATGCCGGTTCAGGACGCCAGGAAACGATCGACGACGTCGGCCAGGTCGGCGGCGTCGATCTCCGGCTCCACCACCATCGGGCCGCCGGAGCCGGAGCCGGAGCCGGCCGGTCCCGTCACGCCCGAGCGGACGAGGGCGAAGGCAACGCCCAGCCGCCGGGCCAGGAGGCCGTCGGTGGAGGGTCGGTCGCCCACCACCATGCGGGCGTCGGGGGCGCGGTCGGCCAACAGGGCCACGATGGGCTCATGGGGTTTGCCGGCCACGTCCGGTGTCGTCTGGGCGGCCGTGGCCACCGAGGCCAACAGCGCTCCGGCGCCGGGCAGCAGACCGGCCGGGGTGGGGTAGGTGGCGTCCTCGTTGGTGCCCACCAGCCGGGCCCCGGCCCGGACGGTGGCCGCCGCCGTGGCCAACATGGCGAAGTCGAACTGCCGGGTGAGGCCGACCACCACGGCGTCGGCCGGTCCTTCGGCCACGACGGTGACGTGGCGGTCGGCCAGGGCCTCGCGCACTCCCCCGCCGGCGCAGACGACGGCCGTGGAGCCGGGGACGAGCATGGAGGCCGCCGCCTGGGCCGAGGTGACGAGGTCCGACGGCTCGGCCGGGATGCCGACCGCGGCCAACTGGGCCACGAGCTCGGCCAGGGTGGGCAGGGCGTTGTTGGTGGCGAAGAGGACGTTGATACCGGCACGGCGGAGCCGGGCCACGGCGTCGGCCGAACCGGCGATGGGCTCCTGGGCCAGCCAGACGACACCGTCGAGGTCGATCACCCAGGTGCCGCCGCCGCTGTCGCCCATGCCGACATGTTGACAGAGGGGCAGGTTGACAGAGGGGTAGGTCGACAGAGTTCAGGAACCGAAAGGCAGTTGTTCGGCTGACCCGGCGGCCGGTGTCCGACCACCGGGGTACCGGTCATGCGGGCTGCGGTCATGCGGGCGAGGGCCCGACGAAGGATGCCACTGGCGAGACGGTGGGGCCTGCGGCCGGAGACGGACGACGGTCCGGGTCACCGGGCCGACGATGTCGTCCTGCTCCGCGGCGCGCAGGTAGGCATGGCGGTAACGGCGGGTGAGCTGCCCGGCCAGTGCGGGGTCCTTGGTCTGCAGATCGGCCAGGAAGTGCTCGCGCACCCCGGGCCGGAGGTGGAGCACCAGCGGAGACACCGAGACCGCGCCCGCCTCGAGACAGGCCGCCGTCACCTCTTCCAATTGCTCGGCCGAATCCGACAGGCCGGGGATGATGGGGGCGATGAGGACGCCGGTGGGGATTCCGGCTTCGTTCAACCGGCGGACGGCGTCCACCCGTTGGCGCGGGTGCGGGGTGCCGGGTTCGGTGGCCTTCCAGACCCGGGGGTCGAGGGTGGCGATGGAGAAATTGCACCGCACCTCGGCGCGACCGGCGGCCGCCACCAGGCGGTCGAGGTCGCGCAGGATGAGCGTCGACTTGGTGAGGATGGAGAAGGGGTTTCCCACCTCGGCCAGGGCGTCGACGATGCCCCGGGTGAGGCGGTACTTGCCTTCGGCTCTCTGATAGGGATCAGTATTCGTCCCCATGGCGATGACGTCGCCGTTCCAGCGTCTCCCCCGCACCTCGGCGCGGACGCGTTCGACGGCGTTGATCTTCACCACCAGGGTCCGGTCGAAGTCCTCCCCGGTCCCGAGGCCCAGGTATTCATGGGTGGGCCGGGCGAAACAGTATGTACAGGCATGGCTGCAGCCGCGGTAGGCGTTGATGGTGTGGCGGAAGGGAAGCCGCGACATCTCCGGTACCGTGCCGATGATCCGCTTGGCCCGGACGTGGAGGAACTCGAGACCCCGGTAGGCGCCCATGCCCAGCTGGCGCTGGAGGAGCTCCTCCTCGGCGAAGAGCGCCGACTGGCCCCCGTCGTCGTCGGCCAAGCGCCAGCGGAAGGCCCTGGATCCGCGCATGGGCCGTAGTGTAACGAACATATGTTCGATAGCAACTCCGCTCTCCACCACGGTGGACTTATATCATAGATGATCTATCCCACAGATGATATTGCCGGGTTGGTCAGGATGTGCCGGGCGACGCCGGGCACGGCCCCGGAGCCAGCCGGAAGGTGACCGGTCCGGCTGCCGGATCGTTCTCGAGCAACAGGTGCGACGCCCCCGGAGCGGACTCGATGGTGGCTCCCGACGCCGTGGCGCAGTAGCCGTCGGGGTAGCGCGCCGGGGCGGTGATGACGACGCTCGGGGCATCGACGGCGGGATCGGCCAGGTAGGCGAGAGCGAAGATCCGCGTGGCCGGGTCGTAGCTCGTCCGGGTCGGCCGGCCGGCGATGGCCTCGGCATAAGGGGTGGCCAGCGTCGTGATCTGAGGGAGCAGCCGGCCGTCGGAGGTGGCCAACGGTTCATCGGAACTGCCCGTCGGGTCGTTGTAGTACTTCCAGGACCAGTAGGCCCAACCGATCTGCATCTGGGCGGCGCCGGTCGTCACCGACTGCAGGACCGCGGGATCGCCGGTGGCGCCGAATTCGGACAGGAACATCGGAGGCCCGCCCGGCTGCTCGGGTGTGGACAGAAGGTCGCGCTGACCGGCTCGGACGGCCAGCTGTCGAAGAGCCTGGGCGGCGCAGGCCGGGGGTGACGCCGGGGCCCCGGTCACGGGATTTCGGTGCGAACAGTAGACGTGGACGTTGTAGACGAGGCGGGGAAAGGGCATGGGGCCGAGGGTGTCCGGGGCACCGTGGTCGTAGTAGATGTCGGGTTCCACGAAGACCAGGTGGTTCGGATCGGCCGCTTCGATGGTGGGCACGACCCCGAGGGCGGGGTCGGTGGCCGGGCACGACACCGGGGTGTGGGTGCCCGGGGCCAGTCCCGGGTGGAGGCGACCCGTATAGAAGCATTCGAGATCGGTGGCCACATAGCTGGCTGGGTCCGATCCGGCCACGAGGGCGGCGCCACGCGAGAAGGGCTCGTTGTACGGGTCGTAACCCACGACCCACGGGTTGTCCCGGAAGGTGGAGGCCACCGTGGCCCAGACCTGGTCGAATTGGCCCTGGAGATTCCCGACGACGTTGTTCTGCCAGAAGTGTCTCTCGGCGATGTTCAGGCTGGCGCTGGCGTAGTTGCGCGACCACCGGTCCGGGAGCACCTGGATGGGTTGGCCGTCCGTGCACACCGCCCACGGAGGCGCCCCCTCCCCTCGGAACGCTTCGGCGTAGACGTCCTGGTGCATGTCGAGAAGCGTGTGGATGTGAAAGCGGCCGAGAAGATCGACGACACCGACGACGCGGTCCAGATAGGCGTCGGCCGTGGCCGTCGAGAAGCGACCCGGTTCACGGGGGGCGCCCGGCGCACAGACGGCGGGGGCGTTCGGTGCGCCGCCCGGTTCGAGGCCCTCCCACAGGATGCCCAGCCGGACCATGTTGAAGCCGGCCCCGGCGATGGCGGCGGCGTCGGCGGCCGAGAAATCGAAGGCCTGGCCGGGAGCGACGGCGAGTTCGTAGGGGGCGTGCTTGTAGACGGCGTTCACCCCGTGCAGGGTCACCACCCGTCCAAAGCTGTCGCGGAGATACCGTCCCCCCGGCGCCGCCATGGACTGGGGATCCCAGGGTGATCCGACCACGGAGGCCTGGGCGGCGATCGCCGCTGGCGTGCTGGCCTGGACACCACCCACGTCCGGTACCGGTGGCGACCCCGGGGTCTGCGGGCCGGCCAAGGCCGGGGTGCGGCCGAGA
Organism: Acidimicrobiales bacterium; assembly: GCA_035535015.1. Classification (GTDB taxonomy): domain Bacteria; phylum Actinomycetota; class Acidimicrobiia; order Acidimicrobiales; family UBA8190; genus Palsa-661. The sequence continues at coordinate 14,006 of DATLQU010000042.1, read as the reverse complement.
AGGACGGTGGCGGCGGACAGGGCGATGGAGGCCATCGCCATCGCCACCCCCCTCTTGTGGTTCACGTCTCCGACGGTAGAGCCGCCGCGGTGGCTATTTCATTCAGGGCCGGTTTCATTCAGGGCCGGTCCACCACCACCGCCTTCTACCATCGGGGTCCGTGTCGAAGAACCTCTGTGTCGTCCACCATTCCCGCTCGGGGTCGACCGCCGTCCTCTGCGACGCCGCCGTGGCCGGCGCCGCCGAGGTGGTCGGCAGCACGGAAGAGGACGTCGAGTTACGGGTCCGGGGCGCTTTCGACGCCGACGCGCACGACGTCTTGTGGGCCGACGCCCTTCTCTTGGCCACCCCGGCCCGCTTCGGTTCCCTGTCGGGCGCTCTCAAGGACTTCTTCGAGCGGATCTACCACCCCTGTCTCGAACACTCGGCCGGCCGCCCCTACGCACTGATCGTGAAGGGTGACACCGATGTCGACGGTGCCGTGGCCAGCGTCGAGAAGATCGCCACCGGCCTGCGCTGGCGGTTGGTCCTTCCCCCGGTGACGGTGGTGGGCGATATCGCGCCCTCCGACCTGGAGGCCGCCGCCGAGTTGGGGGCCACTCTGGCCGCCGGACTGGGAGAGGGGATGTTCTGAGCGCCGGTCCGACGCTTCCGATCAGCGGCGTGGTCCGATGCGTCGGCTACGCCGTCGGCTGACGGGGCTCGAGTCCGGCGGCCCGGTAGACGGCGTCGATGACGACCATGTTGGCCATGGCGTCGTCGGGGCCGGTGAGGACCGCACCACCGCCGGCGGCGGCGCGTAGGAATGCCTCCAGTTGGAAGTCGTAGGTATGCCGGCGGGTGAAGTGTTCGACCTGCTTGCCGTCTTTCGTCCGCACCGTCAGCCGGTGGAACCGGTCGGGGGCCAGGGGATTGAGCACACGGATCTCACCGTCGTCGCCGCGCACCCGCAGGCCGATCCGCAGGAACTGTGAGGAGAGCATCGAACAGACGATGCGTCCGGTCACGCCGCCGGCGAACCGGAGATCCGCCTCCATGAAACGGTCCACTCCGGGCGACCGCAGCCGGGCCCGTGCGGAGCTGACCTCGGGCTCGCCGTCGCCGAGGTGCCGGACCATGTGGATCGGGTAGCAGCCGGCGTCCATGGTGGCGCCCCCGGCCAGGGCCAGATTCCAACGGATGTCCTTGGTCGACAAGAGAGGGAAGCACAGCCAGGCCTCCAGGTGCCGCACGGTGCCCACGGCACCGCTGTCCATCAACTCCCGCACCCGGGCGAACAAGGGGTGGTAGCGGTAGTGGAAGGCCTCCATCAGCACCACGGACGAACCGGCGTGGGCGGCGGCCACCGCTCGGGCCTCCTCGGCGTTGGCCGTGAAGGGCTTCTCGCACAGCACGTGCTTTCCCGCCGCCATGGCCGCCATGGTCCAGCGGCCGTGCAGACCGTTCGGCAGCGGGTTGTAGATGGCGTCGATGCCGGGGTCGGTGACCAGCTCCTCGTAGGAGTCGACGACACGGGCTATGCCCTGTCTGTCGGCGAAGGCCCGGGCGCGACGGCGGTCACGGGCGGCGATCGCCACCACCTCGACACCCTCCACCGCCCGGGCGGGCCGGACGATGGCGGCGGGGGCGATCCGGGCGGCGCCGAGCACACCGATGCGCAGAGGGGCCATGGCCGCCGAGGTTACCGACCTGGTCGGACCCGGGCCTCCCAGCGTCCGGTGAGCGGCACCGTGCTCAGTACGGCGCCGGCCCGCAGGAGCCAGGCGAGTTGATCGGCGTGGCTCACCTCGAGCGGCACGAGCACCACCAGGCCCCGTCGGGGATGGTCCTGGCGCCACCGCCAGCCCGGGGGCAGCGGTACGTCGAGACCGGCCAGCCGGGCCACCACCTTCGTCCCCGTGTTGTGTTGGATGCCCAGGGAATCGGGTTCGACCCCCCGGCGACCGTCCTTCCCCGCCGCCCACGTGCAGATGGGTATCTCGTGGATGGTTCCGGTGAACAGGGTGCCGAGCCCGACGGCGGGATCCGGTTGATCCTCCTCCCGGACCTCGGGAACCAGGTTGATCCATCCCTTGTGCCGCGCGCCGAGACCGTCCATGCGCGCCACCACCAGGCCGGGGTCATCGGGCACGAAGGTGAAGGTCTCGTTGTCGCCGGTCACCGACCGCCCCCGATCAGTGGCGCGTCACGGACCGGCCAGGACCGGACCGTCGAAACGGTCGACGGTGGCGAAGTCGGCGACCGGGGCCCGGCGGAGCTTGGTCGGTTGATGCACCGGCCGGCCCAGGGCCAAGACGCCGGCCACGGCCAGATGGGCGGGCACCGACAGAAGGCTCCGCACCTCGTCCTCGTGCAGAGTGGTCATGGTCGTCATCACACCGGACAATCCTTCGGCGCGCCCGGCGAGCAGGATGCTCCAGGCGAACGGATAGATGGACGCCCCCCCGACCAGTGTGTAGCGGTCGAGATCACGGTCGACCGCGGCCAGGGCCCGCAGATCGGCCAGGAGCACGAGCAGGACGGGAACGTCTTCGAGATGCTCGGCGAACCCGCCCGGTCCGGCCGCCGCCGTCTCGGCCATGGCCGACGCCGCCGTCAGCGCCTCGCTCTCCGCCTCACGATCGGTGAGCGGGGCCCAGGGCACCAGACCCGCCGCCCCCATGGCCAGGTACGGATACCAGCCCTTCAGGTAGATCTGACGCAACCGGAGGCGGGTGTCGGGATCACGGAGCAGAACCACCCTCCAGGCCTGCCGGTTGCCGCCGCTCGGAGCGAAGCGGGCCGTGTCGAGGATCCGGGCCACCACATCGTCGGGGACGGGATCGGGGCGAAAGTCGCGCACCGCTCCCGTCGTCCGCAAGGTCTCCACCAGCTCCACGCGATGCGACCGTAGCGCCCGACGGGTGCCCTGACGACAACTCAGCCGGCCTGGGGCCAGAGATCCTCGGGCTCGCGGCCCTTCGTTTCGGGCAACCTGAGGAACAAGACGGTGGCCACCAAGACGGGGAGGAAGGTGGTCGCCGCCGCCCGGAGCCCGTCGAAGTGGGTGCCCACCTGGGCGATGGCCCCGAAGGCGACGAGACCCACCACCGCGCCGAGAACGCTGGCGGCGATGTTCCATCCCGCCACCGAGGCGCGCACCGACGTGGGGAACAACTCATTGACGAATGTTCCGGCCGCCGGGGCGAAGGTGGAGGCGGCCAGGACACCGAGCTCGTAGCCGATCAACAGGGCGGGCCGCGACCCGCTGTAGGTGAACACCCCGGCTACGGCCATGGCCACCATGGAGGCGGCCCCGGTCGGCCGTCGTCCGACATGATCGGCCAGCCACCGGCCGGCCAGCAGTCCCCCCAGACCGACCACCCCGGCCACCACCACCATGGCGGCGGTCACCGCCCCCGACAGGCCGAGAACGTTCTGGGCGTAGACGAAGATGAAGCTGTTGGCCGGTCCGGTGATCACCGAGACGGCGAAGACGAGGGCCGTGACCACGAGCAATCGACGGCGGAAGGCCGGGCCCACGGCCCCGAACACGGGCACCCGATGGCCGCCGGCGGCCCGGGCCACGGTGAACCGGTGGGGTTCGACCAACCAGCGCCGGATGAAGAAGACGGACGCCAAGGGCACGACGGCGAGGACGAACAGACCCCGGAAGCCGAGACTGGATTTGGCCAGGCCGTGGATCACGGCGGTCAGGCCCGACCCCACCCCGTAGCCGGCGGCGACCAGGGCGACGGCTTTGGCCCGGTCGCGCGCGGCGGTCTCCTCGGCCGCACCCACCTGGGCCACGGCGTTCGTGGCGCTCAGCAGGGGTCGGCCGAAGGCGAAGATGACGACGAACCACCAGTAGCCGGGGCTGGCCGCCGCCGCCACCGTGAAGGTCAGTCCGAAGGCGCAGCTGGCGATCAGGGTGATCCGGCGCCCCACCCGGTCGGCCAGGCCCGACAGGGGCAGGCCTCCCAGCGAGGCCAGCCGCAACACGGCCAGGCCCACGCCGAGCTCGGTACCGGAGAGCCCCGCCTGCTGGATGGGCGTGCCCCCGGACGTCACCTGACCGAAGCTCTTGGCCACGTCGCCCAGGGCGGCCACGGCACCGAATTGCCCGAACCCCGAGCACAGTGCCATCAGGGCCAGGCCGACGATGGCCCGGTCGTGCCATCCGCGCAGACGCAGGCTCTCGGTGCCACCGGTCAAGGCGGCACCGCCGCATGGCGAAGAGGCACCCGCACACGGTGACACGGAACCGGTGGTCGTGAACGGAAAACCGCGTACCGACACGAGAGCACAGGCGGTGTCGACGACGGCCGGCCCTACGATCAGGTCATGACCCGATCACCGATGTTCATCGTGACGCAGGTCGCTCCGTATCCTGACGGCCCTTCGGGCGTCCACGGAGTGCTCAGCCAAGCTTCCACCGCGCTCGGAGAACTGGCCGGACTGGCCGGACTCGAGCCCGTCACCGTGTCCGACGTCACCGACATATCGCCGGCCGACCTCGCCCATGGTGGTGTCCTGTCGTTGTTCACCATCGGCGAGACCCCGTGGTCCACCGCCCAGCGCGACGCCATCACCGACAGCGTCCGCCGCGGTCGGCTGTCGGTGGTCGGCCTCCACTCGGCCACCGATGCCTGTCGGGGTTGGGACGGGTACGCCGCACTGGTCGGGGCCCGCTTCGACGGCCACCCCTGGACCCAGGAGTTCGAGATCGAGATCGCCGACCGGGTCCACCCCGCCACCGCCCATCTGAGCTCACCGTGGCGCTGGTACGACGAGGTCTATCTCTTTGGCGCCCTGCGACCCGACGCCCACGTCCTTCTGCGTGTGGCCCACGGTCAGCTCGACATGAGCCTGCCCGATGCCCGGGTACCGGATTGCGGCTTCCCTCTGGCCTGGTGCTTCACCGAGGGCCGAGGCCGCGCCTTCTACACGTCGCTCGGACACTTTCCCGCGGCCTGGGAGAACCCGACATTCCTTCGCCACGTGGCCGGCGGCCTGTCCTGGACGCTTCACCGGGACGGGGCCCATCAGGACAGGTAGGCCGACTCCTGTTGCCAGGTGAAATCGAGGGCCGGGGAGCCCGATGAACCCACCAGGAGCTCGGCCCAACTCGGTTGGCCCTCCCAGCCGTGATCGTCGAAGCCCGTCCCCATGACACAGGGAGTGCAGGTCAACGAGAGCAGGATCTCGTCGCGGTGTCCCCAACAACCGGAGCTGTTTCCCGGCGTGCAGTCGGCGTTGGCCGAGCCGGGTCCGTCGTTGTACATCCAGTAGTAGATGGCCTCGAGGGGATTGCCCACGCCGCCGGCCCAGTTGCCTCCCCATTGCTCGTAGGGGAATCCGCCCGGCGGAGAAGGATCGGCTCCCGTCGCCGCCCCCTGGGCCGAGGCCTGGTCGAGAAGAGTGGCCATGGCCGACAGCGCCGGCAGGCCCCGCACCGTGCGCTCGAGGTTGGTGCCCACGTAGAGCTGCTCCTGCGGGGTGAGCGCACTCCAGTTGCTGGGCAGGCTCATGCCCGGGAGTCCCTCGACTCTCCGGGCGTTGTCGATGGCGGCCACCGTGGCGTCGATGCAGCCCGACGTGTTGTCGTCCCCTGAGGACGAGCAGGACGACAGGAAATTGGGTTGGGCGGCGATGTTGGCCGGTGGGTTGTGGGGCGGCAGGATCCCGTGGGCCGGTGCCGGGGGAGCTGGAGGCGGCGGTGTGGGACGAGGTGGCGGCGCGGCAATGCGCGACGCCGGCGTCGTGGGGGCGGGGGCCGGCGCGACGGTCGTGGCCGGCGCAGTGGTCGTGGTCGGCGGCGGCAGTGTGGTGCTCGTCGGCGCCACCGCCTGCCGGCCGACGTTGGACGGTCCCCCGTCGGCGCGGCCGCCGGCGACGGCGTCGAGCCGTGCTGTCGCGGTGCGGGAGTGACCGGCAGGCCGCGGGACCACCACCAGGACAGCCAGTGCCGCCACCTCGACGGCGATCACCACGCAGCCGAGGCGGAACCACGCAGGGCGCCGACACGCGCCCTGCACCGTTTCACCCCAATGGCGGTCTTCACCCAAATGGCGGTCTTCACCCCAATGGCGGTCTTCACCCAAATGGCGGTCTTCACCCAAATGGTCGTCGCGCATCCCTCGGATATCGGCGCGAAGCGCAGGTCACCTAAGAAGCTCACCCTCCGCGGGACCCTGTGAAAAGGCCCCCCCACCCCTACTTGTGTTCTCAGTCACCTGGGCCTCCCACCCGGAAAAGGTGGGCCCGCTACACTGAATGGGCAGGTAGGGGGCAGTGTCAGGCGACACCCCGGGGGACGGCGGGAGGGGCGGATGGAGGGGCGGGCGCCAGAGGCGTCGTCGACGACGTCGGGTTATATCCCCGCGCTCGATGGCCTGCGTGCTTTCGCCGTTCTGGCCGTCATCGCCTTCCACACCAACCTGAGCTCGCTGCCTGGCAGCTACTTCGGCGTCGACACCTTCTTCACCTTGTCCGGTTTTCTCATTACCTCACTCCTCGTGGCCGAGTGGACCGGAAAAGGTCGCATCTCGCTGACGTCGTTCTGGGCCCGGCGAGCCCGGCGGCTGCTTCCGGCGCTCTTCGTGATGCTGACCGCGGTCGGGGTCATCGCCGCCCTCTGGCCCCAGACGCTCGCCAGCCCCCAACTGCTCGGCGATGCCATCGCCACCGTCTTCTACTCTGCCAATTGGCACCTGATCGCCGAGCACTCCAACTACTTCGCCGCCACCGGACAGCCGTCACCGTTGCTGCATACGTGGTCGCTGGCCATCGAGGAGCAGTTCTACGTAGTCTGGCCACTGCTCGTCCTGTTCGTTCTGCGCGGTGGGATCCGACGACGCGACAGAGCCGGTCACGACTCGGCGCTCACCCGTCGGCACCGGCTGTGGATCCTTCTGGCCGTCTCGGCCGGAGGGGCGGTGGCATCGGCGGTGTGGATGGCCGCCATCACCCATCAGGGAAGCGACACGGCGCGCAGCTACTACGGAAGCGATACCCGGGCCCAGGCCATCCTGGTCGGCGCCGCCCTGGCTGTGGCCACCGCCCTGCTGCCGCGGGCCGGCACCCGGCGGGCCAAAGGGTTGTTGGCTGCCGGGGGACTGCTCGGACTGGCCGGTACCTCGGCGTTGTGGGCCCACGTCCCCGAGACGTCGCTGCTCGCCTTCCACGGCGGCTTCTTCCTCGCCGCGCTGAGCACGGCGGCCATCATCGCCTGCGTCACCCAGATCCCCGGCACGGCGCTGGGCAACTTTCTCAGTGTCCGACCGCTGCGGTACCTGGGCCGGATCTCCTATGGCATGTACCTCTGGTACCTGCCGATGGCCCTGATCCTGTCGGGACCCCGGACCCACCTCGAGGGCTATCCCCTCTTCGGCCTGCGCATCGTGGTCGTGGTGGCCGTGGCCAGTGTCTCCGCCTACGCCGTGGAGATGCCCATCCGCCGCGGGTCGTTGCGGTCGTGGCGCGCCACGGTGGCCATCCCCATGGCGGCCGCCGGGGCGGTGCTGACGGTCTTCTTGGCCGGTGTCCTGCCCGGCGCGGCCGATGCCGCCACCTCGATCACCCCGCTCCCCCGCCACGTCATCCACGCCGTCCACGGCCCGAAGGTGAAGGTGCTCGTGGTCGGGGACTCGGTGGCGGGAACCCTCGGCGTCGGCCTCAGTCGGGTGGCCGCCTCCTACGACGCCGTGGTGGTGAACGAGGGAAGCCCGGGGTGCTCGCTGTCCATGGACCAGTCGTTCCAGGCCCTCTGGTCCACCGTTGCCCCCGGAACCCCGTGCCAGTACGGCAACCCCGACGGCCTTCTGGCCCGGTGGCGGTCGTGGGTCGATCGGTGGAACCCCGACGTCGTCGTCTACGTCGCCCGTGGCGAGGTCTTCAACCAGGAGGTCGCCGGCCGGTGGGAGCACCTGGGCGACGCCGCCTTCGACTCCTATGTCACCGGTCGCTTCGAGAGCGCCGTCTCGGTCCTCGGCTCGCGCGGTGCCCACGTGGTGCTTCTCACCTCGCCCTATTACGACAGCGGCGTGCAGGTGAGCGGCGCGCCCTGGCCCGAGGACAACCCGGCGCGTGTGGCCATCGACAACCGGATCATCGAGAGCGTGGGCTCGGGTGCGGCGTCGGCCAAGCTGGCATCGGCCGATGTCCCCGACGTGGGTGGCGGGGTCACCGGCGGGGTCACCGGCGGCGGCGCCGTGAGCGCCATCGCCCTCGGCCGGTGGCTCTCGCCCGGGGGCCGGTATGCGGCGGACGTGGGCGGGGTCAACGTGCGCTGTGGCGACGGTGTCCACTTCACCGTGGCCGGGGGCGAATGGGTGGCGGCGCGGCTGCTCCCCCAGGTCGTGGCCATGGGGCGCGTGCACCAGTCGGTCTCCGCGGCCGGCACCTGGCCCACGGTCCTGCCCCAGCCGCCGCCGGCCTGGTACGCCAAGCTCCCCTGCGGTTCGGCCTGACGGCATGGTGTCGGCCGGGTCCGGGGCAGCCTCCTGCGGTCGCCTCCCTCTGTCGCCTCGTCGCTGATGACGAGGCATGGCCGCGCCCGGGTGTCCGTCGTCACCCGGGTCGTCGCCGCCGGCCTCGTCGGAGTCGGCCTGGCCGGCCTGGCCGTGGGTGCTGTCCGCGGCGTCCGGGCCACGGCGGCCCGGGCCGATCCGGCCGAGGTGTCGGCCTGGCGGCTCGATCTGGCGTACTACGACTGCCTGTCGGCGCAAGCCCACAGCCTTCTGTACCGGGGTGAGACGGTCGACGTCTCCATGGCCGATCCCGGGTCCGGGGTCACGCTGGCCAAAGTGGTCGCTCCCTTCGCCGTGATCAGCGATCGTCGCTCGGGGCATGTCGTGCTCACACTGGTGGCGCGCCCGGGGCCGGGGAGCTGTCTCGGCTCGGTGGTCGTGGCCCACGATCCCACGGGAGGGGTACGCACCGGGGGCGACGGTTCTCTCGGCGGCCGCCGGAGTCCCCCGGCCACCCCGCTGTGAACGTCCCGCTGTGAGCGGCCTGCTGTGAGCGTCCCGGTCGGAGCCGTGGTGATGGTGATCGTCCTGGCCGCCGCCGGGGCGCTTCCGGTGCTCGCTCTGGTGGGCTTCCGTCTGGTGGCGGTGCCTCTCGTCCCCCTCGGAGGTTCCGTCCTGGCCGCCGTGGCCACCGCCGGATCGGTGGCCGTCGGCGGGACGCTCGAGGGCTGGTTCGTGGCCCTGGCCCTGGGCGCCACGACGGTGGTGGTCGCCTTGTGGCTGCTTCGTCCGTCACGTCGTCCCCATCGGCGTAACCCCGAAACGCCTTCGGTCCTCGACCGGCTGACCGGGCTGGTGGCACTGATCGGCATGACGGTCGCCGCCGGATGGTCCCTCATCGCTCTGCGCACACCATCGGTGGGCTTCGACGCCCGGACGATCTGGATGCTCCACGGGCGCTGGTACGAGCAGGGCCACGCCGTGTCGCTGGCCGCTCTGCGCAATACGGCGTTGCCCTTCGCTCATGCCGGCTACCCGCCCCTGGTCGGAGGAACGGTGGCTCTGTCATGGGTGATCACCGGGAACCACACCGACCGCTTCGGGGTGGTCGTCGTGGCCCTCTTGAACGCCTGTGCGGCCATGGCGGCGGCGTGGATGCTCGTCGATCTCGGCCGTCGCGCCGGGCGGTGGGTGGCCGATGCCCGGGGTCCGGACGCATCGGCCACCGTCGGACTCGGAGTGGGCACCGTTCCCTGTGTGGTCGGCGCCGGGAGCGCCGTTCTGCTCGTGCTCGTCGCCTTCGGCGTGGCCGGTCCGTTCGCCACCAACGGGTACGCCGACATGCTGTGGGCGACCAGCGCCGTCGGCGCCGTCGGCTTCGGCCTCGTCCTGAGCGGACGGCGAACCGACCTCGGCGCCGCCGTGGTGCTGTTGGCGGTGGCCGGGTTGACCAAGGACGAGGGCTACGTCACGTCGATGGCCATCGTGGCCCTGGTCGCCCTGCGCGGCGCCGTCTCGTCCCCCGTGGGCGAGACAGGTCGCTGGTGGCGGCCGATGGCGGCTGGCGCCGCCGGCGTCATCGGTCTCGGGTTGTGGCCTCTTGTGACCCGTGTGCTCCATGCGGCTCCGAATGCGGCGGCGCCGGGTCCCCGCGACGGCAACGATGTGTCGCGTTTGCACGACAGCGTGGTGTCGATGGCCGCACACCTGCATATCCTGCTGCTGGCGGCACCCGTGGCCCTGGTCGCCATGATCGTGTTGGGCCGGGCCCGTCGGGCCATGGGATTCGGTTCCGACGCCTGGACCTGGGCGGCGCTGCTCGCCGGTCTGGGGTTCATTCTCGTCGTCTACGTGACGGGCCCGGCCAACATCGAATTGTGGTTGCTCACCTCTACCCACCGGACCACTTTCTATGGGGCCCTCCTGGCCTGGTGGGTGGTGGGAATCTGGGCCGTGATCGGCTCAGCCCACGGCGCCAGTCAGCGGGGGGTCAGACGGCGGGGGCGGCCGACGGGCACTTTGCCTCGATCCGCTTGATCAAGGCCTGACCCTCGCTGTGAAGCTTCTGGAAACCGCTGACCTTGGCCGTGGTGTGGGTGGTTCGCTTCGTGGCGTGCCGAGACCCGCTCGACTGCTGGTGCGACGCCTTCGCCTGCTGACGCGACGCCTTCGCCTGGTGGCGGGTCATGCGCTTGGCCGCCGCCGACTCCGCCTGCTTCACCCTCTGTACCTGCTTGGCGGCGTGAGCACAGCTGATGCCGTGCCGGGGTCGGACGATCCTCCAGATCTCGGGGCCGGTGAGGACACGCGGGGGTGCCGACGTGGTGGAGTGCGAGCCGGACGGCGTCGTGGTGGAGGTTGCCGTGGTGGAGGTCCCCGCCGTCGATGAGGTCGGTGTCGCGGAAGCGACGCCCGCCAGCCCGAGCGTCAGGGCGACGCCCACCAGGCCTCCCACGGTGAGTGTACGGATTGTGGTCATGGCCGCCCCTTCCGAATGATGTGGAACTGTCGGCGTCTGGAGACGCTTCGTCCACGATCGCTCAGGGCCGTGACGGCCTCGTGACGACGGTGTTAGGAGAGTGTGAGGTCAGGGGGCGGCGAGGCGTTCGGCGCGGGCCCGGCGCGACGCCTTGCGCAGGCGACGACGCTCACGCTCGCTGGTACCGCCCCAGTAGCCCACCAGGTCGGGGTCGGACAGGGCGTAGCGCAGACAGTGGAGCCGAACCGGGCAGCGGGCACACAGCTGCTTGGCCCGGGCCGAGGGGCCTCCGCCGTCGGTGATGAAGAGGTCGACCGACTCATCGCGGCAGGCGGCGTGCAGCTGCCAGTTGGGACGACGGGCCAGCTCCTGGATCAAAACGAGGTCGTCGACGGCGGCACCGGACTCTGCAGCGGTGAGAATGCTCATACGTCAGCTTTCGGCAGCCCACCCCCCCGCCTTGAACGGTGAGTCCCGAAAAACCACAGGTCGTGGCCTATCCGGGTGATTCCTCCCCGGTCCCCACCGTCGGTGACAGCCTCGCCGTCCCGGGTCCCTGGAAGGACGAAGTCCTGGGCGCCGTGCCTGGCGCAGAGCCACGACGACTACGACGAGAGCGCTGCCAGGAGCGACTCGGCCGAACTGACACCGAGACCGCGCTCGGGCTCGACGAAGAGGGCGGTGACCGTGCCGTCCTCGATGATGGCCCCGTAGCGCTGGGACCTCGTCCCGAGGCCGACCCCGCTGCCGTTCATCTCCAGTCCGACGGCCCGGGTGAACTCGCCGTTGCCGTCGGCCAGCATGACCACCGAATCGGAGACCTTCTGATCTTTGGCCCAGGCTCCCATGACGAAGGGGTCGTTGACCGACAGGCAGGCGATGGTGTCGACGCCCTTGGCCCGGATCTCGTCGGCTCGGAGAACGAAACCCGGGAGATGATGGTCCGAGCAGGTCGGGGTGAAGGCACCGGGGACGGCGAAGAGAACGACTCTTCCCTTGGCGAGGACCGTGGCCGCCGACACCGGGGCGAATCCGCTCCCCCCCTCGGTCACCTGCCACAGATCGACATCGGGGATGCGGTCACCAACAGAGATGGTCATGAAGCCCTCCGGAGTAGAGACGCCGGTCACCTTACCGGGGACGTCCATCTGATCCTCCCGACACTCTCCGGTGCTCGAGGTCCGGTCTCCCCGGCGACGGTGGTGGCGTCACCGGGGACCGGACCCGAGGGTTCGTTCCTCTAGGCCGTGGGCGTCCGGGCCGCACGGCGGCGACGGACGGCCCCGAGGCCGAGGAGCGAGAGACCGAAGGCCAAGACGGCCAGGACGTAGGGAGTCGAGCCGGCGAAGGGCTCACCGGTGTGGACAGTCGTTGCCCCCTCGATGACACCGGCGGCTGCCGTCTTGATCGTGGTGGTCGGGACGGTGGTGGGGACGGTGGTCGGCGGGTTGGACGCCGTCGGCGGGGGCACCGGGTTGTCGGTGGTGTTCGTCGAGCACCCTCCGGCCGTGGTGCAACCGGGCTCGGTGAAGACGCCCGTATTCAGAATGTGGGTACCACCCGTGCCCGGATTCACCTTGACGGCGAAGGTGAGGTCATAGGTGGAACCGGCGGGCAGATTGGTGACGACCCAGGAGACGTTCGAGCCGGAAACCGACACCGCGCAGGTCGACGCCGTGGTGGCCGGACAGGCCGGCGCCGGCGTTGTGAGCGTGGTCCCCGTCGGGGCCGAGTCGGTCACGGTGAGGGAACCGGGACCGGTGCCGACGTTCTTGGCCGACAGGGTGTAGGTGACGATGTCGCCCGGGTTGACCGAGTTCGAACCGGCGCTATCGGACTTCGAGACGGTGAAGTTGGCCACCGTGATGGTGACCGTGTTGGTCTGACAGGTCGTGGCCGGTGCCACCGCCGTGCAGTTCCCGGTATAGGTGGCGTTGTTCGGGATCGAGGTGGTGTCACTGGCGTTGACCGTCCCCTGGAAGGTGACGGATTCGCTTGTGTGGCCGGCGATGCCTGACCCCAGGGTGAAGATGACGGTCTGGGTGGTGGCATCGAACGCCGTCGTGCAGGCCGGGGTGCTCCCGCACGAGGCCGAGCCGGCCACATAGGTCAGCCCCGAGGGGACGACATCGGTGATGACCGTCTGCTGGTTGGTCGGGACCGTCGAGGTGTTTGTCGCCGTCAGGGTGTAGGTCACCGGTGTCGTCTGTCCGGCCGTGACCGCGGCCGTGTCGGCCGTCTTGGACACGGTTATGGCCGGGTTGACGGGGACCGATGTGATGGTGATGGTCACCGTGTTGGTCGAGCAACCGCCTTGCGTGGTGCAGCCGGGGCCCGTGTAGAAGGCCGTGTTGGGGATGGTCCCGGGCGGAGCGGAGAGGTCGACGGTGACGGCGAAGGACACGGAATAGGTGGCTCCGGCCGCCAGGGGACTAGCGATGGTGAAGGTGGCCAGGCCGGCCGATTCATTGGCCGTACAGACCGGGGTCGCACCCGAGAGGCAGGTGGCAGAACCGCGAACGTAGGTGGTGTGGGCCGGGATGGCGTCGGTCACGGTGATGGCCGAGGCGGTGTCGAGCGCCCCGGTGTTGGTGATGTCCAGGCCGTAGACAACGTGGGTCGGCGAACCGGCCACCAAGGAAACGGGGGTGGCCGGCGAGAGGATCGACTTGGTCACCGAGAGGCCGGGCGGGAAGCACCCGGTCGGCAGGGTGACGCTGTTGGTGACCGTCATCGTGTAGGGGCTCGGGTTCGGCCACGTCCCGGTCACGGAAATGGCGTCGCTGCCGCTGGCCGTGGCCGGCAGGGTCTGGGTGATCGTGTTGGACGTGAGGTTCGAGGTGGAGCCCGGGCCGATCACCACGGAACTGGAAGACAGGGTGCCCAGGCCACCGGTCACCGAGTTGACGGTCGCCGTCTCGTTCTCGTTGTAAGGATCCACCATAGGATAATACGCGCGGTGTAGCCTTGTCATGTGGAGGCCAATGCCGAGGAGCTGGACTGGTTCTTCGAGACTGTGCTTCCCCATCTGAACGAACGTCAGCGCCGTGTCGTGGCCGGCGCAACAGCGTCGCTTC
>DATLQU010000041.1:0-2036 GCA_035535015.1 Acidimicrobiales bacterium | reverse complement strand
GCGGCCAGTTCGGGGTCGCCGTGCTGGCCGATCGGCGCCGGTTCTGGTGCTTACCCGTGCAGCACCCATGTTCCGTCGTGGGCCAGCCCGAGGTTGACGAGCCGCCGAAGGTTGATCGCCGCGATCCGCATCGAGAGGCCCAGTTGGTTCTTCTCGACCCCTCGAAAGCGCACTCTCCGGTTGTTGCCGGCGACGAGCCAGGCGATCGACCTCTCGACCATCGGCCGCCATCGCCGGTAGTCGTCGGTGAAGTCGCCGTCCCGCCATGCCCGTCGGGACTCGACGAGCTCATGATCGTGAGGAGTGAGTCGGAGTGCCCGGCCATCCTTGGACTTCGTGCAGCGCGCACGGAGCGGACAGCCCCGGCATCGGACCCCGAACGTTGCGTGTCGTTTGGGTGTGATGGTGACGGTGTGCCCGGCAGGGCAGGTTGCAGTGCCGGCATCATGGTCGATGACGAAGTCGTCTCGAGAGAAGCCGCCGGGAATCGCCGGCGAGGTCGGAAACGGTTTGATGGCTCGCTGGTGCTTGGCAGCGCCGAGTGCCGCCAGCGTGTCCCCGGACCCATAGGCGCCGTCGGCCAGGACCTGGAGCCCGGGCTCCTCGCCGTCGAGGAGTGCGACCCCGGTCGGTCCGTCGGCGGTGTTTGCCGGGGTGAGTGCCGCCGCGGTCACCAGCCCGGTCTCGGGCTCGATGGCGATGTGGGCCTTGTAGCCGTCCCGATAGACGGATCGGGACTTGTGCATGTGACGGGCTTCGGGGTCGACGACGGAAATGACCCGGTCAGGGGCCACCTTGCGGGCGATCGTCCAGGTGCCGTCGTCGCCTTGTTCGACATCTTGACCGGCCACCAGGGCCAGCAGGCCGAGTGCCGAGGTGGCCTCGGCCTCCTCGGCGTCGTCTGCGAACGCACCGAGCAGCGCGAGTGCGTCGTTGACCAGCCCGTCGACCAGTGCGGCCTTGGCCACCGGGTCGTCCCAGGCGATCGTCGGCTTGCCCGAGGCGTCGTAGTCGTGGGCCGAGAGGGTGATGTCTGTGGCTCCTGGGACCACCCGGCGGACCCGGCGGATCGCCGCGATGAGCTGAGTCACGGTGTCCTGAGTGGCCACCGCGTCGTCCAACAGCGTCGAGTCCAGTGCCCGCTTCGTCTTGCCCCGCAGCACGCCGGTGGCGTCGATCACCGACCGGACCGCATCGAAGATCCGCTCGGGACGTTCCGACTTCCGCAACCGGGTACGCCAATAGGTCAGGACCGAGTAGTCGAACCCCTCGTCGTCGAGCGCCAGACCACAGGCCACCTTCCAGCTGATCCGGTCACGAAGTGCCCGGGCGGCGTCCCGGTCGGAAAGGCCTTCGAGCGCTTGGAGGACCATGACCGTCGCCACCACGTCGCCTGGGATGGACGGCCGACCACGACTCGAGGGGAACAGGTCTGCGAACAGATCGTCGGGGAACAACTGGTGGCGGTGATCGGCCAGAAACGCCTCCACGCTGCCTTCGGGAACGAGCTGTCGACACAGTGCCGCCGCGTCGAGGAGCTCACGGTTGGATTCGCTTCGCCCTTGCACCCGACAATTCTCGACGATCTGGGGCCAAATCGCGAGCATTGACCGCCGAGTTGTTCAACAGCGTCCTAGTCAGTGCGCGACCGAGAAAGGGCCGATCGTGATGGCCAGAACCAGGAAGTGGGTCACGCCTCCTGCAACAATGCGACGGAGGTGGAAATGCGGGCAATCCAGCGGGCGGGCTCCGGCCGGAGGCCGGCTGGCGAAGCGGTGAACCGGTTGGGTCACCCGGCTCGTTCAAAGCGGAGAACCCGCAGGCGGTGCCAGAACAGAACGGCCACAGCGATGACGGCCAACAAGGCGGCGAAGTAGCCCGCATAACTGAAGGCATTGAGCACATGGCGGTAGCTGGAGCCGAGGGAGTAGCCCACGCTGGTGAGGACTGTGCACCAGACGGCGCAGCCGATGACCGTGAAGACCAGGAACTTGGCGATGACCATCTCGCCCAGTCCGGCGGCAAACGAGACGAAG
>DATLQU010000040.1:0-85945 GCA_035535015.1 Acidimicrobiales bacterium | reverse complement strand
CCGCCGATCAGGTGGGCGAAGCGTTGGATGGTGAGCACGTCTTGGGCGCCGGCGGCGTGGAGAATGTTGGTGATGACCTGGGTCGAGAAGGCCATGTTGGCTTTGTCGTTGTCGCACAGGCTGTAGTCGAAGCGGGCGACGGGCAACCCGAAGGGGTCCTTTTCGTCGGCCAGGGTGACCCGGTTGTCGGGCTGGGCGAGCAGCTCGTTGAGGACCCCGATGGTGGTCCAGTGGTTGTAGTCGCGCATGTATTCGCGCAGCGCCCGGCCCCAGTGGCCGTCGGCGAGCACGTGCTCGGCCCACCCGATCGGCTCGGGCGAGACGGTCTGGATGGAGAATCCCCGAGCGAAGCCTCGCGACGGGTCGGTCTCGTAGAAGTCCTCGGAGGACACTTGGGCCGGTGGTGCCTTGTACATGCGCAGCTCGGTCGGGAACCGCCCTCCGGCCTGGGTCGCCCCCTGGACCATGACGTAGCGGCCGACCTGGTCCTCGTTGTTGCACAGGCCGTTCGGGAACCCCTTGGTGGCCGAGTTGAGCAACAGGCGCGGCGTCTCGATGGAGTAGCCGGCGACGGCCACCACCTTGGCCCTCTGCATCCGCTCGACGTGGTCGCCCTCTTTGAAGTAGGTGACCCCGGTCGCCCGGCCACCCGAGGAGTCGAGCTCCACGCGCGACGCCATGCAGTTGGCCCTGATCTCGACGCAGTGGGCGAGGGCATCGGGCAGGTGGGTGACATACGGGCTGGCCTTGGCATTGACCTTGCAGCCCTGCAGGCAGTAACCACGGTAGATGCAGTGCGGGCGGTTCCCGAAGGTGCCGTTGACGATGCCGACCGGCCCGACCCGCATCGTGATGCCCTGGGCGATGGCCCCGCGCCACAGCACCGACGCCGCCTCGGAGATCGGATGCGGGGAGAAGGGGTAGGTGTGGGGACAGCCCCACGGCCAGTTCTGCCCGGCGACCGGGAGCTCGGCTTCGACCCTCTCGTAGTGGGGGCGGAGGGCCTCGTAGGAAATGGGCCAGTCGGCCCCGACCCCGTCGAGCGTGTCAGTCTGGAGGTCGGAGGGGTGAAAACGGGGGCAGTAGCCGGCGTAGTGGACCATGG
Source organism: Acidimicrobiales bacterium (assembly GCA_035535015.1). GTDB lineage: Bacteria > Actinomycetota > Acidimicrobiia > Acidimicrobiales > UBA8190 > Palsa-661. Next base: position 84,840 of record DATLQU010000040.1, on the reverse strand, counting down.
ACCCGCCAACTCCTCTCCCCGAGTTGTTCTTGCCCAGCTCGACGGGGTCGTTCCCGCCGATGATCCGCTTTTGAGTCCAGTAGAGCCGGTGGGAGCCGGCCTCATCGGAGACCCAGTCCTCGTCGGGATGCCAGAACGGCCCTGCTTCGAGGATCACGACCTTCCAGCCCCGCCGGGCCAGGCGTTGGGCCAGCACCGAGCCACCGGCGCCGGCGCCGACCACGCAGAGATCGACCTCCTCGCCGTCGGGGTAGGTCCGCATCGTGTCCTCGCCGGGCAGGTCTCGGCGGTGGACGTCGAGGAGGTAGCGGGAGTCGTTGTCCTTGGGCCCGACGGCGCCTTTGAGGAGGTGGCGGATCACTCGTCGCCTTCGGTCACGGTTCGCACCGGGTCGTCGTCGGTGGCGCCGGGGCGCTCGAACGGTTCGCGGGTGCTCGTCGGCCCGAGGCGCATGAACCCCCGCGGGTATGCCGGTCCTCCGAAGCCGATCTCGTTCCAGGCCCAGGGGTGGGAGTAGAAGGCGGCCAGGATCATGCGCATGCACACCGACCACGCCCGCGTCACATTGAGCCGGTCGAACGAAACCGAGCGCAGGCGGCCCTTCGTGAAGTCCCCGACGATGGCCTCCTGCGACGGGGTGTCCAGGGCGGCAAAACGGCGACCGTCGTGGCGGTCGGCCGCCACCTCGTCGAGGCCGGCCAAGGTCAGACGCCAGGTATCGCGGTCGTCGGGCATGTCGGCGTACTGGTAGCCGTCGAGGCGTCCGGCGGCCAGCTTCTCGTCGATCAGCTCGGGCACCGGGATACGCGGCTCAGCGTCCTGGGCCACGGCCACGTCACACAGTGCGCCCAGCGTGGGCTGCTCGTCGGACGTGAAGAAGGCGAAGTTCCCCCGCACCTCCATCCGCTCGGCAACCACTCGGGCCGTCGCCGGGTCCCAGGTTTCGGCGCTGTCGAAGACGTCATAGTCGGGATAGCGCCCGATCATCTGGGGGGTGATGCCTCGCCGCTGGCGGGGCAACCACGACGGCTCCGGAGGTTGGCCGCCTTCCCGGAGGTTGGGCAGATGATCGGGCCCGGTGAGGTCCCTCACCGCTACTCGGCCTCCCGGCGCAGAAGGGCAGCCAGCAAGCCCATACCCCCGACGAGCGTCATCAGGCCCGGGGCGGCGATCGGTGGCCCCATCGGCACGTTGTAGGAGGCGAGGCCCCAGCCGCCCGGTTTGCGGGCCACGCCCCGGGCGTGGAAGTACTCCCCCAGAAGGCCGTTGGCGGTATAGACGAGGGCGGAGATCGGCAGGGCCGTCTTGGCCCATTTCCGGCTGAACACGCCCATGACGCCAGCGACCACCACCGGCGGGGTGACGATGATCGGGCTCCACATCCACTTGTTACCGAAGCTCGCCCCGTAGTGCTCGATGAAGATCTCCGCCGTGGTGACGGTCGCCGCGACGGCCGTCAGCCCGGAAAGGGATCGTTCGAAGGTGCCGTGCTGGACGTTCCTGACGACCTTGTCGATGACATGAACGGTCTCGCCCACCACCTCGCCGTGACGGCGCGTCTTGGCTCTGGCTGTCTTGGTCTTGGGCATCGTTCAGCGCCCCGGGATCAAGGCTTGGACCGTCTCGCGGATCCCTTCGACGGCTCCCCGCCAGCCGTCCTTCGGGTCCTCCAGCACCGACTTCATGAGCGCCTCGGCTTCTTCGCGGGTGACGTGCGGGGGGATCGGTGGTTCGTCCGGGGTGGTGATGGCGTCGATGATCACGGGACGGTCGGCAGCGAAGGCTTCATCCCACGCGCTCTCGATCTCGGCGGCGGTGGTGACCTTGATGCCCTTCAACCCGATGAGGTTGGCGTAGTCGGCAAAGGGCATATACGGGATGGCCTGGGAGCCCTCGAAACGGGGATCCCCCTCCATCGCCCGCTGCTCCCAGGTCACTTGGTTGAGGTCCTCGTTGTTGAGGACGAGGACGATCAGGCGAGGGTCGGTCCACGTCTTGTAGTACTTGAGGGCGGTCAGCATCTCGGCCATGCCCCCCATTTGCATGGCCCCGTCGCCGACCATGGCCACTGACACCCGGCCCGGGAAGGCGAATTTGGCGGCGATGGCATAAGGCACCCCGGGAACCATGGTGGCGAGGTTGCCTGACAGCATGGCCTTCATGCCTTTGCGGATCTTGATGTGACGGGCATACCAGTTGGCCGCTGTCCCCGAGTCAGAGGAGAGGATGGCGTTGTCGGGCAGATGCCGAGACAGCGACGAGAACAGGCCCTGAGGCCGGATGCGACCGTGCAGGTCCGAAGGCTGGCCGCGCTCGTCCATGAGCTGCCACCACTCGGTCACCCCCTTTTCGATCTCCTCCTGCCACGAGCGGTCCTCATTACGGCGTAGCAGCGGTAGCAGTTCGGCCAGGGTGTCTTTCGAGTCCCCGACCAAGGCCAGATCCATGGCGTAGCGGATCGAAAGGTTCCGCGCCGCCAGGTCGATCTGGACGGCCTTGGCCTGACCAGGGGGAGGAAGGAACTCTGAGTAGGGGAAGCTCGTTCCGACCATGAGCAAGGTGTCGGCGCCTTGCATCATGTCCCAAGAGGGCTTGGTGCCCAGAAGCCCGATAGAGCCGGTGCAGTAGGGGACGTCGTCAGGAACTGCCGCCTTACCGAGCAGCGCCTTCGCCACCCCCGCTCCCAGGGCATCGGCCACGGCCAGTACCTCGTCGCTGGCGTGCAACGCCCCCTGGCCGACCAGGATGGCGACCTTTTGGCCGGCGTTCAAGATGTCGGCCGCAGTCTGCAGCTGCTCGGTCGAGGGGATCTGTCGTGGCGGCCACCACCCCACCCCGGAGTGCACGGTGTGGGTCTTGAGTGGTTGTTCGGGCACGGCGTCCATGTCCTGGATGTCGGCCGGCACGATCACGCAGGTGACCGTGCGTTCGGCCTGGGCGATGCGCATGGCGCGGTCGATCATGTGACGGATCGTCGAAGGCTCAGTGACCTGCTGGACGTAGGCGGAGGCCACGTCGGAATACAGCTGGAGAAGGTTGACCTCCTGCTGGAAGTCTCCCCCCATGGCTCGGGCGAAGGTCTGGCCCACAATGGCCACCACCGGCCGGTGGTCCAGCTTGGCGTCGTACAGCCCGTTGAGCAGGTGGATCGCCCCCGGTCCCGAGGTGGCCAGGCAGACCCCCACGTCACCGGTGAACTTGGCGTGGCCGCAGGCCATGAACGAGGCCATCTCCTCGTGACGGGTCTGGATGAACCGCAGCTGGTCCTCATGTCGGCGCAAAGCGCCGAGGATCCCGTTGATCCCGTCCCCGGGAAAGCCATAGATCGTGTCCACCCCCCATTCGATGAGGCGCTCGCACAGATAGTCACCTGCAGTTTTTCCCATGAATGTTCCTCCTCGCTCGCACAAGTTGTGTCTATTCCCGATCCACCGAAAACAGATTCCGGGCCGTCCGGGGACGTGAGGGTGAACACCACCACCCGACGTCCTCTCGGCAGCGCCAGCTGGTCAGTCGTATCGTAGCGCGATATACTCCTGTTACGAGGTGATGTACCAATAAGGCACGAGTAGGAAGAGGTGAGCACACATGGTGGCTGTAGAGGTCCTAACCGCTGTCCTACTGCTGGCCCTGGCGATCGTGACGACGGCGGCGTTTTATGCCGGAGTGCTGGGAGCCCTGGGCCTGATCCGCTACGTCCGATGCGATCGCTGCGGGCACCTGGACCTGACCTCCGCATCTGAGCCACTGAGGTCATGTCTCCACTGTCGCCACGGCCAACTGTTTCACCCGCACTTCGCCCTGCACCATGCTCGGGCCGAACACGGTTCGGATCGACTGGGGTCTGTTGGGGGTCGCTGAGACAGCTCTTGGAAAAATTCAGTCACCTGACAGCACATCTTTGAGCACGGCGGCATGGGAGCGCTTGAGGGTTTTGGTCGCAGTGAGCAGCACCGTGTCAGCTGTGGCGGCCTGCACACGCAGTTCCTCCAGTGCCTCTCGAGCGGGAGGCACTGTGAGTTCGTCGCGATAACGACGGGCGAATTCTGCGAAGCGGGCCTCCACGTGGCCATACCACGTGCGGAGCTGTGGGCTTGGGGCCACGTCCTTCGCCCACTTCTCGAATGGCGCGTCGGACCGGGCCAGCCCTCGGGGCCAGAGGCGGTCGACCAGAACACGTCGGTCTGGGTCCTTTCCCACCTCGTCATAGACGCGAGCGATGCCGACCTTCACTCGTTGGTGTTGCTTCGACCCCGGCGGTGCGGAAGGCGGCCCGGGGAAGCCGTGCGTCCGCTGGACCGGGGCAAGGCCTTCCCATGCCCCGGGGAGTTGGGGAGCAAGTCGTGCAAGCTCTTCGAGGTGAAGGGCCGACAGTGCTTCGAGCCGTTTGGCACCATCTGCGGTGAGATGTAGCCGGACCACGCGATGGTCTTCTTCGTCTCGGGTTCGCCTGACAAGACCTGCGGCGTCGGCACGGTCGATGAGGCCGACTGCGCTGTGATGGAGAAGAAGCAGATAGTCGGCCACCTCTCCGATGGTCGGGCCTCGACGATCGCCGTGCCCCCGAATGGCCAGCAGGAGCTGGTGCTGGGCGGGCGTAAGCCCGGCGGCACGCGCCTGGCTCTCACTCCATCGTTCGAAATGGCGGAGTCCGGTGCGGAGGGCGAGCAGCCGGGCATAGACCTCATCTGAGAGGGTCACTCACGCCACGATATCATCTCGTCACGATGGAATTTTCTCAACGTGTCCTCCTGCACCCAGTGGCAAGCTTCCCACTTGGGTTCCGTCGCTTCACCAGTGTCGAGCAGTCGTGACCGAAGCGGTACTGGGGCCTGGCAATCACCCGAGCGAGGAACCCAGGACCGGGACCCACATCGAACCGGTCGATGGAACAGCGGTGTCAGACATCGCTCCAGATGCGGCTGATCCCCGATCACCGGACTCGGACCATCGATCTCACCACAGCCCTGAGCGGGCGCTCGGGGACTTCACCACCACGCCGGCGCTTCTGCTCCTCGTCCCCTTGGCGCTTGGCATCGGTGCTCTTGGCGCTGGGATCTCGCTGGCGTTGCTCGACATGATCGGCTTCTTCACCAACCTCTTCTACTACCAGCGGATCAGCGTCCACCTCGTCTCGCCCAATGCCAACACCCTGGGCGCGCTTGCCCTCGTCATCCCGGTCGGCGGGGGCCTCGTCGTCGGGCTCATGGCTCGATTCGGCTCCGAGCAGATCCGCGGCCATGGCATACCCGAGGCCATGGAACGGATCCTCATCAACGGCAGCAAGGTCCAACCGCGCCTCGCCATCTTGAAACCCATCTCCAGTGCCATCAGCATCGGCACCGGCGGTCCCTTCGGCGCCGAAGGGCCGATCATTCTCACCGGCGGGGCGGTCGGATCGATCGTGGGCCAGCTCTTCCATCTCACCGCCGCCCAGCGACGGAGTCTGCTGGTGGCCGGCGCCGCGGCCGGGATGAGCGCCGTGTTCGGGACTCCGGTGGCGGCCACGTTGTTCGGGGTCGAGCTACTGGCGTTCGAGTTCAGACCCCGCTCGATGGTGCTCATCGGCTTGGCCGCGGCGACGGCCGACGGCCTGCGAATGGTCATGGCCGGCGCCGGGCTCGTCACCCCCCAGCCGATCTTCCCCGTCCCCGGCCATTCGCCGCTCGGGGGTGTGGTCCTGCTCGGAGCGGCGGCCGTGGGTATCGCGACGGGGTTGGCCGCGTGGCTCATGACCCAAGCCGTGTACCGCTTCGAAGACCTCTTCAAGATGCTGACCCGGCACCTGCACTGGATGTGGTGGCCGATGATCGGCGGTCTCATCATCGGTGTCGGTGGACTTATCGAGCCTCGTGCCCTCGGCGTCGGTTACAACACCATCCACGCCGAGCTGCTCGGCCGGCTCGGTGTCAGTGCGCTCATGCTCTTGTTCGTCGTGAAGCTCGTCATCTGGTCTGGCGGGCTCGGTGGAGGGACGAGTGGCGGCATCCTGGCCCCGATCCTCATGATGGGCGCCGCCCTCGGCGGCGTCCTCGGTCACCTCCTGCCCGGTGCGACGCCCGGTGTCTGGGCGCTCATCGGCCTGGCTGGGGCGCTCGGCGGCGTCACCCGGTCCCCGTTCACCGCCATCATCTTCGCCTTCGAGCTCACCCACGATGCCAACAGCCTGTTGGCCCTGTTGGTGGTGGCCACGGTGGCCCACCTGGTCAGCGTCCTGGTCCTCAAACGGTCGATCCTGACCGAGAAGGTGGCCCGCAGGGGCTTCCACGTCATGCGCGAGTATTCCGTTGATCCGCTCGAAGCGACGTTCGTACGCGAGGTCATGGACACCGACGTCTACACCGTCGAACCATCGCGCACGCTCGCCGAGATCTACCAGGCCCTGCCAGAAGGCTCCCCCGAGCGACGACAGCGCCTCTATCCCGTGCTCGACCCCGACGGCCGGCTGGTTGGGGTCCTTCCGTGGTCGGTGGTGCTTGCGGCCAAGGACCGCTCCGATCAGGAGGCTCGTGACGCGATGATCCCCCCGGTGGCCATCGCCCACCCAGAAGAGATCCTGCGCTCGGTGGCCGACCGGATGGCCGCTCTGGGCGTCGGTGTCATCCCCGTCGTCAACCGGGGCGACACGGGTCGTCTCGACGGCCTCATCACCCAGTTCGATCTCCTTACCGCCCGCCAGAAGCTTCTCGAAGAGGAACGCCATGCCGAGCGGGTGTTGACACTGCGTCGGGTCGCGTCCTCAGGCGTCAGAGACACGGGAACGGCGACCGAAACCGACGAGCCCGCTCATGACTGAACCGATCGCGCCCACGGCTGGGGCGATGTACGTCGGGGCCGCATTCAACGGGTTGTCCCGGTACGCTCCGTTCGTGCAGCGCACCATCACCGGCTACCACCAAGACGAGGCGGGTGACTGGGTCGCGCAGCTTTCCTGCGGCCACAACCAGCACATTCGCCACCAACCACCTTTCCAGCTCCGAGCCTGGGTGCTCGAGCCCGATGGACGCGCCGGAAGGCTCGGGTCGCCGATCGACTGTGTGCTCTGTGAGCGAGCGGAACTGCCTGACGGCCTACGGCTTGTCCGCTCAAGCCCCGAATGGAACGCCCAGAACGTACCGGCGGCCCTACTGCGAGCTCACCGTCTGGCAACTGGCATGTGGGGACGGATCGCCGTGCACGAAGGGCAACTCAGATTTGTGGCCTCGACCGAACCGGCGATCGACATCGTGTTCGGACCAGGAACCAGCCAGGCCATTCCCCCCGATGTCGAGCACGAGGTGGAACTGCGCGGGGCGGTCAGCTTCACCATCGACTTTCTCGCTATCGATGAGAGCCGTCGGACGGAGGCGACTCACGAAGCTGAACGGGATGCATTGCAATCGCGTGTACCCGCCGAGGGTGGCGATCCGGCCTGCTGGGCGGGACTGCTCTGCCCCGAATGCGGCGCGGTACTTGACGGCGGTCCCCATCGCCCGGACTGCCCGGCAGCCGAACCGAGGAGTCGGTGATCTATCTCTGAGGCGATCCGGCCAGATCGATCTGACGGCGGACCTCCATGGCGGCGACGGCATCGGAGAGATCGGGATTGCGGTGGTTATGCGGGTAATCCGAGGAGCTGGGTACAGTGAACAACCCATCCGCGTAATCCGTCACGTGGCCCAGTGCGTCTCGAAATCGGTCACGAACAGCTCACTGTCTCGAAGGCCGTCCCGCCGCTGTACAAGGCCGCATCCTCCAGATGGACATCAAAGAGGGTGTGCCCATCCTGTCTAGCGAAAGGGCGCTGGGGCGAATCGGGCGGGGCTTGCAGCGACTCCGCCGCCAACGAAACCTCAGCCAAGCGGACATCGCCGCCTTCGCCGGGGTTTCTCCCAGTGCCATTTCTCAGGCGGAGTCGGGCCGACGAGGACTATCGCTCGTCACGCTCCTTGTCCTCGGAGAGCATCTGGGCGTCGGTATCGACGCCCTCCTCGACAACCGGCCAACGACCGGCTACGTCTTGGCTCGGCGACCCGCCACCTCAGCAACGGTGGCTCCATTGCTTGACGATCCCGAACAGGGCCTGCTCACCTACCTCGTCCGGCTTGGACCCGGGGCCGAAGGCGCACCCCCTTTCAGCTTCAAAGGGATCGAGTTGATCGCGGTGGCCTCCGGGCTCATCCAATTGACCGTCGGACCGGAAACGCCCGTCATGCGGGCCGGCGACGTCGTCCTCACGGCGCGGGACCCGGTACGAGGTTGGCGAGACCTCTCTGCCGAACCGGCCATGTTCTTTTGGATCCTCAAGACCTGACGCCGCCATGCGCTGCCTTGGCTCAAGGTGCTTGAGTGCCGTAACCCTGTGGCAGTCAGATTGTTCTGGTGTAGGCTAGAAGATCAATCGAGGAGGAGACGTGATGGAGGCAGAGGTCCAGCGCGAGGCCCGAGCTCTCGGTGATCCGACGCGCCATCGCCTGTTCCGCTACATCGTCGATGCGCCGGGCCCGGTCGGTGTGGGCGAGCTCACCGACTATGTGCAACTCAACCACAACGCCGTACGTCAACATCTGGCTGTGCTGAAGGATGCCGGGCTGGTGACAGAGGAGGTCGAGGACCGTGAGCGTCCGGGCCGCCCCCGGCTGCTGTACCGCCTGCACCCCGAGGTGGCCGGCCGCTGGGGTACCGCCGGCGCCTACGCCTGGCTGGCCGGCCTCTTGAGCGAATCCATCCGCCGCAAGCAGGACCCCCGCCAAGTGGGCCGCCAGGACGGCCATCGCCGGGCCGCCGAACTGGCGGGCACGGGCGAGCGGGCGGACCTGCTGGAGGAGGAGGTTGCCCGCCGGGGCTTTCGTCCAACCCGGGTGGAGCGGGGCCGCCGGATCGAGTTCGTGCTCGGCCGTTGCCCCTTCGCCGAGGTCACCGGGTTCGATCCCGATGTGGTCTGCCAGCTGCACCTCGGCTTGGCCGAGGGCCTGGCCGAAGGGCTCGGAGGCCTGGCAGTGGAGCGGCTCGTAGCCAAGAACCCTCGCCGGGCGGGTTGCCGCCTGGTCGTCCGGCGAGAGCCGGCGTCGACCGGCATCCCGGTCTGAGCCCAGCACTTTCGCCTGGACGGCCGGTCGGGCTCGCTTCGGGCGCGTCGCCTGATTGGGTTGGCACCACCGAAGCTGGCGGCGCTGCCGCCGGAGGGTGCCGAGGGCCTGCTCCTCGATCGTCTCACCGAGCTCGTGTCGGCCGACGCAGCACAACGGCCAGGTGCGGTTCGCGTCGAGCACGGAATCCGGACAGCGGACACGACCAGGGCCCGTTTCGGGTCTAGCGGTTCGGTTGGGGTGTGAGACGCAGGTAGGGCTTCAAGATGGTGAAACCCTTCGGGAACCGCTCCTTGGCGTCGTCGTCAGAAACGGCCGGCGAGATGATCACGTCGGCGCCATCGGTCCAGTTGACCGGGGTGGACACGGCGTACTGGTAACTCAACTGCAAGGCGTCGAGCACCCGGATGATCTCGTCAACGTTGCGACCGACGTTGGCCGGGTAGGTAAGGGTGAGCTTCACTTTCTTGTCGGGACCGATGATGAACACCGTGCGGACAGTGGCGGTCTCGATTGCCTTGGGGTGAATCATCCCATACAGGTTGGCGACGCTGCGGTCCTCGTCACCCACGAGCGGGTAGTTGAGGGCGTGTCCCTGGGTCTCGGCGATGTCGGCCGACCAGCCATGATGCGACTCGACCGAGTCGACGCTCACGCCGATGAGCTTGGCATTGCGGGCGGCGAAGTCGTCCTTGCGGCGAGCGAACTCACCGAGCTCGGTGGTGCACACCGGGGTGAAGTCGGCCGGGTGGGAGAACAGGACGCCCCAGCTGTCGCCGAGATAGTTGTGCAGGCTGAGTCTCCCATCCGTGGTCTCCGCCGTGAAGTCAGGGGCAGTGTCGCCCAGCTGGATGGTCATCGGATCCTCCTCGTGTTGTTCCTCAGTTTTTCTAGCTTCCACTAGTATATTGGTTTTGGGCAGCGATTGTCGAGCCAGTCGGTCGAGTTTTCAGGCTCCCCCCGTTCCCGATGACCCTGGCTGGAGGCGACATCATGGGCTTCGGGCTCGCAAACACACGAGACGAAGGCGGTGAGCGCGCACCGGCATCAAGCGGATCCACCCACGGCGCCCCCGTCGCCAGAGGCGCACCCTGAACAGGCCGAGGATGACACCCAAGGTGGCGACCCAGCGTGCTGGCGCACTTTGTCTGTCCAGAATGCTGCGCCGTCATCTCCGACGGCCATCGGCCGGGCTGCCAGTACGAGAAGGTCGGACTGGGGTGGCCCGCTGACCACAACCGGCCGCGACCGGGTGTTCACTCGGCCCTACCGGGTCGTCAGCGACTGCCAGATCTACGTCCTGGTCGATCCGGCGAACAGGGTCGAAGATTTTCCGCACGAGACAGCGCCTCAAGCACCACTGGCTAAGCCCCAGAGGTCGGCGGCAATGACCTGCTTAGCACTGATAACACGAGGCATCGCGGGCGGGTAGGCGACCGGCTCATCGCCGGGACAATTCGAACCGTGCTGCAAGCCGGTAACCTGCCGAGGCGCTTGACGATTCCTTCGCTCATCGCGCTCCAGAGCAATCTCTCAGCGGGCGAACGCCGCGAACCCGCCGACGATCGTGCCGTAAAGGACATGGGCGGCGAGACTCACGACCGGGGTTGACCGTCCGTAGTTGAGCATCAAGAAGCCCGGCGACTCGAAAAGGGGGAGGAGCCTGCGGCGCTGAAGGACGATCCCATACGGGGATGCACGGCGGGTAGGAGGATGTTCACTCATGCGGCGGCTGAGAACATCCCGTGCACCAACCCGAAGATCGCACCCAGATCCCAGCCGCTGCGGCCGATGGCGGTGAAGAGTCCGTAGTAGACGAGGGCGAATCCGAGACCAGAACCGAAGTGCGACAGGTAGCCGACGAGCTTGGCACGCTGGCTGGCTGACCCGTTCTCCTGCTGGTCAGGCGACAGGGTCGCCGGTGTCGCCCCCGGCCAGCACCGGGTGCGGCTGCCCGGGGAACACGTCAAGTTCCGAACGGTGCCAGACGGGATGGTCGCCGGCGGTCTCGACGTTGAATCCGTAGCCGAACACGAGGGTGCCCCCGTAGGTGGCACCCAGCGCACAGATCATGGCGGCGGCCAGGGTGAGCCCGAGCAGTGCCGAGGTCGGCCCGGCCAATCCGTGGTAGCGGAACCAGCGCAGGCCCAGGTCGACGAGGACGAGCACCGTCATCACCACCATCAACAGCGCGTGCGCGTTGATCGTGCGTCGAGCCTGGGTCCCCGCCTCGCTCGAACGCCAGCGGTCCCACAGGCCGGTCACGACCGCACTGAGCGAGACCAAGGCTCCGGCGATCAGGGTGAACGTGGCGGCTTGGTAGAACTCTCGCTGCCAGGCGGTGTGGTCGCCGATGAAGGAGATGACGTCGAAGGCGGCGGCGATCACGTACGCCCCGATGGGGACGTCGGTGAGTGGTGGGTGCAGCGGCTTACCCGAGAAACCTCGCAGGCCCTTGAACGTCCGGCCTCGAAACGTGAGGGTGGGACGGAACGAGAAATGTCGCACAACCACCTCCTTGTCAGGGGTCATATCATCTGGGTTTGTCTAGTCCTGGACAGAGTACGCTCCACCAGGCCGGGAAACCACATACCCTCGCCGGTGGGCGCTCTAGCAAAGGCAGACACACCATCACCGCCCTCCTGTTTCGACATCGGGGGTCTGTATCCCGGCACTCCATTCCTGTCGGCCCGAGGACGGCTGGACGAGCCCGCCCAGGGATGCGAGGTCACCGCTGGTGCCCGACGAGGGCGAAAAACTCAGCCCGGGTCCGTTCGTCGTCGCGAACGAGCCCGGCGAGCGCCGAGGTCACGGTCCGAGCGCCGTTGGCGCGCACGCCTCGCAGCGACATGCAGGCGTGCTCGGCCTCGAGCACTACGCCGACGCCCTTCGGATGGAGTTCGGTCACGACCCAATTCGCCACCTGGGTGGTGAGCCGCTCTTGGACCTGCAGGCGCCGGGAGTAGTGCCGCACGACACGGGCCAGCTTGGACAGCCCGAGCAGGCGCGCCCCGGGAAGGTAGCCGACATGGGCCACCCCCGAGAAAGGCAGGAGGTGGTGTTCGCACAACGACGAGAAGGGGATGCTCCGGGCCACCACCAGCTCGTCGTAGCCGTCGTCGTTGGGGAACGTGGTGGCGTCGAAGGGTTCGGGCGTGAGCAGCTCGGCGTACGCTCGGGCGACTCGCGAGGGCGTATCGACGAGGCTTTCGCTGCACCGATCCACACCCAGGGAGTCGAGCAGCTCAGCCACCGCTCGGGTTGCCCGAACGAGGTCCACAGTCGAAGCGGATCGCCCGGTGGACGACCGGCCATCGTGATCGGACCACTGACGACGTCCGGCAGCGATCCGCTCCGCGCTCACGACATCCACGATGTCGTTTTCATCCACCAGGCTCATGGCCGCGTGTCAGCTGCGTTTCGAGGGTGAAACAACCGCTTCGGCGCGAAGGCGACGGCCAGACGAGCGAGGGCCAAGGCGGCGAGCAGCAAGCCGAAGTCCCGCAGGGCGATGTCCCAGAAGACGCGGGTGTGACCGCCGGTGGCGATGCTCAAGATGATGGTGTTGGTGATGATCCCGCCCAGCCAGCCCGCCACCATGTAGGAGGCGAGACGCGGCAAGACCAGGACACCGAGCCCGGCCACGATCTCGATAACGCCGACGCCGTACATGAAGTGCTGCGGGCTCACACTCAACAAATGGGGGAAGCCCACCCAGAGGTAATTGGGCCAGAACGTCATCCAGTTGAAGAACTTGTCCACCCCGAAGAGGATCGGCGCGACCACAAAGGCGGCGCGCAGGATCAAATAGGCCTGGTACTTCGGGTCGGAGAGCGTGTCGGGTGGAATGCACGGCAGGAGTCGGAGGGTATGGGGCGAGCCCGCCGGTCGCTCCGATGCAGTCACTGTTGTCATGGCATGGCCTTTCTAACGCTTACTTTCCTCTATGTTAGAAGCGCCCGATGATTCAGTCAACATAAATCTGTTTTAGAATAGAGCCGTGAACCCAGACGATCGTCACGTTGCCGCTCTTGCTGCCCTGCACGAGCCTTTGCGCCGCCGGGTCTACGACCACGTGGCCACCCAGGACAGCCCCGTCAGCCGAGATGGGGCCGCTACTGCGCTGGGGGTGGCCCGATCGGTCGCGGCGTTCCACCTCGACAAACTGGCGGAGGTCGGCCTACTCGAGGTCGAGTACCGACGCCCGGCGGGGCGGGGTGGACCCGGGGCGGGCAGACCGGCCAAGTGGTACCGGCGGGCCGCCGACGAGATCGCCGTCAGCGTGCCTGAGCGGCACTACGATCTCGTCGCCCGGCTGCTCGCACGGGCCGTCGAGCGTGCCGCCGACGGTTCGGTCTCCGTCGCCGATGCCCTTCGAACCGTCGCCTGGGACTACGGGCGCACGATTGGCGAGGGGGGGCACGTGCCGGCAGGAGGCTCTCGGCGTCAGCTGATCGAGGGGCTGGCCGAGCTCCTGGCCGAGCACGGCTACGAGCCCCGTCTGGAAGACGGCACGGTCAGCTTGACCAACTGTCCCTTCCACGCGCTGGCCGAAGAGCACCGGACGCTGGTCTGTGGGATGAACCACGATCTGATGAGGGGCATCGTTGAAGCTGTGGGACTCCCCCCCTCCGTGGCTCTCCTCGATCCGGTGCCGGGGCGATGCTGCGTAGCGCTCGTGGCGTGACGGGGATCGCCGGGACACAAGCCAACGCTCGTCGGCCTGGGGTGATCGGGGAAACAGCGCCCCTGTTGCCCTGATCTCGGCCCCCGTCGTGCTCAGCTAGTCGGATGATGGCGGTGCACCAGGGATCGGGGCAACGCAGTCAGCATGAGGCCGAACACGACCACCCAGGCAGCGACCCCCACCCAGACCCACACCCGGGCCATCGAAACCATGAACCCCAGCCCGGCGGCCCGCCCCAGGGTGTCGAACGCCACGGTGTACATACCGAGGGGGAAGACCACGCTCCACAGCCGCGGCTCGTAGGACCGCGAGTAGTCCCGCACCACGTAGCGCCAGATCCCGAACAGGATCAGCAGCGGGATCCACCAGGTACCGAAGGCCACAGGACGACCGACAACCCCACGAGAAAAGGCCGGAGGTCGGCGACGAGCGCAGCGAGTAAAAGCGGGCCCCCGCCGCGTAGGAAGCCATCGACATGGCCGGGATGACCGTGAACCCGGCTCTGCGGTCCGGACCGTAAGCGGCGACGGTGTGGACGTGGGCGGCGGCCACTAATTCCAACACTTCGGACCAGGGGGCTCGCACGAACCCTCCCCGTCCCCGGGCGGACTTGTAGCGGGCCGAGCGCTCGGGGTCGGCGGTGATCTCGGCCCAGGCGGCCACCGGGTCGTCGAGGCGTGCTCTGGCCTCCCGGAACGCCTCGAGCAGCCCCTCGCAGACTCACCGGGCTGGAGATAACGGGCTCCTCGCACCAAGCCGGAATCGGTAAGGAGCCCGGTCCGCCTTTCGCTTGTGCTTGCGTCCGGCCGGCTCCGCGCCATCACCCTCCCACTCGGGCCGCGTCGTGGTCTTGTCTCCGGTATCGCCGTCTGGGTCGCCTACCCAGCGTCTCCCCTACGATGTCGAGTTCGACCTGCCAACTCGCAGCGCGCGCCTTCTACCGTCAAGCGCAAATACCCGTGGTCGGGGCCGCCAAGAGCGACGCTCAGCGTCACCGGCTGGGCTGGGCGAGCGTCCCCGGCCCGCCTGCGTCGAGTGGCGGCTGGCCCGCGTCGTAGACGAGGCCGCCACCGCTGTCGACCCGTACGCCCGCGGTGAGTCGGTGCGGCGAGAGTCGACCGTCGTGACCGAGGTGGCGGACCTCGGCATGGAAGCACAGCGTGGCGGCATCGGCGATGAGGCGCCGATGACAGCGCCACCACAGCGTCTCGGCGCACATGAGCGTAAGCACCTGCGCTGAGGCCTCCTGGAGGACGCTCGCTAGGGCATGGCCGAAGCGATCGCTGGCCATGTAGTCCGCATAGCCCCGGAAGGAAGGATGACGAAGCACCACGTTCCGGGAATTCGCTTCGGGCCGGCGGAAGCCGCCGAGGCTCGGCTCCCAGCGGTAGCAGAGGCCTGCCGCGGGTAGCCACTCCTCGAGCTCGCTCCGGCCGAACTGGGGGTGCCGGCGGCTCCCTGGAACGCTTCGCACGTCGACGACAAGCTCCACGCCTGCTCCAGTGAGCAGCTCGGCAAGCGCCTCGCGGCTCATCGTCCCATGCCCGACGCTGAGCAGCTGCGTGGGTCCTGTGGATCGGGGGTCGTGAGCCTCGTGACGCCACAGCAGGTCTGTCGGTTGTCCACGCACGGGGTCCGAGGTCTTCATCACGGTCTCGCTTTCTCAGGGCTCGGTTCTCCTCCGTGGACCCTGGTTTATCCGTACCGACCTAGAATAATCCTGGCCGGTTCGCCTCCGGAGGTCAGTGCCTCATGAAGCGGCCAGGAGGTGGGTTCTGTGGAGAGTTCGAAAAGCAAGTGGCTTGGACCCGAGATCTCTGGGGGTATCCGATGACGATGCAGTCTGGTCTGCCCCAAGAGCTGGTGGTGCTCGACGAAGCTGACGAGGCGATCGTCGTCGTCGACGTCGAGGGAACGGTCGTGTTGATGAACGTCGCGGCGGAGAAGATCTTTGGCGTGTCAGGCGACGACATAGTCGGCGAGTACCACGAGTTGCTCGTGCCCGAGGGCATGCAGTGGGGCCACCAAGCCTACCGAAGGGGTTACTTCGCCGAGCCGAGCCCAAGATGGATGGACCCCGGACTCGACCCACACGCGCAGCGCCCTGACGGATCTCTGGTCCCCATCGCCGTATGGCTCGAGCCCCACAAAGCGGGCAACGCGCTCTTCGTCGTGGCGCACGTCTCTGAGCGTGCCGCCTGAGACCGGAGTTCAGGGCTGGGCCGTGGTGACGGCAGCAAGAGTGGAAATGCCCACTCAGGCTGGTACGAAGCAAGGAGGCAGGAAGGTGCGCATCGACTACCGCAAGGTCTATCCCGCTGCCGTGAAGGCCATGGCGGGACTCGAGGAGGCAGTGCGGGCAAGCCCGCTCGATGCCCAGCTGCTCGAATTAGTGAAGCTCAGGGCGTCCCAGCTTAACGGGTGCGGCTACTGCGTGGACATGCACACGAAGGACGCCGAGGCGATTGGCGTGGACGGGCAACGGCTGCATCTCGTGGTCGCCTGGAAGGAAGCACCTGTCTACTCACCACGCGAACGCGCCGCTCTGGCCTGGTGCGAGGCGCTCACGATGTTGCCGAACTCGGGCGCACCCGACGACCTTTACGAGCAGGTGGCGAGCGAGTTCAGCCCCGACGAGATCGTGGCGCTCACCCTCGCCATCGTCGCCATCAACGGCTGGAACCGCTTCGCGGTGGGCCTGCGCTCCCCGGTTGGCAGCTACGTACGGGGCGGTGCGACCCGGTCTTGAGCGCGGCGCAGTCTCGAGCCGCACTTTTTGGTCGCCTCAGTGGGAGATGACCTGGGCGGCGAGCACGACCACAGCCAAGGTGACGAGGGCCATCAGGCTGCGCAGCGCGCTGGCCACCGGTCGGCCCCGGCGTACGGCGCTGACGGCGTCGTGGTCGCCGGGGGCGCTCATCGCCTGGCGGCGAAGGATCGTCATCGTCCGGGCCTGGGCCATGCCGGCCGCGGTGAGGAGCACCAGCACGCCGACGAGGGCGACGGCGGCGTCGATGGTGCCCGACCACGACGAAGGAGGCCAGGCGAGGGCCAGGCCGGCCCCCATCGCCACGAGCAGCGACGCCGGGCCGACGATGCCGTAGCGCCGGCCGAGGGCACGGAAAAAGGCCACCTGCAATGGACCGTCGAGGACCTGTCGGGCCACCGTGGCGACGAGCGCCAGGCAGACGAGGCTGCCCACCCAGATGCACGCGGCGATCAGCTCGACCGCGACCAACGATGTGCTTGTTACGAACATTCGTCTTGCCCTTCCAGCACAGACAGGCCCCCGATCTCCGGCGTACCACCCTCCGGCGAGGTGTTTTCGACCCCGGCGTGCCGGACCCGCACCCGGCACCCGGCCTGCCGCGCGTTCTTGGCCACCAGGTCCACGACCGCGCCATCGTCGAGGGTCGTGGCCATACCCTCCACCAGGCCGAGGTGCAGCTGGCAGACGATGGCTGGGTCCTTCGCCGCGACCTCGACGAACGGACAGAGCCCGAGCACGAAGTCACCGCCGCCCGGGCGGGGAATGACCACGGGGTCGAATCCGGCGGTGGCCATGTCCTCTTCGAGTGCTCCGAGTGGACTGTCGTGATGTCGCGGGTCCTGACGGGCGAGACGGTGGCCCGCCGCGCGGCCCACCTCGCGGGGAGCAGCCTGGGTGCGGACTACCTCGCTCAACAATGCGGCGAGCAGTTCGTACGGTCCGTCGGTGCCCCAGGTGCCACGGATGCCGGGGTTGAGCCGGTAGAGCAAGCGAGGCCGGCCCGGACGGTTGCGCTCCTCGGTCCCCTCGACGATGAGCCCCGCCGCTTTGAGCACGGCCAAGTGTTGGCGCACCGCGTTGTGGTTGAGACCGACGAGCGCTGTCAGCTCGGCGACGCCCACCTGTCGTCGGGCGTCCGCGATATGACGGAATATTCGATGGCGCGTTGGATCGCCGAGGGCGCGGGCCTCTCGCTCCACCCCGTCAGGCAACGGCCAGCTCACCCGCTCGCCTTCGGTCTTCGTGGTCCGGCCACATTTCTCTAGTATAGACTGGAAATAGAGTGCCATGGAAGATGCCCTGGGAGCCGGGTTGGCCCGGGCAGCACGAGAAGGGAGATCCGGTGACGGAGACCGAGGCTTTCGAGTTGATGATGGCCCACCACCGGGCGCTTCAGGAGCACGTGGGCATGCGGGTGGGGGCCCTTATCAACGCCGTCGCCGCTGGAAGCTCGCCCGAGGCCGCAACGGCCGAGCTGGTCGCCTATCTGGCCGACGAGGTGCTTCCCCACGCGCTCGCTGAGGAGCACACGATCTACCGGGTGGCGGCAACCCGCGCCGACCTGGCGGCGACCGTGACCGGAATGATCGCAGAGCACCGGAGCCTGGCCTCGTGGATCGAACAGCTCGCCACCGCCTCGACTGGACCGGAAGCGGCGCGCCAGGCCGAGGCGATCGCCGCTCTCTTCGCTGCGCATGTGGCGAAGGAGAACGACCTATTGCTACCTCCGTTGCTCGCCGACGACGAGGTGGACCTGGCGCAGCTGCTCGTGCAGATGCACCGCCTCACCGAAGCAGCCCATGAAGCGACGTCGTTCAGTGAGGACGTATCGACACCCGACCCCGAGGCCGTGGTCCTGTCGCTGCTGTTAGAGGCGGGGACCGAGCTGGCGAAGGCCGGCCAGGGAGACCGGGCGTGCAAGCTCACCGCCTCGGCGTGGACTGCTCTGCGCGTGCCGAGACCCGAGCTCGCCGTGAGAGTCACTGCCGCTCTGCACCGGCTCGCCCGATTGGTCAGCGCCGAGCCGGTGACGTTTCACGCCATCGGCAACGGCCACGACCGGGGCGGCGATCCCCATCTCGATGTCCGGGACCTTACCCCGGCGCAGCGCCACGAATCGATCTTCGCCGAGTACCACGCCCTTGGCCCGGGAGCCGGGTTCGTCCTCGTGAACGACCACGACCCGAAGCCCCTGCGCTACCAGTTCGAGGCCGAACACCCCGGCGAGTTCACCTGGGACACTCTCGAAGCCGGGCCCAACGTCTGGCGTGTGCGGATCGGCAAGGCACCGTCTGGTGACAAGGAAATGTTCGGCACAGGCAAGCCTGATCGCGGAGAAGAGCCGGGGCTCGATGTCCGCGTCCTCGCCCACGGCCAGCGCCATGACGTGATCTTCACCGCCTTCCAAGGGCTTGCCCCCGAGGCCGGATTCGTCCTCGTGAACGACCACGACCCGAAGCCCCTGCGCTACCAGTTCGAGGCCCAGCACGCCGGCGAGTTCACCTGGGATTACCTCGAGAGCGGCCCCAAGGTGTGGCGCGTGCGGATCGGGCGGGGTGTCGGCCGCCCGGTGTCATGAGCTCGCTGTCCACTCGCTCGCTCCTTGGCTCGCTGGACGAGCTCAGGGCTGGCTCCCTTCGGCGGTTCGACATCGCCGGGCGTCATATCGTGGTGGTGGCTCTGGGTGCGGCGTTTGTCGCCCTCGACGACACCTGTAGCCACGAGAGCGCGTCGCTCACCGAGGAGGGCGAGGTGGATGCTGAGGCACGGGAGATCGAGTGCTGTCGCCACGGAGCACGGTTTTCGCTCGATGACGGTACCGCGATGTCATTGCCCGCGACGGAACCGCTTCAGACCTACCGGATCGTCACGGATGGCGACGAGGTCTTCATCGAGATACCCGAGCCCTGATCAGCCTGTAGGACAGCGCGGTCGGCGGGACTGGGAGCGGTGCGGGATGAGCCGGGCCGATGCCGTGGGGGCTTCGGTGCCGAGCCCGCTCGGGCTTCTTCATCGTGCGCCCTGGTTGCCGGCGCTTCGCTCCCAGGGTCACCGGACTCAATTGGCGCTGTCATGGCGGTCGGCATGCCTCGGTTGGGCAGGGCAGCCAGTACGACGAACGTGGCGATACCGACGACTACGGCGCCCACCATGAGGCCCTGGTCCATGCCGCTCACGAACGCGGCGCGGGCCACCGAGGACAGAGAATGGCCAAGGGGCCCGGGCACATGCTGGGCAACCGCTTGGGCTCCGCCCAGCGACCCGAGGATCAGGTGCCGAACGTTCGCCGGGATCCGGGAGCCGCTCAGGAGGGAGCCCATCTGCGAGCGGTAGTGCACATTGAGCACCGTGCCCAGCACGCCGACCCCGAGGGCCCCACCGATCTGCAGAGCGGTGTCGTCGATCGCCGAACCGACCCCGGCCTCTGTCCTCGGGAGCGAACCCATCACCGACTCGGTACAAGGTGCCATGGCGAGGCCTACTCCGATGCCGATGAGGATGAAGGCAGGCAGCAAGTCAGCGTAGGTGCTGTGCACGCTGGTGTGCGATAGCAGGCCGAGACCTACGGCGATACACAACATGCCGCCGGCCACGACAGGCTTGGTGCCGAGACGACGCCACCGAGCCGCCACCACCGACAAGGGTGCAACCACCAAAAGCACCAAAGCGATGGGAGCGACCCGCAAGCCGGTCTCAAGCGGGCTGAATCCGAGTGAGAACTGAAGGTACTGGGTCATCAAGAAGAACATGCTCATGAGGGCGAACAGCACCAGGGCGAGAGCGACGACGGCGGCGCTGAGGCGGCGGTTGCGGAAGAATGCCAGCGCCAACATGGGATGGTCACAGCGCCGCTCCCACCACACGAAGGCGGCGATGGCCACGACGGCACCGCTCCAGGACCCGAGAATCAGCGGGGAGTTCCACGTTCGGTTGGGGGTCTCGATGATCGCCCACAAACCCAACCCCAGCCCGACCATGGACAACAGCGCCCCGAGCGGGTCGGGCCGTTTGGAGGCCGGATTGTGGGAGTTTGGGACCAGCCACAACGTGGCGACGAGACCGACGACGGCGATGGGGACGTTGATAAGGAAGACCGAGCCCCACCAGAAGTGGTCGAGCAGGAAGCCACCGAGAATTGGTCCAATCGCCACCCCGAGTCCGGTGGTGCCCGACCAGATCCCGATGGCCCGGGCCCGGTCACGGTCAGCGGTGAAGACGTTGGTGAGGATCGACAGGGTCGACGGCATGATGGCGGCGGCACCGACACCCATGCAAGCGCGGGCTATGACGAGGCGGTCGGGGGAACCGGACCAAGCGGAGAACGCCGATCCGCCGGCGAAAGCGGCCAGTCCGGCCATGAACACCCACTTCCGCCCGACCCGGTCACCGAGGGCGCCGAGAGAAAGCAGCAAACCGGCGAAGACGACGGCGTAAGCGTCGACGATCCATTGCAGCTGGCTGGACGTGGCGTGCAGGCCCCGGACGATCGACGGCAGCGCCACGTTGAGGATGGTGTTATCGATGCTGATCAGCAACAGGGTGACGCACAGCACTGACAGCGTGGCCCAGCGCCGTCTGCGACCGGCCGGAGACGAAGTGACGTCCGTCGGGCCAGGCGCCCCGATGGGCCCGACGGTGAGATCAGGCACTCGCCAAGTCCTCGTCATCGTGCTGGTCGGTACCGCGTGGGCGCGGCGCAGCCAGCAGGCGGTTCGGCGTCACCGAGAGGTTGGCGGCGACGACCACCCCCGTTGCCATGAGCAGGCCACCGCCCACGGCGATCGCCACCGGCATCGACGCCGCGAACCCAATGCACAGCGCGGCGATGCCCGCCGTCACGACCCCGTAGGTGACGGCGGCCCAGCGGTGGTCGTAGAGGTCGGCGAACATGAGCGGTTTTCCCATCGGACCCTTACTGACCCCGCGTGCGCGCAAGGCTGACCACACGATGAAGGGTACGACCTTATGGACGTGGCCGACGAGCGCGGTAAGGAGCCAGCCACCGAAGGCGACGAGCGCGGCAGCGACGAGCGCCAACCCGGACACATCGTCGTGTGGCATCACGAGCGCGCTGGCGAGGGAGAGGCCCGTCCCGGACAGAAGCCATATGGCCGAGGTCACGACGAAGACGAGGTGCAGATCAGCCTTGCGCCGGCGATGGCGGACGTGTGCCACCAGCGAGACAAGGTGTGCGCCCAGACCAGCGCCCAGGAGGAGGGCGCCCCCCCAGGCAAGACCCGGCACATTGAAGAGGAGTCCCGGGGACAGCAGCGCGACCCCGGCCGGCACAGCCCACACCGCGATCCGACCGGGCAGATGGCGTCCGGGGACGTGGGCGAGGAAGAACATCGGCCACAGTTTCTCCGCGACCGCGACGTAGGTGACCCCGAGCCAGCCGAACAGGCCGATCACCCCCATCGTGAGGTCGACATGCCCGGCGAGGTCGAACCAGTTGCCCTGGCGATCGCCCACGAAGGCAACTCCGAGGCACGCCGTCGCGACCGAGCCGGCCAGGGCGAAGCGGAGCCCGGTGACCGGTGCTCCCTTACCCCGGACAGCGAGCGGTCTGGCGAAGTTCACCACGAGCAGCGTGATGGCGAGCGCGGCGAGAATCCCGCTGATGGCGGCCACGGCGACCTGCTCGGTCGCGATGCCGGCGGGCAGCATCCACGATGCTGCCAGCCAGGTGAGGAACGTGGCTCGGGCAAGCCGGATCGAGCGCAGCGGCCGTCCGGTGATGACCGGGGTGAACTGGTGCATCGCGCCGAGCACGCCCATCGACAGGGTGGCAAGCACCCCGAAGTGCGTGGCGACGACAATGGGATCGGTCGTCGGGTCGGGGATGCCGGCTCCCCGAGCCCAGATGAAGGCGCCACCACAGGCGATGAGCCCGACGGACGCCGCCGCCAGGAAGCTCAGCGGCACCGACGGCGGCGGCACTCCGCTCGGCACCCCTGCCGGTCGTCCCGCCCAGGCGCCAGCCGGCGATCGTAGCGCCGGGCCGGGCGGCTCAGTCGCCATCGTCAGGTCCCCTCAGCAGCCTGGCCATGGTGGCTGCCGCAACCGTGACAGTCATATTCGGGTCGAGCGCATCGAGGTCGATCTCCGGTCCGAGCGAGCGATCCCCGAACTCTTCGCAGACCGCCGCCCATAGGTCCATCACGCCTACGGCGTCGACTCCGAGCTCCGCCAGGGTCCCGTTCGCGGCATCTGGGTCCTCCACGGCACGATCACCCAGCAGCATCCACAACAGCGCCCTTACCTCCGCCGAGTTCGCTTCACGTCCCACCTGATGCGTCTCAGCCGGCATTTGGCTCCTTGCAACTCTCGTACTGGTTTAGCTCCGACCTCAGTTCCTGGTATAATTCTAGCAGTAGCTAGAGTAACGAACCGACCCGGTCGGTGAAATCGAGGTGACGATGTCGAGTATCGATCCGCGTCGTGCCTATCGAGCGCTGCGCTCGATTCAGACCGGCGTCAACCTCGACGTCCCGAGGGGGGGCGGCGAAGTGAGGACGGCGCCATCGAGATACCACATGGCGCGGACCCGCCGAGGGACCTGAGGGTGCTGTGCGAGGCGGTCCGGCTGGGGAATGGGGTTGCGGTGACGGTGCGGGCCAGAGAGGAGCGGTGGTCATGAAGGTGTGGATCGACCAGGACCTGTGTACCGGGGACGGCCTGTGCGAGGAGATCTGCCCACAAGTCTTCACGCTCCTCGAGGACGGTCTCGCCTACGTCAAGGAAGGCAGACGTGTGCTGGACAACCCTGGCGGAGCCGAGGGAGTAGCACGAGTGCCATCCGAGTTCGAGGACGCGGTACGCGAAGCGGCCGAGGAGTGCCCCGGCGAGTGCATCTTCATCATCGAGGAATAGGTATGCAAATCCGGCGGCAGCAATCGATCGATGGGTCAGTCGTACTTCTCGGTGCGCACCCGACGGGGTTCGACACCGAGATCGGCGAGCGCGGCCGCTGTTTGCTCGACCATGGCTGGAGGGCCGCACAGGTACGCCTGCGGGGGAACCTCCACGCCGAGCACCTCGGTCAGCAGCTCCCGGTCGATCCGCCGGTGATAGGCCGCCCGGTGCTCATCGGGGTCCCGGGTTACTGCGTGGACCACGCGCAGCCAACCGTGCTCCTGCGAGAGACGAGCCAGTTCGTCGCGGTACAGGGCATAGCCGTAGGTGACGGCCGAACACACCAGGCACATCGGGACCTCCATGCCTACCGCAGACGCGTAGCGGACCATGGCCATGAGCGGCACGAGCCCGCTGCCAGCCCCCACGAGCAGCACAGAGTCGCCGTCATCCCCGGTCCAGGTGAAGCGTCCGTACGGACCGCGCACCTCGAGGCGCTCGCCGATATCGAGATCGCGGACGAGGCGGGGTGAGATCACCCCGCCTGGCACTTCGCGCACCCCCAGGTCGATGACCGCCGGGTCGGGTAGCGGCGAGGAACCGACCGAGTAGGCCCGCTGGACCGGCCGGGGATGTCCCGGTATGCCGAGACGGACGTTGTAGTACTGACCGGGTAGGAAGCCTTCGGTCTCGCCCAGCCGGAGCCGCAGGGTGACAGCATCAGGTGCCTCCTCGAGGACCCCGATCACCTCGGCCTCCTGCCACCGAGGGGGTGACTTGGCAGATGCGGACCGGTTTGTCACGACCGACGAGCCCGCGAGCGACGAACTATTCACACCGCGATACTATAGGCTATAATTCTAGTTACGAACAGAATAAATATGTTCGGCCGACCGAGCAAAGGAGGTGGCATGGCAACCGTCGATGCACGACCGATCATCGCGGCGGGTGGCGAGCCGTTCGACACGATCATGTCGGTCGTTGCCACTCTCGCCGAGAACGAGGCGCTTGTGGTGCTGGCACCGTTCGAGCCGGTCCCGCTCGAGGGAGTCCTTTCCTCCCAAGGGTTTTCCTACGAGGCAGTGGACCTAGGCGGTGGTGACTGGCAGGTCACGTTCCGGCGAGGAGCGTCATGACCGACGTCGACGTGACCGGTTCGGAGCAGCCGAGCGGACCGTTGTCGATCGGGCCGATCCGGGTGAAGATGGTCCCCGGTAACATCCGAGACGCGACGTGGGACGCGCTCGGCTGTGTCTATGACCCAGAACTCTGCCTCGACGTGGTGTCGCTCGGGCTCGTCTACGACGTGCACGACGAGGACGGCACCGTCGTTGTCGAGATGACCCTCACCACGCCGGGCTGCCCGGCATCGGAAAGCCTCCCGGAGATGGCCCGGGCCGCGGTCGAAGCCGCCGTGGGAAGCGCAGCAAGCGTCGACCTGCGAGTCGTCTGGGACCCACCGTGGAGCCCGGCAATGATGCACGACGACGCAGCTTCTGCCCTCGGCTTCCGGATCGGGTGAGTCAGATGCCGCCTCCAAAGGTAGAGGTCGTCCGGGTCTACGAGCACACCGACCGCCGCCGCGGCGAGCATCGGGTGCTCGTCGACCGGCTGTGGCCCCGGGGTCTCGCCAAGGAGGCCGTCGACCATGCCGAGTGGGCAAAGGACGTGGCGCCGAGCACGGAGTTGCGCCGCTGGTACGGGCACGACACGGAACGCTTCGCCGAGTTCTCGCGCCGGTACCGCCGCGAGCTGACGAGAGCACCGGCCGACCAGGCGCTCTCTCGCTTGCGCGACATCGCGGCAAAGCGACGCCTCGTGCTTCTCACGGCCACCCGTGACGTAGAGCACTCGGGGGCGGTGGTGTTGCAGGCGACGCTCGAACGCCGTCGCCGGTAGCAATGCCATGAGTCTGCGTCAGTTCGAGATCGAGGTGCCGGCACCGTTCCGGTTGGACTTGACCGTCTGGGCGCTACGGCGTCGGCCGCACAATACCGTCGACTCCTTCGACGGCACCCGCTACCGGCGTACCCTGATGGTTAAAGGGCGGGCCCTCGAGATTGCCGTCCGACAGGACGAGTGCTTGTGTACCCCTCGTCTGGCGGTCGAGCTTCGCTGCTCGGGCGCCGGTCCGAACGACGCTTCGGAGTCTGAGGCGCGCCGCCTGCTTCATCGCATCCTCGGGCTCGGTGTGGACATCGAAGGCTTCTACCGACTGGCCGAGCGCGACGCGCGGCTGACCGAGCTGGCGGCGCGGTTCTCCGGCATGCGCCCGCCGCGATTTCCGACCGTCTTCGAGGCGCTGGTCAACGCCATCGCCTGCCAACAGCTCTCTTTGACCGTCGGGATCCATCTCCTCAACCGGCTGGCCGCCCGCTATGGCCCCACCACAGCCACTCGGACGGGCACACCGGCCGGCTTCCCAGCGCCCGGGCAGCTGGCAGATGCCGACCCCCAGGACCTGCGCGCCCTCGGGTTCAGCCGATCGAAAGCCCAAGCGATCCGTTCCGTGGCCGGCCAGGTGGCCATGGGGGAACTCGACCTCGAAACCCTCGACGGCGTCGACGACGACAATGTACGAGCCGTCCTGCGTGAGATCCGCGGCATCGGGCGCTGGAGCGCCGAGTACACGCTGCTGCGAGGGCTCGGCCGCCTACATGTGCTCCCCGGTGACGACGTGGGCGCCCGCAACAACCTGCGCAGGCGCTTCGCCCTCGGCCCATCTGCCGGCTACGACGAGATTTCGAAGCTTTCGCGCTCGTGGTGGCCCTACGGTGGCCTCGTGTACTTCCACCTCCTCCTCGACGCCCTGGCGGAGGGGGGTCACGTCGCACCGGCCGAGGCGCTCCCACTCACGACGCCACCGCGGCATCGCTCACGAGGGGCACCATCCTCGAAGGGGCACCCATGAGGACGCCTGTCCACGGCATGCCCACGGATCGGGTCAGGCCGGTCGCTCAAGGAGGGCTTCTGGACGGGGCGGCTCGGCACCCCGAGCTCGAGGTGACCGGGCGAATGCCGGCTGCGGGTGCGAGGCCTGGGTCAGAGAACACGATCAGCCACGGGAGGCGGCCATGACGCTCGACAGCTTCGGTGCTCGAGGAACCCTCGGGGTGGGCGACGACCGCTACCGGATCTGGCGGCTCGCCGCCCTGGAGGGCCTGGGTGACGTCGCCCGGCTGCCTTACTCGATCAAGATCCTCTTGGAGAACCTGCTCCGTCACGAAGACGGGACGGACGTTTCCTCTGATCACATCGCGGCGCTGTCCCGCTGGCCAACTGATAGCGGCTCGGTTGGTGAGGTGGCCTTCTCTCCCGAGCGAGTCCTCCTCCAGGACTTCACCGGCGTGCCGGCCGTCGTCGACCTGGCAGCGCTGCGCGACGCCTTGGTGGCTCTCGGCGGCGACCCGGCGCTAGTGAACCCCAAGGTGCCCGTCGAGCTCGTGATCGACCATTCGGTGATCGCCGAGGTGTCCGGCACGCCAGACGCCTTCACTGCCAACGCGGCCATCGAGCTCGAGCGCAACGTGGAGCGCTACCAGCTGCTTCGCTGGGCGGCCCAGGCCTTCGAACAGTTCACCGTGGTCCCGCCCGACACCGGCATCTGCCATCAGGTGAACCTCGAGTACCTGGCCCGAGTGATCTTTGCCACCGAGGATGGCGAGGCGTTCCCCGACACCTTGGTCGGCACCGACTCGCACACCCCGATGGTGAACGGCCTCGGGGTGCTCGGCTGGGGTGTGGGCGGCATCGAGGCGGAGGCCGCCATGCTCGGCCAGCCCCTCCCCATGCCCATCCCGGCGGTGGTCGGCGTGGAACTCCGAGGCGAGCTCCCACCGACGGCCACGGCCACCGACCTCGTGCTCACCATGGCCGAACTGCTGCGGCGCCGAGGCGTAGTGGGGAAATTCGTCGAGCTCACCGGGCCCGGGCTTGGAGGGCTTCGAGCCGAACACCGCGCCACGCTCGGCAACATGTCGCCCGAGTACGGAGCAACCTGCACCATCAGCCCCATCGATAACCAAACGCTTGATTACCTGCGCCTGACTGGCCGCTCGCCGGCCCATGTCGCACTAGTCGAGCGCTATGCCAAGGAGCAGGGGCTGTTCCACGAGCCCGGCGGGGACCTGCCCACCTTCTCCGAGACCGTCGTCCTCGACCTGTCGGGCGTCGAGCCCAGCATCGCCGGGCCGGCCCGCCCCCAGGACCGTGTCGGCCTGTCGCGGGCACAGGCAGCCTTTCGTGTGTCACTGGCGCGCCTGGAACCCGACGCAGTGCCCGAGCTCGGGCTCGCCGGGCTTGCAGAGATGACCGGCGACAGCCCCGAGGAAGCCTCGGCGGAGTCCTTCCCGGCGAGCGACCCTCCATCGGCCATGGCCGGGCTCGGCGCCCCGGGTGCCCCTGACCTCTTTCTGCAGACCGCGCCGGTCCCCAACGGTGCCGCCTTGATGGGTGAGCTGGCGCGCCGCCAGCGCCCAGTGCCAGCCAAGGTCGACGGCCACGACGTGGCCATCGACGACGGTCACGTGGTGATCGCGGCGATCACCAGCTGCACCAACACGTCCAACCCCCAGGTCATGGTGGCTGCCGGTCTGCTCGCCCGGCGGGCGGTCGAGCGGGGCCTTCGGCCCAAGCCGTGGGTGAAAACGTCGCTCGCTCCCGGGTCGCGCGTCGTCACCGACTACCTCTCGGCCGCCGGACTCATTGAGCCTCTGGCCGAGATCGGCTTCTACCTGGTCGGCTACGGCTGCACCACCTGCATCGGAAACTCCGGACCGCTCCTCCCCGGGGTGTCCGACGCGGTGATCGAAGGACAGCTGGCGGTGTGCGCGGTGCTGTCGGGGAACCGCAACTTCGAGGGCCGGATCCACCCCGAGGTGCGCATGAACTACCTCGCCTCGCCGCCCCTCGTCGTGGCCTACGCCTTGGCCGGCACCATGGACATCGACCTCACCACCGAGGCGCTCGGGGTAACACCCCAAGGCGAGGCGGTACTGCTCGCGGACCTGTGGCCCAGTCCCGTCGAGATCGACGACGTGGTGAGAAAGGTGCTCGGGCGCGAGCAGTTCATCGCCTCGTACAGCTCGCTCTACGACGGTGGTGAGGCATGGGCGGCGCTCGATGTCGGAGGTGGCACCCGCTTCTCCTGGCAACGAGGTTCCACCTACGTGAAGGACCCGCCGTTCCTGGACGGCGTCGGGCCTCGGGTCCCCGACGTGGTCGACATCTTGGGCGCTCGCGCCCTCGCCGTGCTCGCCGACAGCGTGACGACCGACCACATCTCGCCCGCCGGCTCAATCCCACCCAGCGGGCCCGCAGGGCGCTGGCTCCTCAAGCACGACGTGGCGCGACACGACTTCAACTCCTTCGGCGCACGGCGCGGCAACCACGAGGTGATGCTGCGCGGCACGTTCGCCAACGTCCGACTGCGCAACGCCTTGGTGCCCGGCACCGAAGGGGGCGTTACCCGGCACCTGCCGAGCGGCGACCAACTCCCCATCTTCGATGCCGCCCAGCGCTACCGCGACGAGGCCATCCCACTGGTGGTGCTCGCCGGCAAAGACTACGGCTCGGGGTCCTCTCGGGACTGGGCCGCCAAGGGGACCATGCTGCTCGGCGTCCGGGCGGTGCTCGCCGGGAGCTTCGAGCGGATCCACCGCTCCAACCTGATCGGCATGGGAGTACTCCCCCTGCAGTTCGCCCACGGCGCCTCGGTAGAGAGCCTGGGGCTCAGCGGTGAGGAGAGCTTCGACATGCTCGGGCTCGACGCGGTGGTCGCCGGCACGGGGGCGGCACTGCGCGTCCTGGCCGACGACCGGGAGCTGCCGGTCATCGCGAGGCTGGACACACCCAGCGAACGCGAGCACTACCGCCACGGCGGGATCCTCCCCTTCGTGCTCCGCAACTTGGCACTGAAGTGACCCTCCGTCGCACCGCGTGCCCTACGAGCCACGATCAGAGCGGCTTCCGGTGTCAACCCGCGCCGACGAGCACCACAAGGCGATGAGTCAAGAAGACACGAGCGAGATCCCAGTCGGAACTGCGGACGAGGAGTTTGACGCGGGCCGATGGGAGGAGTTCGGCCTCGACTCGGCGAAGATGGCGGGCTGGAAGGCGATCGGCTTCGATCCCTTCGAGACCGCCATGGCTCACGGGGATGGATTCACGCCGAGCTTTGCGGTGCACTACCGAAAGCAGCTGCACCAGACCGCCCGATCGTGGGAGCGGGTCGGCCTGGACACGGCCGAAGGATTGCGCTGGCATCGAGCTGGGTTTGCCGCCAAAGAGGCGGTGCGCTGGCGGTCGCTCGGAGTCGACGTGGAGAAGGCCAGCACGCGGCGCGCCGGCTACGACGATCGATCGGATGGGTCGGAAGGTCCCCCTTCAGTGACCGACATCCCGCACGAGAAGCACGACAACGACAGCGACAGCGAGGAGTAACTATGCCAGAAAGCAAGGTAGAAACCACGTCGGTGTACCCCGCAGGGACGCCCGAGATCGCACGACGCCGCAAGGAACTCGCACCGGAGATCCATGACGCCTTCGAGAAGTTCAGCCGGGCCGTGTTCAGCCCGGGAGCGCTTCCCGAGAAGACCAAGCAGCTGATCGCCGTCGCGGTGGCCCACACAACGCAGTGCCCGTACTGCATCGTCGGACACTCGAAACTGGCGCGGCGCAAGGGTGCCAGCGACGCGGAGATCATGGAGGCCATCTGGGTCGCGGCAGAGATGCGCGCCGGAGGAGCTTATGCCCACTCGACCATCGCCTTGCACACGCTCGAAGACGGCGACCAGAAAGCTGAACACCAAAATTGACTGCCTGCTCACTGGTCGGGTTATATCGGCGCTGCTGAACGAATGGGCGCCGTAAACCGCCCGGGGGACTCACTCCGGGAGCAGCGCCCCGATGAGGGCAGCGGCGGCAGCGTCGCCGGCGGGCAGAGCGTGAGCGTACCTGTCCAAGGTCATGCTCGTCTGGGCGTGACCGAGACGGCCGCTGACGGTCCGGACATCGTGACCAGCGCCGATGAGCTGGGTCGCATTCCAGTGTCGGAGATCATGGAAGCGGAAGTGGCCAACACCGGCCTTTTTGCAAAGCACAGAGAATTTGGTCGTCCACGTGTCCGGCAGGCACGGGTCGGCGCCGTTGACCTGGTACGGCCGAGCGAACACATAGGGGTCATCTACTAAGGGCGAACCGACCTGTTCCGAAAGGGCATGCATGTAGTTCCAATGCTGTGACAAGACTTCGACACCGCGGTCGCCCAGAGCGATTCTCCGTTGTTGCCGCGTCTTCGTCGGACCGACGTGGATATTCTGATCGGTTCTTCGACCCGTGACGGTGAGCGATTTCGCAACAGTGATGGTGCCAGCGACGAGGTCAATGTCGCTCCACCGGAGTGCCGCAAGTTCTCCCCTGCGGGCCCCGGTCGCCGCGGCCAAGAGGATCACGGTTGCGAAGACGGCATCCTCATTTGCTGCGCAGCGGATGAGAGCCGCCAACTCATCGACCGTCGGAACAGTCGGAACCTTCGACTCGTACGGCGGAGGTTCAGCTCGAGCCGCCGGCGATATCGCGAGGTCTCCACGACGCACGGCGTGGTTGAGTGCAGCCGAGATGATGGCGTGCAGGTGATGCACCGTCGTGGGGGACAACCCTGAGTGAAGCCACTCGTCGTAAGCGTCATTCAGATTGCCGGGTGAGAGCTTGGCGAGGCGAAGGTTGCCAAGCCGAGGCTTTATCGACTTCTCGATCTTGCGGCGGTTCTCGGCAATGGTGGTCGGCCGCCGGCCTCGGAGCTCGATGTGGACCAGCCAGCCGTCCAGGCACTGCCCAACTGTCAAGGCACCGTCAGCTGTGGTGCCCTCATCTGCCTCGTTGAGAAACTTCCTGAGTGCTCGCTCAGCGGTCTTGCGATCACCTTTGACCGTGCGTTGCCTTTGCACCGCAGGCCGGCCGCGTCCATGGTCCTGATCCGCATGCGCCAGACTCCCGGCGCTCGCTCGGACAGACTCCCCGTGTTGTACTCCCGGCGGCCACCGTTGGTAGTCGTCCCCATCGCTTCTCCCTCGGTACGATGGTTGGTCCACACAACCTAGCGGATTGGGGACCCAATTGGGGACGACAAGAGAGTAGGAACACAAAAGTCCACCTGGAGGAGTGCGAGAGCGGACGAATCGGACGGTCTCGAAAACCGTTGTGGTCGCAAGGCCACCGTGGGTTCGAATCCCACCTCCTCCGCCAATTGCCACCGAGACCACGGCCCGCCCGGCGCCTCCGTGATCACGGCCGCGTCGGGCGGGCGTTCGATCGACGCGTCAGCCTGGGTGCGAACGCTGGCCCCCTTCTCGCGCAAGAGAAGGGTGACAGCCAGCGTGGGGAGAACCGGGTGGATGGAACGGACACAGAGGCGGTGGAGCGCTCCCCGGCGGGGGACGGAGCCGCCTTCGTCGAGCTGTTCTGGCACCACGGCCCGGCCGTTCATGGGTATCTGTCGCGTCGGGCCGGCCGGCAGGATGCCGACGAACTGCTGAGCGAGGTGTGGCTCCGGGCCTTCCGGTCCCGGTCGAGTTACGACCACACCGTGGCCGACACCAGACCTTGGCTCTACGGGATCGCCCGCAACGTTCTGCGGGCCCACTGGCGAGGACAGGACCGAACGCGGCGGTCAATGGAGCCGGCCTTCACCGACCCGTGGCCCGAAGCCGACGACCGGCTCGACGCCTTCGCCCAGCGCGAGGCACTGGAGCGGGGGCTGGCCACGTTGTCCGAGGACGAACGAGAGGTTCTCCTGCTCGTCGTCTGGGAACACCTGACGCCTGCCCAGGCGGCGGAGGCCCTGGCCATCCCCCAGGGGACGGCGCGCAGTCGACTCCATCGTGCGCGCACCCTCGTCCGGGACGCGTTCGAAATTCCCGGCATCACCGGTTCCACCTCGTTACACAACCCTTCTCGCTCGTGGTCCAAGGAGGCCTGAACGATGGACGCTCTGCAACTTCTCGAAGAACTCGGTCGGGTGGAGGTGGTCGACGCCGACGTGCTCGACCGCACCGCCGACACCCTGAAGGCAGCCATCGCCGTCGAAGAGCGACACCGCACCGACGGCGACCTCGCCGATGCTCATCGGTTGATCGCGGCGCCGTCGGGTGTCGGTTCCGACGACCGTCACGAAGAGCGGCGCCGTTCCCGACACGGTGGAGGCCGTCGACGTCAGCGCTCGTCGCTGCGGGCGGCGGTGACCGTCGTCGTCGTCGCGGCCGTGGGTATCGCCGGCGCCCTCAAGCCGGGGACGCCGGGCGGGCCCACACCCGCCGCCGCTGCCGTGCTGAAGCACCTGGCCCTGGTGGCGATCGGTCAGCCCGCCGGTGATGTCCCCGGACCGGGCCAGTTCCTCTACGTCGAATCCGATGAGGCCTACACGAGCACGACCGTGGGGTCGCCGACTTACACGGTGCTCATGCCCGAACACCGGCAGATCTGGGTCGCCCCCGACGGCTCGGGGAGGCTCGACGAGTCCTACGGTCAGCCGGAATTCCTCTCCGCCCAGGACCACGCCGACTGGGTGGCGGCCGGCAGCCCTCCCCTCCCCCATGCCCCGAGCGATACCAGCTTCGGTCCCGGTGGGCTGTCGCTGATGGATCTCTCCCACCTGCCCACCGACCCCTCCTCCCTGGCCGCCCAGATCTCATCGCGTCAGATCGAGGGAGGACCTCCGGGAACGGCCGAGGACTTCACGCAGATCGGCGACCTCCTGCGCGAGACGGACGCGTCACCGGCCCTGCGATCGGCGCTCTACCAGGTGGCCGCCTCTCTTCCCGGCATCACGTCTCTGGGAACGGTCACCGACCACGCCGGCCGACCGGGGATCGGGGTGGCCTACGTGCACGGCGGCGAGCAGGACGAGCTCGTCTTCGATCCGCAGACGAGCGCTCTGTTGGGCGAGCAGAACTCGGTGGTCGGTCCGGGCTCCGCCTATCGGGTGGGTACGGTCTTCGGCTGGATCGTGTTCCGGCAGTCGGCCGTGGTCGACTCGACGGCCACTGGGCCGAACGGCGCCCCGGTGCCGCTGCCCCCGGCGTCATCGGCGGCGTCGCCGGCGGTTCCGATAAAGGGACCGAAGTCCGTTCCCACCGGCGGCTAGCGCGGCGCTACCGCCCTCCGCCGCGGCGCTGGCCCCGGGCGAAACCGTAACCGGCCAGCCAACAGATGAAGAAGACGGCGGAGATGATCCAGAGAAGGTGAACAGCGAAGCCGAAGCCGGCGAAGATCAGGGCCAGCAAGAGAAAGACGGCGATCAGACACCCCACTCAGTCCACGATAGGCGGCCGGGCGAAGGTTCAGGTGGCCTCGAACAGCGACAGGGGATTCACCCGCTGCGCCGCCAGGATGTACCAGGCCGTGGCGCCGGTGTGGAGCGAGGCGTCGTAGGAGTCGCCGTCGCAGTCGCTCAGA
This sequence comes from Acidimicrobiales bacterium, assembly GCA_035535015.1. Classification (GTDB taxonomy): domain Bacteria; phylum Actinomycetota; class Acidimicrobiia; order Acidimicrobiales; family UBA8190; genus Palsa-661. The sequence continues at coordinate 51,008 of DATLQU010000040.1, read as the reverse complement.
TCGTTCTCCGAGGCGGCGATGACACCCATGCCGTCGCTATTCGGGCCGCCGCTCTGGCCGGCGGCCACCTCGGCCAGGTAGCGACCGGCCTGGGTGGCGTCACCGGTCCCCGACCGGAGCTCGAGGGCGTCGGCCAGATGCGCGGTCCCTTCGAACCAGACACCGCTGCGGTCGCCCGCGCAGAAGCTCACGCCGCTGAATCCTCCGGCGGTGACGGCCAGATAGGTCACGTCCCAATCGAGGGACGAGGCATAGGTCGGGTCGTGGAGCGCCAGATACGACCAGCTGTTCACGTCCTCGGGCTGTTCGCTCTCGTTGGGCGTGACGCCGTTGGTCGTCGTCCCCACCGAGAACCGGCCGGCCGATCGGTCCCACATGGACACCACGAACCGACGGGCCGACGCCGCCCAGGTCGACCAGGAGCCGTCACCGGTTTCGGCGGCCAGGCTGGTGAACAGGACGAAAAGGTCGATGTTGTGCTCGGTCGACTTCCACGTGATGCGCCGGCCCGACGCCATGTCCCCACCGGTGTAGCCGCCGGACCCCCGGCTGTCGGCGGCATGGGCCTGGACCCAATCCCCGATCGAGACCGCTCCGGCCAGGTAGGCCGGCGTGCCGGTGGCGGCGTAGAGCTCAACCAGCGACTGGCCGACCCAGGCCATGTTGCCGACGTCGCTCGCCTTGCCGATGATCTTCACCTTCTTGCCCGCCAGTGGCTCCGGGGCGTAGGCCTGCCTTATCCGGCCGTCGTGCTTCGGGTCGTGCGCCTGCACGTACAGCAGGGCTTTCCCCACCACTTCGGCCCGGGCCAGCCCGTCAGTCGTTCCCTCGGTCAGATAGGCGTCGATGATCAGGGCATCGTCGTAGGTCTCCGAGTCGGTGAAGTGCTGCTGGCCGAGGAGACCGCCGGTGAAGCTCTGGACCAGGCGCACGGTGGATCCGGTGGCGTACTTGTCCATCATGAGATCGAGGAACTGGTACGCCGCATCGACGCTCGTACCGGCAGCGGTGTCGGCCGCCACCGGAACCCGGGCCGCACCCGCCGGCCCCGTGGTCACGAGGGTGACGGCCAGGGTCACGGTGACGGCCAGGGTCACGGCAGACGCCGCCGCCGCACGCCTCCGCCGGTCGGGGAGGGTCATCGGACTCTTCGACAATGGCGCCGTCCCATACCGAGACGGTAGCGAAACGCCTGCTCAGCGGTAGCGTCAACCCATGCCAATCACCCGAGGTCGTCTGCAGAGTCCTGACACAGCACCGACAACAGGGGAGCAGACGCACCGGCTGGCCGAGATCGGTGAGGTGGTGGTCGACCAGATCCTGAGTGGTCGACTCGACGGACCCGTCGACTACCGGCAGGACACCGACGAATGGGTCGTCGTCCTCGACGGCGGGGCCACACTCGACGTCGACGGACAGCGGATGCATCTGCGCCCCGGGGACTGGGTCCTGCTGCCGGCGGGGACGCCCCATTGCCTGGTCGAGACGGAGGCGGCGACGAGCTGGCTGACGGTGACCGGTGTCTCCTCGGCCGATGTCTGAAGCCTGACGCCGCCGCAGGCGAGCGGCGCCGCTCAGTTGGTGACAGCCCTCTCGTCGGCGAGGCGGAGCCTCTTGGCCATCTGCTCGAGAAGTTTGTGGGCGACACCGGGCCAGGAGTCGAGGACGGCGCCGAATTCGCTGCGGCCCAGTTTGAGCAATGTCATCGGCGTCGCCGCCGTCACCGTGGCGTTTCGGGGGCCCGGGTCGAGCAACGAGAGCTCCCCGAAGTACTGCCCCGACCTCAGTGTCGCCACCGGCTGCCCGCCCCGGGTGACCGCCGCCTCGCCGGTGGCGATGAGGTAGAAGTCCTCGCCGGCGGACCCCTCCTCGACGATGACGGCGTCGGAATCGACGACCACCTCGTCGCAGGCCCGGGCGATCTGCGCCAGTTCCTTGTCGGTGCAGGCCGAGAACATCTGAACTCCGCGCAGCTGATCGGTCTTCGTGTTGCGAGCCATGGGTGGGTTCCTTGTCGGTGAGTATGTGGCCGGGGACTCGGGTGGGCTCAGGCGGTCCCGGCCCGGCGGCGGCCGATAATGGTGGAGACGAGGACGGCCAGGAAGAGCGCACCTCCGTCGAAGACGTTGTTGATCCAGTCCGCCACGCCGGCCAGGGACAGACCCGTGACCGTGTACGCCAGGAAGAAGATGGCGATCATGGTGCCCAGGACATTGAAGCGTCCCGGCTTGATGGCCGTGGCACCCAGGTAGGCGGCGGCCAGGGCCTGCAGGGTGTCGAGGATCGTCCCCACCTGCGGGCTGCCCGTCCCGTTGTAGGCCACCAACAGGACTCCGGCTACGCCGGCCAGGGCCCCCGACAAGGTGAAGGCCAGGAGCACGTACCTCTCGACGGGAAGTCCCACCAGGCGGGCCGCGTCGCGGTTCGACCCGATGCTGTAGAGATAGCGGCCGAAGGGGGTGTGCTCGAGCATGTAGTGGACGGCGATGGCCGCGGCGGCGAGATAGTAGATGGTCCGGGGCAGACCGAACCACTGGCCGGAACCCAGGTTGATCAGCCCCGTCGATATGTTATTGATGATCGATTGGCCGCCCGTGTACCACTCGACGATGCCCAGCAGGACCGACGAGATGCCCAGGGTGACGATCAGGGAATTCACCCCCACCCGGGCCACGGTGTTCCCGTTGGCCAGCCCGATGAAGGCGCCGATGCCGATGGGGATGAGGACGGCCAGGGCCACCGGCATGCCCAGCCGGGCCATGAATCCGGCACACAGGACCTGGGTGAGACCGGCGGTGTTGCCCACCGAGAAGTCGAACTCCCCGCAGACCAGGGGGATCATGATGGCCAGGGCCAGGATGCCGGTGACGGCCTCGTTGCCGAGCACGTTCTTGATGTTCTGCGAATGGGGGAACGTACCCGACGTCTTCGACCAGAGGCTGAAGAACACGAAGGTGGCGATGAACAGGACCACCAACGCGTACCGCTCGATGAATTCGAGCAGGCGTTCACGGCTCTCACTTCTGACGGCTTTCCCGGGATTCTCGAGCCCCGGAGCGCCGCCGGTGGTTCCGCCTTCTCCCGCCGGTGCGTCGGCCACGACGCTCATGAAGCCACCTCCTGGGTGCTGAAGGCCAATTCGGTCAGACGGACGGCCTCGATGTCTGCGCCCCGCAGCTCGGCACCCACACGACCACCGCGGAGAACGATCGCCCGGTCCGCCACGTGCGACAGTTCCTCGAAGTCACTCGACACCAGGAGCACGGAGCATCCCTTCTCCACCGCGGACCGGATCAGCTGGTAGATCTCGGCCCGGGCATTGACGTCGACACCCTGGGTGGGCTCGTCGAGCAGGAGCACCCTCGGGTTGCGGCTCAACCACCGGGCCACGATGACCTTCTGTTGGTTGCCGCCCGACAAGGTACCCATTTTCTGCCGTTCCGACGAGGCCCGGATGAAGTACGTCTGAATGATGGAGCGGGCATCGGCTTCCATGGCGCGCGTACGTAGCCTCAGAGCCCGCCAGTAGCGTCCGACGGACGAGGCCACCACGTTGTCGGCCAGGGTCTGGTCGAGGAAGGCCGCCTCGCCGCTACGGTCCTCGGGGACGTAGGCGATCCCGAGATCCATGGCGTCGCCGATGTCGCGGAGCTTGACCGGGCGCCCCTCGAATTCAAGGGCCCCCGACCGGATCGGATAGGCGCCGAAGATCATCTTGAGCAGTTCGGAGCGCCCGGACCCGAGAAGACCGGCGATGCCGAGCACCTCGCCGCGTCGCAACTGGAAATCGACGCCGGCCAGCGGCCCGCCCCGGAGTCCCTTGGCTTCGAGGACGATCTCGTCCGACTGGACCGGGGGCATGGCCGGGTACATGTGGTCAAGTGCCCGACCGGCGATGAGCTCGATGAGCTTTGCTTCGGTGATGCCGTCGCCCACCAGGGTGCCGGCCAGTCTGCCGTCGCGTAGCACCGTCGCCTGGGCGGCGGTGTCGATCACCTCGTCGAGCCGGTGGCTGACGAACAGGATGGTCTGACCGGCGGCGGCGAAGCGGTTGAGCGCCCCCATGAGCCGGACGACCTCGGCCCGGGGCAGCGACGCCGTCGGTTCGTCGAGGACGAGGACACCGGTGTGCTGGCCTTCTTGGTCCTGCAGGGCCCGGGCGATGGCCACCATGGCCCGTTCCGCCGGCCGGAGCGCCCGCACCAGGGTCTCGGGGCGAACCTGGATCTCGTAACGATCGAGCAGCGCCTGCGTCTGACGACGCAGCGCCCGCCATTTGATGGATCCCCCGGCCCTGGTGTCGAAGCCGTGGCCGATCACCATGTTCTCGGCCACCGACAGGGCGGGAAAGACCCCGGGGTTCTGGTGGACGAAGTGCAGGCCCATGGCCCGGGCCTTGGCCGGGGTGGTGTGGTCGGCCGCCACCGTCGTGTCACCGACCGTGATCGAACCGCCGGGGTCGGCGTGGTAGACGCCGGCCAGGATCTTGATGAGCGTCGACTTACCCGAGCCGTTTCCCCCGACGAGCGCGTGAATCTCGCCCGATCGGATCTCGAAGCAGACGTCGTCGAGCGCCCGGGTCCCGGGGAAGGTCTTCGACATGTGGTCGATCCGCAGGGCCACCCCGGAGGGTGGCCCTGCGGTCGGTACTGCATGCTCGGCCGGTGCCCTCGGGTCGGAGGCGGCCTGGTCACCGGGCCCGCCGGCCCCGTTCATCAGCCCACTCCCCACGCCTTCTTGTACTCGGCCTTGTAGTCGATCGGCGGCGTGTAGTCCGCGTTGGGATCGGTGGGCAGGTTGTGGGTGGCGTCGACGAGGGTCCACCCGATGCCGCTGTCGACCGGCTTCTTGTGGAGAAAGGCGCTGTTCAGCGTGTCGACGGCGGCCCAACCCGTCCAGTTCGACGAGATGGCGTTGGTAGCCGTGATCTTGCCTGAGCGGACGAGCTGGAGCTCGTCGTGGAAGCCCTCACCACCCATGACGCTGATGTGGTTCGGATTGGTTCCGAGGGCGGGGACGATGCCGAACGTCGTGGCGTAGGTGAAGGGGCTCTTGATCCAGTTGGCCTGGGGGTACCGGAGCATCTCCGCCTGGATCTTGGTCTTGATGTTCCCGTCGAGGATGTCGGCCTGGGTGATGTCCAACGTGTCCAGGACCACCGAACCGTGGGACTTGGCGATGGTGTCGACGAAACCCTTCCACGTGTAATAGAGGACCGTGAACTCCGGGTCCTGCACGGCGATGATCTTGGCCGTGTTGTGCGACTTGGCGATGACGTAATTGGCCTGGTTGACGCCGTACGACTCGGTGAAGGCGTCGAGGTTGGCGTGCTGGGCCCCGTAGCTGGTCACGGCGCTGTACAGGCTGGTCGTGCCTCCGCCGGCGTGGGGGTCGTTGCAGTCGAAGGCGTACATGGCGGTGACGAGGATCCCGGCCGCCTTGGCCTCTTCCAGGGGTTGCTTCACCGTGTCGCAATCGATGGCGTCGAGGATGATCCCGTTCACGTGGGCGGCGATGGCCTGGCGCACGAGGGGGGCGTAGTTCGACGGTTTGAGCTGCGCGTCATAGAGGTGCGGCGTCCAGCCGATGGCCTGGGCCGCCTCCATGGCCCCGGCCACGGGCACGGAGTTGCTGTCCGCCAGCTGGCCGGCCGAGATGATGGCGACCACCTTGTTCTTGGCCGCCGGCCGCGGCGTGGGATCGACGTTCGTGCTGGTCCCCTTGTAGCCGGCGGTGGTGGCGGCCTCGGCGGCCGCCAGCGCAGCGGCGGAACTGCCCCCGCCACCTGATGTCGTCGTCGTGCTGTTGGTGGCCCCATTGTTGTTCGAACTACACGCAGCGAGAATCAATCCTGATGCCATCAGGACCCCCCCGATGCGAATCAGCGTGCCCTTGCGGGTCAGGCCCTTACGGGTCATGTGGACTCCCTCCCCTGTTCCCCTGGTCGCCGGTACTGCCGACGAGACGTGGACACCCTAGTTGGGCTGCGCCCTCGGGGGCCTGTCACTTTCATCTAGAACCGGTTTCACAGGCGCAAGTCCCGAATCCGGCGGCCTGGGCCCGAGGACGGCGGCCTACAGTGCGGCCATGCACGGCGGAACCGAGGTGCGGGTGGTCGAGAAGATGGGGGTCTCGGTCCATCCCGACAGCGGTGCCCTCGGCCGGGCGGCGGCGGCGATGGCGGCCGAAACCCTGCGGCAGGCCGTCTCTGACCGCGGGGTGGCCCATGCCATGTTCGCCACCGGCAATTCGCAACTCGAATTCGTGGACGCCCTGGTCCATGGCACGACCGATGTTCCCTGGTCCGACGTGGTCGTCTTCCATATGGACGAGTACGTCGGGGTCGGCCCGGACCATCCCGCCGGATTCCAGCGCTGGATCAGGGAGCGGATCGTCGAGCAGGTCGAGCCTCGGACCGCCCATTACCTCGACGGGCTGGCCGATCCCCCGGTCGAGTGCGACCGCTACAGCGAGCTGCTGCGGACCCATCTTCTCGATCTGTGCTGTCTCGGCATCGGCGAGAACGGCCACCTGGCCTTCAACGATCCGCCGGTGGCCGACTTCGAGGATCCCCGGGCCGTCAAGGTGGTCGAGCTGGAGGTCGCCTGCCGCCAGCAGCAGGTGAACGAGGGGCACTTTGCCGCCATTGGCGACGTCCCGGCGGAGGCGGTGACCGTGACCATCCCCTCTCTGCTGCGCGCCACGAGGGTCCTGGCCATCGTCCCCGAGGCCCGCAAAGCCGGGCCCGTTCGGGCTGCGCTCCTCGGTCCCCTGTCGACGGCGTGCCCGGCGTCTTTCCTGCGCACCCAGCCGCAGGTCGCTCTCCACCTCGACCCCGGTTCGGCGGGCGGCCTCGGGTGGGTGTGAACGCCGCCGCGTGAAGGGATACCCGATGATGGGCCGATGGGTGACGGGTCGATCGGGTCGGGTCGATCGGTGACGGGTCGATCGGTGTCGGGTCGACCACACAACGAGCGCCGGCGGGGCCGGCGGATTCTCGTCTTGGGCGCGCTCGGGGTGGCCCTGGCGGGCTGTTCCGCCTCATCGGTGCCCACGGCACCACCCACCGTCGTGGTGGCGACGGGTCAGGACCACGCGTGCGTGGTGCCGGGTCCCCGAAAACCGCAGGTGGCGTGGTCGCAGCTGACCAATCCCGTCCTGAGCGAGCCCGGTACGGGAGTGAAGGACCAGGCCCTCGTCTGGGTCGGTGGTCGGTGGCACATGCTCTTCAGCCAGGTGTCCGTGGACACCTCGCTTCCGGGAGGGGTGCGGTGGGACGTGGCCGCCGCCACCAGTACCGACCTTCGGCACTGGTCGAAGCCGGCTCCCTGGCCGGCCCAGGCCGGGGTGATCGGGGTGGCGTCACCGGACATCGTGCGCAGTCCGACCGGGACCTTCGTGGCCACCTACGACTCCGGTCCGGGGGAAGTGGGAGGAGGACGGTCGAAGCTGTACTACCGGACGTCGCGCGATCTGCAGAGCTGGTCGGCCCCGCACGCATTGGCCCCGGGTCTCGCCCCCCGGCCGGCCGACCGGATGATCGATCCGGCGCTGGCCTGGACGGGTCACGGCCTCATCCTCGGGTACAAGGCGGGCACCGATGTCCAACATGTCGAGATCGCCTGGTCGCCGCGCGGTTCGCTGGCCGGACCCTGGGTGGCGGTGGGCCGGCCCGACATCTCTCTCTACGGTGACACGGTCGAGAATCTCGAGTTCCTGACCATGAACGGCCGGTGGCGGCTGGTGGCCACCTCCAACCTCTTCGACCAGCCGTGGCTGTTCTCACTGGTCGGCCCGGCCACCACGCCGGCCTCGTGGCTCCACTGGACCAAGGGAACCGAGCTGCAGATCCCGGCCCAGGCCTGGGACACCGGCCCCGGGCTCTCGAGCGTGGGCTTCGAACATGCCAACTCGGTCTTGCTCTGTGACGCCCGATCCGTCGACGGCTACGTCTACGCCAGCTACGCCGGCAGCGACGAGCTGACCCAGTTCGGGGGGTGGGGGCATGCCAAGATCGGTCTCGCCCGGAGCACCGACCTCGTGCACTGGCAGGTTCCCGGTTGAGCTACCCCGTGGATGGCCCGTGGCCGGCCAGCCAGCGGTCGAGGAACGGGTAGGCGGTCGTCCCGTACCACTGGTGGCCGCCGTCGAAGACGTCGTGGACGATCCGGTCCCCGCTCACGCCCAGGGCTTCGTAGACGCCGCGCAGCCGCTCGCAGCCGGCCGCCGCCACCGGCGCCGGGAAGAGATCGTCCTGGGTGCCGCTCTCCACCAGCAGGGGCCGGGGGGCCACCAGGGCGCCGAGGTCGACGTGCTCGATCCGGCCCAGCATTCCCGGCAGCACCTGCGAGCCACACATGTTCCAGGGCATCTTGTGCGACTCCGCCCACGACGAGAAGTAGCCGCTCACCACGCAGGCGGCCACCCGCTCGTCCCAGGCCGCCAGGAAGAGGGTCATGGTGCCGCCGTAGGAGAGGCCGACCATGCCGATGCGGCCGGCGTCCACCAGAGGATGAGCCTCGAGCACGTCGAGGCACCGGGCCAGGTCCCACAAATTCTGGGTCAGCGGGTTCTCCCCGGCCATGACGGCGTGGACCAGATTGGTGTCGCAGATGTAGTGATCGGGCGGTGTCCAGTCCGCTCTTTGGCCGAAGCAGCGCAGATCGGGGGCGAGTACCACGAATCCCCGCAAGGCGAGTTGGACGGCGTAGTCGCCGTTGGGCGAGTCGGACTCCGCCAGGCCGCAGACAAGGGCCTTACCGGGCCCGTGGCCGTGGGCGGCGAGGACGGCGGGGCCCGGAGTGGTCCGACCGTCGGGCACCAGGAGATAGGCCGGGACCGACATCGTCTCCTCGGTGTCGAAGACGACCGTGTGCCGGGTGTAACCCCGACACGGCACCGACTCGAGCGTCTCGGTGGCCAGAGGCACGGGGACCGGGAGGGGACCGAGAAGCTCGTAGAGACGCGCCCGGCAGCGGATCCGCCAGTCTTCGAGGCCCGGGTCGCCGGCGGGCGGCAGAGGGTCGGCCTGCCGCTGCTCCTGCAGGCGGACCATCCACGAATACCAGGGCGAGAAGTTCCGCTGTCGCCCGACGTTGTGCGGCGGTGACGCCGGGTCGGGAGGTGACCCCGCGTCAGGCGCTGACCCCGTGTCAGGAGGTGACAAGGGGTTTCCAGCTCTGGACCACGCGCCAGCAGGTTCCTTGCGTGATCTTCTGGTAGGTGAGCGCGCAGGCCGAGGAGGCCGGCACGTTGTTGTGCAGCTGGACCACCTGGTACTGGTCGGGTCCGGCGAACTTGCCCGGCCTGAAACTCAGGGTCGGGGAATATGTGCCGGTGAATTTCTTGATGCCGGCCATGGCCTGGACGAAGCTGCGCCGCGTGAGGTTCCGCCCCGCCTTCTTGGCCGCCGCCGTGAACAGCTCGATGCCCTGGCACCATCCGGCGGTCGGCCCCTGCTCCTCGATGTAGGGAGACGCCGCCTCGCCGTGGATGAGGGTCTGCCCCGAGATGGGCTTGGGATTGGCGGCGTGCCAGATCTTGTAGCAGTTCGCCACCCCGGCGTCGTAGCCGCCCTGGCCCACGAGCGACGTCGGCCCGTCCACGCCGCCCAACGTCTCGGCCGTGATCCCCTCCTGTCCGTTCAGCTCTTTCTCATAGGGCGCCGGGATGAGCCCGAGGGTGACGTTGATGGAACCCTCGTAGTCCGACAGCAGCAGCTTGGGGTAGTAGTGCTGTTGAGCCTCGGCCTGCAGGTAGGGGAAGAGGGCGTTGAACGGTATGAGGGGGATCACCGAGTTGATGCCGGCCGCCTGCAGGTGCTGCACGATCAGAGGGGCGGCGGAACCGGTCGAGGCCGTGTCCGAGGGATTGGCGGGAATGGTCTCGACCATCGGTGCCGGGATCCCGGCCCGCTTGAGATCGGGCAGCAGGTAGGACTTGAGGGCCTTCTGGTCGCTGGCCCGGTCCCCGGCCACGATGGCCAGCTTCCGGTTCCCGCCCATCAGGTGCGCCCCCTTGGCCCAAGCCACCAGGGTGGCCAGGATCGACGCCTGGTCGGGGCCGGTCCACCACAGGTAGGGAGCGCCTGCCTTCGTCCAATTGGTGGTCGTCGTCCACTGGGCGATGAAGGGGGTGTGGCCCTCCTGGGTGATGCAGAGCTGGTTGTCCCCGGTCCACGAGCCGAGGCCGTCGACCACGGCGAAGACCGGTGGACTGCCCTCGGTCCACTGCTTGCACAGGGCGCGCATGCCCGACTCGCTGGTGGGGTCGAAATTCACGATCATCGGGTTGATCTTCCGGCCGTTGATGCCACCGTGGGCATTCGCCGCGTTCACGTAGGTGTGGATGGCCTTGGTCTGGGCGGCGAACTCGGCGTCGCCGAGGAACCCGAAGTTCGACGACAGGGTGGTCAGGTTCGACACGGGGAAGACGACGTTGATCTTGGTGACGCTGACGCCGCGGCTGCTGCGGCTGGCGTTGTCGAGAACCTTCACGGCGGCCGACGGGGCCGACGAAGCCGACGCCGACGGGATCGCCGGCGCCAAGGTCACGAGGACCCCCATCACCACGGACAGCGCCGCCGGGGCGCCCAAACGGTGGTGCACCGATCGATGCACCGACCTGTCGCGCCACCGTGTCCCGCCCCCGGATACCGACTTCACCATCGTCCACGCTCCCTGGTCGCCGGGCCCCCGCGCCGTCGACCGGCGACGGGTGCCACGCCGGTCGCACACGTTAGGCGGCCCCATCTCGGCGCACCCGGCAGGTTGTCGCCGGGAGTGGACTGGGGCACCATGGGTCCGTGGTCACGGCGACGGATCTCGACATCAGACCGATCTCCCCCGTCATCGGCGCCGAGGTCCACGGCCTCGATCTGGCCCGACCCCTGGGCGAGGCCGTGGTGGCCCGGATCCGGGCGGCACTGGCCCACCATCTCGTGCTGTTCTTCCCCGATCAGGATCTGAGTCCCGAGCGGCAGACGGAGTTCGCCCGCCAATTCGGTGAGGTCACCCCGGCCCACCCGGTGATCGCCTCGCTCGAGGGCCACCCCGAGGTGCTCCCCATCGACGGCCGCGAGGACCGCGCCTCGTGGTGGCACACCGACGTCACCTTCCTGGCCACCCCGCCGCTCGGCTCGATCCTCCACATGCGCCAGGCGCCGGCGGTGGGAGGAGACACGATGTGGGTGAGCCTGCAGGCCGCCTACGACGCGCTGTCGGCGCCCATGCGGGCCTTCTGTGACGGGCTCATCGCCTGGCACCACGATCCGTTCTTCGCCGCCGACGTCGAGGCCAACGGTGGGTACGAGTGGGACGGCAAGCGGCACGAGAAGCTGCTGCCGACGTCGCATCCCGTCGTCCGCACCCACCCCGAGACGGGCCGCAACGGCCTCTTCGTCAACTCGCAGTTCACGAAATTCATCGAGGGCTTCTCCCCCCTCGAAAGCGCCGCGCTTCTCGATCTGCTCTACCGCCACTGCCAGCGGCCCGAGTTCGGCTGCCGCTTCCGGTGGTCGGTGGGGGCCGTGGCCTTCTGGGACAACCGGGCCACCCTGCACTACGCCCTCGACGACTACGGCGACGCGCTGCGCATCGCCCACCGGGTGACCCTGCGCGGCCCCCGGCCTTACGGTCCCGCCCGACCGCTCACCGAATCGACCTGAGCCCGCTCCCTCAGGTCACGAAGCGGTCGGCGTAGGTGTCATCGGGTTCGTAGGCCACACTGTCGGCGACGAGAGAGTCGACATCGTCGTCGCGGTAGCCGACCTCGTGCAGCAGGGCGCGGGTGTGCTCGCCCACCCTCGGGGGCGGTCCGGCGATCCGTCCCGGTGTCTCCGACAGCTGGATCAGCTGGCCGAACTGCCGCAGCCGGCCGAGCACCGCGTGTTCGTAATCGGCCACCAGGCCGAGCGCCGCGTTCTCCTCGTCCTGCAGAAAGGTCCGGCCGTCGTCGGTGTCCACCGGCACCTCGTTGGGGACACCGGCGGCGTCGAGCAGAGCCGACCACTCGGATGCGGGTCGGGTGAGAAACGCCGCCTGCAATTCCTCTTCCAGCTGCTCACGTCCGCGCCGTCGGGCCGAGGCCGTGGAGAAGCGCTCGTCCCCGGCGAGCCTTTCCCGATCGAGCGCCCGGCACAGTCCCCGCCACTGGTCGTCGGTCACCGCCGCCAGACAGATCCATCCCTCGCCTGCCGTCTGGTAGAGCCGGTAGAGGGCGGCCGTTCCGTGGAGGCCGGCGTCGAGGTGGGGCCGGTCCCAGACGGCGCCGTCGGCTCCTGTCCAGGCGTCGGAGGTGAAGACGATGCCTCCGTCGTGCAGCGACGTCCACAGTTCCTGACCCTCACCGGTGCGGGCCCGGTGGACGAGGGCCAACAGCACGCCGACGACGGACAACATGGCGTTGGCCGTATCGCACATTCCGAAGCGCAGGTAGAGGGGGTCGTTCCCGCTGGGCACGGCACCGGCCTCGTATTCGATGCCCGACGACGCCTGGTAGAGCGGGTCGAGACCGCCGAAACGTCCCAACGGGTCATCCAGGCCGTAGGCGTAGGTGTTGCAGTAGATGATGTCGGCCCGCAGGGCGCGACACGCGGCATAGTCGATCCCGAGCCGGCTGGCTACGCCCCGGGTCATGTTGTGGTGGACGACGTCGGCCCCGGCCACCAAACGGCTGGCCGCCTCCAGGCCCCGGGGATGCTTCAGGTCGAGAGCCAGCGAGCGCTTGCCCCGCTGACAGCCGATGAACGGCTTGGCCGAGAAACGCATCGAGTCACCGGTGATCGGCTCCACCTTCACGACGTCGGCGCCGAGGTCGGACAGGATCATGGGCCCGAAGGGACCGGCCAGGTACTGGCCGAAGTCGACCACCCGGATTCCTCCGAGGGCGAACGGAGAGGAGGCCGGCGGCGGCCCAGTGGCCCCGGCCGCGCCGTGGCGGGGCACGGCGGGCGCCCCCAGGACGGCTTCGCTGTGCTCACCGGGCCGCGGTTGGGGACCCCGGACGGCCCCCGGGGTGCCGAGCAGATGGATGGGCACTCCCATCTGGCGGGTGGCACCGCGCTCGGGGTCGTGCACGGTGGCCACGGTGTCGTTGGCGATGGTCTGGACGTGGCGCAGCACCTCATGGGCCGGCACCACCGCCTCCGCCGCATGGTTGGCCCGACGCAGCTGCTCGACCAGCTCGTCACGGTCCCACGAGCGCATCCTGGTCCGCCGCCTGACGTCGAGGGCGGCGCGCTCGGTCGGCGAGAGTCCCATCAGGGTGAGGATGTCGGGGGCGTCGTCGAGCCCGATGACCTCGTCGAGAGTGGCCAGCGGCGGCAGACCGGACATGACCGAGATGTGGATCCACCCGCCCGCCGCACACTCGAAGAGCATGGTCTGGTGGATGCCGGGCGGATAGGTCTTGGCCATCAGCTCGTGGTAACCGGGCTGGGCCAACTCCGCGTCCTGGTAGAGCTGCGTCGTATAAAGCAGTGCCCCCTGCAACAGAGACGTCTGCACGTGCTGTCCCCGCCCGGTGCCCTGGCGCGCTGACAGCGCCGCCAGCGCTCCGGCGCTCACCAGGAAGGCGGCGCCCATGGAGGGCACGGGCATGTGCAGGAAGATGGGCCCCGGACGCCAGCCCGGTTGGGCCCACATCTGACCGCTCGTCGCCTGCACGAGAGCGTCGTAGCCCGGTCGCCCGGCCAACCGGTGTCCGGGGGGATAGGCGGGGCACGACACCAGGATGATCCGGTCGTCGATGGCCCGCAGTTCGTCGTAGCCGAAGCCGAGGCGTCCGGCTACGCCGGGACGGAAGCTCTCGACGACGACGTCGGCCTCGGCGGCGAGCCGGCGGAACTGCGCCCGTCCCTCGTCCGATGTCAGGTCGACGATCACCGAACGACGGCTGCGGTTCCAGCACCGCGATCCCTCGTACGCGCGGAAGGGGTCGCCGCCGGGCGGCTCGACCTTGATCACGTCGGCGCCGTGTTCGGCCAGCAACAGCACCCCGAGGGGCCCGGCGATCCCCTGAGAGAGGTCGAGCACCCGGATGCCGTCGAGGGCGCCGGCCGTCATCGTCGCCTCACCCGCCCGGCGCCGACGGCGGGGTCGACTGTGACGGTGCCGGCGATGCTTCCGGAGACGGTGACGGTGCCGGCGATGCTCCGGAAGCCGGAGCCGGCCCCGAGACGTTGATGGCCTCGTCACTCGCCCCCAGATAAGCGGCCAGGGCGCCGGGGTCGCCCCGCACCTCGTCGGGCGAACCGGCGGCCACCACCTCCCCCGTCTGCATGACGACCACCGTCGAACACAGCTCGAAGACGAGGGGGACATCGTGCTCGACGATGAGGATGGTGGAGTCGGTCACCTCGTGCAGCCGCCGCAGCAACGGGATGAAGGCTTCCGCCTCGCGTTGGGCGATGCCGGCCGTGGGCTCATCGAGCAGCAGCAGCCGGGGTTCGGCCAGAACGATGGAGGCCAGGTCGACCACCCGGCGGGTGCCCGTCGACAGATGGGCCGTCGAGTGATAGCGGAACCTTTCCAGCCCGAAGGAGCCGATCACCCGGTCCACCGCCTTGCGCTTGTCCCGCTCGGCGCGCCGGGCCCACGGCAACTGCAAGGTGGTGGACAACACGTCGACCCGATGCCGGGCGTCTTCACACAACAACAGCGTGTCCTCCACCGACAGTTCCGGATAGAGCCGGCAGTCCTGGAAGGAGCGAACCAACCCCAACCGGGCCCGCTCCTCGGGGATGTAGTCGGCCAGATCCTCGTGATCGAAAAGAACCTTCCCCGCCGCCGGGGAGACGAGACCCGACACGGCGTCGAGCAGCGTCGTCTTGCCCGACCCGTTGGCCCCGATGAGCCCGACGATGGCCCCGGCCTCCACGGCCAGGCTCACCCCGGCCACGGCCTGCAGGCCGCCGAAGGCCACCACCAGACCCTCGATGTCGAGCCGGGCGGGCCCACCCTTCTCCGTCGTCACCGCCGCCGGCACCGCCACGGCCGCCCCGCTCTCGGGGAAGACCGCGCTCATGGGAACACCGCGCTCATGGGAACACCGCGCTCATGGGAACACCTTGTTCATGGGCACACCGCGCTCATGGGAACACCTTGTTCATGGGCACACCGTGCTCATGGGAACACCTTGTCCAGGGGCACACCGTGCGCGCCTGGTCGACCGTCGAGAGCGTCCGGGCGCCGGGTCTGGAGCTGGGCCACGCCGTCGGAGACGAGATCGCCGAAACTGTGGAGCAGTTGGGCCAGGCCACCGGGCAGGTAGAGGATGAAGGCCAGAAGCCCCACCCCGCTCGTCAAGAACTCGACCGTCGGGGTGGAGCCGAAGATGGCGGGCAGACCTTCGAGGTAGAGCGCGCCGAGCAGCGCCCCGGGGATCGAATCGAGGCCGCCGATGACCACCATGGAGACGACCAGGATGGAGAAGGTCGGGTCGAAGGTGTTGGTGCTGATCCGTTCGGTGGCGAACGCCAGGCAGACGCCGGCGTAGCCGGCCATGAAGCCCGACAGGGCGAAGGCCAGGAGCTTGGTCCGGACCACGGGGATGCCGGCCGAGCCGGCGGCGATCTCGTTGTCGCGCACGGCGATCAACCGGCGGGCGATTCCCCGGTCGCGCCAGATCCGGACCATGACCACCGAGACGACGAGAACACCGAGGGAGAACCAGGCGAAAGCCGGTTCCGAGTTCAGGCTGAGTCCGAAGAGCGAGGGCCGGGAGAGCAGGGTGGACTGGGGGTTGGGCAGGCCGGAGCAGATCTGCTTGTGGAGCAACGGCACGCTGAAGCAGGGCGTGGCCAGAACCGACGTCTGCATGAACAGGGCGAAGCCCAAAGTGCTCACGGCCAGGTAGAGACCTCGGATACGCAGGGCCGTCAGTCCGACCAGGACCGAGACCACGGCGGTGGCCAGGCCGGCCACGGGGAGCAGCACGATCAGGGGCAGGCCCGATCCGATGTGGGAGGCGATGTCGCCGCCGACGGCCACGAAACCGAACTGGCCCAGAGAGACCTGGCCCGACCATCCGGTGAGCACGGTCAACGACAGGGCGATCACCCCGTAGATGCAGATCTGGGACATCAGGAACGAATGGCCCACGCCCACGAAGAACGGCAGCAGGGCCACGAGCAGAAGACTCGCCCCCACGCCGGTGGAGCCGACAGTCTTTCGCAGCGCCTTGGTCGTTCGTCGGAAGGCGGCGGTCCCCATGGCCCATGACGACCGTTCGCCCACGCGGGCCCCCTTCTGCAGAGAGGCGGCCCGGACGAGCAGGGCCCCCTGGAGCAGGACGAAGAGGATGAGCTCGACCGTGGCCGGCCCCGACGAGGGGTTGGTGATGTTCCACTGCAGGACGTCGAGGACGACGCCCACGCCGATGCCGGCCAGGAAGGCGACGGGAAGGCTGACCATCCCGCCGATCAGCGCCGCCAGCAGGGCCAGGAGCAGCAGGTCGGGGCTGAGCACCTCGGTCAGCGCGCTCGTCTGACTGGGCGAGGCCAGCACGGCGGTGACGGCCGACAGGGCTCCGGCCAGGGTCCAGGCCACGGTGGAGGTCCGCCGGACCCAGATCCCCGACAGCCGGGCCGACTCGGCGTTCTCGGCCATGGCCCGCATGGCCAGTCCCCACGACGAGAACCGGATGAAGGCGGCCAACGCCAGGACCACCACCGGCGCCACCATCAAGGTGAGGACATCGCCGGGGGAGAAGAGGAAGGTGCCCACGTGGAAGGTCCAGTCGATGGGCACAGGGAAGGCCTGGAACAGCTTCTTGGGCCGGATGAAGGGAAAGACGGTGAACAGGAACAGCACCTGGGACAAGCCGATGGTGGCCACCATCACCATCACCCGGGGCCGGTTGAACAGACGGCGCAGCACCAGCTCGGACAGCGCCCCGACGGCGGCGGCCAGGGCCACGGAGATGACCAGGGCCACCCAGTAGTTGAAGCCGAAGTCGTAGAAGAGCTTCACCAGGAAGACCGCCGCCACCACGCCCAGCTGGCCCTGGGCGAAGTTGACCACCCGGCTGGTCCGGTAGATGAGGACGAGGCCCACGGCCAGCAGGCCGTAGTCGAGACCGAGGATGGCGCCCTCGAGGATGATGGACGGGGGCAGGGACACCGAGACTCAGTCCGTGGCCGCGGCGGCACCCGTGAGGAAGACCGGTCGCAGGAGATCGTTCCGATCGAGCAGTTCGGCCGTGGGACCGTCGAAGCGGACCTCGCCCCGTTCCAAGAAGAAGGCGTGCCGGGCCAGGCTCATGGCCCGGTTGACGCTCTGCTCCACCAAGATGACGGTGGCGCCGTCGGCGTTCACCCGGCGGACGATGGCCATCAGCCGGTCCACGGTGAGCGGGGCCAGGCCCAACGCCAGTTCGTCGATCATGAGCAGCTTGGGGGTGGTCATCATCACCCGGGCCAGAGCCAGCATCTGCTGCTCCCCGCCCGAGAGGGTGCCGGCCGGCTGGTCGAGGCGGGCTTCGAGTTCGGGGAAGGTGGCCACGGCCTCGTCGAGCGCGGCCCGCCAGCGGGGCCCCTGCCGGCGCAAGGAGTACTCCCCCACCCGCAGGTTCTCCCGGACGGTCAGGCCGGGGAAGGTCATCTTTCCGCCCACCAGCAACGCCACATGCTGGTCGATGATCTGTTCCGGCTCCAGGTAGGTGCAGTTGGCGCCGAAGATCCGGATCACCCCCCGATGGGGATGGTCGAGCCCGGAGACGGCCCGCAGCAGCGTGCTCTTGCCGGCGCCGTTCGTCCCCAACAGGGCCACGGTCTCGCCCTCGGGAACCTCGAGGTTGATGTCGAAGAGCACCTGCTGGCTGCCGTAGTAGAAGTCGAGGTTGTGGATCTGCAGCGCCGGGATGGCCCCGCCCGCCTTGCGCCGCTTGCCCTCGGCGTAGCGCTCGAGCACGTCCTCGATGACCAGGGTGATGTCACGGCGGACGAACCGTGAGCCGACGAAGAGAAGGATCCCCCCCACGAAACAGACGGGACCGATGAAGGTGAGCGCCGTGGTGACGTTGCTGGCATCACTGATGGCACCGAGCACGATGCCTCCGGCGAAGCCGCCGAAGACGAGGGCGTAGACGCCGAAGAGACCGAAGCAGATGGCCCGCATCTCGGGCGGGGCGGTGGCCGCCAGGGTCTGGAAGATGCAGATGGACAGCGGAGCCACCGCCGCCTGGGCCAGGAACTGCAGCACCACCACCATCCAGAGGTGGGGCATGTAGAGCGACAGGCTGTAGAGGCCGCCGAAGACGGCGATGCAGACGCTCGCCACCACGAGCGGCTTCTCCGGGGCCCGGCGGAAGAGCCGGTCACCCACCAGGTAGACCACGGGCAGGCCGAGGAAGGCCGACAGGCCGATGATGGAGAAGACGTCGGCCCGGTGGGCCACCCCCAGGTGCCAGTGGCGCTGGAAGTACAGCGAGCCGAACAGCGGGATGCCGGTGCCGGCGAAGCCGAGGATGGCCACCGAGACCAGCTCGTAGTAGAGCGACCGGATCCGCAGCAGCCGGGTCACGGCCGAACCGAGCAGCACCTTGGGGGCATGTTCCTGTTCGCCGCCGATGTCCATGCCGGCGGCCTTCAGGATGTGGCTGGACTCGTTGGCCCCCTTCTCGGGCTCCCGGATGAAGAAGGTGGCGATGGCGATGGGGATGCCCACGATGGACAGCCCGAGGGCCCAGCGCCAGTTGTGGGTGGCGGCGGCGATGTAGCCGACCAGGAGGATCCCCACCGTCTGGGAGACGGGGTCGCCCATCTGGTGCCAGGTGAAGACCCGGGCCCGACCCTGGGTCGGATAGGCGTCGGCCAGGTAGGCGTTGTGGACGGTGTCGCTCGTCCCGAGTCCCACGGCGGCCAACAGATAGAGAAAGACGAAGGGCCAGACGTTGTGGACCAGGGCCATGAAGGGCACGGTGGCCGAGAAGATGAGCAGGGTGACGGCGGCCACGTTGCGGCGACTGCCGCGGTCGGCGAAGACGGCCACCGGCATGCCCCAGGCGATCTGGGCCACCGCCCCCACGAAGAAGACGGCGCCCAGGCCGGCGTCGGACAGGTGGAACGAGCTCTTGATCTCCGGTCCCAGGATGCCGAGCCCGTTGGTGATGGTGCCGGTGACCAAGGTGGCGGCGGTGAGAAGCACCAACGGGGAGAAGCCGCCCTGGCGGAGGATGCCGAGCAGGGGGGGCGGCTTTCCCTCGCCCGTGCCCGGCATCATGGCCACGTCGGCCACCGCCTCTTTGTCGCGACTCTTGCTCACCGCTTCGGCCAGCAGCTCGTCGGGGACGACGAAACTGAAGAGGGGTTGTTCACCCTCGAACATCGCCTGCTCCCCTACAAGCGGGTCCCTCATAGCTGCGCCACGCTAATCCCTGACATGGCCGTCAGTCAGCGGTGACCACGGTGAGCGGGCCCTGCGGTAAGACGGCCAACCGGGCCCGCGGTCCGGCCGCCGCCAGCGCCTCGGCCACGGCCTCGGACACGTCGGCCACCGGCCGGAGATGGGCGGCGCGGACCTCGTCGTCGTCGAGGCCGTCGGTGTGCAGCCAGACGTCGGCCCGTCGAAGGATCCGGCCGAGGACCTGGACCTGCCAGCGGTCGGCTTCGGAGACACCCGACCGGTCGGCCAGAGCCTCTCTGTCCGGGGCCTGGTCCAGCAGCCGGGCGAAGGCGCCGGCGGCGGGAAGGCCGTCCACGCAGGCGGCGGCCATCACCACGGTGCCGCCCTCGGTCACCAGCCGTTCGGCCGCCGCCATGCCCTTCACCGACTGGTAGAGGTTCCGGTCGAGCGGGTAGCCGGCGTTGGTGGAGAGGACGACGTCGAAGCGGCCCTCCACGCGTTGGACGGCCGAGCTCTGCACGAAGGCACAGGCGGCGCGGTGGCCGTCGGGTAGGGGGCCGGCGAAGACGGCGGTCAGTTGGCGGCGGCTGTTGATGGCCACGTCGATCGACAGACTGGGCGGGGCCAGGGACACCGCGGCGCGGACGAAGTCGTGGACCGGGTTCCCCTCGGTGACGAGCCAGGTGGCCCTGTCGTCGGCGATCCGGGCCGGGCTGTGGGCTTCGAGGATGGTGGCGCCGGCGGCCAGGCCCGGGCAGACCCCCTTCGGGCCGCCGCTGAATCCGGCGAAGAAGTGCGGCTCCACGAAACCGGTCAGGATCCGGACGTCGGCCTCGAGGTAGCGGGGATCGATCAGCACCGGGACGCCGTCGACCAGACCCACGGGGCGGTGGGCGCCGTCGTCGGCCCGGTGGTCGTGGACGCCGTAGCGGTCGAGGATCTCGGCGCCCACCAGTTCGGCCATCTCCGACGGGGTCGCCTGCCGGTGGCTGCCGGTGGCGCAGAGCAGGGTGACCCGGTCGGGCCCCGCTCCCAGGCGTTCGAGTTCGGCCAGCAGCGGCGGCAGGACCGTCCGGTTGGGCATGGGCCGGGTGAGATCCGGGAAGACGACGGCCACGCGCGACCGGCCGCCGATCAGGTCGGCCAGCGGCGGCCCCGCCGTCGGCGTCCGGAGGGCGTCGAGGACGGCCTGTGGTTCGTCGGCCAGGCCCGGAAGTTCGGTGGGGCTGATCACGACGGCCTCGTCGGGGAGCCGGGCCGGCAGGCCGTGCCGGCCGTAGGCGAGGCGAACCTCCTTCACGTCCCGTCCCCTCCATCGCCGAGGGCCAGCACGGCGTGGGCGGCGGCGTCGGCGTCGGCGGCCAACTCCGCGTAGCGCGCCCGGGCCGTCGGGTCGGGCTCCAGCGTGTCGACCACCGGATCGAGGCGGTCGAGGTCGTAGCGGGCGCCGATGGCCGTGGCGGCCAGGAGGGCGGCGCCGGCCGAGGCGGCCTGACCCGTTCGGCGACGGACGGCCGCCATCCCGGTGACGGCCGTGAGGATGGCCGGCCACGGGTTCGTCCGGCCGTCCGATCCGGTGAGGACCAGAGAGGTGAGGGCCACAGAGGCGGCCGCCGGCCGATGCTGCGGAGCAATCGCCCCCATGGTGACCAGGCATCGCCGGACGTCCCAGGCCACAGATTCGATGGCGGCCCGGGCCAGGTCACCGGCGTCGTGGTCGAAGCTCAACCCGACGAAGGCGCCGCGCCCGTTCGGGCGCCACCAGGGCGCCCGGGCGCCGCCGAACCAGGGCAGGGCCACGACCCCGCTGGCGCCTGCGGGCGACGCCGCCGCCTCCGTCATCAGCGTCTCGTGGTCGAGACCCGTCAACGCCGACAGCCAGGCCAGAAGAGACCCGGCCGCCGACAGACCGCCTTCGAGGAGCCAACCTCCAGTCGCCGCTTTGGTGACGATCAGCCCGTCGGGCGGGGGGTCGGGGAAGACGTCGACCAGCAGCGAGGCGTTGGCCGTGGTACCCCACGAGACCATGGGTCGCGACCCGGCGGCCGTGCCCAGCATCTCGCAGGCGCGATCACCGGCACCGATGCAGACGGGCAGCCCGCTGCGCAGGCCCAGTTCGGCAGCCGGTGCCGGATCGAGGATGCCGGCGACAGCCATGGACGAAAGGACCGGCGGGATCCTGCCACCGGTCACCGCCAGCAGCTCGGGAAGGAACTCCCCCGAGGGGTCACAGAGCCCGGCGGCCGAGACCATGGTCAGGTCCGTGGCCACCTCCCCCGTCATCCGCAAGACGACGAGATCGCGCGGCGTGAGCAGCCAACGGCTCTCCGCCAGCCGGTCCGGATCGTGGGCGGCCAACCACGCCGCCTTGGCCGCCAGGGCGGCCCCGTCGAGGACGGCCCCGGTGCGACGGCGGGCGGCGGCCATCCCGCCGAGCCGGTCGGCCAAGGCGAGGGCTTGCACCCCGGCACGGCGATCGGACCAGACAATGGCCGGCCCGAGTGCTTCGCCGCTGTCCGTGACGGGGACGAAGGTCTGGCGGGCGGCGGCGAAGCCGACGGCTTGAACGGCGTCGAAGACGCCTGAGGAGCCGGCACGGGCCTCGGCGCAGGCGGCCACCACCGAGCGCCACCAGTCGGCGGGATCCTGCTCGGCGCGGTCCCCGGCCGCGAAGGTCGTCTCGAGTGGGGCCCGGCCCTCGGCGTGGGGGCCGTCGGCGTCCCAGACGATGGCCTTGGTGGTGGAGGTCCCGAGGTCGAGGGTGAGGATCAACGGTCGCCCTCCGGCCACGACCGCATACCGACGTCAACCGCCGTGGACGGCGTCGGCCAGCAGCCGGGCCATGGCCGCCGGATCGGGGTCCTCGAAGACGAGCCGACCGATGGCCATCCCTGCGGCACCGCCGGCCATGGCGTCGCGGACCTCGTCGAGGACGGCCGGCCGGCCGCTGTCGCCGCGGGGGCCGCCCAGGAAGAGCACCGGCACCCCGACGCTCGCCACCACCCGGGCCACCGCGGCGATCCGGTCCCGGCCCGGGGAGACGTCGGGGACCGGGACCTTGAGCAGAGGGGCGCCCATGTCGTGGGCGATGACCGCCGCGCTGACAATGGCCTCGGTGTCGCGGACCAGACGGCCATCGGTCCACGAGAGGGCTTCGATCATCGCCTCCAGGCCGGCCGCCCGGGCGTCGTCGATCACCCGGCCGAGCAGCTCCAGGGCCGACGCCGTGACCGGATCGGTCCGGTCGATCCGGGTCATGTGCTTGATGCCGCGGTAGCCGCCGGCGGCGGCGGCGGCCACCGAGGTGACCAGTCTGTCGTCGAGCTCGAAAGCGGAGCCGGCCAGGCCGGTGCGGTTGATGGACAGGTAGGTGGCCTGGAGCGGGCCGACGGCGCCGGCGGCCCGGAGGTCGTCGAGCGGTTGCCGGCTGGCCAGGATGCCGTCGCAGGCGGGGAGAGCCGCGGTCAGCGCGGCGAGGTAGGGCCGGTAGGCCTCGATGGTCATCACCCCGCGGGGCCGGTGGTCGGCGGCCAGGATCAGCGCCGGTGAGGCGAGGGTCACTCCACGCCGGCGTTGCGCAGGACGATCTTGGCCAGCGCCGAGAAGTCCTCCCGGCCGTAGCCGGCGGTGGAGGCCGCCGTGAGCAGCTGCCGGGAGCCGGCGGTGCTGGTCAGGGGGACCCCGGCCCTGGCCCCGTAGGCCAGGGCCAGATCGAGATCCTTGGCCATCAGGTCGGTCATGAAGCCGGGCTTCCAACCGTTCGAGGCCGGGCTGTCGGCGACCACACCGGCCACCGGCAACCGGGTCCGGACCGCCGTGCAGTCACCGGTCGAGTGGAGAAGCACCTCGAGCAGCTTGGCCATGTCGACACCGGAGCGGACGGCCAGGGCCGTGGCCTCGGCCGTGGCCACCATCTGGGCCGCGTAGATCAGGTTGTTGCAGAGTTTCACCACCTGGCCCATCCCCGGGCCGCCGACATGGACGATCAGACCGGCCACGGCATCGAGGACGGGCCGGACTTCGTCGAGGGTGGTGGGGTCGCCGCCCACCATGACCGTCAGCGTCCCCTTCTCCGCCCCCACCGTGCCGCCCGAGAGCGGGCCGTCGAGATAGCGGGCCCCGGTGGCGGCCACCTTGGCGTGCATGGCCCGCTCCACATCGGGGTCGATGGTCGAACAGTCGATGACGATGTGGCCGGGACCGAGGGCGGGGACCAGGGCGTCGACCACCTCGACCACCTCGGGGGAGTTGGGGACACAGAGGAGGATGACCTCGCTGGCGGCGGCCAGGTCGGCGACAGTGCCCGCATCGGTGGCGCCCAGGGAGACGGCCGCGTCGATGGGCGGGCGTGAGCGGGAGGTGACGGTCAGCTGATGGCCGGCGGCCAGCAGGTTCCCGGTCATGGGCAGACCCATGGCTCCCAGGCCGACGAAGCCGACCTTCATGGCCCCGGCACCGGGGCGTCGGTGGCGCAGTGGGCGGCGAACTGGGGCAGCCAGCGGGCGGTGGCGGCCAGCAGCTCGTCGGCCATGGCTTCGGTGACGCGCAGATCCCCCCGGCCGGCCAGGGGGTCGAGGGCGAAGGCCTGGAGGGCGAGCGTTCTGTCCCCCGACAGCGCCGCCTCAACCGTCAGCTCTTGGACCGCCACCTGCCGGCGGACCCACTCGGTGAGGCCGGCGGGGGCGTGCGCCGTGTCGCGGCCGCGCATGCCGTCGCCGTCCAGCAGGCAGATCGCTTCCACCACCGCCTCGGCCGGCAGGTCGGGGCACTGGCCCCGGTTGGGCAGGTTGACGGGAAGCTCACGGGCCGTGCCGGTGAGAAGGGAGTCGATCACCGGGGCCACGATCTCGCCCGAGTCCCAGGTCTGCATCTGGGCCGTGCCGGCCAGCACCGCGTCGACCTCGGCGATGTACTGGTCCTGGTGCTCGAGCCGGCGGGCCATGGGGGTGAGCTCGAAGCCCCAGCTCTCACCCCATCCCGAGTCGTCGGTCAGAGCCGAGGGGATGAACTCGGCCACGTGGCGGTCGCCCGCTCCGGGGAGCGCGCCGTAGCGGTCGAGCAGGGTCAACTTGAGAGCATGGCGCTGAGCGAAATCGGCCTTGGAGAAGGGCTCGGCTGGCAGGCGGTGCGGTCCCGGCCGCAGCGCATCCAGGCCGCCCAGTTCGTCCAGCATCTCCCGGAGAAGGAGCAGACCGTCGGCGCCGTCGATCTCGAGGGCGGTGATGAGGGGGAAATGGTTGACGCCGACCACGGTGGGCCGGATGGCGCTATGGGGTTGGCCGAAGGCGATGGCCAGATCCATGCAGAAGTGGCCCACCTCGTGGCAGAGACCGACCGTCTTGATGCCTGTCTCCCGGCAGACGGACCGGGTGAGCGTCGTCATGGGATTGGTGATGTTCAGCATCCAGGCGTCGGGGCAGCCCTGCTCCATGTCCCGGCCGATGCCGACCAGGACGGGGATGTTCCGCAACGCCCGGCTGATCCCGCCCGGGCCCACGCTGTCACCGACCGACTGCGCGATGCCGTGGGCCGCCGGGATGTCGATGTCGAATGTCATCGACTCGAAACCGCCGGTGGAGATGGTGACGATGACGAAGTCGGCGCCGTCGACGGCGCGACGTTGGTCGGTGGTCGTCTGCACCGTCATCTTGGTGCCCATCTTCTCGTTGGCCAAACGGGCGTAGGCCTCCATCTTCACCAAGGGAGCCGGGTCGATGTCCTCGAGGACGAGGTGCATGTCGGCCAGGGGCGCCACCGCCAGCAGGTCGGTCATCAGCTTGGGTGCCCACTGGTAGCTCCCGCCACCGATGATGGTGACCTGCATGCCGATCAGCTCCCCCGCTCGTCGTGTGCCGCTCGTCGTGTGCCGCTCGTCGTGGCCCGCGCGGCGCCGGTTGGGGGGCCATCATGCCAGCCCCCGGCCCTCCGATCCCCCCGGCCCATCGGCACGCGTCTCGAGCCAGCGGCGGAAACCGGCGGCGTTCGAGTGGACACCGTTCAGGGTCTCGAGCTTCTCCCGTTGGGCCGGATCGACACCGGAGAAGTCGCCGGCGAAGGCCGTCTCCAGCGCGTCAGCGATGTCGGTGCCCTCTTTCCAGGCCTTCTCGGCCACCTCGGCCCAGCGGGTGAGCGTCTCCCGGGCCTCATCGAGGAGCGAGGTCGGGTCGGCCACCAGGCCGTAGTGGGCCAGGGCCAGACCGGAGGGACGGCGCTCGGCGAAACGGCCGAGGGAGTGCAGCGCCTGGTCGAGGTCGAAGTCGGGCGGGGGGGTGGACGGACGGAGGATGCCGGCGTCGGGCAGCCGGACACCGACGGCGTCACCGGCGAAGAGGACGCCGCTGGCCGAGTCGTGCAGCGCCAGATGGTGCTTGGCGTGACCGGGGGAGTCGACGGTGACGAGGACCCGGTCGGGACCCACCCTGATCTCTTCGCCGTCCTCCAGGACGTGGATCCTCTCGGCCGGGGTGGGGTCGAGACGCCCGTAGAGGGAGTCGAGCAGCGGGCCGTAGACGCGGGCGGCGGAGTCGACCAACCGGCTCGGGTCGACCAGATGGCGCGCCCCTTTGCCGTGGACGTAGACGGTGGCGGCGGGAAAGGCCCGGGCCACGTCACCCACCCCGCCGGCGTGATCGAGGTGGATGTGGGTGACGGCCACCCCGGCCAGATCGCCTGGCCCCACACCGAGGCCGGCCAGGGCCTCGAGCAGGGCGGGCACCGAGCTCTGACTGCCCGTCTCCACCAGCACCGGGGCCGGGCCGGTGAGCAGGTAGCCGGCCGTCACCCGTTGCCAACCTCCGAGCAGGGTGTCGATCTCGATGACCCCGGGCGCGATCTCGGTGCTCATGTGTTGATCTCGATGACCACCTTGACGTCGTCGGGCTGACGGACGAGGGCGTCGCCGAAGCTGTCGAGGGGCACCGTCCGGTTGAGCAGACCTTCGAGCCAGCCGTGGTCGGCCTTCGAGAGCGCGGCGGCCGCCGCCTCGTAGTGCCGTCGATTGGCGTTGACCGATCCCACGATGGACTGGTTGGCCAGCACCAGCGAGCGGTTGAGCAGACCGGCGTCCACGGCCAGGCTGCGGCCGCTGGAGGAGACGCCGGTCAGGCAGACGACACCGTTCGGTCCCATGTGCTCCATGGCGTCGAAGACGAGCGAGGCCACACCGGTGCATTCGATGACGACGTCGGGGACGGTGCCCATATCCTCGATGGTCCCGGTGGCATAGGTCGCCCCGAGGGCGGCCACCAGGTCGGGCTTGGGGCCGGTCGTCACCCGGTCGAGGACGTGGACCTCGAGGCCACGTTGGACGCCGATCAACGCGGCCAGCAGGCCGATGGGACCGGCCCCGGTGACCACGGCGCGCTCGGGTGCCCAGTGGGCCCGGCCGCCGATCCGGTCCACCTGCTCCCAGGCCTTGGCCACCACGCTGGTGGGTTCGAGGAGCACCCCGCAGCGGCCGAGGGCGGGGTCGATCTTGATCACGAAGTCGGGCTCGATCCGGTAGCGCTCGGAGCAGTAGCCGTCTCGCTGCTTGATGCCGCGTTCGGTGTACTGGCCGTTGTGGCAGAAGTCCCATTCCCCGACGGCGCAGTTGGCGCAGGGTACGGGGTCGGGACGACGGACGATGCCGACGACCAGGTCTCCGGCGGCCACCGGTGCACCGGTCGGCGCCTCGAGAACACGGCCCAGCGATTCGTGGCCGAGGATCAGGCGGTCCCGGCCCTCCGGTGCCCAGCCGTAGGCGCCGGAGGTGATCTCGATGTCGGTGCCGCAGACCCCGATGGCCATGGTCTCGACCAGGACCGAGCCGTCGGTCGTCGGTGGTTCGTCGACCTCGTCGAGGCGAGCCGAACCCGCCGTCATGGGATGGACGGTGAGAGCCTTCATGTCTGGGCCTTTCCCTTCGGCGGCCTCCGCCGGCCGGTGCTCGACCGGACCCGGGCGGCACTCGACTTGTGCCGGGTGTCCGCACGGCCGTAACGCCATTGCCGGAAATTCGGGGGGCCGAGGCGCGCCCGTGGCGGGTTGGCGGCGTCCACCTCTCCCACCTGGGGATGACCGCTCAAGTTGTAGGCGGCGTTCACCAGAGAGACGTGCGAGAAGGCCTGCGGGAAATTTCCCACCTGACGCTTGGCCAGAGCGTCGTACTCCTCGGCCAGGAGCCCGATGTCGTTGGAGAGGCCGATGAGACG
The DNA here is from genome assembly GCA_035535015.1 of Acidimicrobiales bacterium. Classification (GTDB taxonomy): domain Bacteria; phylum Actinomycetota; class Acidimicrobiia; order Acidimicrobiales; family UBA8190; genus Palsa-661. The sequence goes on along the minus strand of DATLQU010000040.1, from coordinate 23,473 downwards.
GTCGAGCAGAGCACGGGCATCGTCGTGACGACCGATGAGATGGAGGCAGTCGGCCATCCAGAAGGAACAGGCCAGGAATGCTCCTTCGTGGCCGGACAGTCCGTCCACGTCGTGGGCATCGGTGGTCCGGTAGCGCAGGACGAATCCGTCCTCGGTCAGATCCCGCTCGATGGCTTCGATGGTCGAACGGACCCGGTCGTCGGTGGCGGGGAGGAAGCCCACGAGGGGCATCATGAGAATGCTGGCGTCGAGAGCGTCGGACCCGTAGTACTGGGTGAATGCACCCACCTGGGTGTTGAAGCCCTCGGCGCAGACCTGTTCGTGAATGGTGTCGCGCAGCACCCGCCAATCCTCGACGGGACCGTGCTCGCCGCACTCCTCCACCATCTTGATGGCCCGGTCGACGGCCACCCAGGCCATCACCTTCGAGTGGGTGAAGTGCCGGCGCGGACCCCGGACCTCCCAGATACCGTCGTCGGGCTCCAACCAGCCTGTCTCCAGGAAGCCGATGAGGATGCGCTGAAGGTCCCAGGCCGTTTCGTTCAGGGTGCCCCCGACCTTGCTGGCCACGTACAGGGCGGACATCACCTCGCCGTAGACGTCGAGCTGGAACTGCCCGGCAGCGGCGTTGCCGATCCGGACAGGGGCCGAGTTCTCGTAGCCCGGCAGCCAGTCCACCTCCCACTCATCGAGTCGTCGCTCACCACCCGCTCCGTACATGATCTGTATATCGCCGGGATCGCCGGCCACGGCCCGCAGCAGCCAGTTCCGCCAGGCCATGGCTTCATCGAAGTATCCGCCGCGCATGAGCGACTCGAGAGTCAGGGTGGCGTCGCGTAACCAGCAATACCGGTAGTCCCAATTCCGGCCGCCACCGAGAGTCTCCGGGAGCGAGGTCGTCGGGGCGGCGACGATGCCACCGGTCGGGTTGTAGGTGAGCGCCTTCAGGGTGATCAATGAACGGATCACGGCGTCGCGCCACGGACCTTCGAAGGTACAGGTCGACGACCAGGCGTCCCACCATGCTTCGGTGTCCTCGATGGCGAAACGGGCGTCGACCGGACGCGGTGCCTCTTCGTGCGATGGGAACCAGGAAAGGACGAAAGGCACCTCGTCGCCTTCCTTGATGGTGAACTCCGAGACCGTGGTCATGTTCTCGCCATGCGTCTCCATCGGTGTCCACAAAGACAGAGCGTCGGGTCCGGCGATGGCCGTCACCAGGCCGGCCACCTGGCGGACCCACGGTACGACCGAGCCGTGACCAAAACGCATGGCGAGATCCATCCGCATGTCGACCCGGCCGCTCACCCCCTCGGCCACGCGCACCACCTGGGGATGGACTTCGCGGATGGGCATGCAGTCAACGAGCCGGACCACCCCGGTGGGCGTTTCGAATTCCGTCTCCAGCACCAAGGTGTCACCGCGGTAGCGCCTCTTGGTCTCGAAGCCGCCGTCCGCGGGTGCGAGCCGCCAGAATCCGTGACGTTCGTCGCCGAGGAGCTGGGCGAAACAGGCCGCCGAATCGAAGCGGGGGAGACATAGCCAATCGATGGATCCGTTGCGGCCGACGAGGGCGGCCGTGTGGGTGTCGCCGATCAGGCCGTAGTCCTCGATGGGAAGGCTCACGCCCTCATTCTTACCCTCCGGTCCCCCGGCGGCGGGGGTCGGCGGGGGTCGGCGGGGGTCACGATGGTTGGATGACCCAGATCTGACGGAACCCTGTCATGGCGGTGGTTGCATCTAATTCGAGATGCATTTTCCGGTGCCGACAGCGTTCGAAGTCGAGTGGACCCGGCTCAGATCGCTCTGGACCGCCCCCATGGCCAACGCGTAGCCGACCCTGGGGTTGATCGTCGACCGGGCGAAGACCACACCGATGACCGTGCCGTCGGGAATTCTGTGGCTGGTGTCACCGGACGAGACCAGGGGGCCCCCGGAATTGCCGGGTTGGACGACGGCGTCGATCTGGTACACCTGTCGGAGTGTCTCTGTCTTGCCGTAGATGTCGAGACCGGTGGCCATGAACGAAGCGGCCACGGCGGCGGGTTTGTAATCGAAAGGTCCTCCCTCGGGATAGCCGAGGACGACCGCCGACGTTCCCCTGCCCACGACCTCGGGGTCGATGGTGAGCGGCGGATCGGTCAGACCGGGGACGCGCAGGACGGCGAGGTCCAGATGGGGGTCGAAGAGGACGGGGGTGGCCGGGTGGTGTCCCGTCGCGTCGACCACGTACGGACCGGGGACGCCGGCGATGACGTGGGCGTTGGTGACGACCAGGCCCGGAGCCACCACGAATCCCGATCCCTCCTGGATGACACCACAACCCGAGCCCGCGATCTGGACGGTCGACCGGGCCGCCTTCAAGACAGCGATCCGGACGGCGCCCTCATGGGGAAGAGAGACGGGGGGCGCCGCCTCGGGCGGCAGGCCGGCGAAGACTATGGGGAAGCCCTCGGAACCGAGAAAGGACTCCACGCGCGAGAAGACCGACGGCACCGGAGGCAGGGCGTCGTCGAGAACGTGGAGAACGCGCGACTGCTGGAGAGCGGCGTCGAGGGTGGTGAAGCGGCTGTTGGCCAGGAAACTTCCGACCAGCCATGACGCCACCAGGGTGGCCACCACGGCCACCGCCACTCCGGCGGCGGCATCGACGGCGCCGAGCCGGACCCGGCGCAGCGCCGTCGCCGATCGCGCCCCCAGGAAACGGCCCACACCCCCGAGGATGAAGGCGGCGCCGAAGACGACGGACATGGCGATGATGCTGCGCGTCTCTTTGTTGGTGGCCAGTCCCACGAGCGGGGGAGCCGCCAACGCGCCGAGGAACAGGCCCAACCAGAAGCCACCGAAGGACAGGACCTGGGAGGCTGCTCCTAGGCGCAGTCCGTGGACGGCGGACACCGCCACTAAGACCAGCAGCAGGTAGTCCACCCAGTTCATCGAAGGAGATCCTTCCGCACTTGGAGAGGTCCCGTGCCAAGATTGCCCGACCTGGTAGACGGCGCGCCGCGGCCGACCATTCTGACCGAAAGCTTGCCCATGTCCGACGACGCACCGGCTGAGGAGGGCGGCGAGCGGACGCCACCGACACCACCGGACGCTCCCCCGCCGACGGTGTCCCCCCCACCGGCGTACCGGCCACCTGGAGGTCTGGCACCCGGAGTCCTGCCGCCGGCTCCACCGCCCTACCCTCCGGTGCCGCCACCATCACCGCCCGTTGCCGGGCGACTGCGCGGCACCGTCACCGGTCCCTTCGATTCCCAGGGCCGGCCGATGGCTGAGTGGTGGCGTCGCCTGGTGGCTTTCGCCCTCGATCTGGCCATCCTGGCCATCCCCAACTCGATCATCGTCTCCGTCATCGCTGGTGGTGCCGCCACCAACGCCAGCGCCACCCACGTGGCGTCGATGGGACCGCGCCTCTGGGAGGCGGTCGGTGTGGCGCTGGTCGTGAGCATCGGGTATTTCTCGTTTCTCGACGGCGGTGGTGGTGGGCAGACGGTGGGGAAGATGGCCATCGGCGTCGCCGTCCGGGACGAGGAGACGGGTGGTCCCATCGGCGCCGGTCGGGCATTGGCGCGGCGCGCCTTCTTCTTTGCCACCTATCTCGGCTTCGGCGTCCTCTTCGTTGTCAACGCCCTGTCACCCTTGTGGGATCCTCGCCGGAGGGCCTGGCACGACAAGGTCGTCGGTTCCTGTGTCGTGAGCGTCCGGTAACCGCGACTGGGATACTGGCCCGGTGGTGGTCATCGACCTCAATACCGACGTCGGGGAGCAAGCGAGCGGTGCCGACGGCGATACCGCCCTTCTCGACGTGGTTACGAGCGCCAGCGTGGCGTGCGGCTTCCACGCCGGCGACCCGAGCGTCATGCGCCGCACTCTGGGGGAAGCGGTGGCCCGCCAGGTCGTGGTCGGAGCCCATCCCTCGTATCCCGATCGCGCCGGCTTCGGGCGCCGGGAAATGGCGATCTCCGCGTCCCGACTGACCGACGACCTTCTCTACCAGATCGGCGCGCTCGACGGTCTGGCGCGTTCGTACTCGGCCCGCGTCCGCTACGTGAAGCCCCATGGCGCGCTCTACCACCGCATGGGAGCGGACGATGCCTGTGCCCAAGCGATCTGCGACGCCTTGCGGGCCTACGGGAACCTGGCTCTCCTCGCCCCCTACGGGTCGCTGGCCATTGCTGTCGCCGAACAGCTGGGACTGGAGGTCGCCACCGAAGCATTCGCCGACCGGGCCTACCGTCCCGATGGCCGACTGGCGCCGAGGAGCGAGGTCGGCGCCCTGGTGACCGACGCCGAGGAGGTGGCGGCGCGCGCCGTCACCTTGGCCGTCGACCATCGAGTGGCCGCCACCGACGGAAGTTGGATCCCGGTGGTCCCGTCGTCGATCTGCATCCACGGCGACACACCGGGATCCGCTGATCTTGCACAACGCGTGCGCACGGCGCTGACCGACGCCGGGATCGCGCTCGGACCTTTTGTGACATGACCGAGCCATGACCTCGGCTTCTTCCGTGCGCCCGTTCGGCGACGGCGCGGTGGTCGTCGACATGGACAGCGTCGAAGAGGCTCACGCCACCGCCGCCTCCTTGGATGATCTCGACCAACCCGGCATCGAGGACGTGATCGTCGGCTACCGATCGGTCACCGTCGTCGCCGACCCGACTGTCACCGATGTTCCCCTGCTGGTGGACATGCTCGGTTCCCGCCAACCGGCGGAGCCGGCGGAGTCCCTGGGCCGGCTCATCGAGATCCCTGTCGCCCTCGACGGCGGCGATCTGGACGAGGTGGCCCGAATGGCCGGGATGACCCCGCAGCGGGTGGTCGCTCTGCTCACCTCCGCCCAACTCCGGGTGGCCTTCGTCGGCTTCGCTCCCGGATTCGCCTATCTGGTCGGGCTCGACCCGGACCTCGCCGCCATTGCCCGGCGGGCCACGCCGCGGCCGGCGGTCCCGGCAGGATCGGTCGGACTGGCCGGCGGATTCGTCGGCATTTATCCCCAGACCTCGCCGGGCGGATGGCATCTGGTGGGCCGAACCGATATGCAACTCTTCGATCCCTCAGCTCCGCCGTATTCGGCCCTGAGGGCGGGAGACCGGGTCCGGCTGTGCCTCACCACGCTCGAGCAGGCAACGGAGACGGATCCGATGCCGGGCCTCCGTCCGCCTCTCGCCTCGGAGGCCGAGCGCCGGCTGGTCGTGGAGGATGCCGGCCTGCTCTCCTTCGTCCAAGATCGCGGCAGGCTGGGATGGGCCCGGCTCGGAGTCCCACGCGCCGGGGCCGCCGATCCCTACGCGCTCCGGATGGCCAACCGGCTGGTCGGCAACGACGAGGGGGGGGCCGCCATCGAGATCACGGCGCACGGCCCGGCCCTGCGATTCACGGCACCGGCGTACGTGGCCGTTGCCGGTCTAGCCGATGTGAGGGTCAACGGCCGGAGCGTCCCCACCAGCACCGTCGTTCCTGTCGACGCCGGTCAGACGATGACGACCGGAACACCCGGGGGGATGCGCGGCTACATCGCCGTCGGAGGAGGAATCGAAACCCCGACGATTCTCGGCAGCCGATCCTCCGACGTCCTCTGCGGGCTCGGGATCGGACCTCTCAGGCGCGGCGACACGCTCGGGATCGGGCCCCCGGTCCGACCCCGCGGCCAGGCTCGACACGGCTCAGGGCCCGGGGACACGGCAATCCTCCGTGTCGTCGCGGGGCCCGATGCCTTCCCTCCCGCCACGGTCGAGCGGCTGCTCTCGACCACCTGGGAGGTCGACCCGTCGAGCAACAGAGTCGGGGTGCGCTTCCGGGGGGCGCCGATTCCCGGCGTTGCTCTTCCTGACGCCGGTTCCCGGGGAATGATCACGGGTGCGATACAACTTCCCCCCGACGGACGACCGATCGCCCTGCTCTGCGATCACGCCACCGTCGGCGGCTACCCGGTGATCGCCACGGTCGCGAGTGCCGATCTCGGAGTCCTGGGCCAGCTTCGACCCGGCGACGCCGTCCGTCTCGAACCCGTCGACCTGGTCGAGGCGGCTCGCGCTCGGGCCGGGTGCGAGCGCGAGATAGGCGAGGGAGTTGCCGGCTGGTACCCGGTACGCACGGATTGACCTGCGGGCTTAACCGGTTGCCGCATCGCTGGTGCGGCCCATGACCATTAGCCTGGCCTGATGGCGAGGATCGCTATCCCGGTAGGCGAAGGCGGCGACGCCGTCCAGCTCTGGACGCTGCGGCCCGAGATGGGCAGGGCCATCAACCGGTTGGTGGACGCGGCCTACAACAAGAGCATCCTTCCCGTCCGGGTGCGCGAAGCGGCTCGGATGCGCATCGCCCAACTCAACGACTGCCCCGTCTGTCTGACCTTCCGAGCCGCGTCGGTCAAGGAGCAGGGTGTGCACGAGGACTTCTACGCTCATGTCGCCGATCACGCCACGTCGGCGGAGTACTCGGAGCAGGAGCGCCTGGCCATCGCCTACGCCGAGCGTTTCGCCGTCGATCACCTGGCCATCGATGACGCCTTCTTCGTCGAGTTGCGCCGCACCTTCACCGACCCGGAGATCCTCGATCTCACCATTTGCCTGGCCGCCTTCCTCGGCCTGGGCCGACTCCTACGCACCCTGGGCATCGACGAGACGACCCTGATCGACGTCTGAGCGCTCGACGTCCGAGCGCCGGCGGCCCGACCTGACCGGCGATGGTCAGACGCCGAGAACGAACCAGGCCACCACCACGTCCTTCTTGGGCGCCTTGGTCAGTTTGATGATGAAGGCGTCGACATTGGGAACGGCGGCAGCGACAGCCACCCCTTTGGCCACGGTCTGCATGGTGGCCAGCACCATGCTGGTGGCCGTCACCCCGGGAAAGGACACGGACACGCTGGTCTTCTTGGCCGAGATGGTGGCCAGGCCGCTCCGGGAGAAGGTGGCCGGTCCCTGGACCTCGAGGGCCGGACCGCTGCCGTCATTCAATGCCAGTACGCCGGCGCCCGTACCCGAACTCTGGCCCTCGACGCCCGGTCTCGTTCCGGCGCTCGCCCCTCTTACGCCGGGCCCGGTCCCTTCGCTGAATCCGAAGACCCCGGGACCAACGCCGTTACTGTCACCCTCGACGCCCGCTCCGGTACCGGCTGTGGTGCCGTAGATGGCGGCCCGGGTGTTGAGGGGGTTGGTGAGCTCCCCGAACACGCCGTACCCCGTGCCCGTTCCGTTATCCGTACCGAGAAGTCCCGGCCCCGGACCGTCACTCTCGCCCTGGACACCGGGACCAACCCCCTGTGTGAATCCATAGACGGCCGGCTGGCTGTTTTCGGGGTTCGTCACCGTTCCGAGTACCCCGACCCCCGTGCCCGTTCCGCTGTCCGTCCCCAGAACACCGATGTCGGCACCATGACCGATGACTCCGGTGCTGTACGTTCCTCCTGGCGCATCGCCGTGAGGATCGGCCAATGAGGCCCACTCGGTCGCTCCCGTGGCTCGAATCCCCGGACGCGAAGAAGCGTCTTCCGATTCGGACCCGTCATCGGCCAGGACCTCCTCGGACGTTGTCTCGATCGGCGGACTCGACTGCCTCTTCGTTTCGCCCCTGACGGTGCGTCTCGGGGACGATGAGCTCGCGGTTGTCGATCCGGCCGTGGGGTCGGCTGGCGCCCCTGCCTCCCCTTCTCCGGGGGTAGGCACGATCACATCATCACGCTTCGTCATGTCTGACCTTCTTGTTGCCGTGGAAACGCCGCCTGGCTCCGGACGGAGTCCGGGCCCCCCTCAGCCGAATGCGATGCCACCGTCTCCTTGCGCCGGAGACCGGGCCCACCCGCCTATGGGCCGAACTATACGGGGAGGCGGCCACCGTCATCTCGGGCTGACCGACCGGGGTCTGACCAGGTCCGATCAGGTTGATCGGATGCCACCTCCTGGCCGCCGGCCCGGTTGGCGGGCCGCCCCAGGCGGATACGAGCCCCCGGCGAGCCGGCCGAGCCGGCGCAGAGCACCGGGCTTGCCGTCGGCGCTCAGAAAGAGGGAAGGGGCGAGACGTAGCCCGACAGGTGGGCGCCGGTGCGGTTGGCGATGTCGGCCACGACCTCGTCGGCGCCCGTCTCGACCACGCTGAACCCTTGGTGGTCCCCATCGCCGTTCACGACATTGGGACCCCGGTTCCCACGCGTGTAACTCGTGACGATGGCGACGTGCTGAGCCACCAGGGTGGAGGGGTCGAGTCCGTAGACGGCCACATCGCCCGGCTCCGGGGTGTACCTGGCGCCGACGGGATGCCACCTGCCATGGGCCATGCCCCATTCATAGAAGCTGGCGGCCGAAGAGTTGAGATCACCGTGTATGAACTGGTAGTCGACCTTCGCCCCAGCCGTCTTCCACACCCAGGCGGCGAAGTCCGCACACCATTCTTCGTCAAGATTGCTGGTCGCACAGTCGTCGGTCCCCGACGACCAGTAGGCGCTGTACTTGTTGCAGTAGGTGTCGGGCGGGTCGGTGGCATATCCGACCTGGCCCTGGGCGATGGAGACAATGCGCGCCTGCAAGGGCGTCATGGGCACGACGGAGGCCCCGGCATTGTGATCGGCTGGAGCTTTCGGGGACTTGCCCCCCACCACCGAAAGGGTGAAGCCCACGACCACGATGGCGACCACGATCGCCGCTGTCCCGAGGACGCGGGAGGCGCGTTGAGGCCTCCGCCCGTAGCGGGCACCCGACGATCCTGAGGCGGGTCGTTCAGGGGGCCCCGGGGGCCGGCCGGCGCGACCGGATGAGTCGGTGAGAGACAGTGGGCTTCTTCCCTGGGACACCCTCATGTCGTGCCGGTCTTCTACGGCGACGACGGCAGGGGGGTGGACACGGTGAGGATAGCCAAGCGAGCCCCAGATCTGAGGTCAGGGCGTGGCCGACAGGCGAGCAGACGCTCGCCGGTGAACACTCTGTGACTCCTTCGGCGGACTGACACGATCGACGAGGACGCCACTTCGGCGACACCGGTGTCGGCATCGATACCTGTGTCAGGCACCGGCGCTGGCCGCCGTGACGGTTCGGAAGCAGAGCGGTGACGCCGGGAGTCCTATCCTCACGCCATGGCTGATATCGAGGTGACTCCCCTGACGACCGTCCTGGGCGCAGAGGTTTCCGGAGTGGCGCTCTCCCCCGAGCTCGAAGCCAGCTCGGTCAGCACCCTCCGCCAGGCTCTTCTTCGCCACAAGGTCCTGTTCCTGCGCAACCAGTCGCTCGACCCGAGTGCCCTCACGGGCGTCGCCCGGCTTTTCGGAGAGCCGACCGAGGCCCACCCGGTCGAACCGAGTGTGGACGGCCATCCCGAAGTGCTGGCCCTTGATTCCGATGAAGGGGCGCGCGCCGACGTCTGGCACAGCGACCTGACCTTCCAGGATCGACCGCCGATGGGCGCACTGTTGCATGCGATGGTCGTCCCCGCCGTCGGCGGCGACACCATCTGGTCCGACATGTCGGCGACCTACGAAGCGCTCTCACCCACGATGCGCCGATTCCTCGAGGGTCTGACCGCCACCCACTCCCCCTTGAAGGCGGGAGGCTACTTCTCCCAACGCGATCCTGAGGGCGACAAGGCCAGCCGAACGGCGGCAGCAGAACCCACCCACCATCCCGTGGTCAGGGTCCACCCTGAAACGGGTCGGCGCAGCGTGTTCGTGAATCCTCTCTTCACCGACAAGATCGACGGCCTTCGTCGCGGCGAGAGCGACGCCTTGCTCCAGGTCATCCAGGGACAGGCAGTGGCGCCCGAACGTCTCGTGCGTTGGCACTGGCGACAGGGCGACGTCGCCTTCTGGGACAACCGGTGCACCATGCACTACGCGCTTCTCGAATTCAGCGGCCCGCGACGGATGAACCGCGTTGCCCTGCACGGTGATGCACCCACCGGCGTGGGCTCCTGATCGTCTTCCAGGTCGTCCCGGGTCCTCCTTCGCCGGCCTCAGTTCGAGGTTTCAGTTCGAGGCCTTCAGATCGAGCACAACGGGGGGTAGGGCCGTCCCCGTGGCGCTCTGCAGATGGACGACCAGCGTGAACGACCCCGCCGTCTGGGCGGTGACGGTGAACGACTGGGCATCCGAGCCCGGACCAGGACAGGCCGCCCGAGAGCCTGATGAGCTTTGTGCTCCACCGGGGCCGAAGACACCGCTTTGCACCGACAAAGCCAGTCCCTTGACACTGTCGGCGCTCCAGCGAACAGCCGTGGTCCCGCTGGTGATGTCGACAATGCCGAGGGTGATCTTTGCCGGCTGGCCCACGTGGAGAGACGTTCCACCGATCGGATTGGAATAGCCCACCGCAGGCAATCGACCGGTGGCGAACGAGGGAGGGCTGTCGGACGGCCCTGCACCCCACGACTTATCGGCGGTTCCCGAGAGTCGATAGGTGAGCGTGCCACCAGTGGTGAGGATGGCGGCAGGCAACCAAGGCCGGGCCCAGCTTGCGGCCTGAGGCGACGAAGGGGCGAGGGCACCCGAGGGGCAGCGTGATGCCGGCACCGTCAACCGGGCGCCGGTGACGCTGAGGGCGCGGATGTAGGGAGTCGAGGCGGACGCGTTCGGCGCCCGGAGGTGGAGTGTCCGATTGTCGGGAAGCTTGAGCACGATGTCGGGGAAGAGGGGGCTGGCGAGCGCCAGGTCAGCCGTCCCCGGCGTCACCGGATACATGCCCACGGCGGCCCAGACATACCAGGACGACAAGGCGCCCAGATCATCATTGCCCGGCTCGTCGTCCGGATGGTCGGAATAGAGGGTGCTGGCGATCTGTCTCACCACGTCCTGGGTCCGCCACGGCGCGCCGAAGTAATCGTACTCCCACGGTGTCCACAGGTTCGGCTCGTTTCCAGCCCAGTCATGTGGGCTGAACCGCCCCGCGTTGAGATGGGTGAAGAAGATATTCAGACTGGCCACGGCATTCGCGTTCCCGCCCATCAGACTGCTCAGAGCGGCGAGATCCTGGGGCACCGACCAGGTGTACTGGATGGCGTTGCCTTCCTCGAAACCGAGTTGGCCGCCGTCTTCGAACATGGAAGCCTGGAAGGCCGGCCCCTGAGGGAAGCTTCCGTCGGCGTTACGGGCCTCGATAGAGCCGGTCGCAGGATTGATGAGGTACTCCCAATTGTGGGCACGCTGCATCATCGCCTTGAAAATCGTGCGATGGCCAAGAGCCAGAGCCAACTGTGCGATCGAAAAATCGTCGATGGCATATTCGAGGGTGACGGATCCTCCGATCGAATAGTCGATCGAGGTCAAATCCAGTGAACCGGCGTTCACGTAGTGCTGGCTCAGGTATTGGCTCAGGTATTGCCGTTCGATCTGCAGTCCATGCGGCGTCTCCGCCTCGTCGGCTCCCTTCACCATGGCCGCCAGAGCAGATTTCACATCGAAATGACGGACGCCGAAGGCGTAGGCGGCAGCGATGATCGGATCAGCCGAATCACCGTTCATCTGAGAGGCGTCACCACCGACGATTTCCCACTTCGGGAGCCAACCGCCCTGCCTTGCATCATTCACCAGTGACTGGACCATGTCTCCGGCCTGAAACGGCGCCAGCAGGGCGACCAGTTGGATCTCCGACCGGTAGATGTCCCATTCCGAGAAGTTGGCGTACTGCACTCGGGTCTTCGACCTATGCACCCGGTGATCGGAACCCAGGTATTGGCCGTTGTCATCACTGGCCACGTTCGGGTGGAGCAGCGAGTGGTACAGAGCGGTGTAGAAGGTCCGCTGCTGGGGGCGAGTCCCGCCACCCACTCGGAGGCGACCCAGTTCAGCGTTCCACTCGGTGCTGGCCGCGGTCTCCACCCTGTTCATGGACCAGCCGGCATCTTCGTCTCTCACGTTCTGCGCGGCATTCCCGACGGAGACGAAGGAGATACCGACCTTCATCATCACTTCGCGATCGGTTTTGGCATCGAAGGACACGTATGCCCCACAGGCCTTCCCCGTGCAGGACCGGCTTCCGGCGGTGACGACCGAACCGTTCCATCCACCAGTGGAGGAGAAGGGTCGGTTGAAGTGGGCCGCGAAGTACAGGGTGTACGGGGTCCCCGTGTCGCAGAATTGACCGCTCGTCACTTGGCCGACGACCTCGTCGTTCCGGATGACGCGGAAGCTCGACCGGCTGACACCGTTGGCGCTGCCGGCCACCTTCAGGAGAACGTTGGCGTGGCTCGTCTTGGGAAAGCGGAACCGGGAGATGCCGGTTCTCGTCGTCACCGCCAACTCGGTGGTGATTCCTGGACGGCCGAGCGTCACTTCATACCGGCCCGGGAACGCCCGCTCCCGGGAATGTGAGAACGCGGCGCTGGCGCTCTGGGGATCGCCGCCGATGGGGCCGACGGTAGGGAGCACAGGGACATCGCCGTAGCTGGCGCAGCCGGTTCCGCTCAGGTGAGTGAGACTGAAACCGCTCGTCCGAGAGTCGGTATAGGAGTAGCCGCTGCCGGTGGTGCGGTCGGGCGTGGTGTCCGGGCTCCACTGGATCATGCCGAAGGGCACATCGGCGCCGGGAAACTCACCGACACTTCCCGGGGCGACCGGAGCGGCACCGGTACCGGCGAAGGGATTGACGAGAGCGGCGGGATCGCTGACCAGAGTCGCAACGGCGCCGGCCGATGCCGATGCACCGGCAACGTCGAGGCCGATGATGGACCCACCGATGATCGAGATCACCACCAGCACTCTGGCGGCGAACCGCATCCCGCCATTCACCTGGCGACTCTCCGCACGACGCCGAACCTACCAAACAGCTATCGCCAGAAGGCCGGAATCGCCAATGGGGCCAGACCCGAAGGTCTGGCCCCATTGGCCCCACAAAGATGACGGACGTCTGACGTCCTTTCTCTTTAACGCTTTACCATCTGTCGCAGGTGTGCGGACGTCCGACGCGTGCCGGACGGGGCAGCACCATGCCCCTTAGATCCGGTCCCACCTTCCCGGGCTGAGGCGACGATGTGGCACAGCCCGCTCGGGTCACTCGTCGTACAGGCATCAGCCACCCACATGTTGGCCGTGCCGGCGGTGCCCGCCCCCGTCGAGTTGTCCTGGGCATCGAAGCTCGAGTTCAGCGAACTGCTGTTCCGGACGATGGTATTGCCGCCCGTTGAGCTGGTGACCAGAAACCCGTCGTTCGTGGACGAGGACACTCGGTTCCGCTGCAACGTGTTGGCATTGGCCGTCACCGCCGTGGTTCCCACGGTCAGGAGGAAACCGTTGTAGTCATTTCGCACCGTGTTCTTCTTGGCCGAGACCTTCGTCGCACCCAGGAGGGCAATTCCGTTTCCGGCGTTGTTGTCCACGACATTGTGGGACACCGTCGTGTCTTGGGTGATGCTGTCAAGGTCGATTCCGTCGCCGAACTCGCTGCCCACCGAGTTGTCCAACGTGTCGACGTTGGTGGCGTCGTTCACGTGGTTACCGGTGATGGCGAACGTGGTCCCGGCCGCAGCCGGATTCGTGCAGGTCCCGGGGTAGGCCGGGGTACCGCAGAACACCCAGTAAGGGTCTTGGTCCTGGATCAGCGAGATGTTGGAGTCGTTGTTGGTGACGGTGTTGCCCTTTACCGACAGCTTGTAGGGATTACCGATCAGAATTCCGGCAGCAGCCCAGAACGCTCCGTTGTACGTGTTGTCCGTGATGGAGTTCCTCGTCACCACGGCCGAGGCGGCCCAGATCTGGATGCCGTTCTGGGCGATCTGCGTCGTCGAGCCGATTCCCGTGACCGTCGTGCCCTTGATGTTGCACACGGTGCCCGGGTCATCGCAGGTGATGCCGTTCTTGTCATAGTTGTTCACGTTGTCAGAGGTCATGGTCAACACGGAAGGTGTCAACGAACCGCTGTCCGTAGCGGCGTACACGCCGAGACCGCCCTGACAACCGAAGAGATCGGCAGGCATCTTGACCCCGGTGACCGTGTCACCGGTCATCGAGCCACTGGCGTCGTGGAAATAGACGCCCACGTAGTCCTGGCCGCACCCGAAGGAGTCGGTGTCGAGACTGGGAGTGGCCGCAGATCCGTTGATCCCGAGGTCCTTGAGGTACACGCCGGCCGTCCCGGTCACGTCAACGATGTAGAACTGGGGCTGAAGGCCGTCCGTGTCAGCGTCAGCCAGAGGAACGCTGGTCGGTTCGATCACCGTCTGGTTGGCGCCGGCGCCCATGATGGTCACCGGTTGCGTGATCTTCACCTGCTCGTTATACGTCCCGGCTTGGACCTTGATCGTCGCCCCGATCGACGCCTGGCTGAGCGCGAAGCTGATGGTCTGACACGGATTGAGACTGTTCTGGCAGTTGTTGGCCACGTTGGTCCCGCTCGTACCCACGTACAGCGTCGGCGGATGGGCGTTCGATGAATGGCTTCGGGCTGGCGACGCGAAGACTGCGCTGGGCAGAACGAGGAGCCCTGCCATTGCCACAATCGATGCGCTCACCGTATTGACGGTGACTCGCTTGAGTCTCATGTTGCTCCTTCTCATGGAAACGGCCTCTTCGAATGGAATTGCGAGCGGCAATTGGCCCGCTACGTGGGTCGGGCACGACCATCACGGCCCCGCGAACTCCCCCAGATGCAGAGTGCGTGTTCTCCACCAACCCGGACCCACGGTCGGGTCAACTTTGGGTCAACTCCCTGGCTTCTTGATTCTGCATCTTGATTCCAGTCGTGTTTCGGGACCGGCGCCGACAGGACCGGGGAAGTACGTCAGACTCGTAAGGTGAAGGACAAATTCGTGCAGGCGATCGTGCTTGTCACCGATCTCGAGAGCGCCGGCCGCCGGCTGACGGCGCTCGGGCTCACCGTTCTGAACGGAGGACGGCACCCCGGCCGGGGGACGGCCAACCTCATCGTCCCTTTCGGCCAGCAGTATCTGGAACTCCTGGCGATTGTGGACGAGGTCGAGGCTCTGTCGTCACCTCAGGGGCGCCCGGTGGCGTCGGCGTTGGCCGACCTCGGGCCCGGCCTGGCCCGGTGGTCGGTGGAACCAGCGGATATCGAGGGGACGGCGAGGCGGATCGGCCAGGCGATCGAGCGACGACAGCGGGTCCTGCCTGACGCTACGACGGTCACCTGGCGGTCGGTCGCCGTGGACACGGCCTGGGCCGAGCCGTGGCGCTGCGCCTTCATGTCCTGGGACAATCCCGACACCCACCCTGCATGTGCTCCCGTCGTCCATCGCAACGGAGCGACAGGCTTCGCCCGGCTCGATGTCGTGGTCCCCGACAGGGACCTGGCCTTCGAGTGGCTCGGTGGGCCGGCGCCCCCTGGCGTCGTCATGGAGACGGGGCCGCGACCAGGCCCCGTTCGGCTCTTGCTCTCCTCGCCGAGCGGAGACATTCCGATCTCATGACCCATCGGGCACCGCTGGGTCTCGCCTACTGACGGAGCTGGGCGTATTCGATCACCCGGGTCATAATCGTGTCATTGCTCTTGGCCAGGGAGCCGGTGTCGAATGGCGGTTGCGGGTCATATTCGATCATCAGCTGGGTTGCCTCGGCCGCGGTACGGTCAACCAACAACTCCACCAGGCGCAGAGCCATGTCGATGCCGCTCGACACGCCCGCCGATGTGATGATCCGCTGATCCAGATGCTCCACTACCCGTTGGGCGGTGGGTTCGGCACCATGAGCCTCCAACTCCTTGTAACACGACCAGTGCGTGGTGGCCGAGAGACCCTTCAGAAGGCCGGCCGCACCGAGCACCAATGACCCGGTGCACACTGAGGTGGTGTAGGCCGAGGAGGCGTGCGCATGACGCACCCACTCGAGGACGGGCTCGTCGTGCTCGAGTGGTCTTGTACCGACCCCACCGGGGAACACGACCACCGAGGGCTCGGGCAACTCTTCGAAAGTCGCGTCAACAGTGATACCGAGCATGCCGTTCTCGCTGCGGACCTCACCGTGTGCATGACCGATGAAGGTGACGTCGATCCCGGGGATCCGTTGCAGGACCTCGTACGGACCCACTCCGTCGAGAGCGGTGAACCGGGGGAAGAGAGGAATAGCGACGTGGAGTCGTTCGGTCACGCTGGTGTCCTTTCCTCAGCGACGACGCGAAAGCGGCGCCGGTAGGAATCGGGGGCCACGCTGAGCCGCCTTTGAAAGACCCGTCGCAACGTCTCAGCCGTCCCGAAGCCGTTGTTGGTGGCGATCACGTCGAGCGTGTCACGGGTCGTTTCCAGATCGCGTCGTGCCGCCTCCAGCCGGACCCGTTCCACAAAGCGACCGGGAGTCTCGCCCACCTCGGCCGTGAAGACCCGGGTGAAATGGCGCACGCTCATGGCCGCGGCGGCGGCCAGGGCCGGGAGCCGGTGATCACCCGCCGGTGCCGCCTCCACCAAGGTCTGGACAGCCCGGACGGTGGAGCGTTCCGCTCTCGGGACCCACACCGGTGACGCGAATTGGGTCTGACCCCCGGGACGGTGCAAGAACATCACCAGCCAGCGGGCCACGGTCTGCGCCACCTCGGTCCCCAGATCGTCCTGGACGAGGGCAAGAGAGAGGTCGATGCCGGCGGTGACACCAGCGCTGGTCCAATATTTCCCGTCCCGGATGTAGATGGGATCGGCGTCCACCTCGAGAGCGGGGAATTCGGAAGCCAGTTGCTCCGCGCTCGCCCAGTGGGTGGTCACCCGTCGGCCGTCGAGCAGACCGGCTTCTGCGGCCAGGAAAGCTCCGGTACACACCGTGGCCACCCGCCGGCACCGGGGGGCGACGGCTCCGACCCACGACATCAGCTCCTGGTCCCGACGGGCCGCCTGGGCTCGATCGCCACCGGGGAGGACCAATGTGTCGATACGCTCGCCGACCTCCGGAAGAGGCACGGTACACAGGCCGACGCCGCTTTCGGCGAACACCGATTCACCCGTGGTCGAGGCCAGCGTGAGGCGATAGCCGCCAGGTCGGCCGAGCATCCGGGCCACCCGGGTGGCACCGGCAAAGACCTCGAAGGGGCCCACGACGTCGAGAGACTGGAGCCCGGGGTAGGCGACGATGACAACGTGGCGCTCTCTCATTCAGCCCAGCGTGCACGGTCACGGCCATAGCGTCAATGACATGTGACCCACGAATTAGGCCATCGACAGGCACGGGAAATCGGGGGCACTGGGTTCGCGCCCAGGTCAGTGGTTCGTCCGCCTCGGCGCAGCGGACGGCCTCCAGCCGAACCTCCAGCCGAACTCCACCCGGAGGCAGAGCACCGACACCCACCCCGGCTCCCCCGGGGCTTCACCATCTGACTGGCTCAGGGCGCCGGATACTTCATGGCCTGCAGGAAGAACACACCGTTGGGCGTGCCGACGCCGGTCTGGTCGTCATAGCCCGGGCCGGCGAAGATCGTCGTGGGAAGACCGATGGTCTGGAGCACCCAGGTGAGACGGCTCGACGAATTGCCCGGCTTCGTCAGGTTGGTCCTCACCGTGGCCTGTCGGCTGCTCGGTGCCAGGACGTCGGTGATAGCCGACGTGTCGATGTTCTGATAGAGCAGCGGGTTGATGAACCCAACGGGGGCCTGGTTGTACTGCACGGCGTCGGCCACCACGCCGGCGAAGAGCGGTGAAGAGAGGCTGGTACCGCCGAGACGGTAAGTGGAGTAGTAGGTCCCGTCGGGGAACTGCTGGGTCTCGCCAATCTCGAGGCCGGTGTTGGGGTCGGCGGGCATGGCCACGTCAGGCACGGCTCGCATGGCCGTGTGCCCGTTGTACTTCGAGATCTTGGCCGGAACGACGCCCACCTGGTAGAAGGGTTGGGAGTACAGAACGCTGGTTCCGCCGCCCGCTCCACTCGAGAAGGTCCCCGGTGGTTTCGGAGTCCATGCTCCTTGGCGAGACAGGTTGGCGTAGAAGTTCGACCATCCGGCCTGGAAAGCGATATTGCCGTTCTGGTCTATCTCGGTGCTGGTACCGCCGACTGCGGTGGCGTACGGATCCGACGCCGGAAGACCCACCTGCTTGGTCCCGGTCAGCGCCACTTCGTCGCCGTCGTCGCCCGACGAGAACATCACGGTGATGCCTGTTGTCGCCGCTTCCAGGAGATACTCGTGGTAGAAGGCGATGGCGCCGGCCGGGATCGCTTCCGAGTTGTCGTCCCACGAGTTCGTCACCACGGACGCCAGATGGTTGTCGATGACCGACGCCCAGGCCTTGTCGAGTCCGCCTCCGCAGTTCTTGCCGGCGACGAAGGTGACGTTGGCTCCCGGGGCCATGGCGTGCACCGCTTCGACGTCGAGTGTCTCCTCGCCGTACCAACTCTTCGGGCCGCAACGGCTCTCATTGTTGTAGCGGTCGCCGGCCGGCGTCACCTGGGTGAACTGGTCAGGGCCGAACGGAGCCACGTTGTTCTGCGTCGACCAGGTGTCGGCGTCGGAAAGGATGGTCGGCGCCGCGTAGGCATCGGTGATGGCCACGGTGACACCGCTGCCGTCGTTTCCCGCCTGAATGCTGTCGTACAGTCCGAAAGCCTGTTCATACTGGTCGGCGTTGTAGCCGCAGATCGTATACGGCCACACCTGGCCGTAGGCGGGAGGCCTGTCGGTGGCCATCGTCTGCCCGTAGTAAGCCGAGCACGGCTGGATGCCGTAGTGCACTCCCGGGGGCGGCCCCGGAAGGGTGTTGGCGGGCTTGGCCGTCGACGAGTTACCGGTGGACGAATCGCCGGTATCAGTGGCCGGCTTCTGGAGGAAGGCGGAATCGTCGAGGTTCACGACACCGGCGACAGTGCTACTCAAGCTGGCCGGAATGACGTAGTTGCTGACCGGCTCGGCCAGATCGTGGCCCCGGTAGCCGTATGTGTGGAGGGTGGTGCCCACAAGAGCTTCGGCACGACCCATCGTCCCCGTCACCTCGACGTAGAGCCTGCTGGGGGCGACCGCCTTCACCTTCAGGCCCCCACTGCGGACCCACGATTCAACGGCCGCCACGGCGGCGGGCGACGGTGAGTACGTGCTCCGAAAATCGGCCGGCGTCAGGAACTTGCGAAACGAGACACTTCCGGGCGTGGACAGTGCCTGGACCTCAGCTTCCACGCCGGTTTCGTCGGGCAGGGCGAGGAGGACCTCGAAGTCGACGGCCTTGGACCGATTCACTGCCCCCAGGTCCTTCGAATGGGCCACGAAAGATGGCTGACTGTTCGCCAGCATCGTGGTGGCCGTGGGCGACGCCCCGGCGATCTGACTGATCCCAAGACCACACACGAGGGTGATCGCTATTCCCAAACTGGCGTATATCCGGCCCCGCCGGACCGTGCGACTGCGCATGTGATCACTCGTTCTCTGGATTCTGAATCTCGACATTCGTCTCTTCGAGCATCCAGTCCCAGAGGCCCAACTGTCAACAGAGTGGTCGCATCGAGCTTCGACGAATTGGTCATTTTCGGCCGCTCAACGGCCCAGATCCGTCACCGGTACTTCTCGGCTTCACGGGAAACCGGCCGGCTCAGACCGAATCGGATACCGTCAGTCGGTGGCCCGCCCGATCGCTTGCGCTACCCAGGTCGACCGGCAAGCGTTGGATGAGTTCATCCGAGCCCGCCACAACGCCATCCTCAGCACCCGGCGGAGCGACGGAGCCCCCCAGATGTCGCCGGTGACCATGGGCGTCGATCCTCAGGGCGCGATTCTGGTGGCGAGCTATCCCGAGCGAGCCAAGGTCCGCAACCTGCGCCTTCACCCGCGGGCGGACATCTGTGTCTTGTCGGATCGCTTCGCCGACGACTGGGTCCAGGTGTCGGGCCCAGCTGCCGTCATCGACCTGCCCGAAGCCGTGGACGGCCTCGTGACCTACTTCCGCTCGATCAGCGGGGAACACCCGGACTGGGAGGAATACCGCCAGGCCATGACCGATCAGGGCAAGGTCTTGATCCGCCTGGTTCCTGACCGTTGGGGTCCGATCAGCCGGGGTGGCTTTCCGGCCCGGCTGGCCGATTCCTGATCAACTTGGTTCCATGGCCGAACTGATCTCGTTCGCCGCTCAGCTTCGGAACCTGACGGCCGAAAGACCGGACGCGCCGGCGGTCACGTGCGGTACCTCGACCTTGAGCCGCTCGGAACTCGACCGTCGCTCCAACCTGCTGGCCGTGGAGCTCCGCCGCCTGGGCGTCGGCGTCGGCGACATGGTCACCATTGCCCTGCCGAACAGCGCCGACTGGTTCATCGCCTCGGTGGCTCTATGGAAGCTCGGTGCCACCCCCCAGCCGGTGAGTGCGAGGCTTCCGCGACGCGAGCTCGAAGCGGTGGTCTCGTTGGCCGATCCGGTGGTGGTGATCGGCGTCGATTCGGACGTCCTGCCGGACCGGTTCTGCTTACCGGTGGGCTACCAACCCCCCGATCACGATGGGCCCATTGAACTGGCCGACGTCGTCAGCCCGGCGTGGAAAGCGCCGACCTCGGGCGGATCGACCGGTCGTCCCAAGTTGATCGTGTCGGGCGACCCCGGCCTGGTCGATCCGTCGGCGGACGCCGCCCTCCTTTTCAGTAGGGACGGTTGCCTCGTGATGCCGGGACCGCTTTTTCACAACGGGCCCATCGTCTGGGCTTGCTACGCGCTACTCCACGGGAACCATGTCGTCGTGTTGCCCCGCTTCGATGCGGAGGCGACCCTGGAGGCCATGGCCGAACACCGGTCCGACGTCGTCTATCTCGTCCCCACCATGATGAAACGGATCTGGACCCTTCCCTCGGAGGTGCGGACGTCGTATGACCTGTCGGCCCTCCGGGTCGTCTGGCACCTGGCCGAACCGTGCCCTCCGTGGCTCAAGGAGGCATGGATCGATTGGCTCGGACCCGAACGGATCTATGAGCTCTACGCCGGCACCGAGGCCCAGTTGCGAACGGTCATCACCGGTACCGAATGGCTCGAGCATCGCGGTTCGGTCGGACGCCCATCGGGAGGTGACGTTCAGATCTGCGACCCGGACGGGTACGTCCTGCCCGCCCGACATGAGGGTGAAGTGTGGCTCCGTTCCTCCCGGACCACACCCGCCTACCGCTATATCGGCGCCGAGGCGCGCGTGCGACCGGGGGGCTGGGAGTCACTGGGCGACATGGGTTGGCTCGACGACGACGGATACCTCTACCTCGGCGACCGGGCCCAGGACATGATCCTGGTCGGTGGCTCGAACGTCTACCCGGCAGAGATCGAGTCGGCGTTGAACGAACATCCGGCCGTTCGATCGTGTGCCGTGATCGGCCTGCCCGACGAGGACCGGGGTAATCGCGTTCACGCCATCGTGGAGGCGGACCCGGCCACGGTGACCTTCGACGAGCTGATGGCATTCACGGCGGACCGCCTCGTCGCCTACAAGCGGCCGCGCACGATGGAGTTCGTCGACTCGCCTCTACGCGACGACGCCGGAAAGATGCGCCGGTCGGAACTCCGGCGTGCACGGCTCGATGAGCCGAGACGCCCGACACCCGGGGCTGACGACAGATAGCGGTTCGTGTTGTACCGTCGGTTCCGCCCTTGGGCTGGGGGACTCGATGCTTGGCTGCTTGAAGATTCCACGTGGAACGAGACTCAGAAAGCCTGCTCTGGTAGAGCTTCTGGTCGGAAGTGCCGCTGTCGCCGTCCTTACCTCCGCCCCGCACGCCCCGACCTGGATTCCCGTCGAGGTTCCCCATGCCGCCATCGGCGCCGTGGCATGCCCCGCGCCTGACTCTTGCGTCGCCGTAGGCTCCTACCACGAGCCGAGCGGTCACGTCCGCGGGCTCCTGGCCACCTTGTCGCGAGGAGCATGGACGGCCGACCTTGCCCCACTTCCCACCTCTCCACCGACGAACGACGCCGGTGACTCCGACCTCACCGATATCGCCTGTGGCGACCGTGGATTCTGCGTGGCGGCGGGATGGAGTACAAGCGCTGGTGGGAGCCCGCATGGCCTTTTGGAAACCCTGTCCGGGGGATCGTGGACATCGACGCAGGCACCTCTTCCGGCAAGGGCCGATGCGACGTCGGCCGCCTCTCTCTCGGCCGTCGCCTGCCCATCGGTCCGGTGGTGTGCCGCCGTCGGGAGCTACTTCGATCGCAAGCCCTCGGCCCTGGGTCTCATAGAGACCTACGCCGATGGTCATTGGTCCGCCACACAACCTCTGGCTCCTCCGCCGAACGCCAACGCGGCGCCGGACGTCTTCCTGCAAACCGTGAATTGTCCGGCGGCGGATGCGTGCGTGGCCATCGGTTCCTATGTCGACAAGGGTGGCAACATCCCGGAACTGATCGAAACCCTCGCTCACGGGAGGTGGACGCCCACTGAGGTGCCGCGTGCCGCCTTCTTCGCCGTCAGCTGCCCGGGTGTCGGATCGTGCGTCGCGGTGGGTAGCACCTACGGAAAGACAGGTCGACTCCACGGCTTAATCGAGACGCTTTCAACGGGTACGTGGACCGCCCGACTAGCACCGCTCCCTCAGACCAGGGCCACAGATGGCTCCCCGGTTCTGGACGCCGTCACCTGTCCGACCGTCGGCTCCTGTGTGGCCATCGGCGCCTACGTGAATACGAGCCTCGGTCACGATGACCTCATCGATGTGCTGAGCGAACACACCTGGCGACCAGCGCGGGTGACCCTTTCGGCCGGCAATGACGCCCACCACGAAGCGCTCAGTTGCCCCACCACTGCTTCCTGTGTAGCAGTGGGCAGCTATCTCGACGCACGCGGAACGGCTCTCCACAGCCTTGTCGAAACCTTGTCTGGCACACGGTGGACGGCGTGGCCGGCACCGTTGCCGCCCAATGCCGAGAAGGGGGATCCCGTCGCCTCCTTCGACGACATGACCTGCCCGACGCCGGTGAGCTGCGTGGCTGTCGGCTGGTACCGCGACACCGCTGGTTCAACACAGGGGCTGATCGAGACACCCGCGGGACCACATTGACTCCCCGAGGTCACGACCTCAGGGTTTTGAGAATCGGAGCCGTGCGGCAACGGCTCGGGCCCTCTTGACGAGTCGCTCGGACTCGCGCCCTGGCGCCTGTTTCTCGACGATCAGACCCAATTCTTCGACCACGTCGGCGAGCTCGGCAAGATCCTCGCTCGGTTCCTGAATATGGATACTCGATAGAGGGAATGCCACGTTGACCCTGGTGGATGGCGCAACCACTGCCGGTCCGGATCGCTCCTCCCGCGAACTGCTCTCGTCATTGTCATCGACCACAGTCTCCCCTCCGATCTCTCCGATCTCTCCGATCCGCCACTACCGACGAAGATGCATGCCCGAGCACTCCGTATGAGACGTAGGCGGTCGTCAGGCATCGGCCTCGACTCGGCACCGTGCATCTCATGGCCCCGAGGCAACACCATTCCCCGCCCGGCCCGTAGGGCCGAAGGGCCCGAGTGCGAAACGGGGGGTGGTCAGAAATCTTCAGCGCGCTTGGAGGGACTCGAACCCCCAACCCTCTGATCCGTAGTGCGATTTTGGTTGTGTCGTGGCGGCTGAGAATCCCATCACATCGCAAGCGTGCTGGTAGACGGCCATATTTTCAGAAGGTCGCG
>DATLQU010000039.1:0-20903 GCA_035535015.1 Acidimicrobiales bacterium | reverse complement strand
GGCGCTTCCGGGTTCTCTGTGGGTGAATTGGGCGAACGCCCGTTCGCTAGCGGCGTCCCGACGAGTGTCGCGACGATGGGGCGATGCAAGACACCGACCTCTACCGTCACCTGCTCGGGATCACCTCACCGTGGGAGGTGATTGGTGTCGAGCTGTCCGTGGAGGGCGAACGTGTTGACGTACAGGTAGGCCATCCGAAGGGCACACGGTTCGCCTGCCCGAAGTGCGACGCAGTGCTGCCCGTCTACGACCACGCCGACGAGCGGTCGTGGCGACACCTCGACTCGTGCCAGTTCGCCACGTTCCTCCACGCCCGTCCTCCCCGGGTCGAGTGCACCACCCATGGGGTGCACCAGGTGAAACTGCCCTGGGCCGAACCCATGAGCCGTTTCACCACTCTCTTCGAGCGCCTGGCCATCGATGTGTTGCGCGAGTGCGACGTCGTAGGGGCCTGCCGCATCTTGCGGGTGAGCTGGGACGAGGGTTGGCACCTGATGGAGCGGGCTGTGGCCCGGGGTCTGCTGCGCCGCCCGGCTGCGGCTCCGGTCCATCTCGGGGTGGACGAGAAGGCGGCGGGGCGGGGACATGACTACATCACCGTCGTCTCCGACGTCGACGCCGGCACCGTGCGCTTTATCGCCGACGAGCGCAAGGAAGACAGCCTGGACGCCTATTTCGACACCCTGCCGGCCACCGAGCTGGCTCGGATCGAGGCCGTGGCCATGGACATGTGGGAGCCCTACGCCGCCTCGGTCCGGGCCCATCTGGAGGACGCCGACGACAAGATCGTCTTTGATCGATTTCACATCATGGGCCACATGACCAAGGCGGTCGACACCGTGCGCAAGGCCGAGCATCGCCGCCTGAAGGCCGACGGTGACAACCTGCTGGTGGGCACCAAGTACATGTGGCTCCACTCAGCCGAGAACCTCCCTGAACGCCATGACGAGCGCTTCAGTGCCCTGCGGGCGTTGGAGCTCAAGACCGGACGGGCCTGGGCCATCAAGGAGGACCTTCGCTATCTGTGGGACTACGTCCGTCGGGGCTGGGCCGAGAAGCATTGGAAGCGCTGGTACTTCTGGGCCACCCACTCGCGACTCGAGCCCGTCGTCGCCGTGGCCCGTCTGATCAAGCGCCACTACGACGGCGTCATGGCCTTCTTCTCCCACCGCATCACCTCTGCCACTGCCGAGGGCATCAACTCGCGCATCCAGGCGATCCGCGTCCAGGCTCGTGGGTATCGCAACCGCGAGAACTTCAAGACGGCGATCTACTTCCACCTCGGTGGACTCGATCTCTACCCGAACACGGCGTGACCTGGGCTACCCACAGAGAACCCGGAAGCGCCAAATTTAGCAGGTTGTAGACAGAGCCCCCGCGGTGCCGGGGGCTCTGTCGCGCTCTACAGAAGCCCGGCCCGAAGGGATCCCGGGACGAAGCGACCGATCGGTCAGGAGTTCGTCACCGGCCGGTTGACGGGGTGGTCTTCGCCGTAGTGCTGGCGGGAGATGACAGGAGCATCGCGACCGGTACCCCGGGTGCCGCGACGGGCGTCGTCCTCGGTCGAGGATTCCTCGTGGTATTCCTCCTCGACGTTCACGCTCCAGACGTCGTGGTGGGTACCCCGAGCGATGTTCTCGGCCGTGAGCATTGCCGTGTACATCGAATGGTCCTGATTGTTGTAGCGGTGCATCCCGTTTCGGCCAACCGGATGGACATTCGGAGCGCAGTCCTCCAGCCACTCGACGATTCGCAGAACGTTCTCTTTGTAGTGTTCGTCGTAGAAGGGATAGGCTTTCGGCATCCGTACCACGTAACCCGCCTCGACCTTGCTTGGGTCCACTAATCCGAGGACGGCGAGTTCGCGCTTTCCCTGCTCGATCAGATCCTCGTCGCTCTTGTTCCACATCTCGTCACCCTCGAAGACGAAGAACTCGAGACCGAGACACGTCCGCCCCTCCTTCACGAGATACGGCGACCACGAGCCGAAGTTCTGGATGCGGCCCACCTGGACTTCCTTGGCGTGCACGTAAATCCAGTTGTCGGGAAAGCTGTACTTCTCGGGGACGACCAGCGCCACAGTGAGGAAATCCCGGTAGTGAAGATCACCGGCCGCCTTGACCGCGGTCTCTGCCGCTGGCGGATCCATCACCTTCAAGAGCTGGGAGATGGGCATGGAGGAGATGACGTGGTCGCACGGGAATTCCTGGCGGCTGCCGTCCGCGGTCTCCGCTACCACGGCCACAGCCTGATCATTCTCGTGTCGCACTCCGATCACCCGGTTGTTGAGGATGACACTGCAACCGTGTGCCTCGACCAGATCTCGGCACCGCTCCCACATCATGCCGGGGCCCAGCTTCGGGTACTGGAACTCCTCGATCAGGGACGTGATGTCCTTCTGATTTCGCTTCGGAAGCAGTGCATTCACTACCGCGTTCCACAGCGAGAGATTCTTGATCCTCTGCGCGGCGAAGTCAGCGGGGAGGTTGTTGGTGGGCACCCCCCAAAGCTTCTCGTTGTACGTCTTGAAGAAGTGCTTGTAGAGGCGCCACCCGAAGCGCGCCGCGATCCACCCTTCGAGGGTCGTCTGATCCTTGGGCGGGTGGAGGCGGGCCCAGACATACGACATCACACAGAGAAAGGCCTCCCAGATACCCAGGTTCTTCAGGGCGTTGGAGGCCTTGAGCGGATAGTCGTAGTACTTGCCTTCGTAATAGATCCGGCTCATCCGCGGTCGCAGCATAAAGTCGTCTTCGGAGAGAATTTCGTGCCAGAAGGCGTCGACCTCCTTCACCTTGGTGAAGAAGCGGTGACCCCCGATGTCGAACCTCCAGCCGTCACGCTCGACGGTCCGGCTGATGCCGCCGACGACGGAGTCCGATTCGAGGACCGTCGATGTGATCCCGTATCGGACCGCCAATTCGTAGGCGGCCGTCAGCCCGGCCGGCCCGGCGCCGATGATCACGACGGCGGGCGGCGTGTCCGCGAGCGGATTCGGGGAGTCGGGCATGAGGGGCATTTCTGGCTAGGGGTTTTCCATGGCGCAGGCGGGACGTTCGCATGGTACTTGCTGGGGAGCCAGCGCTGAATTCCTGGTCACGGGGTCGTCCGCCCTCTTAGGAAACCCCCAACCGGCGGCCAGCGCCGTCTCAGGAGGGGGGCGCAGAATGGTCTGTGAACCCCGACACGCGGGACCCGAACCCGAGAGGGCCTAAACGAAAGGAAGCGCACGCATCGTTGATCGGCAACCCGAGAAAGAGCCGTTTCGGGCGACACGATCTCGGGGAGAGAGGAGGAAGATAGCTCCCGCCAGACGAGCACTTAAGCCTGGCGACATGGGTCCCGGTAGCCCCGGGAGCGTATCGTGTCGATTCATCGTCTGATCTGTCGCTCAACCATGCGTGGGTGCCGGCGACGGCATCCGCGGGGGCGACGATTCGGTCAGGAACGCCGTGACGGCCATGGCCAGGGCGCCGGCCGCGTGTTGTTGGAATTCGGGGTCGACGAGAAGGGCCGCGTCCGTCGGGTTCTGCATGTTCCCGCATTCGACCATCACCTTGGGCACGGTCGTCAGATTGAGTCCTCCGAGGTCATCGCGCGGCACGATGCCGTCCTCTGCGTAGTAGTTGCTTATCGGCATCGGGGTCTCGGTCAGGAAGGCCTGGCGGACATGGGTGGCGAGCGCCTGGGACGCACTGATAACAGCGTCGTTGACTCCGCTCGCCATTGGTTCGAGGATCGAAAACCCACGGCCGTCGGCCGGCCCCCCGTCAGCGTGGATCGAGATGGCCACGTGAGCCCCGGCCTCGTTGACGATGCTCGCCCGTTGCGTGATGCAGGGCCCGAAGCCCGAATTGGTCGTTCTCGTCAGGACCACCGTCGCACCCAGCCCCCGCAGGGTGGCAGCCAGATTCTGGGCCACGTTGAAGGCGAACTCGGCTTCGGAATAGCCGTCGGCGGCTGCCGTGCCGGTGGTGTCGCACGCCTCTTCCTCGCGTCCGTTCCAGACAGACCGATTGATGTACGAGGAGTGCTCCCAATTGTCTCCGTTGTGCCCGGGGTCGATGCCGACGATCACGCCGGAGAGGCGACCTTTGGTTGCGTCGGAGGCAATGCCGCCGGCCTTCTGAGACACCAGCGGGGATTGGTGGGTGGCACCGCGTGCCACGCCACGGGCGTCTGCCGGTGCCAGGGAATGGCGGTGTCGCGTTGCCGTCCACGTGACACCGGCGAGTCCCAGACCCGCGGCGCCGCCCACCACGGCCTTCAGCAGGGTTCGCCGACTCGCAGCACTGGCATTGCTGTCGCCGGATCGGGACCTCGGAAACGAAAACGTGGCACGGCGTCGCACCGCGACAGCATGCCATGAAGGGTCGGGACGCTCTGTTCAGGCCGGGGGTCGCAAGAGGGCGAGTTGGCGCGACAGAGCGACCAGGCGACCGGAGCTGTCGAAGAGTTCCCCGTCCTCTTCAAGCAGACCGCCGACCATCGAGCGGGTGCGGAACGTTCCTTGGAGCCAGCCCGGCTGGGGCCGGGCTCGGACGTAGACCGAGTACTGCAGTGTCGGAACCCAACTGGCGGGAAAAAGGTCGAGTACCGCCGGTGGGAAGGCATCGGCGAACAACATCAGGGAGGTCGGATCCGGTTCTCGTCCGTCGGTGAATCGGGTCCACCCGTCGATCCGGGCCGCACGGTCAGAGGACGGCCTTGGTCGTTCCCCGTTGAGCCAACCGAGTCCTGGTGCCAGCCTGACGTCGAAATGCTGGAAGATCTCGGGCAGGGCGATTCCGTTTGGGCCGGGCCCGTCGCCGATGGGTACACACTGCTCGAGGTGAGGAATCGAGGGCGTCGGGAACTCGAGATTCGGACCCCTGTAGTCGTCGAGATCGCCGAGTATGACCGTGGCTCGGACGTGCTGGAGACCGTCCTGGTGCAGAACGATCTCGGCCACCGTGGATTGTCGTCCCTTCTTGGCCACCTCCACGCTGATCTCGGCAGGGCCGCCCACCGGCGGCGAGAGGTAGGTGGCGGTGACGGCCAGAGGTTCGGGTCGTGACGTCGCCGTGCTACCGGCGAGGCACATGGTGGCCAGGAGATATCCACCGTTCATGAAGCCCCCGATACTCCAGGAGTCGTCGAGATCCACTGACCATCCGCCGGGTGACTCCGTGAGGGCGGTCGCCCGGTCGTATCCGCTGGTTTGGTCCAGCACAGATGGTTCCGGTTGAAGGGACATGGTCGCTCCTACTCACCGGTCATGGCAACGACGGTCAGGGGAAGTGGTTGTCCCGCGCTTCAGCAAAGAGGTGATGAGTCCGGAGAGGATGGCCATGGCCGCGGCGAAGGTCCAGAGATGGCGGAAGCTGGCCAGTGCCGCCGGCGTCGACTGCGGGTTCCCCAGGATTACCACCAGCAAGGCCACACCGAATGCGCCCCCGACCTGGCGCGCCGTTTGGTTCACGGCGCTGCCTACGCCGAACCTTTCGATCTGCAGACTGGAAACGGCGGCTGCACTCAGGACCGGGAAAGTGAGTCCGATGCCGAGGCCTGTGATCAAGGTCGCCGGGAGCCAGCGGGTGACGTAAGAAGGGTGGAGGCCGATGGCGGTGGCGTACCACGTGAGCCCTCCGGCGAAAAAGCCGAAGCCGACAAGGAGCACGGTACGGAACCCGATCCGTTGCGCCGCACGCCCTGCCGGTCCCGAGACGAGGGCTACGACCAGGGGCCCGGGAGTCACCGCCAGGCCCGCTCTCAGGATCGAGTAGTGCCAGACCCCGGTGAGGAACAAGATGTTCCCCAGCAGCATGGCGAAGAAGCCCATGGCGTAGAGGACAGTGGCGGCGTTGGCCACGCTGAACGAGCGTGAACGGAAGAGCGTGAGATCGAGTACCGGCTGGGGATGGTGCGCCGACCGCCGGAGAAAGACGGCGCCGACGACCAAGGCGCCGAAGAAGCAGCCGATGACCCGCACATTCGACCAGCCCCAGGTCGGTCCCTCCGTAATCCCGAGAACCAGTGCCGCCAGGGTGGCGCTGATGAGCACAACACCGCCATAGTCCGGCCGTGATCCGGCGTCCGCCGTTGTCGTCTCGCGCAAGACCCTTCGGCCCTGGAGATACCCGATGGCGCCGATGGGCAGGTTGACGAAGAAGACCCACCGCCAGCCAGGGCCCGACACCAATAGGCCACCGAGCGACGGTCCGGTGGCCACGGCCAGAGCGCCGATACCACCCCACAAGGCCACCACCTGCGCTCGACGCTCGTTCGGGAATGCGCCGAGAAGGAGGCCGAGGGAAGCCGGCAACATGGCGGCCGCGCCGCTGCCCTGGATGAAACGGCCGGCCACGAGTAGATCCACCGACGGGGCGATCCCGCAGAGCGCCGAACCGAGGCTGAAGATGCCCAGTCCGATGAAGAACAGGCGGCGGCGCCCGAGCCGGTCGGCGCTTCGGCCGGCCGTGACGAGCAGGGAGGCGAACACAATGCTGTAGCCGGTGATCACCCAGGCGAGCGAAGCCCGGGAGTCGTGAGGAAAGGAGTGCTCGAGAGCCGGGAAGGCGACGTTCACGATCGAGAGGTCGAGCGACGCCATGAACGCTCCGAGGGCGGTGACCACGAAGACCATGTTCCGGCGCCGGGCGTCGACCCCGGTCTCCCCGGAGGGGACCGTCAACGAGTCGGACATGGATCGGATTCCCGTGGCGCTCGGCACGGGAAGGACTCTAGAGTATTGAGTTCTATCATGCAACCCACTAGACTCAGGTCATGGAGCGAAAGAGCTTCGCCGACATGGAGTGCTCGATCGCCCAATGCCTCGAGATTGTGGGCGAATGGTGGAGCATGTTGCTGGTGAGGGACGCCTTTCTCGGTGTCACCCGATTCGACTCTTTTCAACAGCGCCTGGGGATCTCCCGCAATATCCTCCAGCAGAGGCTGGCCCGCCTGGTCGACGCCGGCATCTTCGAGCGGGAGCCCTACTGCGAACATCCGCCGCGTTACGACTACCGCCTCACGGACAGAGGACGCGACCTCTGGCCGGTCCTCACCGCCATGCGCCAGTGGGGGGACCACCATTCGGCACCCTCGGGTCCACCGCTCGTCGTCACCCACAAGGGCTGCGGATCGTCGGCCGATGCCGTTCTCGTCTGCGGATCCTGCGGGGAGAAGGTCGGCCCCCGGGACGTGAGGGCGGCGGCCGGACCCGGACTCACCCGGGGTCAGATCCTGCCCGGGCGTCAGCCGTCGTCCGAGGGCGCCAAGACGTAACCTCCCGGCCATGGCGTCAGACCCCCGACCGATTCGCATCTCTCCGTTGCCGGAGAGCGAGCGCGACGAGATGACGAAGGAATTGCTCCATCCCCTCCAGGTTGATGGTGCCGACTTGAACATCTTTGCCACCCTGGTTCGCCACCCGCGCCTGTTCAAGCGGTGGTCCGCCTTTGGCGGGGCCTTGCTTGTCCGGGGGGAGCTTCCTGCCCGTGATCGGGAGTTGCTCATCCTCAGGACGGCCTGGAACTGTCAGGCCGACTACGAGTGGGGCCAGCACGCGCGGATCGCCCGCACCTCGGGGGTCACCGACGATGAGGTCACGCGTTCTGCCCAAGGTCCCGACGTGGTGGGGTGGTCATTGCTCGAGGCGGCCCTCCTCCGGGCCTGCGACGAGTTACACCATGTTTCTTCAATCTCTAATGAGACGTGGCGCGTCCTCGCCGAGCACTATGACGAACACCAGTTGATCGAAATCTGCATGGTCATCGGCCAGTACCATCTGGTGGCCTTCACTCTGAACTCGTTGGGGGTTGAGCGCGAGCCCGGGGTGGAGGGTCTGCCCGGATGAAGGGCCGACTCGAGGGTCGTCGCATTCTCGTCGTTGGTGCCGGAACGCAGCGCAGCGACGACCCTGACGCACCCGTCGGCAACGGCCGGGCTATCGCCGTGACGGCGGCAGGCGAGGGGGCGGTCCTGGCGCTGGCCGACCGGGACGAAGATGCGGCTCGGGATACCGCCGTCCTGGTCGACGCCATAGGCGACGGTGACGCGAAGAAGGCCAGTGTGATCGTCGGAGACGTATCCGACGAGGCGGCCTGCGACGCCATCGTCAATGAGTGTGTGTTCCGGCTCGGCGGGATCGACGGGCTGGTGCTGAACGTCGGCATCGGAGGAGGTCACCGTCTGGCCGGCACCTCGGCCGCCCAATGGGACCTCGTCTTCGCCGTGAACGTCCGGTCCCATTTCCTGCTGTCGAAAGCGGCCCTGCCCTCCATGGGCGACGGCGGATCGATCGTCTACATATCGTCTCTGGCCGGCTTGAAACCAGGTAGTTCTCTACCCTCCTATGACGCCTCCAAGGCCGCGCTCGCGGGTCTTTGCCGGCATGTGGCGTTGGAAGGCGCGAGACAGGGCGTCCGGGCCAATGTGGTGGCGCCCGGACTGATCGACACACCCCTCGGTCGCCTCGCTTCGGCTGGGAGGCCCTCGCGGAGCCGGACGGCGATTCCCCTCGGCCGCCAAGGCACACCGTGGGAGGTGGCAGGACCCGTCGTCTTCCTTCTGTCGGCCGATGCCGGTTACATCACCGGGCAGGTGATCGCCGTCGACGGCGGCCTCTCCACGCTGGCCTGACCGACCGTCGTCCGTTAGTAGAGGCGGACCGGTAGACGGTGCCAGCCGCTGACGGTTGTGGGGAGGTCGACCCGTTCGGAAGTCTCGTGTCGACCTCCCCGTCTGCGAACTCCTGAGCACCTCTTCGAGCGCCACCCGGCCTTCCAAGCGGGCCAGGGCGCCGCCCATGCAGAAGTGGAGTCCGAAACCGAACGTCACGTGGTGGTCGATCGTCCGCCGGACGTCGAAGCGGTCGGGGTCGTCGAATTGGTGCTCGTCCCGGTTGGCCGCGGCATTCAGCATCAACAGGATCGATCCTTCCGGCACCGTGGTGTCGTGAAGCTCGACCTTGCCGGTCACACAACGGGCCGGAACTGGCGATGGCAGCTCATAACGCGAGGCTACTTCGATGGCCGATTTCGAAGTCGTACGAGTAGTAGGAGATGTCGTTCGTCGAGGTGGCCATCGTCCATGATCAAGCTCACATCGCCGTTGGCGTGCCAGAGCTCATGACACCTCCGATGAAAGGTTCCTCCTCGAGAAGCGGCGCGATCAGACGGGTAGAAGAGCGCCACTATGGACATCGAAGATGAATCCGGCCACCTCGAGATCGGGGGGCAGGAGAGGGCAGCGTTCGATCCGGTCGATGTCGTGGTGGAGGGTGGCCAGCTGGTCGGTGGTGGCCAGAAAGTCCCACCCTGCCGCGACTACGCCGCGTTGCGCTTCGATCCGGGCCCGGATCTCGTTCTCGGTGGAGTCGACCATGGCGCAGTTCGTGTGCGCCACCACGCAGACCCGGGTCACCCCGAGGAGGTTGACGGCGAGGATCAGTGACCTCAAGGAGTCCTCGGTGACCCGTGCCCCGGCATTGCGGATGATCTTGGCGTCTCCGGCCCGTAGCCCGAGCATGGCCAACGGATCGATCCGCGAGTCGATACAGGTCAGGACGGCCAGTCCTCTGGCCGCTGTCCCCTCCACACCCGAGTCGTGGAATTCCGTCCGGTAGCGCCGGTTGGCGTCAAGCAGATCGTCGAAGATCATTCGGTTCTAGCAGGTCGTTGCGGCGCCATCGTCTGTTCCGTGCCGGCATCGTCCCCCGGGGTGGCCGATGCCCCTTTCGAGGGTCGCCGGGCGGTTCGAGGTGCCGTCGGCAGTGTTGACGGGGCAGCTGGTCGCGTGATCGGGGGCCAGCGGGCCGACGTCGGGAAGAGCCGAAGCGGAGCCCCGGACGGCAGGGGCAAGGGGGCGGGGCCGGCGGATGCGCTCGGCGGGGGCCATCCACAACGCCGGGACCAGGCGAGACCGGCGCCTCCGGCCCCCGTCCGTGAGCTGCCCACCGGGTGCTCCTGGGGTGAAGGGCCAGCTCGTCCGGCACCGACGATGACGCCATCGTGGGGACCATCGCGGACGCCCCTGCCACAGATGGGAGCAGGGAGATTGTGCTCAATCGCCGGCTCGGGCGCGCCGATGAGATTCCGGTCATGAGACTTCATGGTGGGCCGCCGCGCCCCGCAGAGGCAGGGGGACCGGCGCTGCGGTTCGCCGGGGTCGTCCACCGCTACCGTTCGATCCTGGCCCTCGACCACCTCGATCTCGAGGTCGCCCGGGGAGAGACCCTGGCGCTGCTCGGCCCGAACGGCGCGGGAAAATCGACGGCCATCTCCATCCTCCTCGGTATCCAGCGCGCCCAGGAAGGTGAGGTTTCGGTCCTGGGCACGGACCCCCGCTCGGCCATGGCGTCCGGGAAGGTCGGAGCCATGCTCCAGGTGGGCGGAGCCCGTGGTCTTCCCCACGGCGTCCGGGTCGGAGACCTGGTGGCCATGACGTCGCGTCTCTACCGCCGTCCGGCTCCCGTGGCCCGCACCCTGGCCCGGTCCGGACTCACGGCGCTGGCCGATCGGCAGACCCAGCGACTGTCGGGGGGCCAGGCGCAACGGGTCCGCTTCGCCCTGGCCATCGCCGGGGACCCGGAGCTCGTCTTTCTCGACGAGCCCACCATCGCCATGGATGTGGAAGGGCGGCGCCGTTTCTGGACCATGATGCGCGACTTCTCCCGGGAGGGCCGGACCGTGGTCTTCGCCACCCACCACCTGGACGAGGTGGACGCCGTGGCCGACCGGATCGTGGTCATGCGCAAGGGCGCCGTGGTGGCCAACGGCGCCACCTCCACCATCAAGGCCGCCGTCCCCACACGCCGGGTCCGCTTCACTTCGACGGGGGTCGACCCGGCCCGACTGCGCGATCTCGACGGGGTGAACGCCGCCTGTGTGCGTGGTACCCAGGTCGTCCTCGACTCCCTCGACGCCGACGCCACCGTCCGCGCCCTGGTGGCGACAGGGGTCGTCTTCACCGACATCGAGGTTACCGGCGCCGATCTCGAGCAGGCCTTCGTGGCCCTGACAGGCGACCTGGCCGAAGCCAACACGGTGGCCGATGCCGTCGCCCTGCCCGGCCCTTCGGGGACCGTGCCGGTCGTCTCCCCGCTCGGGCTGCACGCCGCGGCGCAGCCGGGGACAGCCCTGTGACCGGCCTGGGAACGTTCCTGTGGTTCGAGGTCCGGCGGTTGTTCCGCAATCTCCGCTACATCGGGATCACGGTGGGATTCCCTGTCGTCTTCTACGTCCTGTTCCTGCACAACGAGCACCCCGGCACGCGGATCGCGGGGACGACCTGGAAGACCTACTTCATGGTGTCGATGGCCAGCTTCGGAGCCATGGTGGCCTCGCTCAACGCCGGGGGGACCCGGTTGGCCGCCGAACGGGCATCGGGCTGGACCCGGCAGCTGCGGGTCACCCCCTTGCCGTCATGGAGCTACGTGATCACCAAGATCGCCGCCTCCATGGTGATCGTGCTGCCCGTGATTGTTGTGGTGGAATTGACCGGCTTGCTTCTCGGTGGGGTGCGACTGGGGTTCGGGACGTGGGCGGTGCTCACCCTGGTGCTCTGGGTCAGCGCCCTGTCCTTCGCCTCCCTCGGCGTTCTCGTCGGCTACGTGGCGTCGAGCGAGACGGTGTATCCCCTGGTGACGGCCCTGATGTTCCTGCTCAGCTTCTTCGGCGGCCTCTTCACCCCGGTGCCCGATCTGCCGCTGGCACTGCGCCACGTCGCCGCCTTCTTACCGAGCTACCACTACGCCTCGCTGGGCTGGGCCGTGGTGGCCGGCCGCGCCCCGGGCCTGGTCGACGCCGGCGTCCTTGTCGGCTACGCGCTCGTTCTCGGCCTGGCTGTCACCTGGCGCCACAAGGTCGAGGAATCCCGGGCCTTCGCCTGAGTCAGCCGACAAAGCTCAAGTCCAGGGTCCGGGGGGACGATTCGTCATGGTGGAGGTAGCCCAGTCGACGGTGATAGCCGAGCTTGATGCCGAGCTCGAGGCCGAGAATCAGCTTCTGGCCGCCCTTCCGGGCCCCAGCGCGACGGGGGCAGGCAAGGGATCGGTCCGATGGGCGACCCGCGCCCTCGACGGACACCCGGTGAGGTCGCTGACCGAGATTCCCGGTCAGGTCATAGAGATTTTGACGCGGTCCCGGGCGATGTCGTCCCAATTGTGGTGGCAGTTCCTGGCCGGTGTGCTCGTCCTCGTGTACTGCGGGTCGTTGGTCGAGATCCAACGCCCCGTGGCCGGCTATCTCTGGCTGTGGGACGGATGGGTGGGGAACATCGCCGCCATGCTCCCCATTATTCCCATCGTGCTGCGCATCCGGCATGTCCAGAAGTTGCGGGCGGGTTGGATCGCCATCGCCGTCGGTATCGCGCTCCACGCTCTGGCCAGCGTCGTCTTCATCCTGCACGACCAGAATCTGCACCCCATCCCGAGCCCGGCGCCAAGCGACCTCGTCTACCTGGCGTCGTATGCGGCGTTGATCGTCGGGGTGGTGATGCTGACTCAGGCGGCCTTCGGTCGGGGCCATCTGAGCGTGAGGCTCGACGGGGTGGTGGCGGGCATGGCCAGCGGGGCGGCGCTCGCGCTGTGGTTCGAGCCGCTGTTGGACGTCACCCGTTTCGTCAACATGGCCTATCCGCTGTGCGACCTGGTGCTGCTCATGGTGATGATCGCCGGTTTTGCTCCGGGACGGTACCGGCTCACGTGGTCGACCGGGCTGCTGGTCGTCGGTGTCGTGTGGTTCGTCGTCGGTGACCTCTTCTATCTCAACCAGATCCATACGCATTCCGCGGTCCAGGGTCGCCCACTCCACGGGACGTGGGCTCTGGCCTTCTGGGTCATTGGCATCGCCGCGTGGGGACGTCAGGACCGCCGGACGTTGCCGCGCCGTCCCTCCAGCCTGACGCCGGCCGGGATCGCGCTCGTCCCCGTTGTGTTCGGATTCATGTGCCTGGCCCTGTTGGCGATGTCGATGACCCGGCTCGACACGCTGGTGGCGTCGGCTCTGTCCCTGGCCGGCCTCGGCGTCGTGCTCGTTCGTATGGCGCTGACGCTGCGCGAATTGCGCCGAGGGGCGGATAACTTCCGCGACGCCCGTACCGACCAGCTGACCGGCTTGCAGAACCGACGGGCATTCCTCGAGGATGCCGAGGCGAAGTTGTCCACCGCACACGGTGCGAAGCACGTCGGCTTCCTGCTCGTCGACCTGGACGGGTTCAAGGAGATCAACGACTCCCTCGGGCACCACTGCGGTGACGAGCTCCTGCAGATCGTGGCTCGACGATTCCAACGCAAGATCGATGACAAGGGCT
Organism: Acidimicrobiales bacterium; assembly: GCA_035535015.1. GTDB lineage: Bacteria > Actinomycetota > Acidimicrobiia > Acidimicrobiales > UBA8190 > Palsa-661. The sequence goes on along the minus strand of DATLQU010000039.1, from coordinate 7,610 downwards.
CGGTCGCCCGTCTGGGGGGCGACGAGTTCGCCAGCACGTGCGTCGTCTCATCCAGCCAGGAGCTGGTGGAGGTGGCCCAGGACCTGGCCGAGACGCTGTTCGACCCGATCTCTCTCGACGGCGTGACCGTTCGCGTGGGAGCCAGCATCGGGGTCTCCATCTCCCCCGACCACGGCATCAGCCACAGCGACCTGCTGCGTAGTGCCGACGTCGCTATGTACGAGGCCAAACGCAGCCGCTCGATCGTTTGCGTCTATCACCCCGATCACGACCTCAACAGCCGAGAGCGACTGGAATTGATCGACGACCTGCGGACGGCGATCAACACCCGGACCCTGCACATCCACTTCCAGCCCACTCTCCACCTGCTGACCGAGAAGGTCATCGGTGTTGAGGCGCTCGTCCGGTGGCATCACCCTGTCCACGGTCTGCTGCAACCGGATTCCTTCGTGCCCCTGGCCGAGAGGGTGGGACTGATCCCGCAACTCACCCGGGCCGTCCTGGAATTGGCCATCGCCGAAGCGGCCGCCCTCGACCGGCGCGGCTACCCGCTCCAGATGAGCGTCAACATCTCGCGTTTCGATCTGGTCGACGAGGATCTGCCCGCCTTCATCGACGACCTCCTGGAACAGCACGATGTCGCCCATAACCGACTCACCCTTGAGGTGACCGAATCCTGCATCGGTGCGGACCCGGAGCGGGCCAAGCGGAGCATCCACGAACTGCGGGCCCGAGGGATCAGGATTTCGATCGACGACTTCGGTGTCGGGTACTCATCCATGTCCCAGCTGCTCGAACTGCCCATCGACGAACTGAAGATCGACAAGTCCTTCGTGCTCGCTCTGGAGGACGACGAGCGGGCCCGGGCCATCATCAGCTCCACTGTCGAGCTGGCTCGAGCCCTCAAACTGGTGACGGTGGCCGAGGGCGCCGAGAAGGCGAGGAACCTGAACTCGCTGGCCTATCTCGGTGTCGACGTCGTGCAGGGCTTCATCATCGCCCAGCCCCTGACCAGCCGCGAACTGCTCAAGTTCCTGGAAGACTTTGACCGCAAGGGCCTGCCCTTGGCGCCCGTGACGGGCTGAAGTCCCTAGCTCCACGGCGTAGCGGTCGTCGGAGTGCGCCATGGTGATGGCCGCCAGGATGCTCAGTCGCCGGACGAACTTTCACTGCGGCCGGTGAGCACGGTGCTCAGCTGTCCGACAGTCATGGGCGGGTTGCTCCAGGCCGAGTCCGAGGGCCGCAGACCATCCATGACCAGCTCGAGGTAGCGGGCCGAGGTGAGCGGGACGTGGGGATCACAGAGGTCGGCCACGGCACGGGCCGACATGAGGACGACGGCCAGATCGGTGAACGTCACTTCTCCGCGGACCGAGCCTGCCTGTCGGGCGTTGTCGAGTATCTGCTCGACCAAGGGAGCAACGAGGGCCAGGGCCGTGCTCGTGGTCTGGTCGGTCCATGGGGCCCGGGAGGCGATGACCCGCCAGCATGACGGAGCGGCGATGCAGTGCCGGAGGAAATCGAAGACGCCTTCGGCCGGGGCGCTCTGGGCCAGCACCCGCTCGGCGATCTGTTGGGTGTGTCGACTGGCCGATTCGACGACGGCGCTGACGAGGTCCTCTTTACTCGGGAATCGACGATAGAGCGTGCCGATGCCCACGCCGGCCCGGCCGGCGATCTGTTCCATCGAGACGTCGTAGCCGTGCTCGGCGAAGACGTCGCGTGCCGCCAGCAGGATGCGGGCCAGATTGAGCTCGGCGTCGCGTCGCAGGGGCCGGCCTCCGGTGGCGAGGGCGGTGCCGCTCATGGGGCCGCGTCCGATGTGGCTGTGTCCCGGAGGCCGGCCTCCGGTGTGTAGCCGATGGCTCCGACGAAGACCTCGGCCTCCCCGGTGAGTCCCGGATGCGAGAGGGACTCCACCACCGACGAGTGGGGCCGGTTGGGGATCTTGAGGGCGGCCAGGGCGGCGATGACGAGCGAGAGGCCCGAGACGCCGAAGGAGGCGGTGTAGCCGTGTTCTCTCGGGAAACCGCTCTTCAAGAGACTGCTGACGATGATGCTGGTGGCGATGCCGCTGCCCAGGGCGGCACCGATGTTCCTGATGTTGGTGTTCATGCCCGTGGCCACCCCGGTCTGATGGGGCGGGACGGCCTCGATGATGAGGTTGGACATCGACGCGTAACCGAGGGCGATACCGATCCCAAGGAGGCCCGACGCGACATAGATGTTCCAGGGCTGACTGTGGGCCAGGGCCAGAAGGCCGTAACTCGAGGCGGCGAAGATCGATCCGGCGACGAGGATCGGTTTGGAGCCGAAGGCGATGGCGAGACGGCCGGTGAGGGGTGCCACCAGGAGCATGGCGATGGCGAAGGGGAGGAGGAAGAGGCCCGACTGGGTGATGGACGCTCCGAAGCCGTAGCCCTGGTGGACGGGCGTTTGGACGAACTGGGGAACGGTGATGAACATGGCGAACATTCCGAAACCGAACAGCAGGGCCGCCAGATTGGTGCTCCAGACAGCCGGGATCCGCATCATCTTCATGTCCACCACGGGCGAATCGGAGCGGACCTCGACCCAGATCCACAAGAGGGTGAGGGCGATGGTGACGACGAAGAGTCCGAGGACGGTGGAGTTGCCCCAGCCCCAGGTGGGTCCCTCGGAGACGGCGACCAGGCCAGTGACCAACCAGGCCGACATGAAGAGTGCGCCGAGCCAGTTGATTTTGCCCGGAGCGCGGACAGGGGATTCGGGGACGAAGGCGAAGGTGGAGACGGTGGCCAGCAGGGTGAGGACCAGGGGGATCCAGAAGAGCCAGTGGTAGGAGAGGTGCTCGACGATGGGCCCGGCCAGGATGATGCCCCCTCCCGCTCCGATGCCGAGGATGGCCGACATGATGCCGACGGCGGTGGAGACCTTCTGGCGGGGGAACTCGTCGCGGATGATGCCGAAGGCCAGGGGGAAGACCGCTCCCCCTGTTCCCTGGATGGCGCGACCGATGAGCATGACCGGTAGTGATGTGGCCAGGGCGCTGAGAAGGGTGCCCAGGGAGAGGGCGACGAGGACGACGACGAGCATCTTCTCCTTGCCCACCATGTCGCCGACGCGTCCGAGGATGGGGGTGGCGATGGCCGCGCTGAGGAGATAGGCGGTCAGGAGCCAGGTGGCCCCGGTGGCCGACGTGTGGAGAGCGTGCTCGAGGTGGGGGATGGCCGGGATGATCATCGACTGCAGGAGGCTGAAGGCCAGGGCGGCCACAGCCAGGACGGCGAAGGTGGCGCCGTAGTGGATCCGCGTACCCGGGACGGCCGAGGCCGGCGGCGATCCGGGGCCGGCCGGCGGTCCGGAACCGTCTGCCGACGTTGGATGGCCGATCGGATCGCGCTTCTGCTGGATGTCCGTCACGTTCTGGCTCCTCGTTACCGGAATGTCCCGCTCCGCTTGGGAGTGACGATAGCCGGAATGAAGGATTCCGTATAGCGGGACTATGATTGACGTTAACGTGAAGAAAACTTGCCGTAGACGTGAAGATGACGATTACCCTGGAGGCCGGTGACCGAGCTCGCCGAACCGTTGGGACCGGCGGCCGGGACCACGCGAGCCGAGGCGACAGCGCCGGCCCTGGGCGGAGGCTACAAGTGGACGGCGTTGTTCGTGTCCACGCTGGGGATGCTGATGGCCACGATCGACGGCTCCATCGTGTTGATCGCCATGCCCGACATCTTCCGGGGGATCGGGATCAACCCACTCGAGCCCGGGAACACCTTCTATCTGCTGTGGATGATCCTCGGCTTCCTGGTGGTGACCAGTGTGCTGGTGGTGACGCTGGGCCGGCTGGGTGACATCTACGGGCGGGTGCGGGTCTACAACCTCGGCTTCGCCGTCTTCACCCTCTTCTCCCTGTTGCTGACCGTCACCTGGACGCACGGGCACGCGGCGGCGGTCTGGCTGATCAGCATGCGGATCTTCCAGGCCGTGGGGGCGGCCATGCTGATGGCCAACTCAGCCGCCATCCTGACCGACGCCTTCCCGACCCATCAGCGGGGGATGGCTCTCGGGGTGAACCAGGCCGCCGCCTTCAGCGGCTCCTTCATCGGGCTGGTGCTCGGGGGGGTGTTGGCACCCGTCAACTGGCGGCTGATCTTTCTGGTGTCGGTGCCGGTGGGTCTGCTCGGGACCGTCTTGGGCTATCTGAAACTGCGGGAGCTCGGGCAACGGCGGGCCGCGGGGATCGACTGGCCCGGGAATGTCAGCTTCGGGCTGGGCCTGGTGCTGATCATGGTCGGGATCACCTACGGGATCGAGCCCTATGGGAGCAGCGACATGGGGTGGGGGAACCCCCTGGTGCTGGCGGCCATCGGCGTCGGGGTGGTGTTGATGGCGGCGTTCTGTGTGATCGAGACGAAGGTGGCCGAACCGATGTTCCGGCTGCAGCTGTTCAAGATCCGGGCCTTCAGCTCGGGCGTCTTCGCCAGCTTCCTGGCCGCTCTCTCCCGGGGAGGGCTGATGTTCATGTTGGTGATCTGGCTGCAGGGGATCTGGCTGCCCCTGCACGGCTACGACTTCGCCCGGACACCTCTGTGGGCCGGGATCGCCATGATCCCCTTAACGGTGGGGCTGTTGATCTCGGGGCCGGTGACCGGGATCCTGTCCGACCGCTACGGTGCCCGGCCGTTCGCCACCGGAGGGATGATCGGCGTGGGGATCACTTTCGGTCTGCTCGAGTTGTTGCCGATCGACTTTCCCTACTGGGTCTTCGGGGTGCTTCTGTTCTTGACGGGGTTGACGATGGCCGCCTTCGGGTCGCCGAACCGGACAGGGGTGATGAACAGCCTTCCCCCCGAGCACCGGGGTGCCGGATCGGGGATGAACACCACCTTCCAGAACTCGGCGCAGGTCTTCTCCATCGGGATCTTCTTCACCTTGATGATCGTGGGTCTGTCCTCGACGCTGCCCCGCAGCCTGTACCAGGGGCTGGTGAGCCACGGGGTGCCGTCGGCCACAGCCCAACACGCGGCTCATCTGCCGCCGGTGTCCACGCTGTTCGCCGCCTTCCTCGGGTACAACCCGATCGGCCACCTGATCGGGGCCGGGACGCTGGCGCATCTTCCCGCCGCGCAGCAGTCGGCCTTGCTCGGGCACGGGTTCTTCCCCATGCTGATCACGGGGCCGTTCCGGGCCGGGTTGCATGCCGCGCTCGACTTCGCCATCGTGGCCAGTGTGCTGGCCGCCGCCGCCTCGTGGAGCCGGGGAGCGATGTACGTGCACGACGACCTGAACACGGAGATGGCGGAAGTGGCCGCCGCCTATGTCGGGGCACCGGACGGAGTCGAGTGATGACAGTGGAGCTGTCGGCGACCGACGCCGGATCGGTGATGTTCCGGATCGGAGAGGTGGCAAAGCTGACGGGGCTGACGACGAGGACGCTGCGGTACTGGGAGGAGCAGGGACTGGTCACTCCGAGCTCGTACGGCGGCAATGGCGACCGGCACTACTCGGCGGCCGACATGGCCCGGGTGACCCGGATCCGGGATCTGCAGAAGCTGCTCGGGTTTTCGTTGGCCGAGGTGCGGGTGGTGCTCGACACCGAAACGGTCGAGGTACTCGACCGGGTGCGGTCGGAGTGGCATTCCGGAGAGCTGCCTCCCGTTCGGCAGCGTCAGCTGGTCGACGAGGCCATCGCCGCCAACGATCAGCTACTCGAGCGGCTCGACACCACGGTGGCGCGGATCGAGGCCTTTCGGGCCGAGAGGATGGCCAGCGGGGAGCGGCTGCGGGCCCGGCGGACGGCCCTCGGCCCCGCTCAGGGTGCCGCGTCCGGGGACGATGCGAGAGAGAATTGAGGCAGCGGTGACCGATGCGATGAGAGCGGAAACGGTGTCGATCACCGGCGCCGGTGGCGACGCCATCGAGGCCTACCTGGCCCAGCCGTTGGAGACGGCGCCGGTCGGTGGGGTGGTGGTGATCCATCACATGCCCGGTTTCGACGCGCCGACGAAAGAGATCACCCGGAGGTTCGCCAGCCACAGGTATCTGGCCATCTGCCCGAAGCTTTACTGGCGCGAAGCGCCTGGGGCGAGTCCGGACGACGCCGCGGCCACGGCGCGTGCCCGGGGTGGGGTTCCTGACGAGCGGTTGGTGGGCGACGTGGCCGGTGCTATCGCGCACCTGAAGGCTATGGACGGCTCCAATCAGAAGGTGGCCACCATTGGTTACTGCTCGGGCGGGCGGCAGTCGTTCCTGGCTGCCTGCAGCCTGCCGCTGGACGCCGCCGTCGACTGCTACGGCGCCTTCGTGCTGGCCGCGGCTCCCGAGGGGGCGCCGCTGAGCGCGAGTCCGATCGGCCATCTGGCCAAGGACCTGTCATGCCCGTTGCTCGGCCTGTTCGGCGTCGAGGACCAGTTCCCGGCCCCGGCCGAGGTGGCGGAGCTCGAGAAGATCCTGACGGAACAGAGAAAGACATTCGAGTTCCACAGTTACGAGGGTGCGGGCCATGCCTTCTTCGCCACCAACCGTCCCAGCTACCGGCCCGAGGCGGCCAATGACGGGTGGGAACGGATCTGGGACTTCTTCGGACGGTACCTGAGCAGCTGATCCGTCGGTCGGGCGGAGGAGGATCACACAATGTGTACGTACCAGACGACGACCCTGGCTTTGGAAGGCAGCGGTAAGGGTGCCGAGGGGTGGTTCGCGCTGACTGAGGCCAGCGTCTACTTCGACCATCCTGTGCACGCCGGCGCCGGGCACACGCTGAATATCGACTTGCTGAATCCTGGCCGGGGACCTTCGTCACGGGTGGCCGTCGAACTCGATCCGGGGTCGGCCCGGTCCTTGGCCGAAGCCATCCTGGCCACGCTCGAGAGCGCACCCGCCGGCCAGCTGACGGGTGAATGAGATGGCGGGGTCGGCCCGTCCGGTGGTGGTGCTGTTCGATGTGGACGAGACCCTGGTGCATACCGGAGGATCGGGGGCGCGGAGCTGGAGGGCCGCGTTCCAAGCGCTCTATGGGATTCCCGCCGACATCGGTGAGCACAGCTCGGCTGGGGAGACCGATCCCCAAGTGGCCCGAGCCACGTTCCGGGGCGTGCTCGGCCGCGATCCGAGCGACGACGAACTGAGCCGGATCTATGCCCGGTACCTGCTGCACCTGGCCGACGACATCGTGGTGTCGGAGCAGTACCGGGTGCTGTCCGGCGCGCGCGACACCCTGGTGCGGCTCGGGGGCGAAGGGGTGACGCTGGGCCTCGTGTCCGGGGCTATGGAGGGCGCAGCGCGTACCAAGCTGATGCCGGGCGATCTGAACCGGTTCTTCCTCTTCGGCGCCTACGGGTCCGACTCGACCGATCGGGGCGCGTTGACCTCGATCGCCGTCGAGAAGGCGGCTCGTCTGCACGGCGGTCTGAGCGCCGACCAGGTGTTCGTGGTGGGTGACACGCCACATGACATCGAAGCCGGCAAAGTGGCCGGAGCGGTGTCCGTCGGGGTGGCGACCGGCCACTATTCCGTTGAAGAATTGCAGGCCGCTCAGGCCGACCACGTACTGCGGTCGCTGGCGGACCCGTTTCCGGGCGGGTGACCTGCCCGGTGGGATCGAGGTCGTCCCAATTGGGATC
>DATLQU010000038.1:0-39903 GCA_035535015.1 Acidimicrobiales bacterium | reverse complement strand
CGAAGTGACGACGGCAGTTGTCGACTCCCCCGAGAGCGAACAAAGCGTGGCGTGGTGGTTCCTCGACACCTTGGTAGTTGAGCACCGCTGCGCGCCCGAAATGAACACCGTCGTGCTCGAGATGACCTTGCCAGTCGGCGCCGCGCCCCCGCTGCACATCCACGACGACCTCGACGACACCTGGTACATCCTCGAGGGCCAGATGGTGGTGCGCTGTGGCGACGAGGAGCTGGTGGTCGGAGCGGGGCACTGGGTGTCCATGCCCCGCGGCGTGCCGCACACGTTCCGGGTCGTCGGCGATTGCGAGGCACGCATCCTGCTTGTGCACGACAACGCCAGCTTCCGGGACTTTGTCCGCGAGGTCGGAGTGCCAGCCGGCGCTCGGATCGTGCCGATCGAGCCAGTCTTTCCGTCGATGGACGAACTCGCACGTGTGGCCGGGGCCCATGATCTGAGGCCCATCGGACCGCCGCTCAGTGCCGAAGACACCGACCAACTGCCGGCGACAGCTCGCTGAACCGCAAGTTCGCTTAGAGAGGACCGGACCATGCCTGACATCGCATCGATCCACCACGTTTCATTCACGGTCACCGACCTTGATCGCAGTGTGGCGTGGTACAAGGAAGTCCTGGGGTTGGCGGAGCTGATGAGGGAGGACCATCCCGACGGTAACGGCTACGCCATCGTTCTTGGCAAGCCGGACTTTTCAATGTGCGTGGGCCTACACACACACTCGGCCAACGCAGCCGAACCATGCAACGAGACGCGGACAGGACTCGATCACGTGAGCTTCGGGGTCGCCCAACGTGCCGACCTCGACACCTGGGCAGAACACTTCAAAAAGCTCAACGTGTTCCAATCGCCAATCAACGATCAGGAGGGGTATGCGGTGCTCGTGTTCCGCGATCCCGACAACATCCAGCTCGAACTGATTTCGATGGGCTGACAACCCTGAGAACTGCCGACCCGTCGGTGACGACAAGGGGTGCACAAATGGGTACTTCGAAGCTTAAGGTGACGGGCATCAATCATGTGGTGCTCCACGTCACAGACCTTGATCGTTCCCGGACGTTCTACATGGAAGCACTGGGCTTCGATGACCGGGGGTCCGTTCCGGGTATGAGGGCCTCCTTCTTGCGCTGTGGCATGCAGGGCCTCGACCTCTTCGAAATGGTTGACTGCGACGTCCACGGCGGCGAGGAGATGAACCACATGGCCCTGAACGTCGACGTTGCCAATGTCGAGTTGCTCGTAGCTGGTCTTTCTGAGGCTGGTATCGAGCCCTTCGAAATCACACCACGTAACTCGGTGTTCATCTCAGACCCGGACGGCCACCGGATTGAAATGCTGCCCATGAGCGCCAGCGAGCGGGATCACGAGCGCGTAAGTGCACGCGCTTTGGGACGGTAGCGAACGGAGCTCAAGAACTCGCAAGCTGCACGGTATCGACCATCCATGGCTGGTTCGGAGGTTCAGCTCTCACCCGCGGCGCTGGTGTCGACCAGCGCACGGAGCGATATCGGGTGGGGGGATCGTTGACCCGTTTCGGGGCTCGGCCTGGACACGCCGATTGCTGTCGACGAGGGGCGCCGGAGGGGGTCGAGTTCGGGCTTCCGGGGCGGTACGACGCTGCCGGAGGTCTCGTGGGCCAAGGCTCGTCGGGGGCATCGGAAGTGGCCGGCCGTGCCATCTCGCAGCCGCTTCCTGGCACACTCACGGGCCCTCAACAATTGGCCCGATTGTGGCACTACGCAGGGAGAGTAGGCCACCTGCAGAGATGACGATTACTGACGGGGAAGGCATTGCCAACGGGGAAGGCATTGCGAACGTCGAAGCCGTCTGCCACGGCCCCGAGTAAACCGGGCCGACCCGCTTTCTTCGGGCGCCGGGAGAGCCGGACACCGGCCCAGCCGGCCACGGCCGCCACCGGCTGTCCGGCCCGGTTCCCGCCGGGCGGTGGGCCGGACGGTCCGAAGACGGGCGTCGCAACGGTACGGTGCGGTCGTGTTCGAGGTCACCCGCCAGCGCTTCGAGGAACTCGTGGCCGACGCCCTCGACTCCCTGCCGGCCGACCTCGGCGGCAAGATGGACAACGTGGCCGTCGTGGTCGAGGACGTCGCCGTCGGCCGGTCTCTGTTCGGCCTCTATCAGGGCATCCCTCTCACCAGCCGGGGTCCCTCCAGCTACGGATGGGTCATGCCCGACCGGATCACCCTCTATCAGCAGACGATCTGCGGCGTCTGTTCCGACGAGGCCGATGTGGTGGCCCAGGTGCGCAAGACGGTCATCCACGAGGTGGCCCACCACTTCGGGATCAGCGATCCCCGACTCGAGGAGCTGGGCTGGGCCTGACGGGGGTCTCCCCGGCGCTTTGGGCCCGTCGAGGTCAAGCGAAGAGAAAAGTTGTGGGAACAGAGCTTTTTGAAAAGGCTGACATCTTCAGGCTGCCGCCAAGGATGTCGATGCGTCATCGTGGGACCGGGATCGACATCGGCTGAACGCGCCAACAGCGAGGCTGGACCGTGGTCACCGCTCACCGCCATCGACGCCTCGGAGCCGACGAAACGACGGGGCCTTCACCCTGTCCTGCTCGCCTACGCCGTCAGCCCGGTCTCTTTCGCCACCATCGTCATCCTCCGCCACTTCGGCCTCGTGGCCCAACTGTCCATCTGGGCCTACCTGGCCGTGCTCCTGATCATCCCGTCGGTCAGCCTCCTGGTCGAGCCCTGGCGCACGGCCAAAGTCGGGTCCCTCCGCCTCCACGTACGCGTCGCTCTCCACGTCGCCGCCGTCACCGTCGTCATCTACATGACCGGTTGGGGCCCGGTCCTTCTCATCACCTACGCCTTCGTGGTACTCGAAGACATGGAGCAGTGCGGGGCGGCGGTCTGGAAGGCCACCATGGTCTGGACGTTCTTCGGCATCGCGGTGGGCCAGATCCTCGTCTGGAACGGGTGGGCGCCGTCGTTTCTCGACCGGAGCCGGGCCACCGGTGTGGGCATCCTCGGCGTCTTCGCCCTAGCCATCGTCATCCGCATGGCCGGCGCCACCGGGGAGCGAAAGGACCGGGCGGAAGCCCTGCTCGGCCATCAGGCCCTTCACGACGTCCTCACCGGCCTGCCCAACCGCTCGTGCTTCTACGACCGCACCGACCAGGCCATGCGCCAGGGAGCACGCGACGGCACCGACAGTGCCGTCATGTTGTTCGACCTGGACCGGTTCAAGGAGATCAACGACACCTTGGGCCACAAGTACGGCGATCGCATCCTCTGCGAAGTCGGCCCCCGGATCAATCAGGTCCTGCGGGACTCCGACACCGTGGCCCGGCTCGGCGGCGACGAATTCTGCGTCTTGCTGCCGCGGGTGGACGGTCTGAGCGACGCCCTGGAAGTGGCCGAACGGATCATCGCCGTCCTCGAGATACCCCTCGAGATCGACGGCATGGTCCTCGGCATCGGGGCCAGCTGCGGGATCGCCCTGGCCCCCGACGACGGGGACAGCGCCGATCTGCTGCTCCAGCGGGCCGACGTGGCCATGTACGTGGCCAAGGGCTCGAACGTGAACGTGGTCGCCTACACCGACGAGCTCAACATCAACACCCCGGCCCGCCTGACCCTGCTCGGCGATCTCCGGACCGCCATCAACGAGGACCAGCTGGTCCTGCACTACCAGCCCAAGGCCACCCTGGCCGACGGCCGGATCACGGGGTTCGAAGCCCTGGTCCGTTGGCAACATCCGACCCTGGGCCTTCTCCCCCCGGACGAATTCATCCCCGTCTCCGAGCACACCGGCCTGATCAAGCCCCTCACCAGCTGGGTCCTCAGCCACGCCCTGGCCCAATGCCGGCAGTGGCGCGACCAGACGGAAGGCCGCGGCTGGGGCGAGTTGTCCATGGCCATCAACCTGTCGACCCGGAGTCTGCTCGACGACGGCTTCCCGGCCGAGGTCACCGCCGCTCTCGACCGCTTCGGCCTGCCCGCCCATCTCCTCGAACTCGAGATCACCGAGAGCGCCATCATGACCGACCCGCTGAGAGCGCGACGGCTTCTCACCGAGTTGGCCGACATCGGCGTCCGGATCGCCATCGACGACTTCGGGACGGGTTACTCCTCCCTCGCCTATCTGAAGGACCTCCCCGTCAGCCAACTCAAGATCGACCAGTCCTTCGTCCTGCACATGCACGACGATCCGAACGACGCCATCATCGTCCGCTCGGTGGTCGAACTCGGCCACAACCTCGGCCTGCAGACGGTGGCCGAAGGTGTCGAGGATCGCCAGACCTGGGACCAGTTGGCCCAACTGGGTTGCGACAGCGCCCAGGGCTACTTCCTGGCCAGACCCATGGCCCCCGACGCCTTCCTCACCTGGCTGGAAGGCCCCGGACACCTGGTGACCACCATGGCCGAGGCCACCTCCCGGCCGAAGCCGGCCTGAGCCGGCCGCGCCGGCCGCGCCGCTCCTACTTCGTCGCCTGCCGCCAGCGCTCGACGACCTCGTTGGCGATCCGGCCCCGGGCGGCGACCTTGACCCGGTTCTTCTTGGCCCATTCCCGCACTTCGGCCCGGTCGTACCCTTCCGTGCGCCGGGCCGGTCCGCGGCGCCCGGTGGCAGCCTTGGTCGTCCGTCGGGCGCCCGACGTCCGACGCGCCGCGCGCGCACGGTCGATGTAGGGACGCAACGTCCGACGCAGCTCGCTGGCGTTGGGCTTGGAGAGATCGATCTCGTAGTTCTTCCCGTCGATGGCGAACTTGACGGTCTCGGCCGCCTCCGTGCCGTCGAAGTCGTCGATCAGCGAAATGGTTAATTCCTCGATCCGTGCCACTGTGTCTCCCCTTCCACATTGCTTTTGCAAATGAGAACCACGGAGTGTAATCGCCCATCAGGGAATAGAAAACTCGCCGGAAGAGGAATTCGGCAAAAGCCGAGGGAAAAGCACCTCCCTGCAGCGCTTTTCATCCCGTCGTCATTATTCTCAAATACATCGCTCAGGTTTCGGGAATGCGACAGAAGTTGCCATGGCGCTTCCGGGGGACAACCGGCTCCTGATGCGCTTTCGACTCACACTTGTACCTTTCAGCAGGAGTCGAAGTCGATCAACCTCGATCAGCGGAAAATCGCACCCAATCGGCGGACACCGTCGGCATCGGATATCGGCATGTTGAAGATGCAGTACTCGACACCGGCCTCGCCTAGCTCCTCGACCTGGGCGAGAAGTTCGTCGTCCTGTCCCACGTTGTACCCACTCTCCTCCCCGACGGCGTCGCGCAGGAACTCCCGCGTCGTCTTCGTCTCCGGCGCCGAGTTGGTCAGCACGCAGGTACTCAGCCGGGACACCGTCACCTCCGCCGGATCCCGGCCCACTTCCCGGCAGTGACGCCGCAGGACCTCCACCTTGTGGCGGATCGTCTCCACATTGCCGGTGATGTTGCAGAAGTCGCCGTACTGCGCCACCAGCCGCAGTGTCCGCTTCTCCCCCCCGCCGCCGATCAGGATGGGAGGACCGCCCGCCTGAATCGGGGCCGGGACGTTCCAGGCCTCGTCGGTCCGGTAGTACCGGCCGGCGAAGCTGGGCCGTTGCCCCCGGAACATGGCCCGGCAGATCTGGACGGCCTCTTCCAGCCGGTCGAGCCGCTCGCCGTCGGGCGGGTACCGCACCCCCAGTCCGTTGTGCTCCACGTCGTACCAGGCGGCGCCGATCCCGAGGATGGCCCGACCCCCGCTGATCAGGTCGAGAGTGGTCACCGTCTTGGCCAGCAGAGCCGGGTTCCGGTAGGTCACCCCCGTCACCAGGGTCCCGAGCCGGACCCGCCGGGTCCGGGCGCCGATGGCCCCGAGCAGGGTGTAGGCCTCGAGCATCGGCTGGGTCGGCCCGCCGAGGGGGGGCAGTTGGTAGAAGTGGTCCATCACCCAGACCGAGTCGAAGGCCGACTCCTCGGCCGCCGTCGCCAGTTCGATCACCTTCTCGAACATCTGATCGTCGGGTGTCCCGAAGCTGAAGTTGGGGATCTGCAAGCCGATCTTCATTGTCGTGTCCTCTCGCTCACTTGATGGCCAGGGCGTTGGGCGGCGACGCCACACCGGCCGAGAGGTTGAGCGGAGCCGAGGTGAACAGACAGCTGTACCGGCCGTCGCCGGCACAGTCTTCGGCCAGGGCATCGAAGTCGAACAACTCCCCGATGGGCAGACCGAGCAGACCGAGCAGGCTGAAATGCAGCATCGTCTCGGCGGCCCGGCCGGGATCGTCCTTCCAGTACCGCACCTCGTCGCCCCCGCCGAAGCCGAAGGGCATCACCTCGAGGGCCGGGTTGTCGGCGGCGATGGCGGCGATATGCAGATTCCACAACGCCTTCGCCGTCTCCACCCCCCGTTGCAGCCCGCAGGCGGCCATAGGCTCCGGCCCGGCCAGTGCGGTCCGCTCGGCGTCCCCGAGCCCCCGGTACCAGCCGACCCAACCGGTCCGCAGCAGCAGGATGTCGCCCACCTCGATCGTCACCCCCTGCGCCTCGAGCGTGGCCATCAGGTCGTCGATCTCGATGGCCGAAGGACCACCGGGCTCGAGCGGTCGGCCCACCGATGCCCGCCAGCGGGCCACGTCGGCCAACACGGCCCGACCCACGATCCCGCGCCGGGCCCAGTGCTGGATCCCGTGCTCCTCGTCGGCCACCGCGTTGTAGTGCCCGTAGACCGGGTGCTTCATATGCCGGAAGCCGTCCCACTGGCTCGAGCTCTGCGTGTTCCAGCCCGACAGCTCGTCGTCGTGGCCCAGCGGGAAATCGTGCACCAGGTGCGTGAAGGCCGACCGTCCGAACAGCGGCGGGCCCGGCAACTCGAGTTCGAGGTTCACGTTGAACACCGAACCCCGCTCGGCGCACCCCACCCCGGCCCGCACCCGTTCGTCGGTCAGCAGGTTCAGGCAGCCGAGGACGTCGCCCTCCCCCCACACCCCCCACGAGGATCCCGACGGCGCCCCGGCCACGGCCGGCAGATCGTCATACGAAGGCAGAGAATTGCGGTCCACCCCGGGAATCTAGGCCACCGCCCTGGACGGCGCCCCGAACGGGTACCGTCGCTTCATCGTCCGCCCGCCGTCACGAAGGGGTTCCCCACTTGAGCTCGCCCGAGATGCCCTCTCTCGAAATCCCCGACGAGGTCCTGGCCGACGTGCCCGAGTACACAGCCGGCGTCCCGCCCGTGGTCATCGTGGACTTCCAGGGCATCGTCCTGGGCCTGAACAAGGCGGCCGAGCAGCTCTTCGGCATGGAGAGCGCCGACATCGCCGGCGAATACGTCGAGATGCTCGTCCCCACCAAGAAGCGTTGGGGCCACCAGGCCTACCGCCGCGGCTACCTGGCCGAACCACGCGACCGGGAGATGGACCCGGGCCTCTATCCCGAGGCGGAGACGGCCGAGGGCGAGCTCGTCCCCATCGTCGGCCGCCTCCAACCGGTCACGGTCGACGGCAAGCTCTTCGTCGCCGCCCACATCGAACGCGACGACGCCCCGCGCCCCGACCCGGACTGATCCCACCCCGATGGCAAAGGCGGCGTTGCCGTGCCTCAGGTATGACCGCCGGCCAGTCCCACGATGATGGCCACCACGATCAGCGCCACCACCGTCCCCACCACGGCCATCACCACGTTGCCCACCAGGAACACGGCCCACTGCCCGTGGCTCATCTCGGCCAGCTTCGGGGGCCGGGGGAACGAGGGCCGGGGTCTCGGGCTCATCGGCTCATGTTGTCACATCCACCCACCGGCCTACATCCACTCACCGGCGGTCGGCCGTTGAGCGCCCCACCCCTGGGCTCCGACAGCAGCCGACTCCCCCGACATCCGAGGACCCCATGGCCGACGACCCGTTGACCGTCACCGTCACCGACAACCCGGCTCGCCTCCGCTACGAAGCCCATGTCGGCGACGACCTGGCCGCCTTCGCCACCTACCAGCTCACGCCGGCCGGCATCACCTTTCTCCACACCGAGACCGACCACCGCTACGAGGGCCACGGCGTGGCCAGTCGGCTGGCCCGGTCGGCCCTCGACGACGTCCGGGCCCGGGGGCTGCGCGTCACCGCCCGCTGCCCCTTCTTCGCCTCTTACATGGACCGCCATCCGGCCTATCGCGACCTGCTCTGATCGCCGACCGCCCGCCACCCGCAGGCCGGGCCGCCGTTTGCGCTCAGGCCACCTCGACGATGACCCGCAGCAGGACCCCGTTCACCCGCCGCAGCACCGACGCCCGCCCCCGGGCTTCGGCCGCCACGGCCACGGCCAGGGCCAGCACGTCCTCTCCCAGGTCCTCGGCCGTCGTCCGGTCATGGCTGATCGTCTGCTTCATATCTTCATCCTGAGCCCGCCCGCTCAACTCCGGTCCTCTCCCCTCTCAACTTCCGGGCAACGGTCCGAGGACCAAAAGTCCAGGTCGTCGGCAGCTTCCGTAACGCCTCTGCTCCGGCCAGCGTTGAGCAGAGCGTGCGCAGCATCCGCCTCTCGGGCCCGACCACCCTCCTCCTCGTGGCCCTGGTCGCAATGTCGAGCGTCCTCGTGGTGGCCACCCCGGCTCTGGCCGCCGGGAAACACCCGGCGGTCAAGGTCGTCTCGCCCGTCTGCGTAAGCGGCCTCGACGTCTCGGTCAACGGCGTCGTCAACTGGAAGACGGGCGCCGTGGGCACGCTGAACATCAACTGGGGTGACGGGACCAACTCCCCCTCGCCCTTTCCCGCCTGGCACGCCTACGCCGGTCCGGGCACCTTCACCATCACCATGACCGCCACCAACACCAGTGGCTCCGGCACCGCCGCCAGGTCGGTCACCGTCGGACCGTCGGCGGCCACCTGCGTCGTCACCATCTCCTACCAGCCTGTCGCCGAGGGTGGGACCCTGAACCCGGGTCAGAGCTCGGGCGTCCTCGTCACCGTCACCAAGCCGTCGGGGAGGCTCATCAAGGCCCAGGAGCCTGTCTGGCTCTCCTTCGTCCCGACGGCCGGCGGCGGCACGGCCACGGCCTGCTGCACGGCCACCGGCGCCGACGTCGCCCTCTCCTCCACCCCGGCGCTGTTCATCACCGGACTGGCCGGACCGCCGGGCGAGATCGTCGTGGACTACGTCCAGCCCCAATCCCTCCCCCTTTCGGGCACCGACGTCATCACCGCCGCCGCCGTCCCCCAGGCCCCGGCCCCCGGATCGGTGTCCACCAGTTACCAGTTCTCCTCGTCCCCTGTCCCGCTCACCCCCCCCTCCACCATCGCCTCGGACTGCACGGTCGACGTCTCCACGTCACTCGGCCCCTGGCTCCGCAACCTGCCGCCCCATGCCGACGTCGAAATACCACCGGGCGCCTGTTACCAAGTGGATGAAGGCCTCTTCCTCAAGTTCCCCACCGACCTCACGATCAACGGCGGCACCTACGAGAATCTCTCCGCCGCCCCCGTCACCTCAGGCGGCAGCGGAACCCAGCGGGGGAACCCCGTCTTCAACGTCCTCGGCGGTTCCGATCTCACCCTCGAGAACATGACCATCTCGGGCGCCAACCCCGGCGGCTACAACGCCAAGATGGCCTTCGCCGCCGGCATCGTCCTCCAAGGCACCCAGCACGCCACCATCGAGAACATCGACATCAACCACACCTACGGCGACGGAATCACCTTGAACCCGCTGCGCAACGCCGCCAACCACAAGGGACCGGTCATCGTGGCCGCCACCGCCGACGCCACCATCGACAACGTCGTCATCACCGGTCCTGGTCGGATGGGCATCGCCTTCGTCTCCGTCGACGGTGCCGCCGTCTCCTCGGTCACCATCGACGACGTGGGTCTCGACACCTTCGACGTCGAGGCCGACCAGGCCGACGAGGGCTCCCGGAACGTCACCATCGACGGCTGCACGGCGTCGACCTCGGGCAAGGGTGACTTCTTCGCCAACGGCGGTTCGAGCTCGGGCAAGGCCACCGGCGACATCACCGTCGAGAACTGCACCGAGGAGCAGCCCCAGAACGGCACCGCCATCTGGGTCCGCCGATCGGGCACCGGCTTGACCAACCGCGGCCCCTTCCTCTTCGACAACGACACCATCGCCTGTGGGACGAGCATCCTGGTGGCCTGCGTCATCGACTCCGGAGGCACCGTCACCATCCAGGACAGCACCCTCACCTTCCCGCCCGGCACCCCACCCAACGAGCTCGTCTACGAAGCCGACACCAGCGCCGTCCTGACCTTCTCCGACGACACCGTCTCCGGTTACGGCCTCACCGCCGACGGCTATCCGGGCACGGCCGACACCACGAGCACCGTCACCGTCCTCGGGGGCACCTGGACGCCGGCCAGCTGAACCCGGCCCGCCGAGCACCGGGCCGATCCCTATCCTGGGCACCCATGACCGCCCTCACCCTCCTCGACCGGCCCTCGCCGGCCGTCGCCGTCCTCACCCTCAACCGGCCCGACCGCCGCAACGCCCTCTCCACGGCACTGCGCGACGAGATCTCGGACCGTCTGGCCCACCTGGCCACCGACGCCGACCTCTCGGTCCTCGTCATCACCGGGGCCGGCCCCGTCTTCTGCGCCGGCTTCGACCTGGCCGAGTTCGAGCAGGCGGCGGCCGACCCCTCCTTCTCCGACCGCCTCTGGGCCTCCTCCGACCGCTACCACCACGCCGTGGCCACCTTCCCCCTCGTCACCCTGGCCGCCGTCGGAGGACCGGCCGTCGCCGGCGGCTTCGACCTGGCCGTCCTCTGCGACCTCCGCATCGCCTCCACCACCGCCCGCTTCTCCCACCCCGAGTACACCTTCGGCGAGGTCGTCTACGGACCCCTGGCCGACATCGTGGGCGGGGGCCTGGCCCGTGAGCTCTGCCTCACCGGCCGCACCCTCACCGCCCCCGAGGCCCGGGCCGCCCACCTCGTCTCCGACGTCGTCGAGCCCGACGAGCTCTCCGCCGCCGCCCTGGCCCTGGCCGACCGCGTGGCCCTCGGCGACGCCGGATCGCTCCGAAGGACGAAGGCCAAGGCTCTGGCCCGCTCCGGCCTCTCCCGGGAAGCCGGCACCCTCGAGCTCTAGGCCGGCGGGGCCGGCGGCTCACCGGCCGCGCCTCTCCGGTCATGACCGACCAGGCTTGGGACTTCACCGGTCTCCGGGCGCTCTTGCTCAACTGCACACTGAAGCGCTCACCGGAACTGTCGAACACCGCCGCCCTGGTCGACGCCAGCGCGGCCATCATGAAAGGCCACGGCGTCGAGGTCGACACCCTCCGCCTCGTCGACCATGACATCGCCACCGGCGTCTGGCCCGACATGACCGAGCACGGCTGGTGGCGCGACGACTGGCCACCCATCCAGCAGAAGGTCTTCGCCGCCGACGTCCTGGTTCTGGCCGGTCCCATCTGGCTCGGGGACAACAGTTCGGTCATGAAGACCTGCATCGAGCGCCTCTACGCGTCGTCGCACCTCCTGAACGGCGCCGGCCAGTACATGTACGACGGCCGCGTCGCCGGCTGTCTCATCACCGGCAACGAGGACGGCATCAAGCACTGCGCCATGAACATCCCCTACAGCCTCCAGCACATCGGTTACGTCATCCCCCCGCAGGCGGACGCCGGTTGGATCGGCGAGGCCGGACCGGGACCGTCGTATCTCGACGGCAACGTCCGCACGGCCTGGGACGAAGGCCAACGCTTCGACTGGCAGAGCCCGCGGTCCGTCGGCTGACCACCGTCGCCGGCCCCCACTCTGCGCCACCACGAAAGGCGAGACCCCATCGTGAACGACGACACCGGCCGCACTCCGACGCCTCTCCTGCCCTCTCTGCCGGCCGGCTTCACCGCCACCCGGGAGGCTCTGCATCTGCTGGGGGCGCGCGTCCTCGGAGCGGCCCGTTATGCCGCCGTCGGCCGGCTCGGTCTGGTCGTCGAGCCCGGCGGTTTCGGTACCCCCGAATTCGACGGCCGAAAGCTTCTCGTCGTCGACGGCCTCTTGACCGACGGTGACCGCCGCCAACCACTCACCACCCTGCGCGCCGCCTGCGCCTTCGCCGGCGTCGACCCGGCCGACGACCCGAGCCCCGTCCAACTCTGGCCCGGGCGCTTCGATCTGGCCTTCGAAAAAGGGCGGCCCCGGGGCGCGGGCCAACTACGGGGGCTCTCCCGGCGACGCCGCCGACACCGGCTCATTCTTCGGTCAGGGACAGTCACTTCTGCGCCTCGGGTGACAACGCCGCCACAACACCCGACCCCGAGGGCCGTGACAACGTCGGTCCCGTCCGCCGACTCCTTGTCTTTGCGCCTCCGACCGTGATAATCGTGGACGATGTCCAGTACCGCACGTCTCGGTCGTCATGCCTCCGAGACCCCGGTTCTCCGGTCTCTCGCCCTGCCGGAACCGAACGAGGACCCGACCCCTCAGGGACAGCCCTACGAAAATCGCACCGGCCCCCTCCCCGGTGTCACCATCGCCCTGCCCGTCTTGAACGAAGCGGCCCATATCGAGGGCTGTCTCCGGGCCGTGGTGGCCCAGACCTACCCGCGGATCGTCGAGATCCTGGTGCTCGACGGCGGCTCCACCGACGACACCCGCCAGATCGCCGCCGCCTTCCCGGGCGTCCGCGTCCTGGACAACCCCGGCCGACGCCAGTCGGCGGGACTGAACCTGGCGCTGCATGAAGCGCGCGGCGATGTCCTCGTCCGCGTGGACGGCCGCACCGTGGTCGCCCCCGACTACGTCGACCGCTGCGTGGCCGCCCTCACCGATTCGGGCGCCGCCCTGGTGGGAGGGCCTATCGATCCCGACGGCACCTCCTGGGTGGAACGCTGCGTCGGGGCCGCCCTGACCTCCAAATTGGGCGCCGGCCCGGCCCGATTCCGCAACACCGAGGCCTCAGCCGACTGGACCGACATCGTCTACCTGGGTGCGGCCCGCGTCGAGGATCTGCGCCGCCTGGGCGGTTACGACGAGGAGTTCTCCACCAACGAGGACGGCGAACTGCTCTACCGCCTCTCGCGCCAGGGCGGCGTCTGGTTCGATCCCACCATCCGCTCGACCTACCGGCCGCGCGGTTCCTTCGCCACTTTCCTCCGCCAGTACTTCTTCTACGGCATCGGCCGGGCCGCCACCGTCAGGAAGTACCCGGCCTCTCTCCGGCCCCGCCAGCTGGCCGCTCCCCTGCTCGTCCTCGGCCTCATCTCGCCCTGGCGCCGCCAGGTGGCCCTGCTCTACCTCGCCGTCATCGTCGCCGGCGCCGCCCCCGAAGTCCGCCAGGATCCGGCCGCCGCCGCGGGCTTGGCCGTCGCCCTGCCCGTCATGCATCTCTCCTGGGGCGCCGGCTTCCTGGTGGGCTTTCTCCGCAGCTTCCGTCACTGGCGCAACTCGAACAACGAGAGCAACTCGAACAACGAGAGCAACCGGCGCACCACACGACGGCCCGGCAGTCCCTGACGGACGCGGGCGCCTGGCGCGCCTGGTTCGCCTACGACGAGTAGTTCAGCGACTCGCCGCGTGGGGGCCGAGCCCGCATCCAGCGCGATGCCCGCGTCGGCTGATTGGCGCTGAACTCACGAAAGGCCTTCAGCCGCTCCACACAGGCCCGGGCTTCGGCCATCAACTTTTCGTCCCCGGTCTCGGCGGCGATGTTGAAGGTGTCGATACACCGGCTCACCGCCGTGTCGATAGAGGTCACCAACCGGGCGAGTTCAGCGTCGCGGAGCACGATCATCCTCCGTCCCTACCCGTACCGACAGCGCTGGCGCCCCACCGGAGGGTGTCCACACGGACGCGGCCCCGAGCCGTTCCTCAATCCCCGGCCACGCGTCCGTCAACATTTGCACAACACACATGGTACGTCCCCCACCACGACTTTGAACAGCCATGTTCAGCGACCACCTTCCTCACCGCCGCACTATCGACCGCCACAGGCACCACATCCGTCTCCTGGACCACTTCCATCGCCTTCGATCACATCTTCGTCGGGCCCTCCGTTTCGCATGACCCCTGGCCGATCTCCTTCCCGGCCAGTGGACTCTGGGTGGGGCCGTCCATCCTCCGACCGCGTTCTTCACATCGACAGCGATGATCACTCTGGCCACGTCACTCCGTTGCCCAACATCTGTCTCCTGCCCAACGCCACTCTCTCTGGCAACTCCCTCCCCACCCACGGTCGTGGCCTTTTTGCCCGAGAAATTCACGTCACGCACCGTGCCCGCCGCACTATCGACGCCGGCCAGGGCTTTTGCGGTTCGACCCCCCTGACGGAAGGATCTCCCGAGAACACAGAGCGCGCGCACAGCCGCTGTTGTTTCCCGAATGTCTTAAGGGCCTTCGGGGCCGCGCCGATGGTCATGACGAGACCCAAAGGACAGTGCACCGTGCCGCGGTAGGCGACGGCCGCACCACCCAACGACGGCCCCGGGGGGGATCCGCCATGAAATCGATGCACCCCACCGCGCCCTCGACACGAGTCGGAAGGCGCCGACTCCCGGTCCGCGTCGTGGGAACGGTGGCCGTCGTCGGACCTCTCAAGATCGTCGGGCAGGCGAGTTCGTAGATGCGCCATCTCCGTCGCGCCCACGTTCTCTTCGGGCTGCCCAAGGAAATCGCCGCCGTCGCTCTCGTCACGGCCGTCGCCCTCGCCGCCACCGGGACCTTCTCGCCACCCCCCCGTTCCCACCCCGCCGGCCATCTGAAGGCTCTGCCGGAGGCCGGGGGCGGTGGGGCCTTCGTCCCCTCCGACCATTCGACGACCACGACGACCACGTCGACCATGCCGCCGCCGACCACGACCGAGCCGCCGGCTGCTGCGGTCGCCCCCGCCACCACCGCGCCGCCGGCTGGCCATGCCTCGACGGCGGGTGGCGGCGGTCCGACGGGATCGCCGCCACCCACCACCGCACCCCCCGCCCCGCCCGTCCACCACATCCCGGCGGCCGCCGCCGGTGTCTACAGCGGTTCCTCCAATCCGGCGGGAGCGGCCGGCTTCGCTCGGGCCACCGGTGCCCATGTCGCCGTGGTCGAGGACTACCTCCCGGGAGGATCCTGGGCCCACATCGACGGCACCGACGTCGGCCCCGATTCGCTCGGCTGGCTCTTCGGCCCCTGGCGCGGCTCGGGCTACCAACTGGTCCTCGGTGTCCCCATGTTCGACAACACGGGGACCGACACCCTGGCCGCCGGGGCCGCCGGGGCCTACAACGCCGACTTCGCCGCCCTGGCCCAGACCCTCGTCACCGAGGGCGAGGGCAATGCCATCCTCCGCCTCGGTCAGGAATTCACCGGCTCCTGGAACGCCTGGAGGGTGACCAACGCCACCGACGCCGCCAATTACGCCGCCTACTACCGCCAGATCGTCCAGACCATGCGGCCGATCTCACCGGGCCTCAAGTTCGTCTGGGAAGGGGCCGACCCCCAGGACGGCTCCTACTCGGGTGCCTACACCGCCGATCAGTCCTACCCCGGTGACGCCTACGTCGACTACATCGGTTCCGATACCTATGACCAGTCATGGGCCGGCAACTGCGGCCTGGCCTTCACCAACTCCACCACCCCGGCGGCGTCTCTGTGCAGCTTCGACGCCGTCACCCTGCCGGGGCTGAACCGGGTGGCCGCCTTCGCCAGCGCCCACGGCAAGCCCATCGTCTTCCCGGAATGGGGCCTGGCCATCCGCGGTGACGGCCACGGCATGGGTGACGATCCCACCTTCATCCAACAGATGGCCAACTGGATCTCGTTCCACAACGTGGCCTTCGACCTCTACTTCAACTTCGACGTCTCCGGCCAGGTCGACGCCATCACCGATGGTCGCTTCCCCGCCTCGCTCGCCACCTACCAGGCCGACTTCGGCTGAGCCACGAGGCGCCCCGCGGCGGCCCCGGCCATCTCCGCCGCGCCCGTCCGGGTGCCCGCGGACGGGTGGGCCGATTCGGCAACGGACCCTCACCCTGTGAGAGCACCTTCGAAGTGACTCGGCCCGGCTTCTCTAAAGCCTCTCCTTCGTCTCCAAGGTCATGCAGCCGACGACTATCTGGCCAAGCCGTTCGACTTCTCCGAGCTCGGCCCAGCACGGCGCCGACGTGCACCGACTGGTCGCCGGCTCGGCCGTCGCCCTGCTCGTCTCGGTCGCACTCTCACTGGCCCTCGGGTGGCTGATCGCGGGCCGGCTGCTGCGACCACTGCGCACCATCACCCCGGCGGCCCAGGAGATCTCCGCCAGCGATCTCCATCGCCGTCTCGCCCTCACCGGTCCGGACGACGAACTCACGCAGCTGGGAGCAACGCTCGACGACCTGTTCGGTCGACTCGAGGCGTCGTTCGCGGCGCGATGTCCATGTCGAGTCGATGCTCGACGTCGCCTGGACCGCGGGTGAGCCGAACCTGATCGAGAGCCTGATCGCCAATCTGGTGGACAATGCCGTCCGCCACAACGTCGTGGGCGGTCAGGTCATGGTGACCACGGCGACCATCAACGGTGCGGCCACCGTCTCGATCACGAACTCGGGAGTGGAGCGACCCTCACGGCCCGCCCCCGCCCCGAGGGCGGGCTCGCCGTGGAGCTGAGATTCCCGTCGTGAGCCACGGGGACCGGCCCGTCCTCAGCTCGGCGCCTCCCGACGGGGGTCGAGGACGACGACCACCACGGCACCCACCAGCGCCACCAGCAGGCCGGCCGTCGTCAAGGTGGAGATGATGGCCGTCCCCGACCCGAGCCCGAACACCTTCAGGGTGTCCTGCGCCGGGATGACCGAGACCACGAGCGCCGGAAGGGCGACCAGGGCCAGCAGCCCGCCCCACCGGGACCCGTCGGCCGCCGGCGCCTCTCGGGGCCATCGGCCGGCCCGGAGCGCCGAGATCACCCGGGACACGGGCCAGCGCATCACGGCGGCGAAGGGCCAGGCCAGCAGCAGCAGGTCGTAGTACTCGTGGGCCAGGGCCAGCACCGTGACCAGACCGAGCAGCAGCAGCACGGCCGGTGGCAGCGGCCACCCGGGACCGCCCGCCACCCGGGCCACCACGGCGGCCACCACCCCCACCAGGACCACGAAGGCGCCGATCTCGGCCCCGCCGCCGAAGTGCCCGTGCACGTAACGGGCGATCAGGCTGAGGGCGTCGATCCGTCCCGGTGAGCCGGGGGCGTCGAGCCGGTTGTGATCGGTGTAGCTCAGGTTGTGGACCATGGCGTGCCACAGCGACCCGGGCGAGCCGGCGTTGATGCTCAGCCAGACGACGATCGGCGCGCTGGCGACCAGGAAGAGGGCCACCCCCCGCAGCGCCACCGGCCACAACCGCCGGGCGAGGACCAGGGCCAGCAGGGGCAGGCCGAAGGGCGGCTTGCCGAGCACACAGGCCAGGGCCACGGCGGCCAACAGGGGCCGCCGCCGGGCCTGGGACCACACCACATAGGTGAGAAGGGCGTAGACCACGGTGGCCTGTCCGGACTCGAGCAGGGCCCGTCCGGGCCGGGTGAGAGCCAGGATCCCGGTCATGGCGATGACGGCGGGTGCCCCCAGCCGGTCGTCCAGGGCCCGGACGACCACGGCTGCCATCACGGCCAGTCCGGCCAGGTTGACGGCGAACCAGAGCCCGGCCGCCACCGTCACCGGGAACAGGGCGAAGACCACGGCCAGCCACAGGTGGATGGGTCCGTAGAGGGGGAACCAGCCCAACGAGAAGGCTTCCACCTGCCGGCTGCCGTAGTAGTGCTCGAAGCTGGCGATGTCGTAGGGGTCCCGGCCGTGCAGCAGGGCCTGGCCGGGGAACCAGATGGCCAGCCGGAAGTCCCCGCCGCTGGTCGCCGCGTGGGCCACGCTGGCCACGGCCACCCCGAGAATGCCGACGGCCAGGGCGTAGCGGACGAGCGACGGGGCCCGGAACCGCGACAGGGCGGCCCCGAGGGTGGCGCTCATGAGGGCCCGCTCAGCGGAGGGAGTGGGTCACCACTCCGGCTGCCGACGACGCTGCTCGGCCTCGGCTTCGGCCGCCCCGGAGCCGGCGGCCGGGGCGCCGCCGCGTGACCGCAGGGCGGGCGGCCGGCCCGAAGAGGAGCCGTGCCGGCTCCCCCGGCCGTTCGGCCGCGCCGGGGGTACCGGCTCGGCCGTCGGGGGAGCGCCCAACCACCGGGCCCGGGCCACGGCACTGGGTGCCTCGCCGGCCGTGGTCACCGGGGCCGGGGGAACCAGCTGGCTGTCCTCGTGGCCGTAGTAGCCGTACTGGTAGCCGGTCGAGCGGCGACGCCGGCGGGTCTTGTTGAGCACGATGCCGACCACGTTGGCCCCGGCCCCTTCGAGCCGCAGCAGGCACTGCTGCAGCCGTTCCGGATGCAGACGCCGCGTGTCGACCACCACCACCACCATGTCGACCATGGCGGCGATCAGCACCGTCTCGGCCACCCCGATCATCGGCGGACAGTCGACGATGGCCGTCTGCTGGCGCTCGCGCAGGCTGTGCAGCAGCGGCGGCAGATAGGCGGAGACGACGTCGGCCGGGTGCTGGCTGGGAATGCCGGCGGGCACCACGTCGAGATAGGGATTGGTGGTCTTCGACGCATGGCGCAGCGCATCGGCGGCCCCGCCGCTCGCCAGTCCCGGTCCGAAGGGCACCTCGAGCTCCAGGTGCAGCATGGGCTTGCGCAGATCGGAGTCCACCGCCGTCACGTGCCGGCCTTCGGCGGCCAGCGCCCAGGCGATGTTGGCCGACACCGAGGTCTTCCCCTCGGCCGGGTCGCACGAGGTCACGGCGATGGACGTCGGTCCGGCGTCGGGAATACACAGCAGCAGGTTGCTCCGCAGCTCCTGGAAGGACTCCATCACCATGGGCTGACGGCCGAGCACGAACAGGCTCGACGGCCGGATGTTCCCGCTGATCACCCGGGGGATCTCGCCCAGCACGGTGGCCCCGATCCGCTCCTTCAGCTCGCTCACCCCGGAGAACCGGCGCCTGACCCCGGCCGAGGCCAGCCCGGCGAACACGGCGGCGATGATCCCGAAGCCGATGGCCCCGACGAGAAGGGGCTTGGTCGGGTTGGACGGCGTGCTCGGCGGCAGCGCCCCCTGCTGCACCTTGATCGAGAAGAGATCGTTGTGCGGCTGGCTGGCGATGATCCGGTCCCCGATGGCGTTGGCGTAGTCGGCGGCCACGTTGGGGCTGTCGGCCTTGGCGCTGATGGTCAGGATGTCGGTCGTCGGAGGGGCCGAAGCGGTGACGGTCACGTTGGCGTTGGCGTCGGCCGGCACCACGGCGCGCCGGGCCGCCAGCAGGGTGTTCGGGTTGGTGGCCTCGGTGGGCAGCTGCAGGATCAGGTACTGGATCAGCGCCACCCCGGCCACCGGGTCGACCGATGTCGGCGTGAGCACCAGCTCGGCCGACGCCGTGTACTGCTTGGCCGGCAAGAAGGCGGCCGCCCCGCCCCCGACCACGCAGACGGCGAAGGCCAGGAGGACGACGATCAGGTTCTGGCGGAGGTCCCGCAGAAGCTGCCGGGTGTCCATGGCCTCAGACCTCCTCGTAGGCGCGGGCGCGCCGCGTCGTCCATCGAGTCCCGCCGGCCGAGGTCACGGCGCTGCGCAGCAGACCGAGCGAGAGTCCGAGCATGGTGGCCAGCCGGTACTTCTCGAAGATCGACTCCACCATCCCCTTGGTCACCAGGCCCACCACCACGGCCACCAGGGCCAGGGCCAGCACGGCCACCATCCGGTCCGGATGCTGGCGCCAGGCGGCCATCCCGTCGACCAGCGAGAACAGCAGGGTGATCACGAACAGCACCACGGCGATCACGCCCGCCCGCATCCAGAGGTCGAGACCTATGTTCTCGGTCACGTCGGTCACTGTGATGACATTCGGCCCCGGCTCGTAAAAACTGAACTCGACGCCCAGGCCGTTGCCCAGGATCGGGTGCTGCCGAATCAGCGAAAATGCCACCGACCACTTGCTAGCACGGTCCTGGGCCGACTGGATCTTCCCCGTGGAGTCGAAGGTCTTGGCCAGGGTGGAGCTCAGGGGCACCTGGACCGTCCCGGAGCCCTCCAGGGCAGGTATGACGGACACCCCGAGCACGACGCCCACCACAGCCATGGCCGTGAGCAGGACCTCGGCCGATTTCACCCGCAGCCTCCGTCGGGCCGTCCTGCCCGTGGCCACCACCAAGACGGCCGTCACCGAGGCGCCGAGCATGACCAGAACGGCCCGCTGGTTGGCCAGGAAAGGGCTCACCAGCAGGGCCAGGCAGGCCAGCAGGGTCAGCTTGCTCCGCTTCTCCTGGGCCAGCTCGAGCAGCAGCCCGATCAGCCCGATGGCGGCGAAGATGGTCGCCGCGTCGCTGCCGTCGACCCCGAAGTCGGGCAGGGGCAGCAGGGGCAGGTGGATGGCGTAGACACGGTGGCCCGCCTGCATGGCCATCAGCACGGTGGCGGCCACGGCCGACCACCGCACCAGCCGGGTCAGGGCCCGGCCTTCGAGGAAGCGCCGGATGGGCACGCCGGCGGCCAGGGCGTAGCCCCCCACCACGTAGACCACGGCCTTCGCCTGATAGGGGATCTGGGTGAAGTCGTTGTGCCGCAGGACGCCCTCCACCGCCGCCACCAGGATCCAGGCCCCGAAGGCCATCCACAGAAGGGGCGCCACCCCGACCCGGGTGGCCCGTCCCCGGACGACCATCCGGGCCAACAGGGCCAGGGTGATGATCACCTCGGGCAGCCGGAATTCGAACGCCCCGCTGCCCGGATGGAAGATGTCCCGGGGCATCAGGTCCTGGTTCTCGTACAGGCTCGTCTCGAGCACCAGCATGGCCAGCAGCAGCATCACCACGAAGTGCTCGCGCCCACTGCGCTCCCAGCGGGCGAAGAGCCCGAAGAGCACCGCGGCAGCGACCCCGGCCACGAGCAGGATGGCAACCTGGGTCATCGGGACACCGCCTCCAGCAGCGGGGCCAGCGCGCCGTCCCAGGAATGGTCGGCGGCGACGGCGTCGTGGCCCACCCTGCCCATATCGGCGGCCGCCTCGGGGGCCTTGAGCAGCCCCACCAGGGCCCGGGCGATCCCGGCCGCGTCGTCGGCCACGACGACACCCCTTCCCACCAGGTCTTCCAGGCCGTCGACCCCGGCCGAGGTGGCCACCACCGGCCGGCCCACCCCGAGGGCCTCGAGGATCTTCAGCCGGGTACCACCCCCCGATCGCAGGGGGGCCACGGCCACCGCCGTCTGGGCCAGGAAGGGACGAACGTCCTCCACGGTACCGGACACCTCGATGCTGTCCGAGGCCAGGGCCCGCACCGCCGCCGTCGGGTCCCGGCCCACCAGCAGCAGCCGGGCCCCGGGGACCGCCGCCGCCACGGCGGGCCAGATCTCCCGGCCCAGCCAGAGCGCGGCGTCGGTGTTCGGGGCCCAGCCCATGGTGGCCACGAACGACACCGTGGGCGTCTGGGCCGCCGGCAGGGCCTCGGGCATGTCGATGCCGTTGGGGCAGACCATCACCGTGCCCGTCGTGCCCGGCAACCGGTCCCTTTCGTGCCCGCTCACCACCACCACCGTGTCGAAGCTGGCCAGGGCCCGCCGTTCGAGGGCACGCAGTGCGGCCGCCTCCAGGTGGAACGGAACCGACAGCGGTGCCCGCCGGGCCCGGGCGTAGCTGGCGGCCAGTGACGACTGCACGTCGGGCAGATCGAGCACCCGCCTCCGGGCGGCCACGCCGTCGCCGAAGGGCGCCATCTGCATGTACTCGATCTGCAGCAGGTCGAGCGGCGCCTCGGCCGCCGCCCGCTGGATCTCCGCCTCGAGCCCCCGGCTCCAGAAGCGCGCCGCGGAGAGGCTCTTCGTCCGGGCCAGGCCCCGGGCCACCACGGCCGGCCCGGGCCGCCACGGCACCGTCCGGACGTCCACCCCGAGCTTCTCGGTGGCGGCGATATCGGCCGACCCGTCGTCGTAGGCGCACAGGACCACCTCGGCCCTCTCGGCCAGCCGGCGCAGGATGGCCAGGGAGCGCTGCTTGCCCCCGGCGTCGGCCGGGATGGGCACGAACTTGGTCACCATCAGGACCCTGGGACGCCCGGAGCCGGGACTGCGACCCCCGGGGCCGGGGCCGGGGCCGGGCCGCCCGGGGCCGGGGACGGGGCCGGGGACGGGCACTGGTGGCTCGGTGCTCACGCCGGGATGCGGGCCAGGCGGTGGTACAGCTCGGCCAGGTCGTCGGAGAGGCCGTCGACCCCGCGGCTGGTCTCGGCCAGGGCGCGGGCGTGGCGTCCCAACCGGGCCGCCAGAGCGTCGTCGGAGAGGATCCGCTCGAGGGCCCGGGCCAGCGCCCCGGCGTCTCCGACCGGTACCAGCAGGGCATTGTCCCCGTCGGTCAGATAATCGGGCACTCCCCCCGAACGGGTGGCCACCACCGGGATGCCCGACGCCTGGGCTTCGATGACCGTCAGGCCGAAGGGTTCGGCCACCGAGGCGTTCACCACCACGTCGAGGTTCCGCATCACCCGGGGGATGTCGTCGATCCGTCCGGCGAAGCGGGCCCGGTCGCCGAGCAGTCGGCCGGCATCGGCCTGCAACTGCTCGAGGTAGTCGCCCGAGTCGAGGCCCGGGCTCCCCACCACCACCAGGTGGGCCCGGGCGGCCGGCCCGGTGAGGGCGGCGGCGGCCCGCACCACCAGATCGATCCCCTTCTCGGGATCGATCCGGCCCACGATGCCGATCAGGGGCTCCGAGGCCGACGAGCTCAGCCGCCGCCGCATCTCCGGATCGGGGGGCCCGGGTCGGAACCGGTGGAGGTCGACGGCGGGGACCATGATCCGCAACTTCGGGGCCCCGAACGGTCCCACGCAGTCGGCCACCGCGTTGCTCACGGCGATCGAGGCCGACGACATCCGCACGGCCAGGGTCTGGAGCTTTCGACCGATCCCGGGCCGGACGATGTCGTGCAGGTCGAGAACCACCGGACGCCGCGCCAACCGGCCGGCCAGGGCGCAGTCGAAATGCGTCCACAAGCTGCTCGAGGTGATGACGTCAACGCCGCGCGCCACCTTGGCGATCTTCCGCGCCGATCGCAGGGTCGTCCCCAGCTCCTTCACCAGCTGCCCGACGCCCGGAGCGGAATCGCCGTCAGAGCCCCGCACGCCCTGCCGGGTGGGGATGTCCAGGGGAACGTGACGGAGGCCGAGCTTCTGCCACTGCTCGGGCAGATCCCCACCGAGAGGGGATGCCAGGATCAGGTCGACGCCCCTGTCGGCCAACGGCGCCGCCAGCGCCATCACGGCGAACTCGGCCCCCCAGGCCTGGCGGGCGTTGCACACCTCCACCACCGAGACCCGCTGGCCCACCCCCCGGCGCCGGCTCACCAGGCCACCACGACCCGGCTCACCAGGCCACGCCGGCCGGCTCACCAGGCCACGCCGGCCGGCTCACGAGGCCACCGCCGGCCGGTGGGCCAGGCCGCTCTCGGCCCGCCGGCGCAGGACCTGGCGATAGATGGCCAGCGTGGCCCGGGCGGTGTCGCGGCCCGTGGGGCGCGGCGGAGACGGCGGCGGCGATCCCGTCAGGGCGAGGACGAGGGCGTCGGCCCAGGCGGCGGGATCCAGGGGGACGACACGGCCGGCCCCGGTACGCAGCACCTCGTCGGCCAGAGACGGTGAGGCGAGGACGGGCGTGCCGACGGCCAGGGCGCGATGCAGGATCCCCGAGTGCGATCCCCGGTGATAGGGAAGGACGAGCAAATCGGCCGCCGCCGCCCAGCGGTTGACGTCGTCCTCGGCCATGAAGCCCGGCCGCAGGTCGACCCCGGGCAACCGGACGAGCCGGTCCAGCTCGGCACAGGCGTAGGGCTCCCCCACGAGCAGCAGCCGGGCCCCGGGGACCCGGTCGGCCACCGAGGGCCAGGCCTCGGCCAGCAGGTCGATCCCCTTGTAGGGCCGCAGGAGCCCCAACAGCAACGCCGTCGGCGCGTCGTCGAGACCGAGGCTCCGGCGGGCGTCGGCCCGGGCCACGGCCCCGCCGCCCAGGGGCAGGTCGACGGGGACGACGTGGACGGGGACACCGGGGGCGCGGCTCTCGACGAGCTGACGGGGCCCTTCGCCGTGGATGATCACGGCGTCGGCCGCCCGCCAGCGGCGGGCCTGGCGTTCGAGGGCGTGCTCGCCGCCCTCGAGGGGCTCGGGATCATGGGCGGTGATGACGACGGGGGCGCGGCGCTTCACCGCGCCGATGGCCAGGTGGTCGACGGGAGGCACCACATCGGTCTGCACATGGACCAGGTCCGGATGGGCCCGGATGACGGCGCGCCCGAGCAGCAGGGCCGACGGTGCCACCTCGGCCAGACGGCGCACCCGGAGCCGCTGCCGGGCCATCCCCGAGACGTCGGGACCCCACCGGCGCGGGGCCAGGGCCAGGCCGCGGTCGGCCCGGGGCTTCAGAGCGGCCAGGGAGACGGTGACGCCTTCGGACGTGAGCGCACTGCTCAGACAGTCGGTGTAATGGGCGATGCCGCCGCGGTCCGACACGTCGACCAGAAGGACCCGCAGCGCAGCGTGGGCCACCAACGGACGGCTTCGAGACGCGTCATCGTTGTACGCCGCCTCGACCACAGGCCACAGTATCGCCCTCCCGGCTCCGCCAGAGGTGATAGCGGGACACCAATTTCCGGTCGACGCGCCGCCTTCTCGTGGACCCGCCGCGGTCACGACGCGGTGTAGTCGACCACCTGCACCCCGGCGAAGGTGCGGACCCGGCCGGCGGCGAAGCCGGCCGAGCGGAGCCCGGCGAGCAGCGCCCGGTCGGCCGCCGGGTAGAGCTCCTGCTGGCTGAGGACCAACCACAGGCGGTGGTCGCCGGCCACGTCTCTGGCGATGGCCGACGCCGAGACGCCGAAGGAGGCGTCGTAGCGCATGCCGTCACCGTTCCAGGGTCCGGGGGGAAAGGCCGGATGCAGAAGGGCGGTGGATTGCGGATGTTGGCGGATGTACCACTGGAAGGGGATGCGGGTGTAGGGGGCGAAGATGACCACGCCGTCGCCCGGACGGGCCCGTTCGGCCACCAGGGCCGCCGCCGCCCGCCAGTCCTGCGACGAGCCGTGGAGGACGAAGGCGCCCACTCCGGCGGCCGAGACGGCGACCACGACGGCGAGGACGACGGGGGCGAGCAGACCCCGGAGGCGGTTGAGGCCGTGGGCCACGAGGAGCACGAAGGGCGGGAGACAGATGACGAGATAACGGACGACGAGCAACGGCTTGTAGGCGAGGGAGAGAAGGACGACGGCGGACAGCGGCACGACCAACCAGCAGAGGGCGAAGACGAGCGGCCAGTGGGCGGAGACGAACTGCGTCTTCGGGTGCCGGCGGACGACGGCGACGGTGACGACCACCGCGGCCACGACGAGCAGGACGGCCAGATCGATGACGCGATGGGGGACGTCGGCGCGGACCTTGGAGAAGATCTTCCCGGCGCTCGAACCGGCGGCCCAGTTGACACCGGAACTGTCGGTGGCGTGGATCAGCAGGGCCAGAGGAACAAGGAGCACGGCGAGACCGACGGCGGTGGGGACGAGACGACGCCACGGCGCGCTACGGCGCGCCAGGAAGGCGAGGGAGGCGCCGTGGGCCAGGGGCACGAGGGCGGCCCAGAAGTTGGCGTAGGCGGCCAGGGCCGACACGAGGGCGTAGGCCACCCAGAGTCCCGTGCGCGCCGGTGATCGCAGGGCGGAGACGAACAGCGCCGACGAGCAGCTGACGAGGAGAAGGCTGAGCGCGTAGCCGCGGGCGTTCTGGGCGAACATGACGACGAGCGGGTCGACGGCGAGCAGGACACCACCGATGACGGCGCTGCGGCGACCGAAGAGCTGTCGGGCCAGCACCATGAGGACGGCGAGTGCGGCCACACTGACGAGAACCGACAGGCTGCGGACGACGGCTTCGGAATGGCCGAGATGCATCCACAGGCGGAGCAAGAGGTAGTAGAGCGACATGTTCGCCTCGCGGTGGAGAACCGAGTGGCTGAAGGTGTGCCAGGACGCGCCGGCCAGGGTGGTACTGACGGACTCGTCGAGCGAGAAGCTGGCGCGGCCGACGGAGAGGAAACTGGCGATGGCACCGACGATGACGACGACGGTGACCGACAGCCGCCACGACATGGGTGGGCCGGTGTCGTCGGTCGCCGCGCCCATGTCAGGCGCGCCGGGGACGACCGTCATCAGACGATCGGCGCGGCCTCGTTCGACCCGTGGACGGCCGGTGCGATGGTCCGGTCGTCGTCGGTGTTCGGGTGCTCGAGATGCTCCGAGCGTACGGCACCGACCACCGATCCTGTGGATGGGCCGGCCAGGGTACCCGTGGTGGAAACGACGCCGACCGACGACCCGGCCGTGACGGTGGCGCTCACCGCGCCCGACGGGCCGGCCGGACGCGCCGCGTTGCGGACGACGGCGAAGAGGGTCTGGACGAGGATGACCATGTCACGCCAGAGCGACCAGTTCTCGATGTAGTGGTTGTCGAAGCGGGCCCGCTCCTCGATGGAGGTGTCGCCCCGCAGGCCGTGCACCTGGGCCAGCCCCGTCAGCCCCACGGGCACGCGGTGGCGGTCGTCGTAGTGGCGGATCTCCGCCTTGAATTGCTCGACGAAGAAGGGGCGCTCGGGCCGGGGGCCGACCAGGGACATCTGGCCCCGGAGGATGTTCCAGAGCTGAGGGATCTCGTCGAGGCCGAGGACCCGGAGCACCCGGCCGACTTTGGTGACAGTCTCTTCGGCGATGGTCCACTCGGTGTCCGAGTCGGTGTGGACCCGCATGGAACGGAACTTGAGGATCTCGACGGTCTCGCCCCGTTGACCCACCCGCTGCTGACGGAAGTGGACGGGACCCGGGCTCGAGAGCTTCACGGCCACGGCCAGCAGCGCGTAGAGCGGCGAGAGGAGAAGGAGCCCGAAGGCGGCCACCGACATGTCGAAGGCCCGCTTGGCGGCGCGTGAGTAGGTGCGCAGGACGGGCCGGCGGAGGCGGACGAGGGGGAAGCCCCAGACGTCGTCGGTGTCGTTGGCGTGGACGGCCGAACCGAGCTCGAAGAAGCGGGGAAGGACGTGGATGTCGACGGACGCGTCTTCACAGGCCCGAAGGACGTCGACCATGTCCGCTTCACGGGCCACACCGAAGGCGACGACGACACGGTCGACCTTCTCTTCGAAGAGCACCATGCGCAGCAGGGCGACACCGCCGAAGAGAGGCAGAGGAAGGTCGGCGCCGTCGACGTCGTCGAGGAAACCGATGGGGCGCAGTCCGTATTCGCGGTGCTCCTCGAGGGTGGCGGCGAAGGTGGTGCCGATCTGTCCGGCCCCGATGATCAGCGTCCGCTCGCCGTAGACACCGCGGGCCCGCAGGCGACGGATGAGGCCGTAGAGCGCGGTGCGGAGGATGAGCATCGCAACGACGAGGCCGGCCCCGGCCTCGAGCAGAGCCACGCTCGAGACGCCGTGGACGTGGACGGCCGCTATCACGAGGAGGGGCACGCCCACGCAGGCGGCGATGGAGCGGGCCTCGCGGGCCGCGTTCAGGGTGATGCGACTGCGGTAGTGGCCGGTGGCGGTGAGCAGGACGACGACGGAGCCGACGGTGAGCCAGCTCCACCAGGTCGCCGCCAACGGGGCCACCAGCATGACGAGCGCGGCCAGGGCGGCGAAGTCGGCGAAGGCGACGACGGCCATCTCCGGTCGGGCCGGCACGTGCCAACGACGGCGGGCCACGGCCGTCCGACCGCGCGTCGGAGAGGCGCTCGCCCAGGACTGGAAGTTGAGCCCGACGGCCATGACGTCGTACCTCGCGAGCTGACGGTTGCTTTACGCCGGTAGACGACGACGACGGCTACGACGCACGAGCACGCCGCCGACCACGAGGGCGCCCGCTCCGAGCGCCGTCATCTCCTCGATGTCGGCCCCCGTAAAGGCCAAGCCGTCGGAGGAGACACTCACGGTCTTGGTGGCCGGCGTCGGTTCATGACTGGACGGCGGCGGTGACGAGCACCCCGTGTAGCAGGTGCTGTCCGCACTGGCCGTCACAGATGGAACCACCACGCCGGCAAAGGTCAGGACTGTGCCGAGACCGATTCCGAGCCATCTGATCTTCATGTTGCCACCCCTCACCCCGCCGCCTTCGGCGACGACTCCTCCATCTAACTTAGTCACATGCTGTGGTCTCGTCCCGTCATTGGCCACCTTCGGCGGTCAATTCATGGTTCTGAAACCTGAAACTTTACCCAATCACCGCTCTTCGTGGTGTTTGGGCCCTGACCAGTGGCGATCCGGTCGGTCACGGGGTCGCCCTCCGTGGTGGTTGCGCCTCTCATGAACGCTCTACGACGCATAGTGCGCCGCGATGCTCACCAGGAACACTATGGAATCCCAATTCCCGGTCAACTGCACAGGCATCCCCCCTCACAGTAGCGACCACGGTGCGTGACCACCGACGGGCATCCTGATGGCTACCAGGACAGGGTGAAGGGGGTGGCGTCGCTGTGGACGGCCCCACGATAGTGCCACGTCACCGGGGACAGACGGGCGGACGGGACGACGGTCAGGGACCCGTGGCCGGCCGGGAGATCGAAGGTGACCACGATGGTCTCGGTGGCGCCGGCGTGGACGTCCACGGGGGTGGCCAGGACCCAGACGGGGCCCTCGGCACCGCGCACTTCCACCGCCGGGCCGCCGGGAACCTGCAGGTGGGAGGCCTGGGGCGGCAGATTGACGGTCAGAAGGCCGACGTATTCGCCGTAGACCGTCCCGAGACCCGGGTAGGGACCGGCGATGAACTGGGACTGTCCCGGCGGGGTCTGGTTCTGGAGGGTGATGGTCAGAGAGCCGTGGGTGGCGGCGCCGGCCGCTGAGCCTGGGGCCGAAGCCGTGGCCGTGGCGGAGGCCGGGCCCGGGGTGATCCGGAGGGACGATCCGACGGAGAGGTACTGGTCGAGCTTGTTCCCTCCCCGGTTGAGGACGGCCACCATGGCCGAGTGGGCCGACAGCTGGCCACCGACCCCGCCGCTCTGCCAGGCACTCTCGGCCGAGGGATCCGCCGACCAGAGCAGGAGGTGGCGGCCCGAGGTGGCCGAGGTCATGGCGTCGGCCAGGCTCTTCAGGTCCAGGGACTGGTCGTTGAGGGCGTTCAGCGAGGCGGTGGCGATCGCCCCCAGGCGGTCGACCCGGTCCTTCGAGGTGTCTGTGTCCGAGAGCCCGGCGTACTGGTCGTGGGTGAGGTACTGGACCACGTTGTCGGCGTTCAGGGAGGTGCCGTCGGGCAGGCTGACAGGGCCGGTGACCTGGAGGAATTGGTGGAGGGTGTCGACGTCGACGGCCAGGACGCCGTCGACGTGCTGACCGGTGACGGACTGCCACATCCGGGCCGCCAGGGGGCCGTTCACGTCGAATTGGGGGGTGAGACCGAGGTTGCGCCAGTCGACACCGGGCAGCAGCCAACCCCAGTTGGTCTCCAGGTCACCGGTGACGGGGACGGCGCCGGGCCGGGCCGGGATGCCCGAGGTGGGGACCACACCGCTCAGGTGGAGCTCGCCGTCCCCGGTGGTGAGGAGGCCGGCCTCCAGGTAGGCCCCGGAGCCGGCCCGCATCTCGGCGTTGTTGCCCATGAGGATCAGGTAGTGCTGGGGACCCTGCAGGATGCCGGCCACCGCCGAGGCCACGGCCGAGGCGTTTTGGAGCTTGGTCCGGGCCTGGTCGAGCTGGCGGACGAAGGAGTCGTGCTTGGAGGCGACGGG
Organism: Acidimicrobiales bacterium; assembly: GCA_035535015.1. Classification (GTDB taxonomy): domain Bacteria; phylum Actinomycetota; class Acidimicrobiia; order Acidimicrobiales; family UBA8190; genus Palsa-661. Next base: position 10,209 of record DATLQU010000038.1, on the reverse strand, counting down.
CCCGATCAGGGCCTCGGATGGTCCGGGATCGATCTTGGCCAGGGCGGCGTCGGTGAGCCGACCCAGCAGCGCCAGCCGGCGGAGCGCGGTGACCCGATCGGGGCCGGCCTGGTGGGGGGCGTCGAGGACGGTCTTGGCCTCGGTGACGGCGGTGACCCCGATGGCCGAGACCTGGGCGGCGGCGGCGGCCAGGTCCTGGACGGAGCGGAGCTGGCGGCCGAGGACGGGGAGGATGTCGACGGGAGCGAGCAGGGGCGAGTCGAGGAGGCTCTTGGCCCTGGTGAACTCGGCGCCGGCCGCCTTCAGCTGGGGTCCGGGGCCGCCGGAGACGAGGTCGGCGGCCGAAAGGTGGTCTTTGGCCAGGTTGACCTCGGCCGTGGCGTGGCTGGCGTCACGGACGCCCATGGCCAGGACGGCGGCGGCGGCGATGATCCAGAGCAGGACCAGGGCGGCCACGGAGACCCAGACGATCCGGCGGCGCGTCCAGCGGGGGCGGGGCATCGGTCAGTTGTCGGCACGTCCGGCCCCCGACCACAGCAGCCGGGCCAACCGGCGGACGAGGTCGGCGAGCTCGGTGGCCGTGGCCCGGTAGGCGGCCGGGCCGGCGCCGAGGGGATCGACCACATCGTCCTCGACCGAACGACCGATCAGATCGGTCCTTTCTCTGTCCCCGAGCAGAGCGGCCAGCCAACCGGCCAGGGGTTGGCCGGGCCGACGGGCGCCGGCCTGCTCGCCCCGACGGACGAGCTCCTTCAGGGTGAAGGTCCGGTTCCAGACGTCGGGGACGAGGAGGATGGCCTCGCGGGCGTGGCGGCGCTCGAGGCCGAGGACCAGATCGGCCGAGGCGACGGCCGCCGCCGTGAGGGTGGCGGAGCGGTGGGCGGCCAGGTCCACACCGTAGGGGGCCATGGCCCCGACCGTGTCGCGCGAGACGGGATGACCACCCTCGAGGAGACCGGCCGAAAAGACGGTGACGGGTTGCTCGAGTTCGGCGGCCACCAGATTCAGGTGGGCCGCGGCCATGGGGGACCGACAGATGTTGGCGGTGCAGACGAAGAGGACGACGACCCGGGAGAGTGTAGACGGCGACGGCCATGTCCACGGGTAGTGTCGATCTGTGCAAAAGGGGCAGCTGACCGGGGCCCTGGGTCGTGTGCTTCTGTGCGTCGGAAGCGTGATCTTGTTGTTCGTCGCCTACCAGTTGTGGGGGACGAACCTGGCCGAGTCGCACAGCCAGGACACGTTGCGGCAGCAGCTCGATCACGAGTTGCACCGCGTCGACGGCGCGACGGGGGCGACGAGCACCCCGACCACGATGCCCGGGCCGACGAGTGCCGATCCCGCCCCGACCACGACGGCTCCGGCCGAAGGAGCGGCCGTCGCTCTGCTCCAGATCCCGAAGATCGGGGTCAACAAGGTGGTGGTGGAAGGAACGAACACACCCGACCTGCGCCAGGGGCCGGGGCACTACCAGGGAACGCCGCTGCCCGGACAGGCCGGGAACGCCGCCATCGCCGGTCACCGGACCACCTACGGGGCACCCTTTTACAACCTCGATGCTCTTCAACCGGGTGACGAGATCATGCTGACCACGCCCCAGGGCACCTTCACGTACAAGGTGGCACGGAGCATGGTGGTGTCCCCGTCCGACCGGACGGTGTTGGCGGCGAGCAGCACGCCGGAGTTGACCCTGACCACCTGCAACCCGCGGTTCAGCGCCAGTAGTCGACTGGTCGTCCAGGCCACTCTCGTCTCGTCCATTGAGGTGTCGAGGTCGAAGGCGTCGACGACCACGACGACCACGACGACCCCGAAGGGGCTTACCGTCGGCAGCGCCGCGGCCGACGGCCTGGCCGGAGGACAGGGGAATTGGCAGCCCGCCCTGCTGTGGGGGATCGGCGTGCTGGTGGCCGGCGCCGCCGTTTTGTTGCTCGGCCGGCGACGTCACCAACGGCGCCAGCGTTGGCTCGTCTACGGTGCCGGCGGAGTCGGCGTGCTGGTGGTTCTCTTTTTCTTCTTCGGCTCCGTGAGCCCGCTGCTGCCGGCCAGCTTCTGACGCCGTGGCCGGGGTCGACGACGGCGGGATCAGAGACACAGAGGCGGCTGTGGGTGGGCCGACAGTCTCCGTGTGCATGCCGATGGCACGGACGGCCTCCGAGGTGAGGGCGGCGGTGATGAGCGTGCTCGGTCAGAAGTACCGCGACTTCGAGTTGCTGATCGGCGACGAGACCGGCGCGGCGCGGGCGCTGGTGACGGAGATCGATGATCCCCGGGTGGACTACCGGCAGAACCCCGAACGGCTGGGCTTCTCGCAGAATCACCGGGCCCTTCTCGACCGGGCCCGGGGTCGGTACATGGCCGTGCTCCACGACGACGACCGCTGGGAGCCGGAGTTCCTCGGCCGGCTGGTGGAGGTACTCGACGACGATCCCGAGATCGGATTGGCCTGCTGCGCGGTGGTGCTCGACCGCGGCCGCGGTGGTGACCACGGGGAGCGGTGGCCGATCGCCCTGCGAGCCGGCCGCAACGACGGCCTGCTCGAGGTGCTGCTCGGCGAGGAGTGGTTCATGTTGCAGGGCAACGCCGTCTGGCGCCGCGAGCTGTGGGCGGGACCGGCGCGGCAGTGGCCCGAGCTGTGCTGTGGGGACCTGCAGTTCTTCCTCTCGATGGCCGAGGCGGGGTGGCCCGTCTACTACCTCGACCAGGTGCTGATGACGTACTCGATGCATCTCGGACAGTCGGGAGCCTGGCGGGGAGCCGATAGCGGGCTCGGCGTGGCCGAGGACGTGCTCGCCTTCTGGGAGGGCTGGCTCCGGGGCCGGCTCGACGCCCAGGTGGCCCTGACGTCGCTGCCGCGCGCCCGCTGGCAGCTGCGGCGGGCCCGGGCGCTGGTGCTGGCCGGGCGGACGGCCGACGCCCGGAGGGCGGTGGCGGCGGCGCAGGCCCTCGGAGGACCGGGACTGCCCCAGCTCCGTCGGCTGCGCCTGGCGGTGGCGTTGCCCAATCCGGTGGTGCGCGGTGCCGTGGCATTCAAACGCGCCGTCGACGGTCTGCGGTCGGGTCGGCGGCGGTAGCTCTCTCGGTCGCGGCCGTCGCGTAGAGTGGGAAGACCGATGGAGCAGACGGTGACAGGGCCGTGACCGATGGGGACCCGGTGTCGGAACCGGCCCCGGAGAGCGCTCTGCCCCACCGCTTCGGAGCCAACGTCCTGAGCAATTACTTGGCCCTGGCCGTGACGGCGGTGTCGGCCATCGTGGTGACCCCGCTGCTGCTGCACCATCTGGGCCGGACCGCCTTCGGGATCTGGGTCCTGGCCAGCACCGTGGTCGCCTATCTGGAGTTGTTCGAGCTCGGCTTCGGTGGGGCCAGCACGAAGCTGGTGGCCGAGGATGCCCACGTGCGACCCGAGCAGGCCGTGCGGATGATCAACACCACATTCTTCGTGCTCGTGCCCATGGGTGTGATCGCCCTGGTGGTCGGCGTGGCGATCGCCTTCTTCTTCCCCCACATCGTGCAAATCGCGCCGCACATGCGCGGGGAGGTGTTCGTCTGCGTCACCGTGCTGGCCGTGGGATTGGCCGTCTCCATCCCCGGCGACACCTTCGGCGGGTCCCTCGGGGGCTACCAGCGGTTCGACCTGCTGTCGTTGGCCAACGCCTCGATGGGCATCGCCATCGCCGTGGCCAGCGTGGTGGTCGTGCTCCTCGGGGGCGGGATCGTCGCCCTGGCCGTGGCCACCTCGGCCATCACGGTGGGCTTCCAGGGCGTGCGCTGGGCCATGCTCCGCCACGTCATCCCCGGCGCCCGGATCCGGCCCCGGCTGATCGACAAGCTCCGGCTGCGCGCCGCGGCCAACATCTCGGGCTGGTTCCTCGTCTATGCGCTGCTCCAGACCTCCCTGGCCGCCAGCGACGTGGTCATCGTCGGCATCGTTCTCGGGGTGAAACCCGCCGCCGTGTACGCCGTGGGGGCCAAGTTGGCCAAGGCGGCCAACCTGTCGCTCGACTCGCTGGCCATCGTGTTCTTCCCCTACGCGTCGGCGACCCTGCGCAACAAGGACCGCGACGCCCTGAAGGACATCGTGATCGACGGCATCCGGGTGACGCTGCTGGTCGGTGTCCTGATCTCGTTGCTTCTGATGGTGTTGGCCGGCCCCGGGATCCGGGGCTGGGTGGGCCCCGGCTATGACACCTCGGCCCACGTTCTCGTCATCCTGGCCCTGGCCGTGGGTTTCGCCTCCCCGGTGAAATGTCTCGCCCAGGTGCTCCTCGGATCGGGCGACCTGAAGGTGCTGTGCTGGGTGTCGGGGATCGAGGTGCTGGTGAACGTCGTCCTCTCGATCATCCTGGCCAACGCCATCGGTCCGTTGGGGGTGGCGGTGGGAACGCTCGGGGGTGTGCTGCTGGTGCGGCTTCCGGGGCTGCTCGTGATCGGCAACAGGGCCGTCAACGTGGCCATGTCCGAGGTGGTGCGCGGCGCCATCGTGCCCCACATCCTTCCCGCCGGCGCCTGCGCCGGCGTCCTGCTGGCCGGGCGCGCACTGACCGGGTACTCGTTCATCGGGGCCTTCGTGATCGGCATCGCCGGCGCGGTCACCTATCTCGTGCTCTACCTGACCACGGGGGCGCCGGCGAGCGAGCGGGAACGGGCGCTCGGTGTGGTCCGCAAGATCGGGTCCGGAGGCGGGCGGGGAGGGGCCGCCTGATGGCCATGTCCGAAGCCCGGCGTCGGGTGGAGTCGGCGCTCGTTCCGGTGAAGCTGCCCATCGCCGCGTGGATCGGAGAATCCATGAGCCGGCGGGGCACCGACGTGACGGCGTCGACCGGCAGGCGGTCGTGCCTGGTGCTCGCCCCCCACCCCGACGACGAGACCCTCGGATGCGGCGCCACGGTGATGCGCAAGCTCGACGCCGGTTCGGCCGTGCAGGTGGTCGTGATCAGCGACGGGGCCACCTGGCCGCCGTGGCGACCACGCGAGGAGAACATCGCCGTGCGCGACGCCGAGCTCCGGGCATCGTGCCGGGTCCTCGGTCTCCCCGAGGAGGCCGTCACCCATCTGGCGTTTCCCGAGACGCAACTCGACAGCGCCGGTGATGCCCTGGTGGACGCCGTGGCCGACGCCGTGAGGAGCCATGGCCCGGACGAGGTCTTCGTGACGTCGGAGGCCGATCCGCACAGCGACCACGCGGCGCTGGCCCGGGCCACGAGGCGCGCCCTCACCGGTGGCGGGGTGCGACTGCTGGCCTATCCCGTCTGGCAGTGGGAGCGACCGCGGTCGTGGGCCCGGACGGTGGCGGCGGCGTCGGCGGCCGAGACGGTGAGCAGCGCCGGCTATCTCGAGAGGAAGCGGACGGCGGTCGAGGTCTTCCATTCGCAGATGTCGGAGGCGGCCGGCGGGGAGAGCACCGAAGGCCTGCGGCCGGCGTTCCTGAGGCACTTCCTGAGCGGACGCGAGATGTTCTTCCCCGTCCCGCTCTGATCGCGCTCGGTCGCCCCTCTGATCGGCTGATCGGTCCACCGGTCGGCAGAAACCCCGACCGGCCCGGGGTCCGGGATTCAGATGGCGTGATCGGCGGAGGCGACCGGGGATCGACGCTTGGCGCGACCCCGGCGGCCACCGGCGGTGCCGGTGGCCCCGAGCCGGAGCGCCACCGCCTCGGCGGCGGCCACGGTCGAGCGCTCGAACCAGGAGGCCAGGGGCGCTCCCCCGCCCTCGCAGGCCACCGTCAGATGCTTGACCCAGCGGTTGGCCGACCGGCCCAGGTCGCTGTCCACGGCGGCGAAGGGAATCCACGTCTTCACCGCCAGTTCGGCGATCGGGCGGGCCCGGTCGTACCAGGAACTGACGAGCGCCGGCGTCCCGGAGGGCAGGAGCAACTCGATCGGCGCCCCCGGCCACTGCCGGAACACCCAGGCGGCCCACTCCACCAACAGGTCGACGGGCAGACCCCAGAGGGCCTGGTCGAGGCCGCGGGGTAGGGGGATGCGGTGCGGGGCGCGAAAGAGCTTGCGCCGGCGGCGACGGCCACGGGCGCCGCCGTTGCGCCGTTGGGCCACGAGCTGCCAGGCCACCAGGATCGGGTGATGGCGCTTCTGCGCCCAACGGCCGACCGACGCGATGGCCGGCGTTCCCGCCGTGGGGGCGGCGGCCAGTCCCCAGAGTGCGAAATGGGTGGCGTCCCAGTGCGACGGTCTCGGCCGCTGGGCACTGGCATCGAACCAGCGCTGGAGCAGATCGGCCGGGGCCCGGACCCGGAGACCGGAATCGGCGTGCTCGACCAGCGGTTCGGGCCAGCCGTCGGCCCGCAGGGTGGCGGTGATCTCGGCGATCACGGCGTCGGGCCCGACCTCCTCGAGGACGCGCCGCTCGGTCGACCCCGCAGGGAGCCGGGCCGGATTGAGGGTGCCGGTGCGGAAGAGCTCGATGGTGCGGGCCAGGATCTCGTCCCCGTTCTCGTCTTCAGCGGGCTCGGTTGGCGCGACCGGCTCCGCCACTTCGGGCTCGGCCACGACATCTTGGCGCGGCCGCTGCTCCGAAGGGTCGATGTCCCGGATGGCCAGCATGGGACCCCGGGGAACGGCTCCGAGGACGACCCGGGGGACGATGAGGAAGCCGGGAACGTCGTGGGCGATCTTGGCCACGCGCTCGAAGAGGTCGACGGGTTGGACGTGGTCGGCCAGCTGTTCGACCAGGTCCAGCAGCGCGCCCACCTCGACGTCGACGCCGAAGTCGACCTCGAGCAGGTGCAGCAGGGTGGCGTTCAGGCTCCAGCCGCCTTCGACGGCCAGATAGAAGTCCTCGCCGTCGCCGGCGCGACGGGCCACGGCCGCCTCGCGGAGCACGATGGGGGCGGCCGGGGTGGTGGACCTCCCGTTGTCCCAGGTGGCTATACCCCAGGCGATGCCCAGGGTGGTCTCCGTTCCCTTGTCGACGTTTCGCTGAGCCCGGTAGGAGATGGCGCGGACCCGCTTGGTGGCGTCGCGCAGCGCATCGGGATCGGCGCCGAAAACCTCCGAGAGCGAGACCCGGTGGGAGCCGAGAAGCCGGGCCACGGCGGCCGGGGCGGCACCCGAACCGGGCGAGAGGTCGAGGGTGGCCTGCTTCAGGTCCTTGAAGTAGAGCAGGGTGTTGCGGACGCCGAAATCGAAACGTTCGTCCCCGACCACCAGGGTGCCCACCGGCCTGTCCCGGTCGGGACGCGCCTCGGAGGGTGCGGGCGACGACATCTGACCGCGATCACTCATCGGGCTCCATACCTCAACCGGCCTCTGTCTTCGCGCCCGCCCCAACGGGCATGTCCGAATGGTACGCGCTGAGGAGTCATTTGCCCAACGCGTGCACAACACAAACGGTACCCCGAAATGGAGAAATCCCTTGGGCACCAGACCGCTGACAGGGTTCTCACAGAACCGTTTGTCAGAACCGTTTGTCGGAACCGTTTGTCAGCGGTGTCACGGAAGTGGTCGAAGTGCTGGGCGAGGGCTCGGGAAGCGATCCTTGCCACGGTCGGTCGGGCCTTTCCCTGGTCCGTCGGCGACAGGGGGCCATGGAAGAATGGCGGCCCGTGCCTTCGACGACCTTCTGGCGACGTCCTGCGTCATCTTTTGGGATCGTCACGCTGCTGCTGCTCTCGGCCGGATGCGGTGGGAACACCGCGCACCGCGCCACCTCGACGACGACCATCACCACATCAGGACGGTCCACGACGACCGGCACCGCACCGTCCCCGTGGTCGGCGCCCTCGCCGGTGATCGACGCCGTTCGGCCGGTCCACACCGTGGCCTGCCCCACACCCACCTTCTGCATGGCTCTGAGCGCCGACGGGAAGTCCTACCGCTACGACGGGAGGCGGTGGTCGACCCCTCTCTCGGTCACAGGCTCGGGTGGTACCTCCCCACCGGCGGCCGCCGACCTGTCGTGCGGGAGTCCGACGTTCTGTATGGCCATGCCCGGTGGCAACGAGGTGGTCGGCTGGAACGGGACGGCCTGGAGTTCGGCCCAGACGCTCGGGGGAGCGCAGGGCCTGCAGGCCCTGGCCTGCGCCGGAGGCACCTTCTGTGTGACCGTCGACGGCGAGGGCGACGCCTACTTCTACGACGGCCACTGGTCGTCGGCCGTGAACGCCTGGGGAGGGCCCACCGACATCTCCTGTGTCAACGCCAGCTTCTGCATGGCCACGACGGGCGGCACATCACAGTGGAACGGCAGGGTCTGGACACAGCCGCAGGACGTCGACACGTCGGGACAACTGGAGGCCGTCTCCTGCCCGACGACCACGTTCTGCGTGGCCACCGACAGTGCGGGGAACGTGCTGGCCTGGAACGGGACGAGTTGGTCCGTCCCCCAACCGGTCGACCCGAGCGGCGTCGGAGCCGCCGTCGGAAGCACCGCCCTCGTCTCGGTGTCCTGCGCCGGCCCCACCTTCTGCGTGGCCGTGGACAGCGGCGGGAGGGTCGTCAGCTTCGACGGCACCACGTGGTCACTCCCCCGGACCATCGACGGTGCGGCGGGGCTCGTCTCGGTGTCCTGCGCCACGACGACCTTCTGCCTGGCCCTCGACACGCTCGGCCGCGCCCTCAGCTACCGCTGAGAGCGGCTCATCCGGAAACGAGGATCAGACCTTGAAGATGTAGGCCGACCCGGCGCCACCCTCGGCGTTGTCAGCCCCGATGACGGCCGTGTTTCCCGACAGCGACGCCGAGTAGCCGAATTCGTTGCCGGCGGCGGCATCGCCCGCCGTGAGATCGGGTTGCTGCTTCCACGTGGAGCCGGACTTCTTGAAGACGTAGGCGGCGCCGGCGGCGGCGTTGTGCTGCTCGGCACCCACGAGCACGGTGGTACCCGACAGGCCGACCGACCAGCCGAAGCAATTGTTGGCGGCGCCGTCCGACGCCGTCGGTTCGCCCACCTCGGTCCAGTTGGCTCCGGCGCCACGGAAGATGTAGGCGGCACCGGTGGTCTTGTTGTGTCCGGGGGCGCCGGCCACGATGAGGCGACCCGAGACGGCGACTTTGTCGCCGAAGTAGTCGTCGTCGGCACCGTCGCCCGCTTTGAGCTCGGCCACCTGGCTCCAGGTGCCGCCGGTGTCGGTGAAGACGTAGATGGCGCCGTTGGCCGCATGTCGGACAGCGGAGACCACCAGGGTCGAGCCCGAGACGGCCATCGACCAGCCGAACATGTCGGACGGGAGTCCGTCGGAGGCCGTGAGCTCGACCTGCAGGGGCCAGCTCCCGGCATTCTCGGTGTAGATGTAGACGGCTCCCTTTCGGGCGCTGTGGCCGTCGGCGCCCACCATGACCGACGAACCCGAGGTGACCACCGAGTAGCCGAACTTGTCGCCGCCCATGGCGTCGGTGGCGCTGAACTCGGACTGCTGGGTCCAGGTACCCCCGGTATCGGTGAAGACGTAGGCCGTGCCGATGCCGAAGTAGGTGCCGGGAGAGCCCACGGCCACCGTGGTGCCGGAGATGGCCACCGACCAGCCGAACTCGTTGCCCGGGGCGGCGTCGGAGGCGGACAGTGTCTGGGTCTGCGTCCAGGTCTTGCCCGTCTTGGAGAAGATGTAGGCGGCGCCCTTGTAGGCGCCGGCGTAGGGGGCCCCCACCACGGCGGTCGAACCCGAGACGGCGACTGACCATCCGAAGTCGTCGCCGGTCCAAGCGTCGGAGGCGATCAACTCGCTCAGTTGCCTGGGGCCGTGGGCCTTGGCCGCCACGACCCGGTGTGAGGGGCCGGCGGCCCCGGCGGCCGACCCCAGGAAGAGCACCAGAGATCCCGTCAGGGCGACGACGACGGCGAAGAGCACCGTGGAGATCACCGCCCGGTTATTGCCTGACATCCTTCTCGGCCCCCCGCCGCTTCTGATCATGTCCTAAGTCGCTCGACCGGTGTCGATCGACCCACCCCGTCTCGCCGCCGATGCCGGCACGTCTCCGCGTGCGCCGCCCGGCCTGGGGTGTCGTGCGGTTGGCTCGCACTGTCCCCAAGAGTCGGGAAGGGGGGCGCAGTGCGCCCCCCTTCCCGCTCTTACCGTCTTTGGTACTGCCGATCTAAGCCTTGGCTCAGATAGTCGGTGCCGGCGGGTCGACGGTGAACGTGGTGACGTACGTCTGGTGGGTACCAGCCAGCACGTCGGCGATCACCTGCGAAGGCCCAGAGGCGCACGAGGTGCCCTTGAAGGTGAAGGTGGCGTTGCCATCGTCATCAAGG